>JAHAFI010000009.1 GCA_018374355.1 Clostridiales bacterium
TTCTTACAAGCTATTTTACACCAAAGAGTAGAAGTTGGAATACTTTCATCACTATTTGTGCCGCCAACTGAAAGGCGGCGGAATGGAGATTAAGATGAAATTATTTCCGGGGCAGGAGGAAGAATATGAGAGACGGCATAACCTGCTCTGGCCGGAAATGAAAGAGATGATTCATGAGCACGGCGGAAAAAATTATACTATTTTTCTGGATCAGGAAACGCTGACCTTGTTCGGCACGATTGAGATTGAGGATGAGGAACTGTGGAAAAAAGGTGCAGATACAGAAATTAACCGCAGATGGTGGGACTTCATGGCAGATATTATGGAGACTCATGAGGATAACAGTCCGGTGAGTATTGACTTGAAAAATGTATTTCATCTGGACTGATTCTGAATTGTGACAGAGATTGAGACAAAAATCCCGGTGCAGCTATATCGGATTGGCTTGCTGTCTGCGGGAGTCAAATGGATATGCAAGCATATCCGCTTGGCTCGCTGCCTGCGGGAATAAAGGAAGTAAGGACAAATTATGAATATTTTTTTGAAAAATCTGGATAACATGAATCAAAAAATGAGAACAAAACTCAGTCATATTTCTTCGCTGAAGATTATACCGATCGTATTTTTGATGATTATCCTGACAGGAACATTGCTGCTGATGCTGCCAATTGCACAGAAAGGAGAGGGGAGCACCGGATTTACCGATGCGCTGTTTACGGCTACATCGGCTACCTGTGTAACGGGATTGATACGGTTTGATACCTATACCCACTGGACGGTGTTTGGACAGCTGGTGATTTTGACGATGATTCAGATCGGCGGTCTGGGATTTATGACATTTGCGGTCTGGCTTATGTCGCTGACAAGCCATAAAATCGGGCTGAATTCCCGCTTTTTGATGCAGAATTCCATTTCTGCACCTCAGGTGGGCGGGATGGTGAAAATTACCCGGTTTATTCTTCTGGGAACGCTGGTGATCGAAGGACTGGGAGCGCTTTTGCTGACGGGCATTTTTGTCCCCCGGTACGGGATTGGAAAGGGAGTTTATTTTTCGGTTTTTCATTCGATTTCCGCATTTTGTAATGCGGGATTTGACCTGATGGGAGGGGAGCAGCCATTTTCATCTCTGACGCTGATGGGGGATAACTGGTACCTGAATCTGGTCATTATGACACTGATTGTTGTAGGTGGTCTGGGATTTTTCGTATGGAAGGATCTTGTGGAAAATAAGTTCCGTTTTCGGAAATTGCATCTTCAGTCAAAACTGGTGGTAGTTATGACGGTATTTTTGATTGTGTTCGGAGCGGCGGTCATTTTCCTTATGGAATGGGGAGAAGCCGGGACAGCGGGGAAATCTGTCGGTGATCAGATATTGAATGCGCTGTTCCAGTCGGTGACTGTGCGTACGGCGGGATTTAATACGGTGGATATCACAAAGATGACGGAGTCCAGTCTGATCTTGATGGTTGGATTGATGCTCATCGGAGGCTCTCCGGGATCTACGGCGGGAGGAATTAAAACCACCACCTTTGCGGTACTGGTAATCAGTATTTTATCTGTGTTTAAAAGAAGAAAATCCGAGGAAGCATTTGGCAGACGAATGGATGAGAGTATTATGCGGAGTGCGGCCTGCGTGTTTATGATTTATCTGTTTTTGGCAACCGGTTCAGCGATGATTGTTTCAAAGCTGGAAGGTGTTTCCATGATGACGGCGCTGTTTGAGACGGCATCGGCGGTGGGAACCGTGGGAATTACCATGGGAATCACGCCGGAGGTGGGAATGGTCTCCAAACTTCTGCTCACAATGCTGATGTTTGTGGGAAGAGTGGGATCTCTTACCATTTTGATGGCTTTTTCTTCCGAGAGAAGAATGATCGCTTCAAAACTGCCGCTGGAAAAGGTACAAATAGGGTAATTGTTCAGGAGGAAAGATTATGAAATCAATTTTAATTATCGGATTGGGACGTTTCGGACGTCACATGGCAAGAAAATTTATCGAGCAGGGAAATGAAGTTCTCGCAATCGAGAAAAATGAGGAGAGAGCCGATGCCTGCATCGAAATTGTACAGAATATCCAGATAGGAGACGCAACGGACGAGAGATTTATGCACAGTCTGGGCGTGGATAATTTTGATCTGTGTGTTATTGGAATCGGGGACAATTTCCAGACCTCTCTTGAAATTACAGTGCTTTTAAAGGATTTGGGAGCGCCCTATGTACTGGCAAGAGCCAGCAGGGATGTCCATAAAAAGCTGCTTCTGCGCAATGGAGCGGATTATGTGGTTTACGGAGAAAGAGAGCTGGCAGAAAGGCTGGCGGTAAAATACGGAGCGGAACATATTTTTGATTATATCGTTCTGGATTCTGAATATGCGATTTATGAGATTGCAGTACCAAATCAGTGGTATGGAAAGAGTATCATTGAGCTGGCAGTCCGCCAGAAATATAAAGTAAGTATTCTTGCAACGAAAAGAGATGGAAAGATTCATCCGCTTCCGCATCCGGATCATATATTTTCACCGGATGAGACGCTGATGGTCATGGGCGATGAACGAAGCATCCGTGAAATAACAAAATAGAGGAGCACATATGAATATATTTTTAGGTTTGATGATTCCGTTTATAGGTACGGCGGCAGGAGCCAGCTGTGTATTTTTTCTGAGAAACCAGTTGAAGCCGCTGGTGAAGAAATCTCTTCTGGGTTTTGCATCGGGAGTGATGGTGGCGGCATCTGTCTGGTCCCTGCTGATTCCGGCTATGAACCAATCGGAGCACATGGGGAAATTTGCTTTTTTCCCTGCGGCTGTGGGATTTTTGCTTGGTATCGGCTTCCTTCTGCTGATGGATAAACTGATTCCCCATCTGCACATGGGCTGCAGTCAGGCGGAGGGCCCCAGTTGTTCCCTGAAAAAGACCACCATGCTGGTGCTGGCAGTGACACTTCACAATATTCCGGAAGGAATGGCGGTGGGTGTGGTTTTCGCGGGTATGCTGGCAGAAAATGCAGAGATCACTCTGGCAGGGGCAATGGCGCTTTCCATAGGTATTGCCATCCAGAATTTCCCGGAGGGAGCGATCATTTCCCTTCCGCTGAAGAGCGAAGAAAATATGGGAAAAGGAAAAGCATTTTTACAGGGGGCGCTTTCCGGTATCGTGGAGCCTGTGGCGGCAGGGATTACACTTCTTTTGTTCCGCTTTATAGAACCGGCGCTGCCGTATCTGCTGGCTTTTGCCGCAGGAGCTATGATTTATGTGGTGGTGGAAGAACTGATTCCGGAGGCCAGTGAAGGAGAACACAGCAATGTGGCTACTATTGGGTTTGCTGTGGGGTTTGTTTTGATGATGGTTTTGGATGTGGCGTTGGGATAGACATCTAAATATGGAGTATAAAAAGAGGAATGGCATTGTTTGAAAAATGTTTCAAGTGATGCCATTCCTCTTTTTCTGAATGAAAAAAAGTGATATATAAATAATTTGTCAAAAAACAAAAACAGAACCATTTTTTAAACACACAGGACTATTATTTTTATTTATTTATCAATAAATTTTTGGAATAATAAAGCCATAAGAAAGAGAACATTGTACAAGGAGGAACGACAATGAAAAAAAGATTAGTTTCACTTTTAATTTCGTCAGCAATGATCGTGGGAATGCTGGCAGGTTGTGGAAATGAAAAGCAGGACAGTACATCAGAGAACAGTAAAACCGAGACTGCAGAATCAGAAGATACATCTGATGGAGAAGATGCAGAAGACGGAGAAAAAATCACACTGAACATTGCATGGTGGGGAAACCAGATTAGAAATGATGCTACAAAAAAGGCCTGTGATCTGTATATGGAACAGAATGAAAATGTAGAGATCAAAGTTGAATTTATGGACTGGGCAGGCTATTGGGATAAAATGTCAGCGATGGCAGCAGGAGGAAATCTGCCGGACATTTATCAGCACAGTGTAGGTTATCTGAATGCGTATAAAGAAGGAAATCTTATGGCTGACCTTACACCATTTATTGAAGATGGAACTATTGATACCACAAATATACCGGACTCTATTATTGAGAGCGGCAGTATTGATGGAAAATGCTATGCGCTCAGCCTTGGAACAAACGGTCCGATGATGGTTTATGATCCTGCGGTGCTTGAAGAGGCTGGGGTTACTCTGCCGGAACGTTTGACATATGAAGGACTTGCAGAAATCGGAGAAGAAATTTATGAAAAAACAGGAGTAAAGACAAATTATTTTGCACCGAAGAGCTTCGTGCCGGAACATCTGACAGATATGAGCAGAGCAATGGGTCATTCATTCTATGAAGATCTTAAAAATGGTGACGGAGAAATAATGCTGAAGCATTTCCAAATTGCAGATGAATATAACAAACTGGAATCGAATGTTTCGTTAGAGGTACTGGCAGAATTGACAGGTGCAGTTGAGGACAACACAATTGTCACCGGGAAAACTTGGAATTCTTTTATGACCTCGAACATGTTTGTCGCATTGGATAATGCCTGTGAAAAAGAACTGGGTATTACATATGCCCCTACACTGGAAGATGCAGAGCAGGAAGCTATGTTTGTTCGTGCCAGTCAGTATTTCTCTATTGCAGAGACATCGAAGCATAAAGAAGAAGCAGCTAAATTTTTGAATTGGTTTACCAACAGCAAAGAGTGTAATGATATTTTGCAGGGAGAACGGGGTGTTCCAATCAATACAGAGATTTTGAATGGTATGGCAGAAACAGTTGATGAAGCAACACGCAGAACATTTGAATATGTAAGTGACATTTCTGAAATTGCACCGGGTGAAGAACCATATCCAAATGGATATGAGGAAATTAATACTCTGGTTAATACACTTTTGGAAGATCTGTATTATGGCGATATTAATCCCGACGAGGCAACCGAAGAGATGCTCAGTCAGGGTAAGAAAATTCTGGATGAAGCTGCAAAATAATATGAAATTTAAGGAGGATACAGGGTTATTCCTGTATCCTCTGCAATAAGAGGTAAATATGAAAAAACAGAAAAAGACGAAAGGTGGAAGAAAGCATCAGCTTGGTTCACAAAATCTGTCGGGGTATCTTTTTATCAGCCCATTTATTATAGGTTTTGTTTGTTTTATTGCGCTTCCGATGGTGATGTCTTTCTTCTTTTCCTTTACACGATATGATATTTTGGAGAGTCCAACGTTTATAGGACTTGAAAATTACATTACAATGTTTACTCAGGATGGGAAGTTTTGGAAAGTTTTTGGCGTTACAATGAAGTTTGTGTTCCTTTCAGTTCCTTTAAGACTGTTAATGGCGCTGATTATTGCACTTCTGTTAGTGAGAAGCACAAAATTGTCCGGCTTTTACAGAGCAGTCTATTATTTACCATCAATTATCGGATCAAGTGTCGCAGTGGCAATCCTCTGGAAAAAAATGTTTGCCAGTGATGGAGTAGTAAATCTTTTTTTACGCGCACTTGGGTTTGAGGCTGATATTGTATGGTTCGGAAATTCGAATACCGCAATCTGGACATTAATCTTATTGGCGGTTTGGCAGTTTGGTTCGTCTATGCTGATTTTCCTGTCAGGACTGAAACAGATTCCGAGAATGCTTTATGAGTCGGCAATTGTGGACGGAGCGAGTTGGACGCAGCGTTTCTTTAAGATTACGCTTCCGATGCTGACGCCTACCATTTTCTTTAATACGATCAATCAGTTAATCAGCGGATTTATGGCATTTACACAAAGTTATCTGATCACTCAGGGTAAACCGAGAGATTCAACATTATTTTATGCAGTCTATATGTATCAGAATTCTTTTACATACAGCAAACTGGGATACGGATGTGCAATGGCATGGTTTATGATTCTGGTTATCAGTATATTAACGTTGATTCTTTTTAAAACGCAGAAATACTGGGTTTATTATGAGGCAGAGGGGTGATAGTTAGAGATGGAAAAGAGCAGAGTATCAAAATATAGAGTAAAACAACATACAGTGACAGTCATCTACCATATCGTTACCTTTGTTATTGCAGTAGTAATGTTATATCCACTGATTTGGATGGTGATGAGTTCTTTAAAACCGACAAATACAATCTTTCAGACAGCGATGCAGTTGATTCCTTCGGAGTTTACTCTGGATAATTATCAGAATGGATGGAAAGGATTTGCAGGCTACAGTTTCAGTATGTTTTTTAAAAATTCATTTATTGTCTGTATTTTTGCAACAATTGGAGCAGTGGCATCCTCGGCAGTGATTGCATATGGATTTGCACGTTTGAATTTCAAACTGAAAGGATTTTGGTTTTCCTGTATGCTGTTATCCATGATGGTGCCGTTTCAGATTATCATGATTCCTCAGTATATTATATTCAATAAAATTGGTTGGGTAAATACATTTTTACCTATGATTGTGCCGTCATATTTTGGTATGGGATTCTTTATTTTCCTGAATATGCAGTTTATTAAGGGAATACCAATGGATCTGGATGAAGCGGCAAGAATTGATGGATGTTCCGTATACGGTATTTTTTTTAGAATTATTCTTCCGTTGATCAAACCGTCATTAGTTACAAGCGCAATTTTTTCCTTTATGTGGAAATGGGATGATTTTATGGGGGCATTGTTATATCTGAATGATCCGACGAAATATACAGTTACATATGCTTTAAAAATGTTTGCAGACCCAACTTCCAGTTCGGACTACGGAGCAATGTTTGCTATGGGAACTTTATCGCTGATTCCTATTTTCTTGATTTTCCTGACAATGCAGAAATATCTGGTAGAAGGAATTGCATCTACGGGAATTAAGGGCTGAAAAAAATATAGTAGTGGAGGTGCAGTATGAGAAATGGAAAATTACAGGCCGCAATCCTTGGATGCGGTGTGATTGGGAATACACATGCAAAAGCAATTCTTTCCAATTCAAATTTGGTAGAATTATACGCTGTCTGCGACATAATACCTGAAAAAGCTCAGGAATATCAAAAACAGTATGGTGCAGAGAAGATTTATACCGATATGGAAGAGATGCTGAAAGATCCGGCGATTGATATGGTCAGTATTTGTACGCCCAGCGGATATCATGCGGAACATGCTATTGCATGTGCCCGACATGGAAAAAATATCCTGAGCGAAAAACCTTTGGATATTACTACGGAAAAAGTAGATCAAATGATTGAAGCATTCCGAGGAACAAATTTGAAAGCGGCGGCAGTATTCCAGTACCGTACTTATGCGGGAATCCAGAAAGCCAGAGAATTGATAAAGAACGGAACTATGGGGCGTGTGCTTGTAAGTAATGCATATTATAAACAGTACAGAAGTCCGGAATATTACAGGAGCGCCGGGTGGAGAGGAACATGGGAAATTGATGGCGGCGGTTGTACCATGAATCAGGGAATTCATATTCTGGATATTTTATGCTACCTGAATGATGGAGCAGCTTCGCTGATGGCAAGTACCTTTACACAGGCCCGGGAGATTCCTGTAGAGGATACTTCCTTTTCCATCATGACCTTCCATAATGGAGCAGTGGGAACTTATCAAGCAACAACGCTGGCAAATCCGCCAGTGGAGATTAAAGCAGAACTAATGTGTGAAAACGGAAGAATAGTGTTTGAAAATGAAAATGTCATATTGTATACAGAAGAATGTCCGGAAGGAAAACTTCTTGGAGGGGCAAGGGATGCAGTCGATGGAAGAAACCCGGCTGCAATTGGAGCTGAAGGACATGCGGCATTGATCCGAAATCTTGCCAATGCAATTATGGGCAAGGAAGAGGTTTTGATCGGATTAGAAGAGGGAAGGAAAGCAGTTGAGATTATTTGCGCCATGTATGAATCCTCCAAAAAAGGTGGAAAGAAAATGTTTTTTGAAAAATAAAAGAAAATGTTTTAAGAATTTCCAGAAGATATGAAATATATCGGGAAGTACAGGAGGTGCTTATGAAATTTGGAATTATCGGAGCAAATCACGGCCATGTATTTACATTCGTCGAACACATGATGGAAGAAAACTGTGAATTTGTGGGAATTGTAGCGGATGGACAGGAAAATACGAAGAAGCTGGTTCAGGAATATCATGTAAGAGTATTTGAAACAGAAGAAGACCTGTTTGACGCAGGAGTTGATATTATTGGCTGCTTTGCACCAAATTACCTAAGAATCGATGTTGTTGAGATGTGTGCGGAGCATAAGGTTCATGTGATGAGTGATAAGCCGCTTGTGGTAAATGAAGGTGATTATGAGCGGTTGGTTAAAGCATCCAGAAGCGGGATTGAAATTGGACTGATGTATACGGTTCGTTTTGAAAAAAGTGTTTGGAAACTGAAAGAGCTTCTGGAGCGTGGTGAAATTGGTGATTTAGTCAATATTGAGATGTTTAATCCCCATAAGCTCACACCGGATAAACGTCCGAGCTGGCACTTTAGCAAGGAGGAAAGCGGAGGAATTGCAGTGGATCTGTTTTCTCATGGGGTGGACTTGTTCAGGTGGTTTACCGGGGGACAAAAGATTGTGCGGCATTATGCAGTCATGACAAAATCGATTCTCGAAGAGAAAAAGGATTTTTATGATTTTGCGTCTGCAAATCTTATAACAGAAAACGGTGTTTCAGGATATCAGCGTGTGGATTGGCATATTCCGGATGCTCACTGGAATTGGGGCGATCTTAGAATCTTCTGTCTGGGGACTAAGGGATATGCGGAGGCGCGTGTTTTAGGAGATCCGATTACAAGGGAAGAGGAACTAATCGTATTTTCTCCTGTAAATGGAACAAAAAAATATGAGTTGGAGGATGTAAAGCTGAATGAAACGTCTGATTTCCTGAAACGCATTGCAGGGGAAAAAGTTTGCATCACAATGGAAGATGTTCTCGCAAGCTGTTATGAGACATTGATTCTTGATAAAACAGCGGAAAAACAGAATATTATTCCAACAGGGGAGAATAAGGTATGAAATTATTACTGAAAAATGGCAGGTTGATTACGCCATATCGTCAGATAACAGCAGGAGAGGTACTGATTTCTGATGGGCTGATAGAGTATATAAGACACCCGGATGAAATTAAGGAATCACTGGCGGATGAAATAATCGATGTAAAAGGAAATTATATCTCTCCCGGTTTTATAGATGTTCATGTGCACGGCGGAGGCGGTCATGAGGTCATGAGCTGTGATGCAGATGAAATTGTAAAGATGTGTTCCGCACACAGCAGATACGGAACAACTTCCATTGTTCCGACAACGCTGGCAACACCGATTCCACAGTTGAAAGCAGCAATGGATGCTGTGCGGAGAGCAAAAAAACAGAGTAAAGACTGTAATATTCTGGGAATTCATTTGGAAGGACCGTTTCTGGCTCCGGAACAGGCGGGAGCACAGGAGCCGGGAAGTCTTATAAAACCGGAAGAAGATACAGTGCAGGAACTTTTAGATTATTGGGATGGAATCCGAATCATGGGTGCTGCACCGGAACTTCCGGGAGGGTTAAAACTTGGAATGGAACTTACAAAACGTGGGATAGCCCCATCCATTGCACATTCTAATGCAACATATGAGCAGGTAATGGATGCTGTGGAGCATGGGTATCATGATGTAACACACATTTATTCAGGATGTTCCATGATGCACCGGGTTGGTCCGTTTCGCGTGGCGGGTGTTGTGGAGGCCGGATTGTATGCGGATTCTCTGACAACACAGGTTATTGCAGATGGAAGACATCTTCCGCCATCCCTTTTGAAGCTGATTTATAAATGCAAGGGGGCCGATAAAATTATCTTAATTACAGATGGCTTGGCACAGTCAGCAGGAGGCGGACAGGAGGGAGATATTTTTGTACAGCAGAACGGTGTAAAAATAATTTTGGAAGACGGCGTTATGAAACTTATGAATCGAAAGGCATTTGCCGGAAGTGTTGCGACAATGTCGCGGGCAGTCAGAACAATGGTTACATTAGCGGGGGTTCCTCTGACAGAAGCTGTACAGATGGCAACGGTAAATCCTGCAAGACTGGTTGGAGCAAATTCAAAAGGAGTTCTTGCGGCAGGAAAGGATGCAGATCTGGTAGTGTTTGACGAAAATATCGAAGTTGCATACACGATTACCGGAGGAAAAGTTGTATACAGAGGATAAAATTATAGAAAGAAAGGAAAAAAATATGAAATTAACAATATCTGAAAATGCAGTTGAAATGGGAGAAAAAGCAGCGGAGCGCGTGGCAGAATTAATCAGAGCAGCAGTAGAAGAGAAGGGACATGCCAGAATTCTGGTTTCTACGGGGCAGTCTCAGTTTGAGTATTTCGAAGCACTGGTGAAAAAAGAAATACCATGGAATCAGGTTGAAATATTCCATCTGGATGAGTATATCGGACTTCCGATTACACATAAAGCAAGTTTTCGTAAATATCTGAAAGAACGCTTTGTCAATTTCATTCCGGGAGCAACAATGCATTATTTGAATGTGGATGAAGATGTTGAGAAAACAATTACAGAGATAACAGAAGAAATCCTTAAAGATAAAATTGATGTAGGTATTATCGGAATCGGTGAAAACGGACACATCGCTTTTAACGATCCGCCGGCAGATTTTGAGACGACAGCAAGTTATCATGTAGTAAAACTGGATGAAAAATGTAGAAATCAGCAGGTTGGGGAAGGATGGTTCCCGACAGTTACGGATGTTCCGGAATATGCGTTAAGCGCAACCATATGGCAGATCATGCAGTGTGAACATATTGTTTCGGTTGTTCCGCATACGGTAAAAGCACAGGCGGTAAAGAAAACATTGGAAACGGCAGAAGTAACCAATCTGATTCCGGCAACAAAACTGCGGGAACATAAGGCTTGGGAGCTGTTTCTTGATAGAGATTCTGCATCTATGCTTGAAGAAGCCTGAAGGATAAAAGAAAATGAAAAATGAGTTTCCCGGTGGATCGTGGCCAGTTATGCTGACTCCGTATACCACAGATAATAAAGTAGACTATAGTGGACTTAAAGCGCTGGTGGATTGGTATATAATGAATGACGTTTCCGGGTTGTTCGCTGTATGTCAGTCCAGCGAAATGTTTCATCTTTCGTTGGAAGAAAGAATAAAACTCGCTGAAAAGACGGTAGAGTTTTCCGCGGGAAGAGTTCCTGTGATTGCATCCGGTCATATCTCTGATTCATTGGAAGAACAGGCGAAAGAACTAAATAGTTTGGCAAAAACAGGAGTGGATGCGGTGATTCTGATAACAAATCGCCTCGCAGCAGAGGACGAAAATGATGATATCTGGATAGAAAATTGTAAAAAATTATTAGATTTGTTCGAAACAGATATCCCTCTTGGCTTTTATGAATGTCCTTACCCATATAAGAGACTTCTTTCCAATCAGATGATTCGCTGGTGCGCAGAGACAGGAAGATTTTATTTTCTGAAAGATACATGCTGTGATTTAAACCAGATTGAAGAAAAACTAAAGTGTTTAAAAAACACAAATTTGAAATTATATAATGCGAATGTCACAACATTGCTGGATTCTATGAGAGCTGGAGCAGCAGGATTCTGCGGGGTGATGAATAATTTTCATCCTAAGCTGTATACTTGGCTATGCGAGCACTATCAAGAGGAGAACGCAGACAATGTATCGGAATTTCTGACAGTGGCCTCCCTGATAGAACGTCAATATTATCCGGTAAATGCGAAGTACCATTTGAGGGCCAATGAAGGAATTCCCATTACAATGTTCAGCCGTGTCAAAGATGCACAGGGAATGACAAAAAACTTTAAAAGAGAAGTTGATGCGTTGGATCGCATGGCACATGCAAAGATGAAAGAGCTTCATATAACATGAAACAGTATTTGAAAAAGTCAGCGAAGAAAAGCCCGTATAATCAATATATTAAGGCTTGGCATTACAGGAGAGAGACAAGATGAAGGATAAAATTAATATCGGTATTGCAGGATTTGGACGGAGAGGACAGGGATTATTAAAAGATGTGTTTATACATCACCCTCAGGTTGAAATTACTGTGGTTTGCGATGCTTACGAGGATCGCTGTAAAGAAGCAGCAGATATTGTGGAGGAATGCGGAAGAAAAAGACCGCTGTTGACTGCAAACTATAAAGAAATTCTGCAGATGCCTGAGGTCGATGCAGTGGTTTTGTGTACTTCATGGGAACACCATATTGATATTTGTGTGGAGGCTATGGAAGCCGGAAAATATGTAGCCAGTGAGGTAGGAGGATCGTATTCTTTACGGGAATGCTGGAAACTGGTGGAAGCCTATGAAAGAACGGGAGTCCCGGTAATGATGCTGGAAAACTGTGTTTATGGACGGGATGAGATGATGATTGCCAATATGGCTGATCAGGGGGTACTGGGAAAGATCGTTCATTGTGAAGGCGGATATCACCATGATCTTCGTAACCAGATAGCATTTGGAAAAGAAAACAGGCATTACCGTCTGAATAACTATATTCATAGAAATACAGAAAATTACCCGACTCACGAGTTAGGTCCAATTGCAAAACTTCTTAATATTAACCGTGGAAACCGTATGCTTACACTCACCAGTGTTGCGTCTAAGGCAGAAGGGATGAAGGAATATATTAGAGCACAGAAAAATGATGACGAAACACTTTTACAGACACAATTTAATCAGGGAGATATTGTGAATACGATTATTACCTGCGCAAACGGCGAGACAATACTGCTTACACTGGATACCACGCTTCCGCGATATTATTCCAGAGGGTTTACGGTACAGGGAACAAAAGGAATGTATTTTGAAGGCAACCAGTCCATTTTTATTGATGGGGAAAAACACGCAGAAGATCATTCTGATTGGAAAAAACATTGGGGCAATATAGAAGAATACCGTGAAAAATATGAGCATCCTGCATGGAAGGAATACATAGAGCAGGGAGTAAAAAATGGTCATGGCGGTATGGACTGGCTGGTGTTCTGTGATTTTGTGGATTGTGTAAGAAATGAGACGGAGGCGCCTCTTGACGTATATGATATGGCATCATGGATGTGTATTTCCGTTCTTTGTGAGGAATCCATAGCAATGGGAGGTCATCCTGTGGCAATTCCTGACTTTACCAATGGAGCATGGATTAATAGAAAATAAAGGACGCATATTGTTTTTGATGGAGTATAGGAACTCCGGTATTCTTGAAAAATGAAAGAGTACCGGAGTTTTTATGAATAGATATAATGAAAAGCAGCCAAAAGAACATAGTCTTATGAGGTTTCTCTGGTGCTTTTGGAAAGCGTTAAAATATATTCAGAAGGAGTGATTCCTTCATACTTTTTAAACACCTGTCCAAAATATTGTGGATTAGAAGCAAACCCAACCTGAGCAGCAATATTTTTAATATTGTGTTCACCTTGATAAAGAATATATTCTTTCGCCTTATGGACACGCAGTTGATTTAGATAATCAGAGAAACGAATCCCTTCCGATTTAACAAATTGTTTGCTGAGATAGCCAATGCTTACATAACAGTAATTTTGAGCCAGCCATTTTAGGGAAAGCGTTTCGGATGAAAAATGATGTTCAACATAAAGTTTACACTTACGGACTAAGGATTCTCCCGGAGTAGAAAAACTGGTCTGTGTATTCGCAGTGAGATTTTGTGATATTGGGTGTTTTTCATATTCGGTACGAATAGATATCAAAGCAGAAATCAACTCATTACGGTTGGTCGGTTTGAGTAAATAATGTTTGATTCCGTATTGCATAGCTTTTTTTGCATATTCAAATTCACCGTAACCGGATAAAATAATAAATTCGGGGTGGGAATCCAGTTTACTGGCTTGCTCAATAAGTGCAAGTCCGTCTAAAATCGGCATTTTTATATCAGAAATAACAACATCAGGATTATAATCCATAATCAGATTAAGAGCTTCCATACCATTTTTTGCACAGCCGACCAGATGGTATCCGAGAGAAGCATAATCAATCATTTCAGATAAGGCGCTGCGGATAATTTGTTCATCGTCAGCAATGATTAGATTCAACATATGATATAGTTTCCTTTCTTGTGTGAGGTATGGTTAATGAAACGATGGCCATACCATTTTTGTTGAAAAATTCCAGCTTATAATTGGTATCATACAGAAGCTGCAGTCGGGAACGGATATTAATTAAGCCGATGCCGGAGCCTTCCGGTATAATGATTTTCTGATCCAGTTTGTTTAATAAGTCATTTTCAAACATGGAGCCGCTGTTTGCAACTTCGATATTGTAGGTATCTTTACAGTCAACAACGGTTACTGTGATCAGGCAAAGATCATCTGAATTTTCAAGTGCATATTTGATAGCATTTTCTACGAGAGGCTGAATGCATAACTTAGGAACAAGAATATGACTGATATTTTGCGGAATGTCCAGATGGAAATCCAGACGGTCATGAAAACGGATTTTCTGTATCAGCAGATAATTGTCCAAAACTTTCAATTCTTCTTCCAGTGGAAGCAGATCTCTCATTTCTGTAATAGATGTACGGAATAAAGTTCCAAGCGCCTGTACCATATCTGAGATATCGTCGGCACGATATTTTTGCAGAGCAATCCAGTTAATTGTATCCAGTGTATTGTACAGAAAATGAGGATTGACCTGTTGTTGGAGCATCTTGAGCTGAGTATCCCGCAGATGTATCTGTTTGGTATAATTTTCATCGCGAAGGGTATGGACATTTTGCATCATTTCATCAAAGGTTTTGTGAAGCTGTGCAATCTCATCATTTCTATCCTGATAGGAGACAGAAGCAAAAGAATCAGGAACAGAGAGCTTTTGACCAAAACAGCGTATTTTATCCATCAAAAAATCCAGATGATGAAGCATCTTCCTGATCATCCAGACACAGGCCAGAATACAGAAAAACACGGAGAGAACACTGATAACAATAATCAGCGTATTAAGTATACGAATGTTTCGGAAAAGCTGTGTATAACTATGGCGATAAAGATAGTGCCAGCCTGTTCGGGCAATAGTTCCGGAAATCAGGAAGCTTTTCTCACCATTAATAGTGGCTATTTGATATTTGGTATTACGGGACATCTGATCGTATTGTTTTTGATCGGCTAATTCTGGATAAATAGGAACATTTTTGTCCAAAAGAATAAAATCCTTTGACTCTACAGGATAGTCATGTCTGTTTAAAATATCAAGGATGAGGGCATCCATATCCAGAATAATATATAAACCAGCCATTTTATTCAGCTTCACATATTTCAGACGTTTAAATTCCCGTGCGCACATAACAGAATTTCCGGCAGAACGTTCTCCAAACCATAAAGGCTGCCGGGCTTCGTTGGACAATGTCTGGCTGATGGTGTCTATGTCAAAACTGTCAATGTCTGTGCTGATACCGGAACAGATATGATATCCATTGTTTAAAACGATATTGATGGATTTGACATGTTTATACCGGTACATATAAGTATAAAGCTTACTGTAAAGTTCTCTGTAATGGTGGGCTGCATTGATATCATCGGAATTCTGATCGAGTTGATACAGGGAATCCTGAATCAGTGGATCACTCATGATACTCAGAGAAAGTTCCTCTATCTGTGACAAATGGTTGGAAATAGAAGAAGAAACAATATCCATGCAACGGGCTGTCTGAGTGTATAATTCTTTATTGTAGCTTTGAATAAGATATCCGATAGCGCACCCAAGGACAACTGCTACAATGATATAAGGCAGCAATACAACAAGAATTATTTTTTTATATAAAGAAATATTATTATACCAATGTTTGATATGGTTTTTCATTAAGAGTTCCTCTTCTATGTAAAAATAAAGGGATTGAATAATAAATTCGATTAAAAAAGAATGAAATCCGTATACATCTTATTTTACATCAAATAACCGCAAAAAGAAATGGTAAAAATTTACATTGAAAAAGAGGTTTTTGAAATTTAAGATGCAGATTAAAAAGTTAAGTGATAAGATATGCTTTCTGGTTTATAATGAAGAAAAAAGATAATTGGATAAGTGGAAAATACTCTGAAATAGTGTGGAAAACAGAAGGAAATTCAGTAGGTTTTTGTGGATAATCCGAACCTGCGGGAGGGGGGGGGGACAGACCGAACATTCATACTTACCGGGAGGTTTCGCATAGAAACAGAATCTGTCCTTTTGGACATAGGAGGCTGAATTAGGACATTCATGTCCAATTTATGATGGTCATCCAGTTCAATAACTGAAATTCCACAGGTGATTTGGACGTGAGAAGTGCAATATAACTTCCTACGTCCATGATTTTCTTGAAATATTGGACAACAGCAGTTGAAATACACTGTATATGTCCAAACAGGTATATTTTACAGCTTTACGTTTCAAATGGGAACGGATATTTGGACTATAACAGGTGGATTTTATCAATTATGTCCAAATTCCAAAAGGAATGGTCGTCCCATGCAGATGTACACCTGTATGATAGGAGGATTGTACATAGGTATCTCGGTTATGAAAGGTCGAACAGTGATAAAATAGTCACAATAAATGTAAAAATCTTACATGAAAACCTTGACTTTGCATTTTACCGGAGCTATACTTATCAGAACACGAAAAATAAAAGAAAGGAGGCAGGCAGAATGACAACAATCATGAATACAACAATCAAATTAAATACCGTTGATGGAAGAATGGAAATTCAGCAGACATTTTGCCTGTCCCTATAGCTGATTTTACGGAAAATTATAAGCGTGAGGTTTGTAATTGAAGTAATGCAGAAAATAAAAGGATAGAGAGTTTAAAATGCGCTTCTGGGTAAACCGGAGGCGTTTTTTTTTCGGCATTAAACCGGAAAAACAGCTCTGCCGGGATAACGGAGGAGCGTTTTGATATAGAGTTTCCGTCAGGCAGAAAAACAGGCAAATCATCAACGAGGAGGGACAAAATGAAAAAAAAGAAAACAGGAAAACTACAGGTAATCTCCCGGTTTCTGAAAGGAAATCTGCATATGTTTGTGCTGGTATTTATATTTTCCATGCTGCACACGGTGTTTAATTCACTGACACCGCAGATTGTCCGGATATCGGTGGATTCTGTAATCGGCGGGGAAAAATGGAATCTTCCCGCTTGGCTGGTGGAATTTCTCCATCTGGAAAGCATCAGAAACAGCGGATGGCAGGCATTATTTCTGGCAGGAGGAGCAATTATCATATCCTCCATATTGTCCGGGATATGCAACTATGTAAGTAAAATGGAAATGGCAAAGGGATCGGAAAGCTTTGTGAAAAACATCCGTGACCAGCTCTATGAACATATCCAGAGACTGCCGTTTTCATGGCATGTAAAGCACCAGACAGGAGAAATCATCCAGCGGTGTACTTCCGATGTGGAGGTAGTAAAAAATTTTGTATGTAATCAGATGGTGGAGGTATTTCGTATCACATTTCTGATCGTACTGTATATGGGGATCATGTTCTCTATGAATGTGAAGATTACGCTGGTAGCCTTTGTGTTCATTCCCATTGTCATCGGGTATTCAGGAATCTTTTACAGTAAGATTGCGAAAAAATTTCAGGTGGCAGACGAGGCGGAGGGTGAACTTTCCAGCGTGGTGCAGGAGAATCTGACAGGGGTGCGGGTTGTCCGGGCCTTCGGTAAAGAGAAATTTGAAATTGACCGATTTGATGTAAAAAATGAGAAATTCTCCAATCTTTGGATCAAGCTGGGAAATCTCATGTGTATTTACTGGGGATTGGGTGATCTGATGACCGGATTTCAGGTGCTGGCGGTAATCTGTGCGGGCGTTGTAACGGCTGTAAACGGAGGAATTACGCTGGGTGAATTTATGGCGTTCGTGTCCTACAATGCAACGCTGATCTGGCCGGTGAGAAGTCTGGGGCGTATCCTTTCGGATATGAGTAAAGCAGGAGTATCCATTGAGCGAGTGGCCTATATTCTGGATGCAGAAGAAGAGCAGAATCCCGAATCCGGGGCAGAGCCTTCCATGAATCAGGATATCCGGTTCGAGCATATCAATTTTTCTTACGGCACAGGATATCCGGTGCTGAAGGATGTGGATTTTACCATTCCGGCAGGGAAGACCTTTGCGATTCTGGGTGGCACAGGAAGCGGAAAATCCACACTGGTGCATCTTTTGAACCGGCTCTATGATCTTCCGGAGGATTCCGGTCGGATTACCATCGGAGGCGTAGACATTGCAGAGATTGACAGAGGATATCTGAGAAAAAATATCGGAATGGTTTTGCAGGAACCGTTTTTATTCTCCAGAGAAATCGGGGAAAATATTGCCATTACCCAAATGGAAAAGAATGAGGAAGAAATTTATGCGGCTGCAAGGATTGCCTGTGTGGACGATGCAATCAGAAGCTTCCATCATGGGTATGAAACCATTGTGGGTGAGCGGGGTGTGACATTGTCCGGCGGACAGAAGCAGAGAGTGGCCATTGCCCGGATGCTGATGCAGAAAGCGCCGATCATGGTATTTGACGATTCCCTGTCTGCGGTGGATGCGGAGACCGATGCAAAAATCAGGGAAGCCCTGCAGGAAGAAATGGGAAAGGCAACGGTGATTTTAATTTCCCACCGGATTACCACACTGATGCAGGCGGACTGCATTCTGGTGCTGGATGACGGAAAGGTGGCGCAGATGGGAACACACGAGGAACTGATTCATCAAGAGGGAATTTACCGTTCGATTTATGAAATTCAGATGAACAGTGAGGACAGAAAAGAGCTGTTTGAAAGCAGCGATGGACAGAAGGAAGGTGAATGCTGATGGCTTATGAAGAACAGGAATATACCAAATCCTTTGATATAAAAATCTGGAAAAAGATTTTACCGTTCTTAAAACCCTATAAAAAGGTAGTGGCCGTTGTTATTATTTTTAACATCGTCTGCTCGCTGGGGGATATTGTGATGCCGCTGTTCCAGAAGTATGCGATTGATAATTTTATTGAGAAGGATACGACAGAAGGAATGGTGATGTTTGTTGCCGTTTATGCAGCAGTGGTTATTTTACAGATGCTCAGTGTGCGGGTTTTTGCGCAGGGAAGCATGAGGATTGAGATGTGGATGGGACGGGATATGAAGAGAGCCTGTTTTGTCCATTTACAGACGTTGTCATTTTCGTATTATAATGTGACGCCGGTGGGCTATATTCTGGCCAGAGTAATGAATGATACCAACAGAATAGCCGGGCTGATGGCTTGGAATGTCATGGATATGCTGTGGGCTTTCGGTTATGTAGCGGGAGTATTTGTTGCTATGCTGATGCTGAACTGGAAGCTGGCGTTGATTGTCATGCTGATTGTTCCGGCAATTGCTCTTCTGACCGTTTATTTCCAGAACCGGATTCTCAAATGGAACCGGAAAGTGAGAAAAATCAACTCAAAGATTACCAGCGCTTACAATGAGGGAATTATGGGAGCAAAGACCTCAAAGACTCTGGTGATCGAGGAAAAAAATGCGGAAGGTTTCCGGGAAATCACGCAGGAAATGAGAGTGGCAGGGGTGCGGGCAGCCAGACTGTCTGCAATTTATCTGCCGCTGGTACTGTTTTTCAGCTCGCTGGCTACGGCGATTGTTTTGGTAAGGGGCGGAAAAATGGTTCTGGACGATCTGATGCTGATCGGAATGCTGTCTGCATTTTCGTCCTATGCAGTGGGTATTTTTGAGCCTATCCAGCAGCTTGCAAGAAATATTGCAGAGGTGATTTCGGCACAGGCGAACATTGAGCGTGTGACCGGGCTTTTAGAGCAGGAGCCTCAGATCGTAGACCGTCCGGAGGTTACGGAAAAATACGGTGACGCCTTCTTTCCGAAAAAGGAAAACTGGGAAGAACTGCGGGGAGATATTGAGTTTCGGGATGTGTCCTTTCAGTATCCGGACGGGAATGAGGAGGTGCTCAGTCATTTCAGTCTGAAGATTCCGGCGGGAACTACGGTTGCAATTGTTGGAGAAACGGGCGCCGGAAAGAGTACGCTGGTAAATCTGGCCTGCCGGTTCTTTGAACCGACCAAAGGACAGATTCTGATCGACGGAAAGGACTACAGGGAGAGGAGCCAGTTGTGGCTGCACAGCAATATCGGCTATGTGCTTCAGAATCCCCATTTGTTTTCCGGTACGGTTATGGATAACATCCGCTACGGCAATCTGGATGCCACAGATGAGCAGGTTATAGCGGCTGCAAAGGCTGTATCTGCAGATCAGGTGGTGGCAAAGCTGGAAAAGGGTTACGAAAGCGATGTAGGAGAAGGTGGTGACAGGCTTTCTACCGGAGAGAAACAGCTTATTTCTTTTGCGAGGGCAGTTCTGGCAGACCCGCGGATTTTCGTGCTGGATGAGGCTACTTCATCCATCGATACCCAGACGGAGAAACTGATTCAGGATGCCACCCAGAAGCTTTTGAAAGGAAGGACATCTTTCCTGATCGCTCACAGACTTTCCACGATCCGAAGCGCCGATGTGATCTTGGTGGTGAAGGATGGAAAGATTATTGAGAAGGGGACGCATAAGGAGCTGCTGAGACAGAAGGGGTATTATCATCAGTTGTATAGTAAGCAGTTTATGGAGGAATCGGCGAAGAGAATTTTGGCATGAGATTACAGGAGGATGGTATATGAAAGAACCTAAGTTTTCCTTTTTTACGACGAATGAGCTTAAACCTGAGGGGTGGCTGAAAAGACAGCTTCAAATTCAAGCAGAAGGATTGTCTGGTCATCTGGATCTGATCTGGCCGGATATTAGAGAGAGTAAATGGATTGGAGGCGATAAGGAAGGGTGGGAAAGAGTACCTTATTGGCTGGATGGATTTATTCCTCTTGCATTTTTACTTGATGATGAAAATATGAAAAGCCGTGCCAAAAAATTTATAGATGCAATTTTGGACAGACAGGAAGAAGACGGGTGGATTTGTCCGTGTGAAAAAGATGAACGGAGTAGGTATGATGTTTGGCCTGTTTTTTTGATCGGGAAGGTTTTGGTTCTATATTATGAGTGTACGCAGGATAACCGGATTGAAGATGCGGTATATCGGGCGATGCGTCAGTTGCTGAAACACATCTCTGTCAATACGATTTTTAACTGGGCAGCTACCCGATGGTATGAATGTCTGATTCCGCTTTTTTGGCTGTATAAGAGGAGGCCTGAGCCGTGGATATTGGAGTTAGTTACACTGCTTGAAGCGGAGGGAATGGATTTTCAGAAAATTTATGAGCGGTTTGAATTTGAACGTCCGGAATTAAAAAAATACTGGACGCAGATAAATCATGTAGTAAATGCAGCGATGGCATTAAAATCCAGAGCGCTTATGTCCCGTATTACAGATGAAAAACCTGATGAATTTGCAATGCATATGTATCAGACGATTATGAAACACAATAGTATGGTGATTGGCCATTTCACCGGAGATGAATGTTTTTCCGGCAATCAGCCGATTCAGGGCAGTGAATGCTGCAGTATAGCAGAAGCAATGTATTCTTATGAAATTTTGCTGTCGATCAGCGGAAACTGTTTTTGGGGAGATCTCTTGGAAAAGTTGGCATTTAACGGAATGCCTGCAACCACAACAACAGATATGTGGGCACATCAGTATGTACAGCTTACCAATCAAATCTCTGCGGCAAAAATCCCGGAAGAATTTGTACCGTTTAACTCCAATAACGGGGAAGCCCATATGTTTGGATTGGAACCGCATTTTGGCTGCTGTACCGCTAATTTCAATCAGGCATGGCCTAAATTTGTCTTATCGGCAATTATGAAGGGGGAGAAAGGGATTGCAATTAATTCCATGGTTCCGGTTAATGTGACAATGAGAAAAGAAAACAGTATGGTTTCTGTTCGTATCGTTACAGATTATCCGTTTAAGGATGAAGGAATAATAGAAATAGAGACGGACAAGCCGACAGATATGGAAGTTCTGGTGAGAATCCCGGGATTTGCACAGAAGGCATGGGTGGATGAAAAAGAAGTAAAAACAGGAGAATTTTTTTGCTTGAATAAACGCTGGGAAGGTAAAACGAGGATTCCTGTCAGATTTGGATTCAAAGCGGAGTTTGTGGACAGACCCAATCAGACAAAAGCATTGGTGCGCGGCCCACTGGTTTTTTCACTTCCCATTGCAGAAAAAGTAAGACGGATAGAATATATTCGGGATGGTGTAGAAAGAAAATACCCCTATTGTGATTATGAAATGCTTCCCGATTCAGATTGGAATTACGGTTTTGCTTCAGAATATTTTGAGGTGATTCATGAAGAAGTGGGAAGTTATCCGTTTTCAACAAAGAATCCCCCTGTAAAAATCGCTGCCCGTATGGTGAAGATTCCATGGAGAGAGGAGAATGGCACATGTAAGTGTACACCGGAGGAGACAAAAGCGATTGCAGAACCGGAAATGATACAGTTACAGCCTTATGGATGTACCAATCTAAGAATGACAGAGATGCCGTTTGTGCAGATAGATTAGCATTCAAAACTCCGATGCAAGCAACGGGGGATCAAATTTGTAACGCTGCGGAGCAGCGGGAATAAAATATTGAAACAAATAGGGAAAGAGCCTCAGATTTTTTATCTGAGGCTCTTAAAATGCAGGAAAAGTATATTATCCATTATTACGGAAATGGTTAGGGGATACACCATACTGTGCTTTAAAGGCACGAGAAAAGTTAAAGGCATTTTCGTATCCAACATCGACGGCTATCTGCTGGATGGAGTGGTTTGGATCTTTTAAAAGCGCCAATGCGTGCTCCATCCGAAGCATACGGAGATAATCCCGAAAGGACATATGGAAAGTTTCATGAAACGATTTACTAAGATGGGAGTAACTAATAAAAAAACGATCAGCCAGATCGGCCAGCGTCAGGTTCTCCATATAGTGAATATCTACATAATTGCGGATCAGATCCAGAGAACCCGAATGTTGGGGTTGTAGAGAGACCTTCTGTGAATATTCCATTATTCTGTTGTTGAAATATGCCTCTAAAGTTTCATAATCTGAAAAGGAAGAAAGGGAAGGAAAACGATGATTCCATTCGGATAAATTCAAATCAGATAAGGAGGCTCCCAGTATTTCATTGAAATAATGATAATATGTAATCAAATCCGGGATAGGAAGCTTTTCAATCTCTTTGTTAAAGAGTTTGCGCTGTACATTGTTGGTAAAAAGAGAAGGGGAATCAATAAACTGAGAGGTCATATGTTTCAGTTTCTGAGAAATTCCCTTTTTTTTCATGGACATAGTTTCCGTAAAAATCTGACCATATCCTTTGGAAAGACGAAAACAAATATATTTTTCGGCTTTTTGGAAAAGTCCTGTAATCCGGGATAAAGATTCAGGCCCGATAAGGCTGGCGGCACAGCCATTTGGATTTTTATGAACAACGGAGGAAAGAATAGATTTAAGGTATTCATAATTTTCAGCAGGACAGATAATACCTATTTTAAACGGTGATAACGTATTACATAAAACATGTTCGAAAGTATCATAGATGAAATTAATCTGGCTGTTCATGATGTCATAGGTCTGAGGCGAATGGAAAGCCAGTATGGCGATACAACAACTTTTCTCAATTCCTCCGTCAGACAGAACAGAGAGAAAAGATTGAGGAGGAACTGTGTCTGCAGGGATCAATGCCAGCTTTTGCAGGAAATCTGCAGAGAGCTGAAATAGACTTCCCCGAAATTTATGGGGAATGTGAGAATCCTTGTTTAGGTTAGAAAAAGCTGTTGAAAGGATTCTGGAAAGATCTTCATTCATAATCGGTTTTAAGAGGTAGTCAATAGCGCCGTTTTGGAAAGCACCTTTTACATAGTTAAAATCATCATATCCGCTGAGGACGATAAACTGTACCGGATGCAGTTTTTGGCTCAGGGAATGGATGAGACGGATTCCATCCATTCCGTTCATCTTGATATCTGTAAATACAATCTGTGGTTTATAAGTTTTACAGATATCAAGGGCGGCTTCTCCGCTCAGACAGGTCCGAATTTCTCCTATGTCAGGCAGATTGAGCAGACTGATTTTTTTGTTCAGACCTTCACAGATATAATATTCATCGTCAACTATCAAGATATTATACATAGTTTGTCACTCCTTTAAACTGTTTGTAGGAATGCGGATGACAATGGAAGTTCCGCAGTGTTCCTTACTTTCAATAATAAGCTGGGCCTTCTGGCTGTAAAAAAGTTTCAGACGTTTGTAGATATTCTGCAGACCGATAAAGGTACTGCTGGAGGAGTCAGGCAATTTTGCTGACGGGTTTTCCAGACAATTTCGTACTTCAGCCAGTCGCTCGGGGGACATCCCTTCTCCGTTATCGGAAATTTTAATTTCCATAAATGATGAGAAGTGTTTTATGGAAATTAAGATATTTAGAGAAGTAAACAAAAACGGATATCCAATAACAAATAATGATATGTAGATTGAATGGTACAGATGATACAATTTAGTCATAAAATTAAGAACGCAGGCGAAAGGATGAGGAAGGGAGTAAAAGTATGATACAGAAAAAAAGACAAAAAGTAAAAGAGCATTATTCGAGGAAGGAAAATATAGCAGGGTTTCTATTTATTCTTCCTGCAATGATTCCTCTGCTTATATTCTGGATTATACCGGTTGTGTGGTCAGGAGGTCTGAGTTTTACAGATTGGGATATGATGTCTGAAAACATCAATTTTATGGGAATTAAAAACTATATAAGTCTGCTGAAAGATCCCAACTTTGGAAAAATATTATGGAACACACTTGTATTTGCAGTGGGAAGTACAGTGCCTTCGATTATTTTGGGGCTTCTGGTTGCACTGGCGATGAATGGAGCAAGAAAAGGAACAGGGATATATCGTACGGTTATATTTGCACCGTATATCACACCGATGGTTGCAGTCAGTGTTGTATGGTCTTGGATTTTTGAACCGCGAGTTGGAATCCTAAACTTTTTTTTGGAATTTCTGGGACTTCCGGGGAGTGAATGGACCAAGAGCAGCAGTACAGCCATGCTGAGTGTTTTGATTGTAACGGTCTGGAAATCCATTGGATGGACAATGATTTTCTATATGGAAGCAATTCGAAAAGTACCGCAGAGCCTTTTGGAGGCAGCTTCAATTGACGGTGCCAACGGATTCTGGAGATTCTGGAAGATTACTCTTCCAATGATATCACCTACCACATTCTTCTTGGTTATTATGTCTACGATTAGTTCACTTCAGGCTTACGACCAGATTCAGGTGCTGACCCAGGGGGGACCGGCCGGAGCTACACGTACATTGCTTTATTACTATTATCAAGAAGCCTTTCGCAATTTCAATACAGGAAAAGCTTCGTCTGTGGCAATTGTGCTGGTAATTATAACCGTTGTTTTGTCGCTGGTTGAAACGGAAGTATCAAAGAAAACAGTATTTTATAATTAGGGGGTGATGGCATTGAGAAATAAAAAGATAAAAAACTGTTTAACCCATGCAATACTGGTGCTGGTAAGTTTTGTTATTGCATTTCCGTTTTTATGGATGTTTACTAATTCGATAAAAACGAAGGACGAGATCTGGGCAGTGCCGCCGAAAGCACTGCCGGCAGTTGCACAATGGAATAACTATGCAGATGCCCTTGCAGATGGAACCTTTTTTCGGTATATGTGGAATAGTGCATACACGGCAATAATTATTACAATTATTATTCTGCTTAACTCAGCGATGTTTGCATATGCGTTGACGCATATTCGCTTTCGCTGGAAGAAATTTTTGGTTGCATTGATTATGGTTACATACATCATGCCGGCAACGACAACCTATGTCCCGTCGTATGTTATTTTGTCAAAAATGGGACTGATGAACAGCCATGCAGGGTATATATTTTCCAGTTGTGCAAGTATTTTTAATATTTTCTTTCTGAGAACTACATTTTCTCAGATTAGTCCCGGAATTGTAGAGGCAGCAAGGATAGATGGAGCGGGACACTGGAAGATTTTATGGTGGGTAGTTGCACCTATGTCAACGTCATCTTTTGTGACATTGGGTCTGCTTTCTTTCCTGGGATGTTACAATAGTTATCTTTGGCCTTCGTTGTTACTGCATAAGAAAGAAACATATTTGGTAAGTATGGGTCTGCAGGCATTTTTTACATCGGAGGGGGCGTATGGACTAAAATGGGGAACCATTATGGCAGCCTGCTGTGTAATTGTATTTCCATTGTTACTTTTGTTCCTTTTCGGACAGCGATGGATCTTGAACGGAATTACCAGTGATACTGCAGTAAAGGAATAAAAATAACATAAAATTCCAAAAAGGAGGAAAAAGAAATGAAGAAACAAAAAATT
Source organism: Clostridiales bacterium (assembly GCA_018374355.1). Lineage (GTDB taxonomy): Bacteria > Bacillota > Clostridia > Lachnospirales > Lachnospiraceae > Oliverpabstia. The sequence continues at coordinate 26,265 of JAHAFI010000009.1, forward strand.
GCGATGGCATTGGCAGCAGCTATTATGGTATCTGCTGCTGGGTGTGGAGGAACTGATGGTCAAGCAAAAGGTGAAGAAGGATCTAATGGACCAGTAGAAATTGAGTTTTGGTATGGACTGGGAGGATCTATGGGAGAGACCATGGAAAAAACGATTGCCAGTTTTAATGAGTCACAGAATGAAGTAATTGTAAAAGGTGTTGTTCAGTCTAGTTATGATGAAACAGATAAGATGCTGCAGGCAGCTATTGCATCGGGAGAGGTTCCGGCATGTTATCTGGCAAGTCATTTTACAGCTACTAATTTTGCGAAGAAAGGTGTAGTGCAGTATCTGGATGATTATATTGCGGCTGATCCTGAGTTTGATAAGGATGATATTATTCCTGCGTTCTTAGATTATTGCCGTGATGAAGAAGGAAAAGTGTACAGTCTGCCTACATGGGGTACTACACAGGTTATATATTACCGCAAAGACATGTTCGAGGAGGCAAATCTGGACCCTGATGAAGTGTTTGCTACATGGCAGAATGTTGCCGATGCTGCACGTACGCTTCAAGAAGTGTATAAGGATGTTCCGGATTTCTACGGTTTTGAGCCTATGTCAGGTATGGATTGTCTAGTAGATATGGCTTACAGTAATGGAGGGTCAATCGTAAGTGAAGATGAGAAGACAGTTACCTTTAACAGTGATGAATTCGTAGAAGCGCTGGAATCTGCACGTCAGTGGATCAATGAAGAAAAAATCATGGGAATCCATTTTGGTGGTGACGGATGGGAATACTGGTATAAGACAATTGACGATGTAATGCAGGGACGTGCAGGCGGTTATGTAGGATCCAGTGGAGATCAGGGGGATTTAGATTTTAATATTATTGCAGCCCATGTTCAGCCAGGTTTCAATGATAATCCGGCAAAACCATATGTAGACCCGATTGCAGCAGCTATTGTTAAAAAAGCACCGGATGTAGAAAAAGAAGCAGCATTTAAATGGCTTACCTATCTGAATAAAGTGGGGACAAAAAATTTTTCCATGCAGACAGGATATGTTCCTGTTCGAAGCTCTGTAGCAGAAGATCCGGAGTACAAAGAATTCTTGGAGAAAAACCCTCAGGCGCTGATTCCTCTGAAACAGGCTGAAATTGGAAGAAAGAAATGGATTGACCCTACAGGAAAAGTAGAACAGGCATTGGCAGATGCATGTGACCTTATTGAAATCGAAAATGTGCCGGCAAAAGAAGCACTGGATGAAGCAGCAGCAATTGCGCAGCAGGCGTTGGATGAATACTGGGCAAATCAGGAATAGGTGTGAAAATAGAATAGAACTATGCAGAGGACAGAAGATATTGACAAACAGAAAAATTTGAGGCTAAACAGCGGAACAATGCTGGGAATCGTATGCTGGATCGTGTACTTTTCTATCTATCTCGGCCGATTGAATTTTTCGGCCAGCATGAGTGAAATGACGCAGACAGGATTATGGGGAAAAACCCAGCTTGGGAGTGTTGCCGCAGCGTTTTATCTGGCGTATGGATTATTCCAGTTTCCTTGTGGAATTCTCGGTGACAGAATATCAGCCAAAAAGATGGTATTGACCGGACTTTTAGGCACAGCACTGTCAAATATGCTTTTTCCGTTTGTAGACAGTGTAATTGGAATGCAGCTGTTGTGGTTTATGAACGGAGTAGCGCAGTCTATGATCTGGCCTCCGGTGGTAAAAATCGTTACAGATTTTACTCACGGAAAACAATCAGTAAACATTATATTGATGTTATCATTTACTGCACCGGCGGGAATGCTTGCGGCTTACTTGCTGGATGCGGTAATCATGAAAATCGGTGACTGGAAATATTGCTTCTGGAGTGCGGGAATTTGGGTGATTACAGTTGCACTAATGTGGATGCTCATGATTTCGATGATTGAAAGACGGATTGAGAAAATTAAAATACCGATCCGCAAAAACCAGCCGGAAAGTCTGAAAAAAGCAAAATATAATATTGGAATTTCTATACTGTCTTCCGGGCTTTTATGGATGCTTGCAGCGACCTTTATTCATGGATTGCTGAAAGATGGTCTGACAACCTGGATTCCCACATATCTGACGGAGACTTTCTCCGTCAGTCCTTCTTTTTCGGTTATTATTTCCATGGTGATTCCGATTGTGAATCTGTCAGGAGTTTATCTTGCGGGCTATGGAAACAATTCTTTTTTTAAAAATGAAACATTGACAGCGGCTGTTTTCTTTGGTATCTCTTTTTTGGGAGTCCTTTTGATGATGACAGGGCTTTCGTTGGCGGGAAGTATGGCAGTATTTGCGATTGTAACAAGTATGATGACGGGAGTAAATACTTTATTTATCAGTTTATTGCCCATGCACTTTCAAAAAGAAGGAAAGGTGGCTACTGTAACAGGAATACTGAATGCCGTCACCCATCTTGGCAGCGCAGTAGCAAGTGTGCTGTTTGGTGCGCTGACAGAACAGTTTGGCTGGAGCGGAACAGAAATTGTCTGGTGTCTGTGCGGGATTGCAGGTGTGATTTGTTGTGTGCTTCCAATTAGATGCTGGGGTAGAAATCGAAAGAATATTTATGCAGAATAGGAGCAATAGAAAAAGGAGGCAGGTTATATGTTGGAAACATCGGTAAATACTGATTATAACAATGATTTACATGACTGGGGAGAGATGGAACATCAGATTCGTTGTCTGGCAGAGGCTGGTTTTACTCATACCCAGTGGATTCATGACTGGTCAGAAGAGTACATGTATAGCAAGAGCGAGATGCTTCAGGCCAAAGCTGTATTGGAGCACTACGGGCTGAAGGCACATTCGATTCATGCAACAGAAGGAGGCCGCAGAAAAGATTATACCAGCAAAAATGAGTATTTGAGAGCAGCAGGAGTGGATCTTTTAAAAAACAGAATTGATATGTGTACTTACATCGGTGCAGATGTGATGGTTTTGCATATGCAGCTTCCGTTTTCCATGTTTGAAAAAAGTAAAAGAGATATGGAGGATTACTACAGACAGGTATATAAGTCCTTTGATGAAATAAAAAGTTATGCAAAAGTAGCAGGAGTAAGAATAGCTTTGGAAAATCTGTTGTTTACACCGATGAAATACCAGATTGATAAGTATGAGAGAATATTTGACAGATATGATGAAGATTTTATCGGTTTGTGTTATGATTCCGGTCATGCAAGTATTATGAGTCAGGACAATTATTATCTGTTGCTGGAAAAATATCATGACCGTCTGTATGCAACCCATCTACAAGATACGGATTCAGTTCCGCCGGAAAAACTGGGGGATGAAAGAGCAGTGGGGGCTGCGGATGTACATAGAGTACCGTTTACCGGAGTGCTGGATTGGAATAAGATTGCATATTGGGTGGCACAGTCCCCTATAGAGTTACCGGCAGATTTTGAAATCGGATTAAAATATGGACAATCCTTTGCGTCTCATGAGGAAGAGATGGAACTGTTAAAAGATTGCCATGAGAGAGCTGTCAGATTTCATCAGATGGTGCTGAATGCAAAAAACACGAATAAAGAAGAATAGAGTATAAAGAAAATCTTTATAAGAACAGGGAAATATGCTTTAAAAATCAGGAACAGATACCGGAAGTATTTACCTTTGCATATGAAACAGTAGAGTACCGGAAAAAAGAAGAAGTGGAAGGCGGCGTTCTGTTTGATTTTGGAAAAGAGACTTTTGCACGAACAACAGTTACGGGATTTAAGCAAAAACATGTGAAAGTTCAGTTTGGAAATTTGCCTCTCTCCAAACCTATGATGGCAACGATCCCTCTGATGGTTGTCCTGGGATACTGGAATGACTGGATGAACAGCTTATATTATATTACAGATGAAAAGCTTTATAGTATTCAGGCGATTTTGAATACGATTATTACAAATATTCAGTTCCCTACCAGTAGCCAGAGTGCGGCGGCATCAGCGATGGATGTATCCAAACTTCCAAGCGTAAGTATTCGTATGGCGATTGCGGTAATTGGTGTTCTTCCAATTCTGTGTATTTATGCGTTTTTCCAGAAATACTTTGTGAAAGGTATTGTTGTGGGCTGTGTGAAAGGTTAAACAGAATGCGGCTACAAATGATTGTAAATGGTTATAACTAGAAAAACGGTTGTAAATGCGGTCGTAAAAAAATACGATTGCATTTACGGCCGTTTTTGATTATGATAATAGAAAACGTACATATTAAATCAGGGAGGGCAGTAATGTATGAAAGAAAAGAAAAACATGGAATATAAGGAAACGATTACAAATACCTTTCTTAAAACAGTAAGCGCTTATGCGAACTACGACGGCGGTGTGATTATGTTTGGCGTTGATGATGATGGAAACAAAAAAGGTTTATCTGATCCAAACAATGCGTGCCTGGATATAGAAAACAAAATCAATGACAGCATTACACCTCAGCCGGAATATATTTTGGAGGTAAACGATGCCGAGCAGACAATTACCTTAACGGTTAAGGGTGGAAGACACAAGCCGTATTTATATAAATCAAAAGCGTATAAACGTAATGATACAGCAACAATTGAAGTAGATTCTCTGGAGCTTACAAGATTGATTCTAATTGGAAAAAATATGAATTATGATGAGCTGCCGGATGATTCAGGTTCGTTAACTTTTAACACTTTGGGAGAATCATTAAAAAAGCGTATATTCATAGAAAAATTTAATGAAGATACATTAAAAACCTTAAATTTATACTCGCAGGAGAACGGATATAATCATGCAGCGGCACTTCTGGCAGACGAAAATAAGTTTCCGGGAGTAGATATTGCGAAATTTGGGGACAGCATAAGCATTATTCAAAAAAGAGCAACCTTTGAACACATGTCAATTCTAAGTGTGTATGAACGTATAGTACAAATGTTCCGGGATTATTATCAGTATGAAGAAATAACGGAGTTATATCGTAAAACAGTAGAGAAAATACCGGAGGCTGCGTTTCGCGAGGCGATTGCAAATGCGCTGATTCACAGGGCATGGGATATAAAAACGCAAATACGGGTTTTAATGTATGAAGACAGAATCGAGGTTGTATCTCCGGGGGGATTGCCGAATGGAATTACGGAAGCAGAGTACCTTTCCGGAAGAATATCAATCTTACGCAATCCGATTATAGGGAATGTATTTTACAGACTTGGAATTGTGGAAATATTTGGAACGGGAATCCTGAGAATTATAGAAGTTTATAAAAACAGTATCACGAAGCCTTCTTTTGAGGTAAGTGACAATGCAATCAAAGTTGTATTACCGGTGGTGGAAACGGAACTGAGACTCAATGAGGAAGAAAGGATTGTGTATAAAGAGTTAAGTAAAAATATGGCAAAATCAATGAGCGAAATTATAACCAAGGTTCCATATGGAAAGACAAAAGTTTCCAAGCTCTTAAAAAGAATGGCGGAAGATAGAATTATAACAATAGAGGGAAAAGGCAGAGGGACCAAATACCGCTTATAATTTTGGTTGATGTGTCTGCTCCTGCAATTGGTGCACATCGTAAAGCTTGTTGCTGTGAATAGAGGAAACAGTAATTCAACTCATGGAGGGCCATTCCGTCCGGCTGCTATGGGTTGAAATAGAAAAAAAATAGGATTATAATATAAAAATAAAATAGAACGAGGTGCTCAAAATGAAAAGAAAAATCAGATCCTACAGCGGAACAACCAATCCGGCTGTATCAGAAAGAGAAGCGAAAAACCGTGTGATTGCCCGCAAAGCGGCAGCAGAAGGAATCGTATTGATGAAAAATGACGGTGTTCTTCCATTAAAAAAAGGATGCAAAGTTGCTTTATTTGGGGGCGGCGCAGGCCGTACCATCAAGGGCGGAACCGGCTCCGGTGATGTGAATGAACGTGAAGTGGTAAGCATTTATCAGGGGCTTGTGAACGCAGGTCTTGAAGTGACCAGCAAATCATGGATTGAGAGCTATGAGGATATTTATAAGCAGTCCCGTGAAGACTGGAAAAACAGCATCTTAAACGAAGCCGAGGGCCGTCCGGCAGTGGAACTTTTCCAGATTTATGCGTCCCATGCGTATGAAATGCCTGCGGGAAGAACCATTGAGGACAGTGATTTTGGCGGAGCAGATACGGCTGTTTATGTAGTGAGCAGAGTTGCAGGAGAAGGAATTGACCGCTTTGAGAGAGCGGGAGACTATTACCTGACAGAGCAGGAAAAGGCAGAGCTTGCGCGTATTTCCGAAACCTGCGAAAATATCATCGTGGTATTGAATGCAGGCGGTCAGATCGACCTGAAGGATATTCTGGCGGTTCCCAACGTAAAAGCGCTGCTGAATCTGGTACAGCCGGGAATGGAGGGTGGAAATGCCCTTGCAGACGTATTGCTGGGCGAAGTTACCCCCAGCGGAAAGCTTACAGACACATGGGTGAAAAATTACAGTGACTTCCCCAATTCTGAGACCTTCAGCCATAATGACGGAGATGTGGAAACAGAAAAATACGAGGACAGTATTTATGTGGGCTACCGTTACTTTGACAGCTTTCAGGTGGAAGTGGAATATCCTTTTGGATTTGGTCTTTCCTACACGGATTTTACCGTTACAGCAGAGGGTATAGCTGCGGATGAAAATACTGTCACAGTAGATGTGACGGTTAAAAATACAGGAGACACCTACGCAGGAAAAGAGGTTGTGCAGATTTACGCAGCCTGCCCGCAGGATGGAATGCCGAAGGAATATAAACGTCTCTGTGCTTTTGCAAAAACCGATCTTTTAAAACCGGGTGAAAGCCAGAAGATGAAGATTACTTTCCCGGTGAAAATGCTGGCCTCCTTTGACGAAGAGAAAGCCGCATGGGTTGTGGAAAAAGGACTGTATGGCATTTTCGTGGGAAATTCCTCAAAAGACGTCCAGCTGTCCGGGGTTTTGAAAACAGAAGAAGAGGCTGTAATCGAGCAGGTGAAACATATCTGTCCGCTGCAGGAGGATTTGGAGGAAATCGTACGTCCGGAGGATGGCATCCGCAAGCTGGAAGCTGCATGGCATAAAGAGGCAGAAGAAAGGGGTATCGTTCCTGTTGTATTTGCCCCGAAAGCAGCAGATCCGGTAAGAATTCCGGCAAATGAACTGGATGCGAAGGCAAAAGAACTGGCAGAAAAACTGCCGGATGAAAAGCTGATCTCTATGGTTATCGGTGAGATCAGTAAGGGACAGGATAATGCACTGGGTTCCGCAGGTATTATGGTTCCGGGCGCAGCAGGAGAGACCAGCGGTGTTCTGGAAGAGGAATATGACGTACCGGGCGTTTCCATGGCAGACGGCCCTGCAGGACTTCGTCTGATCAAGAAATACGACGTAAACAGAGAAAACGGTGAAATTTACGGCCTTGGTCTTCTGGGTGCGCTGGAGGGCGGATTCTTTGCAGAAGAAGAAGTACATGAGAATGTAGATACCTATTACCAGTACTGTACAGCAATTCCGGTGGGAACACTGCTGGCCCAGAGCTGGGACACAGCGCTGATCGAAGAAGTGGGAAAAGCGGTAGCTCTGGAAATGCAGGAATTTGGAGTTGCATGGTGGCTGGCACCGGGGATGAATATCCACAAAAATCCATTGTGCGGAAGAAACTTTGAATACTATTCCGAAGATCCGCTGGTGAGCGGTATGATTGCAGCGGCCATGACAAGAGGCGTGCAGTCGGTAGAAGGTGTGGGAACCACCATCAAGCATTTTGCGTGCAACAATCAGGAGGATAACCGTATGGGTGCTAACAGCGTGCTGTCTGAGCGTGCTCTTAGGGAAATTTATCTGAGAGGATTTGAGATAGCTGTAAAGACCTCTCAGCCTATGGCGATGATGACCTCCTACAACCTGATCAACGGCGTTCACGCAGCCAACTGCAAGGATATCTGTACTGTGGCGGCAAGAGAAGAATGGGATTTTCAGGGAATCATTATGACGGACTGGACAACTACCATGGACATGGGCGGAAGCCTTTCATGGAAGTGCGTGGAAGCAGGAAACGACCTGATCATGCCGGGCTGGAACGGAGATGTGGAAAATATCAAAGAAGCACTGGAAAACGGAAGCCTGAGCCGTGAAGAGCTGAGACTGTGTGTAAAACGGATGCTGAAGGTGATTTATCAGACGCTGGGATATGAGGACTGTGTAAGCTATGGGGCGCAGTTTACGGGAATGAAGCCGTATGTGAGTGTGGAAAAATAAAAATTTGCAGGGAAAAGATGGTTCGTGGCAGCCATCTTTTTTCTATATGAAAAGAGATAATATTTCGTTGTGAAAATGTATTGAAATAATTATTGAAATAAACGAGACAAAATCAGACAAAACGGGATAAAGTCCAGAACAATATTGACAAAAATTAGCGGGAAGATTAATGTAATACCAACAGTACTGTGTGAACATGATGAGTATAAAAAATAATGTAACTATTCAGGACTCTGTCCTTCATAGTCACCAATGCATGCACACACACTGCATTTCATGCAGTGCGGTGCTCGTATGTCTCGGGATTGCCTTGCATTTGCATGGCAACACCTCGCGGAACAGTGACCTTCTGAACTGTTACAAAATAATAAACAAATAGAAGGAGAAGAATCATGCTGTATTGTAAAGATTGGGAGAAAAAGAAAGAAAAATTCATGGAATTTTGGAACAGGGAGAATCATGACCGTCCGCTGCTGTTCATAACAGCTCCGAAAGATGACATGGAACCGGCTCCGGTATCGAATCATGGAACACTGAAAGAACGCTGGATGGATACAGAGTTTGTATTGGAAATGGCAAACTGGAGAATGCAGAATACGGCGTATTTTGGGGAAGCTTTTCCGGCGTTAAACCCGGATCTGGGACCGGATTTTTTTGCGGCGTGTTACGGGACAGAACTGAATTTTGGAGAGAATACCAGTTGGTCCATTCCTTGGATGTCGGATGGGGATGTGGAAGTCTGCAAAGGATTTCAAGTGAATCAGGAAAATGAATATTATAAGAAAATGCTTGAAATCACCAAAGCGGCAGTGGAAGACGGGAAAGGGAAATATCTGGTGGGAATCACTGACCTGCATCCGGGCGGGGATGGACTGGTTTCCATGAGAGGGCCGCAGAATCTGTGTTACGATACGTTGGATTATCCGGAATTTATCAAAGAGGGTGTGATGCATCTGCTTCCGGGATTTCAGAAGATTTATGATGAACTGTATGAGTTGACCACAAAATATCAGGAGGGAAGCACCTGCTGGATGGGATTGTGGTACCCCGGAAAATGGTATCCGGTAAGCTGCGACTTCTCGTGCATGGTTTCCAAAGATATGTATGAGGAACTTCTGGCTGAAGAAATCGAGAAAGAAACAGAATGGCTGGATGCCAGCATGTATCATCTGGATGGACCGGATGCCTTGAAACATCTGGATCGGATTCTGCAGATGCCGCATTTAAACGGTGTCCAGTGGGTATACGGAGCAGGAAACCCCACAGCGTCTCATTGGATTCCTGAGATTAAAAAGATTCAGGCAGCGGGTAAATGTGTGCAGATCAATGTGGTACCGGAGGAATTGGAGACTATGTTGAAGGAACTTCCACCGGAAGGTCTGATGTATATGATTGAAGCAGAATCAGAGCGGCAGGCAAGGGAACTGATGGAGCTGGTTCAGAAATGGAGCAAACGATGAGAGGGCAGTTTGAGTTTTACAAAGAATTCCTTGTAAAATACTCCTTTTCATACTACAATTGATTTAAGAAATCGGGGCAAAGCCCCAGATGGAGCCTTGAAAACGTCACATAAATTTTCAAGGCTCCCTTTAGCATAAAAACAGGAGGGTTAGATGCTATGTTTGACGGATTACAAATGAATATGGGGAATTTAAGCCGTCTTTCCAACGGAAAAACAAGATCCATCAGCGCTGAAAATTTTACAGGCGAAAAGGGTAAAGGCGGTATGTGCGAGCTGGAAGACGGAGTGGCAAAGCAGGCGGCGAGAGAACTGGGAAAAGGCTGGAAGGTAAATCCTTACATCGTGATACCGGCCAAAGAAACCTTTACCATTGCAGATATCGACGGAATGGGAGCAATCCAGCATATCTGGATGACTCCCGTGGGAAAGTGGAGAAATACCATACTGAGAATCTACTGGGATGACAATGAAAATCCTTCCGTGGAATGTCCGGTAGGCGATTTCTTCTGCTGCGGATGGCAGGAATATTTCCAGATTTCTTCTCTGGCCGTGTGCGTCAATCCGGGAAGCGGACTGAACTGCTACTGGAGTATGCCATTTAGAAAACGCTGCAAAGTGACATTGGAAAACCGGGATGAGGCGCAGGTAACGATTTATTACCAGATTGATTATACGCTGACCGACGTTCCGGAAGACTGCGCTTATTTCCATGCGCAGTTCAGAAGAACCAATCCGCTGCCCTATAAAAGCGACTATACGATTCTGGATGGGGTAAAAGGAAAAGGACAGTATGTGGGAACCTACATGGCATGGGGTGTCAATAACAACGGCTGGTGGGGAGAAGGAGAAATCAAGTTCTTTATGGATGGAGATGAGGAATACCCCACGATTTGCGGAACAGGAACAGAAGATTACTTCTGCGGTTCCTATGATTTCGAAGATCCGTTTACCCATGACAGATATCTGCCGTTCTCCACGCCGTATACGGGACTTCAGGTGGTGAAAACAAATGATCTGTATCAGGTACAAAAGAGATTTGGCATGTACAGATTTCATATCATGGATCCGATCCGTTTTGAAAGTGATCTGAAGGTGACGATTCAGGCATTAGGATGGCGGGAAGGCGGCCGGTATCTGCCCCTTCAGGACGATATAGCCTCCGTTGCTTTCTGGTATCAGACGCTGCCGTTTGAACCGTTCCCGGAACTTCCCGATAAGGATTATCTGGAGATCATCTGAGGAATATCAGAAAAATGAAAGAGTGATTTGCTGCAGGCAGTTGGTCTATGGGATCGACTGCCTGTATTGCGCTCAAAAAATTCCGGAGAATCTTGATTTGATTTCGAAGGGGACAGTTTAAAGCGCCTATATGGGGGAATAATAGCCAAAAATTTCATGTCCAAAACATGAATTTAGAGAGCGCTCCTCCCCGCAGCTATCATTTTGATTGTAATAGAAATTTAATAAAATTTCAGTTACAAAACGCAAAAAATGTTTTACAATTATAACAGTTCAGCCTTTCAGGCTTCACAGTTACAATAACCATATAAATAAAAGAAATATAGGAAATAAAATATAAGGGAGTATAAAGAACTAAAGGAGGAGCATCATGAAACAGTCAGATCACCCGGTCATCCGGGCTATTCAGGAAATTAAGAAAGCAGTAATCGGAAAAGATGACTGCATCGTAAAAACAATGACCGCCATTCTTGCCGGCGGCCATATATTGATAGAGGACATTCCCGGAGTGGGGAAAACAACCATGGCTCTGGCATTTTCTAGAGCGCTGAATCTGAATCAGCACAGAATCCAGTTTACGCCGGATGTACTTCCGGCGGATGTGACGGGATTTTCCCTGTACCAAAAGGAAACCGGCAAATTTGTATACCAGCCGGGAGCGGTGATGTGCAATATTTTGCTGGCGGACGAGATTAACCGTACGTCCCCGAAAACGCAGGCGGCTCTTCTGGAGGTTATGGAAGAAGGAAAGGTTACGGTAGATCAGGTGACAAGAGAGCTTCCGAAACCCTTCGTGGTTATTGCCACACAGAATCCGGTGGGAAGCGCCGGAACCTCCATGCTGCCGGAATCCCAACTGGACCGTTTTATGATCTGCATGAGCATGGGTTATCCGGATATGGAATATGAACTGGAGATTGTAAAAGGAAAAATAAGCACAAATCCGCTGGAACTGGTGGAGCCTGTGATGAACGCACAGGAACTTCTCTCCATGCAAAGCCAGATCGGCGGCGTATTCATTCATGATGCGGTTTACCGTTATATCGGAAAACTGGTGTCTGCTACGAGAAATCACGCCCTGATCGAGTTGGGAATCAGCCCTCGGGGAACCATTGCTCTGGCAAAGATGGTGCAGGCTTTAGCATATCTGAGGGGAAGAAATTATGTGCTTCCGGAGGATGTGGAGGACGTATTTGTAGATGTAGAGGCCCACAGAATCCGCATGAATGCAAAGGCCAGAGTGAATCATGTGACAGGAGAAGATATATTGAGAGATATTCTGAACGGGACTCAGAAACCTTCTGTTGTAAAAAAATAGGTAACTCTTCAGAAGGCCACTGCATTCGTGACTATGAAGGACAAGGTCCTGAATAGTTATAAAAATAGGCATAGGGAAGGAAAGGGAATCATGAAAAGTAAAATACTATATTTTCTGGTATGGGGAATCACCGTCTATCTGGGGGTGCTGTATTACAGTCCGTCCCTGATGGCGCTGACCGTTCTGGAATTTTTGCTTCCCATTTTCTCAAGGCTTCTTCTTTGGTACACCGCGCGAAAGGTACGGGCTTTTCTGTATCTTCCCATCGGTGTGGCGGAAAAGAACCAACCGGTCTCGGTGGGGATTGGGATTGAAAATAAAAGCTGGATTCCGGTTTCCGCAATCAGGGGCAGTATGCGGGTCCGGAATGGATTTTATCCCGGAGAAGAAACCATTCCTTTGCGGGGAATGGCAGAGGGAAAAGGAAATACAAGAATGCTTTCAGCAGTGAGCAGCAGCCATTGCGGCCCGCTTCTTGTGGAAGTGCCGGAGCTTTGGATGTATGATCTGTTTCGGATTTTCAAGAGAAAGCTGCCTGTCCGGGGAGTGGAAACGCTGGCTGTCATGCCGGAAATGTATACGGCATCTGTTATTTTGCAGGAGAGTACCCGGGACTTTCTTATAGAGAGTGAGGAATACGATAAAAAGCGGGCGGGAGATGACCCAGCGGAGATTTTTCAGATCCGGGAGTACCGGGGCGGTGACAGGATGCAGAGCATTCACTGGAAACTGAGCGCCCGCACCGATGACCTTATGGTCAAGGAATACAGCAAACCCATCGGATGTGCGGTGGTTCTGTTTTTGGATATGGAATATCAGCCGGAGGAGGGCTGCGGATATCTGGATGAATTTTTGGAAGCCGGAATCGGGATTTCTCAGGGGCTTTTGGAAGCAGGATGTGAGCATTACGTTGTATGGTTTGACAAAAACGCTCAGGATATCCGGCGGCTGAGGATGAAGGAAAAGGATGACAGCTATCTGCTGATCGAGAAAATATTTTCCGCAGGTCCCTATACGGAGCCTATGTCTTTGGAAGAAATCTACAGAGAAAAATACAGGGGAGAAACTTGGCATACCCAACTGCTTTTGAACCTGAAAAAGGAACTGTGGAAAAACGGCAGTCTGGAGATGGATTTAGCCGGACAAGCCAGAGAAATACTGGAGAGAGAGGAAATGCTGATATAAAGAGGAACCAAAGGTTCCGGTACAAGGGGAGAAAAGAATGAAGGAAAGGCCAACAACGGGAATTTATTTTTCCGGGGGAATAAAACTGCAGAGTACCGCAAAGAAAAGCGGCGGAAATGGAAGCATTTATCTGCGCTGTGTCTATTTGTTTTTCTGTTTAGCCGGAACGCTGATGACGGTAAAGGAAGCCTTCGGACTGGACATCAGGATGGGCGGGCTTCTGGGAATGATGGCAGCAGGCTGTCTGCTGTCGGGATTCGTATATGTAAAAGGCGGCAGATGGAAATTCCTTCTGTATGGATGGAACGGCGCTGTTTTTCTCAGTGGTGTGTATTGCTGGGAACGGGTAGTAAGCGGATATCTGGCTGTGGAAAATGGAGTGAGAAACCAGTTGAGCAGCTATTACCGGATGAATCTTGCCCGGCGAAAGATTCCTTTGGCGGAAGAGCAGGGGGAATTATTTCTGCTTTTGATCTTTACCCTTCTCATAGGGGTGCTGGGCGGGATTGTTGTAAAAAAAGGAAGGATTGCTTTTCTTACGCTGATACAGATTTTAATTTTTTCTCTGGAACTTCTGTGCGGATGTACCTTTCAGGGAGTGGGAATCTACCTGATTGTCTGCAGTCTGCTGGCGCTTCTTTCCATGGAAAACCAGAGAGGGGGAAGAAATCAGCGGATTTTATGCCGTACGGGAATCTGGGCAGGGGGAATGCTTTTGATTTTGATGCTGGTGTCAGCGCTTCTGGTCAGCCCGGTACTGTTTCAAAACGCAGAAGAATGGAACCAGAAATTGTATCGCACCATGCAGCAGACCACTGCAAAAATTTCCGGCGCCATACAGAGCCAGAACGGAATTTTTGGAAATCATGCTCCTACGGCGGACGGAAGCCTGAACAACTACGGAGTAGATCAGGATGAAGAAACGGATCTGAGGGTGACAGTCAGTGAAAGACCGGAGCAGATGATGTATCTGCGGGGATTTATCGGGGATACCTATGAGGGGACTTACTGGCACAGAATAGACCGGGAGGCCTTCGAACAGAATTTTCCATGGGAGGACGGGGAATATCAGGTACAAAATATCCTGTATCGGTATATCAAAAGCCAGACCGGTGATCCGGAGGGAACCGTTACGGTGGAAAAAGTCCGAAGAATCGGAGACTACGGTTATGTACCCTATGGATTTGCCACACCAAATGACAATAATCTGGAGGGTGACAGTTATTATTCCAGTGCAGAGGACAAGATGGAATACACCGGATATGTAAACTGGAAAAACTGGGTAGGCAGCGGGGCGGCTCAGCAGGCGGAATCGGAGATTGAAGCGGCTTACCGGGAGTATGCGGCAGATCAGTATCTGAAGATTCCGGTAAATGGATTGGAACGCCTGAAAGAATACTGTGCCGGGCAGGATTTTCGTACGGTGCAGGAGGTCATTGATTTTGTTGTTCCCACGGTGAAAGAGGGACGGCCTTACAGCATGGATTTGGAGCCTGTGCCGGAGGGAGAGGATTTTGCGGAGTATTTTTTCTTTGAACAGAAGAAAGGGTATTGCATCCATTATGCCACAACTGCGGTGCTGATGTTTCGGATGATGGGAGTGCCGGCCCGCTATGCTACCGGGTATGTGGTGGCGCCGGATGCATTTTCTGAGAGTGCAAATGGTTATACCGCGGAGGTTCCTGACAGTCAGGCCCACGCATGGGTGGAGGTTTACCGTGCGGGAAAAGGATGGATTCCGGTGGAAGTGACACCGGGATATGAGGGAGGCTTTGGGGAAAGCCAGCCGGAGGAAATGGCAAATGACATTGCTGAGGAAACAAGCCAGAGCACACCCCAGCCAACGCCGGAGCAGCCGGAGACGGGAACGGCTGAGCCTACGCCTGCCGGAACCGAAAACCAGACGGAGGAAGATACAGCAGATGAAAATGAATCTGGCCCGCCGGAAAAAGGAGAAAATGAGGAAAAGTCCTCCTCCGGTGTTTTAAAAGCGGCGGCAGGAATCCTTCTGGCTATATTAGCCGTGGCAGCGGCAGTGCTGTTATGCGTCGGAATCCTGCTGGCAAACCGGAAACGCGCACTGGGCAGACGGCGCAGGAAATTTCTGCAGAAGGACAGAAATAAGGCGGTCTGTGAAATTTCCTACGGCTTATATCAGATGCTTTGGGATGCGGGAATTCAGGAGAACGATACGAAGGATATCCCATACGCCCGCAAAATGGAAGAAAAGCTGGGAATTCTGAAAGAAGGAGAATATGTAACCTTTATCAGACTGGTGCAGCAGGCCGCATACGGTCCCGGGCAGCTTACGGAAGAAGAGCATCGGGCGTGTCTTGGATTTTATCACCGGATTGCCGCTTATTTGTGGCAGCAGATGACGAAAAGAAAAAAATTCCGGTGGAAATACATGAAATGCTATGAAATTTCATAGACTGGATAATAAAACCGCCGGGTGCAGTCATGAAAAATCATCTGAAATATATGATTTTGGCAGGAATTGGAATGCTGCTTCTGCCGCTGGGGCTTACGGCTCTGATTTCGGGAAAGGATGCAGTTGCCCTCAGAAAACAGATAGATATGGAAAATTATCTTCCAATGATTCTCTGCCGTGAGGTTCCATGGGAATATGAAGAAGAAATGCTGAAAGCACAGGCTGTTCTTGCGAGGAGCAGCCTGTATTTTCGTCTGGAGGAGGGAACCATGGATCAGGAGGAGTTAAAAAAACAATTGGAAGAGTTTCGCAGGGAATCAGGAAAGGAAAAGTATCAGGAGGCTTACCGGAGGATGGAAAAAGCTGTAAAGGTGACCCGGGGACAGGTGATGGTATATCAGGGGCAGGTCTGTCAGGGGGTATTTCACCGGGTTAGCTGTGGAAAAACACGGGATGGCATGGAGGTTTTGGGGAAAACTGAGATGACATTTCTAAAGAGTGTGGACAGCAGTCAAGATATTCGGGCAAAAGAGTATCTTCATGGCCATTATTTTACGGAGGAATCCCTGCGCCAGAGAATAGGGGAGGTATATCCTTCGGCACAGATAACAGAAGAGCCGCTGCTGGAGCAGATAAAGGTGGTGAAGCGGGACAGTCAGGAGTACATACTGGAAATAAAGATCGGCAGCGAGACGGTTTCCGGGGAGGAATTCCGGAGAAATCTGGAACTGTCCTCCAGCAATTTTACGATTCAGAATCTGGATGGGAAAATCCGTTTTCTTTGCAAAGGGCTGGGACACGGGCTGGGATTGTCCCAATTCGGCGCAAATGAAATGGCGAAACAGGGGAAATCGTACCAGCAGATATTGTTCACGTATTTCCCGGATATTGCTTTGAAAAAGAAAAATGTATAGCGTGTATAGATTTCATCAATCTGGCAACCCTATGAGTAAAGAATTATAAAGTGATAACTATTCAGGACCCTGTCCTTCATAGTTACAAATGCTTGCACACACACTGCATTTCATGCAGTGCGGCGCTTGTATGTCTCGGGATTGCCTTGCATTTGCAAGGCAACACCTCGCGGAACAGTGACTTTCTGAACAGTTACATAAAGTGATTCTTTAGACAATGGTAGAGGTGAAAGGTATGATGAAAAAAGAGAAAACATTACGGATCGCCCTGTCAGGCGTACTTTTGCTGGCAGTAGTGGCGGCAGGCGTTACGATGTATCGCACAGAAAGCAATTTAAAACAGGAAGAGAAACAGGCCGAAGAACAGCAGATGGCGGAGGAGACACCTCTATCCGGGCTGTCAGAGGGACAGAAGGATGCAATGGAGAGCGGCGAAAGCGAAGAGCCGGAGACGGCGGATGTAACGGCAAATGAGGCGCAGGCCGAAAATACGCAGGAACTGAGTGGAGAGGATGCTTCTGCTCAGGCAGGGGAAGAAACGGAACCCGCACAGAAAGAACAGCCTGAGGCTGCGGCGGATACAGGAGAAGAAACGGAAGATACTGAAGACACAGCAGCACCGGTACAGCCGGTTCTGAACTTTTCTGAGGACAGCACAATGCTGTGGCCGGTAAGCGGAGAAGTTGTGATTGATTACAGTATGGATGCAACCACATATTTTCCTACATTAGATTTGTACAAATATAATTCCGGGCTGGTTCTGGGCTCAGGGGCAGGTGAACCGGTACAGGCGGCAGCCAACGGGCAGGTGCTTTCCATCACAGAAAATGAAGAGACCGGAACTACGCTGACCATGGATCTGGGAAACGGATATCAGGCAGTGTACGGACAGATGAAGGATTTGACTGTTGCCGAAGGGCAGATTGTGGAATCGGGAACGATTCTGGGCTACATCAACGATCCTACAAAATATTATGTGACAGAAGGGCCGAATCTTTATTTTGCCATGACGAAAGACGGGGCGGCAGTTGATCCTATGATCTATATTGAGACAGTGACGGAATAGAAACGACAGAAGGCAGAACGGTAACTAAAATACAGAGGCAAAAGCAGATGAAACAGGCTCAAAAATAAATCTGCGGCATAAGATATCTTAGAAACACATCGGAATGGAAAATCCGCAATCGGATGAATTTTACGGAGTAAATGGATTTTCAGAATGAGTGAAATACTGGTGTGTCGATTGCTTAATATAAAAAGACTTTGCAGGAGTTTCCTGCAAAGCCTCTACATACTCAGATTTTGTTTTTTATTCCCGCAGGCAGCGGGGGTTTTGATTATTTCTGTTGTTTGCGGTACAGAATCCGGATAGAGTTCAGTACACAGATCATAGCGACTCCGGTATCTGCAAATACAGCCATCCACATGGAAGCAAATCCGACCAGACCGAGAATCATAACAAGAATCTTGACAGTCAGAGCAAAAATTACGTTCTGCCAAGAAATTTTTGTGGAGACTCTGGCGATGTCGATAGCCTGAGGGATTGCCGCCATATTGGAGGTCATAAATACCACATCTGCGGCTTCAATCGCCGCGTCGGCGCCGCTTCCCATGGCTGCGCCCACATCGGCTCCGGCCAGAACGGGAGCGTCATTAATGCCATCCCCCACAAACATTACAGCGCCGTGGGATGCGCGGATTTTATTCAGTTCGTTCAGCTTATCTTCCGGAAGAAGACGGGCGTGAACTTCTTTAATTCCTACCAGATCAGCAACAGCTTCTGCGCTGTCCTGTGCGTCTCCTGTAAGCATGACAGGAGTGATTCCAAGGCGCTTCATCTGAGAGACTGCATTTTCAGCATCCTCTTTGACGGTATCGGAGATTACCAGATGGCCGATAAATACGCCGTCCTTTGCAGCAAGAACTTCGGTTCCGTAAGAAGTTTTGCGATAGCCGTCCAGAGAAATACCGAATTTTTCCATAAGCTTTGTATTTCCACAGAGGAAAGTTCCGTTGTCAAGAACTGCTTTGATTCCGTGTCCGGCAATCTCCTCCACTTGCAGTGGGCGGGAAATATCCGGATTTTTTTCTTTTGCAGCGGTGACGATACTGTTTCCGATGGGATGGGTGGAAGACAGTTCGCAGGAGGCGCACCATGCCAGAAGCTCCTCTTTTGATACAGCTTCAGAAGCCGGAAGGATTTCCTGAACGATGAAATTTCCTTTTGTGATGGTTCCCGTTTTGTCCATGATAACAGTTTTAATCTTCGTAATCGCTTCCAGTGAAACACCGCCTTTGAACAGGATTCCTGTTTTAGATCCGGTACCGATACCTGCAAAGAATGCCAGAGGAACGCTTAAAACCAGCGCGCAGGGGCAGCTCATTACAAGGAAGGACAGTGCGGTATATACCCAGTAATCCCAGTTTCCGGTTATCAGTGAAGGGATGACCGCAGTACCCAGCGCCAAAAGAACAACGCACGGGGTGTAGATGCGGGCAAACCGGGTGATAAAACGGTCGATTTTGGGTTTGCTTGCCGCAGCATTTTCTACGGAATCCAGAATGCGGCTGACCATGGAATCTTCCAGAACCTTTTCCGCACGTATTTTCAAAAGACCGGAGGTATTGATGCAGCCGGAAATGACACTGCTTCCCGGTTCTGCCTTTACCGGGACAGGTTCTCCGGTGACAGGGGAGGTGTCGATGCGGCTTTCACCCTCGACGATCACGCCATCCAGAGGAATGCGGTCTCCCGGACGAACCAGAAGAAGATCCCCGATCTCGGCTTCCTGAGCATCGATTACCTGAATATCATCTCCAACGATCAGATTGACGGTTTCGGGACGCAAATCGATGGCCTCCATAATCTGGGAACGGCTCTTTTCCACTGCTTTGTGCTCAAAATATTCTCCGATGCGGTAGAACAACATGACGCCAACCGCTTCCGGGTATTCCTGAATCACAAAGGCACCTAAAGTTGCGATACTCATCAGGAAGTTCTCATCAAATACATGACCTTTTAGAAGATTTTTAACGGCGGTCCATACGATTTCACCGCCGAGAATCACATAACCCACAACAAAGACAGCGATGGAAGGAATTTCTATCCCGATATTTTCTAAAACAATTCCCAGAAGAAACAGGAATGCGCCGGAACCGATGGCAATCAGATCCCGGGTGTTTTCCGACAGCTTTGCGGCAGCGCCGGAATGAGTTTTGGTGGAAGCTGTATCAGATGCATTAGAAGCGGCTTCCTGATGGGGGCGCTGGCTATGGGAGGAGGGAGTATCGGGACGAGACGCAGGATGGTGTTTGTGCTTAGGTTGGTGGTCGTGTCCACAGGAGCAGTTCTCGTCGTGGTGATGATGCTCATGATCGTGTCCGCAGGAGCAGTTTTCGCCGTGGTGATGCTCGTGTCCATGTTGTTGTTCGTGCCCGCAGGAACAGTTCTCCCCATGATGATGCTCGTGATCATGTCCGCAGGAACAGTTTTCACCATGGTGGTGCTCATGTCCATGTTGTTGTTCGTGTCCGCAGGAACAGTTTTCCCCGTGATGGTGCTCATGTTCATGTTGGTGTTCGTGTCCGCAGGAACAGTTTTCACCGTCATGGTGCTCATGTTCATGATGATGTTCGTGATCATGTCCGTCACAGCAGCTTTCAGAGCTGTGGACGGTAGAAGGGGTATTTCGGGAGGAATTTCGTTTTCTCTCTGTAATTATAATTTCAGGTTCAAAACTATTGGCAATTTTCTGAATTTCCGGAATCAGAGCATCCGGATCATCTGCGGTCACTCGGAGCTGCTTCGTGGAAAAGGTGATTGAAAGATCTTGAACTCCGGGAAGGGCAGAAGCTTTACGCTCGATTTTTGAAGCGCAATTGGCACAGCCGAGATTTTCCATAATATAAACTTTAAAAGCCATAACCATCTCTCCTTTAAATTTTATGATGTTTAGGTCAAAAGATATTTGTCCCTAATATTATTTTAGTTGATATTGTAAAATAGATATTAAAACATATGAACAACTATTCATATGTTTATTATAGATGCTGAATTTGAAAAATGCAAGAGGAAATTAAACGATTTAAAAAAAATATTTTCCATGATAAACTAAAGATTAGAAAAAGTGTTTCGATGAACGCAAATAGAATCAACAGAGGTATGTAACATGAATTATGTATATATTCTGTCATGCAGTGACGGAACCTATTACACCGGTTGGACAAATAACATAGAAAAACGGCTGAAAGCCCATAATGAAGGAAAAGGGGCCAAATACACCCGTGCCCGCAGACCTGTGACGCTGGCTTATTATGAAGCATTTCAGACGAAAGAAGAAGCTATGCGCCGGGAATGGGAAATCAAGCAGCTAACCAGAAGTGACAAGGAAAAATTGATAAACTGACGGCTGTGGGAAAGAGCAGAACAGAGCAGAAGAGCCTGCGGAGTATTATAGTTCCTGTTGTGGGAAACCGTAAGAAAAGCAGGGAACCCGAACTCTACAGTCCGGGCTCCCGATATATTTTTATGGAAAAAGCAATTTTTCATGCAATTAAGCAAGCATAAACATTGTAACGAAATGACATGCGCTTCCGCCCATCACAAAGAGGTGAAAAATCTCATGTGAACCGAAATTTTTATGTCTGGAATCAAACAGCGGAACTTTCAAAGCATAGATGATGCCTCCGATGGTATAGATGATACCTCCGGCCAGCAGCCATCCGAATGCGGGACGGGACAAGGCATGAAAAATCTGGGAAAATGCCAGAACACAAAGCCATCCCATTCCGATATAGAGAACGGAAGAGAACCACTTTGGACAGGTAATCCAGAAGGCTTTGATAATGATTTCCAGAAGCGCCACGCTCCAGACAAGAGTACATAAAATTCTTCCGGTCCTTCCCTGAAGGGCAATCAGGCAAACAGGTGTGTAACTTCCTGCAATCAAAATGGAAATCATCATATGATCCATTTTCCGCAGACGGCGGTTTACATTTTCGTTAATATCCAGTGAATGGTACAGAGTGCTTGCCATGTACAACAAAAGCATACTTAAACTGAAAATGGAAAGGGCAATAATATGGAGATTATCCGGCTCTCTTGCAGCTTTTACCAGCAGCGGTGTGGTGCCCAGTAAAACGAGTAACATACCGATAAAATGTGTAATTGCACTTCCCGGGTCTTTTAATTTAATATTCATAATTACATCTCCTAACAAAGTTGAAAATACGACAAGTAGTAATAAAAACTATGTGTTGGTATTATATTAACCCTATTATGTGGAAAATACAAGGGAATAATTATTAAATTTTTGTGAAACAATCCAAGGTTCCTATATTGACCGAAACCGGCAACTGATATAGTATATGTATGAAATTTATCTGATGTGAAAAAATTGGGGGAGGAGAATACGAATGCATAAGCCTGAGAAAGCAGTTTTTGCCAATATGTGCATGGTATACGATGATATGGGAAATGTTCTTGTTCAAGATCGGGTCAATCCAAATTGGCCCGGCATTACTTTTCCGGGAGGTCATGTGGAAGCAGGAGAATTTTTTACCGATGCAGTGATCAGGGAAGTGTTTGAAGAAACAGGTCTTACAATTTCCCACCCGCAGTTGTGCGGGGTGAAACAGTGGGAGGAAGAGGGATGCCGCCATGTGGTGCTTTGCTATAAAACAAAGCATTATCAGGGGGAACTGATATCGTCAGCGGAAGGCAAAATGAGCTGGGTAAAAATCGAAGATATGTCTGGGATGAATCTTGCAGAGGGAATGAATTGTATGCTGAGACTTTTTCTTGAGGAGGATATTAGCGAACACTGTTTTCAGGTGGAGAACGGTAAGTGGATTGATGTATTAAAATAGGACATAGAAAAGCAGCAGGGTATTGACCGGTCTTGGCCGATCAATACCCTAGAAAAGCAGATATTTTAAATGTTATATTTCGCTATTTATTTCGCTGATTAAAGTTTCTATCGTTTCAACAGTTTCTTCAAGTGCATCAGCAATCTCTTCGGCGGTTTTGTTTTTCTGAAGCTTTTTCTTGATTTGTTCTTTCAACTTTACATATGCGCCTTCTTCCTTAGCCTCTTCCAACTCATAATATTTTTCTTCCCATGCCTGCATATACTTTACACCTACCTGTTCGTTAGCTTTGACCTCACATACACGGTTATGAATCCGACGGATGCGCTGACTTTCCGTTTCATTTTTCTCCAGCAGGGGGATTTCCTTTCCGAAGATAATGCTCAGTACATCCTGATGAATCTGGGGATCTTCCATTACTTCATCAAACAAAAACCGGTCTGTAAGGTTCAATTCTTTTAATGGTTTCAAATTGTGTTTTTTACCCATATAGTTCTCCTTAATCTTACCATAACCACAAGTTTATTGACAGCAAAAAGTTTTGAAATAGCTGGCGAATTGCCATAGAATATAGAAATTTGAAATGATTTATCTGTAAAAATATCGTAACACGAATCGTGGATAATGTAAAATACAAATCCGGAAATAAGAACAGAAGTTATCGACAAATTTGGACAAAAAGGGGCTGTCGGGAAATAGATAGTCTCAAATAGGGGAGGATGTGACCGATACCGGTCACATCCCCTTAAAACCATCCCATATTGTTTCGGCATGGAGTAAGGAGGATGGATTTTGCCTTGGGCAGAAAGCAATAGAAGAAAAAAGTAATGAGATTACAGCGATTCCGGAATTGTTAGGAAAAATACAGATAAAGAATCAGGGGACTCTGTATGCAGATGTAAAAGAATACTTTGAAGACAAGGAGTTTCTGAAGCAGATGCAGGAAAAAGGAAGTTACAAAAAGACCATGGAAAAAGCGCACAGTCAGATAGAAACAAGGGAATATTACCAGACGGAGGCAATTTTTATAAGCAGCCTGAAAGAGGATATTGAGCTGATAAGCCGGGCAGTAAGAGGGCATTGGAGCATAGAAAGTATGCATTGGCATCTGGATGTAACCTTTCGTGAAGATGCGAATACAACGATAGATAAGATGGCAGTCCAAAATCTAAATATAATCAGGAAATGGAGTTTAAGTATCTTAAAGACAGCGGAAGTGTCGAGGCATAAATTATCAATGAGAAAAAAACGGTATGTTATTGGTCTGCGTCCAATTAGGCGTTTAGAAGAAGTGCTGAATTCTTAAAAAAGATAAAAATAGAAATAAGGGGAGAAGATTCATTCATGCGTTTGTCGCGAAACTCACCCGATTCACATTGAAAAAATATGTCATTTCATGTATAGTTAAACTATATAAAACCAATGAGGGGGAAGCGATATGCCGGACTATTTTCAGTGTCTCAAGCGGCCGTCAGAAGTGAATACCATCTTGATCATCGATGATGATGAGATCAACAGAGGAATACTGGGGCATTTGTTTGCTGACAGCTATACAATCCAAGAAGCGGAAAACGGTAAAGAGGGATTGGAAGCCGTTTTGCAAAACCAGCAGCGGATTTGTGCGATATTGCTGGATGTTATCATGCCTGAGATGAGCGGTCTGGAAGTCCTTGGGCGGCTCAAGGAGGCCGGCATCATTGAACGTATACCGGTTTTCCTCATTACATCGGAAGTGGATGCGGCGATCAAGCAGGGATATGAACTGGGAGCGATGGATGTGATCAGCAAGCCGATCGTGCCATATCTTGTGCTGCGGCGGGTGAATTCCGTGATTGAACTTTTTGAAGCGAGACGGAGGCTGGAACACCGGGTAGAGCAGCAGGAGGAAGAATTGCTGGCTAAAACGAAACAGATTCTGGAACTGAACCAAGGCATGATTGAATCCCTGTCTACCGCCATCGAGTTTAGGAACGAGGAATCCGGCGATCATGTAAGGCGTATTCATGACATAACGGCGCTGCTGCTGTCACAGACGGATTTTTGCCCGGGGCTGACAGATGAGGAGATCGAAAACATTGCGCTGGCATCCGTCATGCATGATGTGGGAAAAATTGCAATTCCTGACAGCATATTGGGAAAACCCGGAAAATTGACGCCGGAGGAATTTGAAATCATGAAGACCCACACCACTCAGGGCGGCGATCTGCTGGAACATATTCCCCAGCTTCAGCATCATGGGGCGTACCGTTACGCTTGGGATATCGCCCGTCACCACCATGAGCGGTGGGACGGAAACGGTTATCCGGACGGGCTCAAAGGGGATGAGATTACACCGTGGGCGCAGGTGGTCTCTATTGTGGATGTGTATGACGCCTTGAACTGCAAGCGTGTGTACAAGGATGCATTTCCTCATGAAAAAGTATTGGAGATGATTCGAACGGGACAATGCGGGGTATTTAATCCTAAACTGCTGGAATGCTTTTTCAAAATAGCTCCCCAGCTTGCACCGCTATATGAGACATGGGAAAAGGAAAATTAAAAACAGGAAAAGTGAAAACAGGGGGAAAACTGTGCATACAGAAATTAGAGAAAGATTAGAAAAAGGCGGGATTGATGTATCCGGAGCATTGGAACGTTTTATGGGAAATGAGGAACTTCTGGAACGGTTCCTGAAAAAACTCTTGACGGATACGAACTATGAGAAGCTGATTTCAGCCGTTGAAACAGGAGATCAGGAAGCCGCATTGAACGCCGCACATACGCTGAAAGGTATAAGCGGAAATCTTTCAATCATGGGGCTTTACAAGCTGCTGTCAAGACAGGTGGCAGATTTTCGGGCAGAGGATTGGGAGAAGGGTATAGCATTGATGCCGGATATTATAAAAGAGTATGAAGCCGCTGTTGCAGCGATACGCAGTCTGGAATAGAAGCGGGAATGAAGAAAGGACATGACAATGGATGATAAAAAGAAACAGGATGTTTTTCCGGATATGTCGACACAATTTCAATTATTCCGCCATATTGCAGAAGAGACGGCGGATGGTATCTATGTGATCAGAAAGGGTACCTATGAGATTTTGTATGAAAATGAATCAAAGCTGGTTTTTTCACAGGGGGATCAGACAGGCAGGGAAAGAATTGGAAGGAAGTGTTACGAGGCGCTTCATGGAAGAAAAGAGCCCTGTCCTTTTTGCATGTTGGACAAGTTTAAAAAAGAAGAAAAGAAAAGTATGGGACCGACAGTATTTGAGGGATACGGCCGGTTTTACAATACCTATTTCAGAGAATATGAATGGAACGGAGAACCTGCCTATATATCATTTGTGCGGGATGTGACAGAAGATGTAAAGGTGCAGAAAGAGAAGGAACGTCTGGAACAGTATTTTCAGACCGTTTTGAAGCATCTGCCGGGAGGAGCCGCTGTTGTGCGTCACAGCAAAGACGGAAAAATGACTCCTGAGTTCCTGTCTGATGGATTTGCGGAGATGGTAAATATGTCGCCGGAGGAAGTATGGGAACTTTATCAGAAGGACGCGCTGGCCGGTGTACATCCGGAGGATCGTGAACGGCTGAGTGAACAGCTTAACAAATGTATTTCAGAAAGAAAAGAGCATTATGAAATCGTTTACCGCCTGCAGAAGGGAGAGGATGATTACCTCTGGGTAAAAGCCTCATTTTCCCTGATACTCAGTGAAGGCGGAGATACAAGAGTCTATGTGGATTACCACGACATTACCAAGGAGAGAGAGGATGCCAGAATGCTGCGCCAGCAGTATCAGGAACAGCTTTTACAGCATTATCTCACACCGGGGCCAAATGTAATGGTTCTGGGGCACTGTAATATTACGGCAAACAGGATTGCGGAAATTGATGACCACACAAATTCCGATCTTCTGCAGACTTTCGGAGATGTGAGAGAGGAATTTTTTCAGGGAATATCCACGCTGGTTGTAGATTCCAAAGAGAGAGAAGATTTTCTGAATTCTTTTCTCAATATGCCGTCACTTGTATCGTTTAATCAGGGTGAGACAGAGATCAAACGCATATATTTTATCCGTCTGCCTAAAGAAAAGACGGGACGATATGCACAGTTTAAGGTAAATCTGGTAGAGGCTCCGGATACCGGGGACATTACGGGAATTCTGACAGTGACAGATGTGACCAATCAGGTCATACATGATCAGATTCTGCATCAGATTTCCATCAATAGCTGTGATCTGATAGCAGATGTTGATCTGTTCAGCGATACCTATGCGATGATGAATTGCGTGAGCGGGGATGATACGCCTGCCCGGGGAAGCCATTCCCAGCGGCTGTCCCGGCTTATGAAAAATCAGGTTATCCCGAGAGAGCGGGAGCATGTGGCAAGGATGCTGGATCCCGATTACATGCTGAAGCGGCTGAAGAAAGATGACATTTATACATTTTCTTATTCTATCGTAGATGCAGAAGGAGAAATACGTGCGAAGAAGCTGGTAGTGTCGGCAATTGATCTGCGTCTGGGGCGGGTATGCCTTGCGCGTACAGATATCACGGATTCCGTGCGTGAGCAGAGAGGCCTTTTAAATATGATAGCCTATACCTTTGAGCTGGCGTGTTTTGTTGAGCTGGACAGCAATGTATTGACTATGTATACCCGGAAAACCGTACTGAAAAATCTTCCCCCATACACACTGAGTAATTATGACAGCAGGGTGGAGGACCTTTCCAAAGGGTTTGGGGAAGGACATGACCATGAAGAGATAGAGGTCTATTTCACTGTGGAAAATATGCTGAAAAGACTGGAACAGGCTCCCAGCGGATATGATTTTGTGCTTCCGTATAAAGGAGAGGACGGAATACATTACAAACAGATAAATGTGCTCTGGGGAGATGAAAACAGGAAAACCATTTGTCTGGTGAGAGCGGATATCACGGATGTAATAGAAACAGAGCGGCGCTCCAAGGAAGCATTGGAGGAGGCGCTGGTGCTGGCGGAAAAGGCTAACCGGGCAAAAAGCGAATTTCTGTCCTCCATGAGTCATGATATCCGTACACCGATGAATGCAATTATAGGAATGACTACACTGGGGCTTGCGAATCTGGGGGATCAGGCTAAGGTGGAAAATTATTTGAAAAAAATAGCTTTTTCCTCGAAGCACCTTCTCAGTCTGATCAATGATATTCTGGATATGAGTAAGATCGAGCGGGGTGGAATCAGCCTGAACTGCGCTCATCTGTCACTGGAAGAAATGATAGAACAACTGTCTTCCATGATGGAGCCGCAGGCTAGAGAGGCAGGAATTATATTCCACTGCGAGATGAACAATCTACAGCATACGACTTGTTACGGAGATGGGCTGAGAATCAATCAGATTTTAATCAATCTGGTGGGAAATGCCCTTAAATTCACGCCTGAGGGCGGCAGCGTGTTATTTCGAATGGAAGAAATTTCCCCGCATAAAGAACAGGGCTGGAACCGGTATCGTTTTACGATTCAGGATACAGGGATCGGTATGACGCAGGAATTTATAAAGCATCTATTTGAACCTTTTACCAGAAGCAGCAGTGTTACAGGAGTAGAGGGAACCGGATTGGGACTCAGCATTACGAAGGGTCTGATTGATCTGATGGAAGGAACGATTCAGATAGAGAGCTGTCCGGGGAAAGGCACTACTTTTGTGGTGGAACTGGAAATTGAGATGTCTTATCCGGAAATGGACATGAAGATTCAGACCTGCGCCTGCGGGCAGACAAAGACGGAACTGCTGGAGGGACGTCATTTTCTGGTAGCGGAAGACAATGCGATCAACTCAGAAATTCTCTGTGAATTGCTGGGAATGCGGGGAGCAAGTGCTGTGGTGAAAGAGAATGGTCTGCTGGCTGTCCGGGAGTTTGAGCGTGAACAGCCGGGAACGTATGATGCCATTTTGATGGATATCCAGATGCCGGTGATGAATGGATTTGAGGCGGCAAAAGCGGTGAGGGAGCTTCCAAGACCGGATGCGGCTTTGATACCGATCGTGGCTATGACAGCAAATGCCTTTGCAGAGGATGTGCAGGCGGCTTTGGATGCGGGGATGAATGAACATGTGGCGAAACCTGTGGATATGGAGGTTTTGTGTGAGGCCTTGCAAAAAGTTTTAAAAAAATAATGCATCAGCCAAAGGGTGTTTTATCTTTTATGGGTGAGCACCCTTTTTCTTATTGATATAAAATGAAAAATTTCGTATAATCCTTGTTACAATAGGTAATAGATGTATCTTAAATCTTTTAAGAATGAGGAAAATATAGTGAAAATCAAAAGAAAAACTTGGAAAGAGAAAATGGACATAGAGAAAATGAGCCGGCACGCGGTTCGTGTTTTGATTGTTTTTTCTGTGGTTATTATGGGTGTGTTGGGATATTCTCTGGTAGGAATGTGGTATGCTTCCGCAGACAGCACAACGAATTATGTCCAGAGCATGACAAAAAAGCTGACGGACATGGTCGATTTGGAAATCAGACGGGGACGGCAGCAGGTGATCAGCGTGGGGGATTCGTTTGAGCAGGTAGTGGCAAAGAAGGACGATGCGGCGGTAGAAGAATTTATCACCAGAAAACAGAAGCTGTGCGGATTTGATTTCATCGTGCTGGAGGATACCAGAGAAAGCCGTACTGCTATGGCAGGAACCATTCCTGACGAATATAAGGAAGGGGTGTCTGCACTTAGGAATCTGGATACCAGCAGAAAGGCTTTGGAGGAAGAAATTTGTGAGGTTGGTATTGAAAATGAAGATGTAATATACGCTATGCCGCTGGAAGATGAACAGGGGCGTATTGGCATGATCTGGGCGGGAAATACTGCGGAGAGCATGAGGGACATTATCCATTCCAGCTCATTTGAGGAGGGAAGTTATAGCTGCATTATCAATAAAAACGGCAGTGTTGTTCTGAGTTCGGATAAGCGGGAGGCATTTCAGAATCTGGAATCTGTTTTTAAAAAGGGAGAAAATGAAAAGCTTCAGAAAAACCTGCGGGAGATGGAAAGGAATATCGTAAATGATAAAAGCGGTATTTTTAATTTTGTCACTATAAATGATAATGAAGTATATCTTGCGTATACTCCCATGGAGACGGGACGGTGGGTTCTGCTGTCTATTATCACCAAGGATCTTTTGAGCACAGAGTATAACCGATTTGTATATATGGCGACGTTTGCTGTTATTGGGACGATGCTGGTATTTATGTATTTTTATATTCTTTTGATGCGGATGAACCGTATGAATCGGCAGAGACTGGAACAGTTGGCCTATACGGATGAGGTTACGGGAGGAGGAAATAATCAGGATTTCTGTAAGAAGTACCGGGAGCTGTACAATGGGACAGAAAAAGCGGGATGCGCGATTGCACTGGTGGATGTGGTGAATTTTAAAGCAATCAACAAAAAGTTCGGAATGAAACAGGGAGACGAGATACTGCGTTATCTGTATAACGTGATCTGCAAGAATCTGGATAAGAAAAAAGGAGAATTTGCTGCCCGAAGTGAAATGGACCGTTTCTTTCTTTGCCTGAAAGAGGAAAGCCCGGAAAGTGTCCAGCAGAGACTGGATGATATTACAAGAGAGATTAATTTTTTTGAGGGGACGAAAATGCCCCGATATCAGATTTTTTTCCGTATGGCAGCTACTTTTGCCGAAGAGCGGGATTCTGATCCGATCGTATTGCAGGACCGGGTGCGTTCCATGCTGAAAATAGTGGATGCGGCGCCGGGAAAATGTGTGTTCTACTCAGAGGAATTTGAAAAACGGGTACGCAGAGAGCAGGAACTGAACGAAGCATTTGAAAATGCGCTTGTTGCGGAAGAATTTCATGTATATTTTCAGCCTAAGGTCAGTCTGAAGAAAGAAAAAGTCGAAGGAGCGGAGGCGCTGGTGCGCTGGATACATCCGAAATGGGGAATCGTATCTCCGGGTGAGTTTATTCCTGTGCTGGAGGGGAACGGAAAGATTCTCCGACTGGATAAATATGTGTTTGAGAAGGTCTGCGTATGGCTGAAAAAGAGACAGTCGGAAGGCGAGGAGATGTTCCCTGTTTCCGTCAATCTGTCCCGGAGCAATCTGCTGGATGAAAATTTCTTTGATTGGTTTGTGGAGACGGCAGACAGATACGGCGTGCGGCATGATCTTATTGAATTTGAGCTGACGGAATCTACCTTTATGGTTACGGAACAGATTCAGCAGATGCGGGGATATATTGCTCAGATGCATGATACAGGTTTCCGGATTTCCATCGACGATTTTGGAACGGGTTATTCGTCCATCAGCCTGCTTCGTGAGTTTGATCTGGATGTATTGAAGCTTGACCGGACGTTTTTCCTCGGACTGGATGATCCCAAGGCGCGGGATGTGATACATTGCCTCGTGGAACTGGCGAGAAATCTGGATACCCGGGTTGTGGTGGAAGGTATTGAAACGAAAAAACAGATTGAATACCTGAAAGAATTGAAATGTGATGTGGTACAGGGATTCTTTTTCTCAAGGCCTTTGCCGGCGGAGGAGTTTGAGAAGTGGTACCGTGAGTTTGACTTTAAGAATTATGATATTTGATTTTGCAGGTTTGTTTGGCGAAATCGGATGAAAAATTGACATTATGGAGGGCACAATAGTGGAAAATGTGAATATAAAAAATGAGGTGATAGATAGTTTGCATATAACACAGGTGCTGTCAGATATGCAGGTGGGATTTTGGGTCATTGAGCTTCCGGATCACAGCGCTCCGAAAATGTATGGAGATAAAACGATGTACGCGATCTTGGGAATAGATACATTGTCCCCGGAAGAGGTTTATGAGCACTGGACAAGAAATATTGATCCGAAATATATGGAACTGGTTGTACAGACGGTAGAAGCAATCAAACGGGGAGAAACTTCGGAGGTTAAATACTTATGGCAGCATCCGAAAAAAGGATGGATATGGGTTCGGTGCGGCGGATATCTTGATGAAACGTATAAAGAGGGAAGCCGTTTTAAAGGATGGCATTATGACCTTACAAATGAACTGGAAACTGATGTGATGGATATCAGCCATGATATCGTGGACGCCAAGAAATTAAAGCTTTATTCCCCCTATATTATAGAAAATATTGAGGAACTCTACGAAATTGACAGCGAAACCCTGCAGCTCAATACGATTTTTTACGAAAAAAATAAGTATCATCAGATTGAGGAAGGGAAAGATATTTTTTACGCTATAAAAAAACAAGTCCACCCGGATTATATTGAGCGGTTAAACAATGTGTTCCAACCGGCATCACTGAAAAAAATCATTGATGAAAAACAAATGCGGCAAATAGAGTGTAAGGTTAAAACGATTTCCGGGGAATATTGCTGGGTGGAAGCAAAAGTTTTTTCTGTGGACATAATGGGAAGCAGTAAATTACTGTTTTGTATCAGTAATATATCCGATAAAAAAAGAGTTGATGATTTGACAAATGAGAAAAATGAAATGGTTAATGCATTTTATAACGTATACACCTCAATTGTCGAAATCAATTTAGGAACAGAAAAAGCATACGTTTTAAAGAGTAATACGGAGGAACTTCAGGGGATTTTTTCTGTTAAGGAATTTTATAAGCTGATTATAGAAAGATTTGCAATAGATTCAGAAAAAAATGCTATAAAAAGATTTTTCAACATCGGCAATTTAAAGTCAATTGTTGAAAGACGGGAGAAATACAGCTTTGATTTTCAACTGAAAGAAGAAGGAAAAAAGTTTAAATGGAAGCGCATAGAGGTTCTGCTGGTGCCTGACAATAAAGAGAAACTTTACCTTGTGTTCAGCGATGTAGATGAACAGCATATGATGGATTCGATTTTAAAGAATTTCGTTTTTAACAATAATGACTATCTGTATTATGTTGACGCGAAAAATAATTCATTTTTAAGTTTCTATCGGAATGATGAAAAAGGTATTTCACCTTCGCAAAGCGGAGACGATTATGAAAGTGTAATGATAGATTACACCAAAAAGTATGCGGCGCCGGAGGACATGCATAAGCTTATTGAATTTATGAAACCGGAGTATATGGCGAAACGCCTGCAAAATGAGGACAGCTATAAACTGGAAGCCGGGATGATAGATGATGATGGAAGCTATAGAAGAAAAGAAGTTACGATTCAGAGCTATGATAAGGAAAATGAAATTTTATTCATCATTAGAAAAGATATAACCAAAGAATACCTTAAACAGAAAAATCAAAAGGAATCCTTGGAAAACGCAAAAAGAATGGCAGATACAGACAGTCTTACCAATCTTTACAACCGAAAGGGAGCCTGCAGGGAAATCGAAAAACGTCTTTCTGAAATGGGGGATGAGCAGGATGCATTTATCATAATGGATTTGGACAATTTTAAAGCAGTTAATGATTGTCTGGGACATTTACAGGGAGACGAATTATTGCGGAAAACCGCAAAAACATTAAAAGAAAATTTCCGCAAAACGGATGTCATTGCGCGGCTTGGCGGAGATGAGTTTATTATCTATATGAAGGATATCAAGGATCAGAAAACCGTTGTGAAGGCGGCAGAAAAATTACTTGCCAATTTACAGGTTACTTATCCTTGGAAAACGGGGAACATTAACATCAGCGCTTCCGTAGGAATCGCTATAGCTCCTATGGACGGCATATGCTTTGAAGAATTATACGAAAAGTCAGATAAGGCCCTATATAACGCAAAACGTGAAGGGAAAAACCGGTTTAGTTTTTTCTGACAGGGGAGGCATATATTTGTTGGTGGAAATCAGATGATTTTGCAGAAAATACGCAAAATAAGAATAAAATTATTGACGGTAAAGCAGAATAAACCTATAATTATATTGTGATTTTGCGAAAATCAAGCAGAATGGAGGTAATAATATGCTTCTTGAATTTAAAACGATGAATTACAAATCGTTTGCAGAGGAGACCGTTTTTTCTATGACAGCGGCACCGAAACAAAAAGGATTAGACTACAGTTTGATGAAAGCCAAGATAAAAGGAAAAGAGATTAAAGGTTTGAGTTCCTCAGTGATCTATGGTCCGAATGCCGCCGGAAAGACGAATATTATAGGCGCAATGGATGTATTTCGTGCGATTGTTTTGAGGGGGCATATTAGAAACTCAGAGGAAAAATCTTCACCGAACCCTGCTTCAGCAGCGTTGGAATTAATTCCAAATAACAGTGAAATAGAAGCAAAACCGGTTTGTTTCTCTGTTGAATTTTATGAAAAAGACGGAGAAGAGCAGTTTAGGATTCTATACGAATTAAAAATTGATTTAGGAGCATTTCTTGATGAGGAGCATTCAAGAAAAATTTTAGCTGAAAATCTTTTTGTGAATGGTGAAACTATATTTCAACGTTCGGAAAATTTGCATTTTGGAAATATGAAAGTGATTAAAGAATATCTATCGGATGTAACAGAACAGAATATGCATAGCATCAGCGGAATCGCGGAGAATAGTTTGAATCAAGAAGAACTGTTTTTGACCAATGGATTTAAACTGATTTTTTCACAAAAGTTTGTAAAGTTGATTTTAGATTGGTTTGCAAACAAGTTTATGGTGATATACCGCGCGGATTCCATGCAGTTAATAAAACGATTTGCTGATCCCAAGAAAAAGGCAGTTTACGTGGAAAAGACAACAGACCAAGCGGCAAAATTATTTGGAATTAACTCAAATGCAGTTGGATA
Organism: Clostridiales bacterium; assembly: GCA_018374355.1. Taxonomy (GTDB): domain Bacteria; phylum Bacillota; class Clostridia; order Lachnospirales; family Lachnospiraceae; genus Oliverpabstia. The sequence continues at coordinate 60,587 of JAHAFI010000009.1, forward strand.
TGTAATAAGTGAGGATGAGGCGGATGCAAAATTATACTCGGTTTTCAAAGATGTGAAGAATAAAAAAAATGCAGCTATTGCGGCTGAAATTTTTGAATCCTATGGAACGATCCGATTTATTAACATGTTTCCGTTAGTTATCAAAGCGATACAGACAGGTGGCACTTTAGTTGTTGATGAGTTCGATGCTTCTATTCATCCAATGGCCTTGATGAGCATTATCAATATATTTCATAATGACGAAATTAATATCCACCATGCGCAGTTGATTTTTAATACCCATAATCCTATTTTTTTGAATTCAAATCTCTTCAGAAGAGATGAAATTAAGTTTGTAGAGCGTGATGATGATAAACATCAGAGCAGCTTGTATGCCTTATCCGATTTTGGAACATCGGGGGATAAGGGAGTCCGTAAGCATGAGGATTATATGGGAAAATATTTTATCAGCCAGTATGGAGCCATTAAGGATATTGATTTTACACCAATCTTCGAGGAAATTTTGAATAAAGAAGGTGGGGTGTAGGCATGATAAAGAGAAAACCAACGAATAAATATTACTTTAGTGGGTAATTTTGGAAAAAAACAAGAGAAATACCTACAAAATAGTGAAAAGTCATCACGCTTATAGGTAAATCGCTGTCCAATCAAGGGAAAAACCAGAAAAAATACCTACAATCAAACTCCAAACCACCATATATATCGGTAAACGAATAAAAGAGAGTGCTGGCGGGATCAACATTCCCGCCAGCACTCTCTTTTATACACTGTATACACTACCAATGCCCCTTAACCAACCACTCTCTACCAATCCCCCTCAACGCATCATTCCAAGCTTCTTCTGCAGCATATCAGGATTGGAAGCATACAAAAGAGCGTTCTCCTTTGAAATCCGCCCAGACTGATAGAGCTGAAGCAGGCTCTGGTCCATGGAAATCATGCCGTTTTGTCCGGCGAGGGACAGAAGGCCGTCGATCTGCGGGGTCTTGTGATCGCGGATCATATTGCGGACGGCGGGTGTGACGGTCATGATCTCAAATGCAGCGGCCATGGTTCCGTCCAGAGCAGGAATGAGCTGCTGGGAGACAACAGCCTGAAGAATCATGGAAAGCTGGACGGCAATCTGGTGCTGCTGACTGGGCGGAAATACATCGATGATTCGGTCGATGGTATTTGCAGCCCCGATGGTGTGGAGAGTGGAAATAATCAAATGTCCGGTCTCCGCAGCAGTCATGGCCACATTAGTTGTCTCATAGTCCCGCATTTCTCCGAGGAGGATGACATCCGGGCTTTGACGGAGAGCGGCGCGCAGGGCGGCTACATAGCTTTCCGTATCAAGATTAATTTCCCGCTGACTTACGATACTCTTTTTATGGGAGTGAAGAAATTCCAGCGGGTCTTCCAGTGTAATGATATGGCGTTCGTAGGCAGAGTTAATATAATCCACCATACAAGCCAGCGTTGTAGACTTTCCGTTTCCGGCGGGCCCGGTGACAAGAACAAGTCCTTTGTTCAGATCACCGAATTGAATGACCTGATCGGGAATTCCCAGCTCCCGTGGATGGGGGAGGGAGAATGTGATCACACGGATGACGGCGGCCAGAGAACCTCTCTGACGGAAAGCATTTACCCGGTAACGGGAGACACCCGGCAGTGCAAAGGAAAAATCATCATCTCCGGAGGAGAGCAGCAGCGATTCATCCCGGCCCCTTGCAAGCTCGTAAATCTGTTTGACCAGAGCAGCCGTTTGATCCGGCAGAAGCTTTGTATCGCCAAAATGTTTCAGGGAACCGTTGATCCGGTAAGAGAGCGGAAGTCCGGCTACGATAAAAATATCAGATGCACCGTCTTGCGATGCTTTTTGCAGAATTTCTTTTACATCCATAAATATCACCTTTCCAATCTGCGGTATATGCAGTATTATTCCATCAAATTAAACGTAGTATCTCCGTCCCATTCTACGGTGCTGACAGCAAGCCAGCGGGTGACGGTATAAGAAAAACAGTTTTCGTCCTTGAGAGGATGAAGCACAAGTTCCACTTCCAGCTCCTGTGTGTCATCGATCGGTACTGTGTAATGGAGTGTATCAGGAGAAGAAAATGATACCCCGATAAGTTCCGGCGATTCGCGCAGAGCATCATTCAGGGACTCAACCAGAGCCTCTTCATCGGAAGCGGAGGCCAGCACTTCATCGATCGCTGCAAGCTTCCGTTCAGCCTGAGAGGAAGCTTCATACCAAGCGGCAGTGCGGTCGGCAATCTTGCGTACATACTGATAATCCCGGTTCGCTCCGGCAAGAGAAAGCACACCGAAGGATGAAAAACAGAGAATGATAAAAATCACAAGCATAGAGGCAGAGCCTATATTTGCAACCGGATAATTTTTTTTATTCATAGTCAGCTCCTCCGTTTGAACGATTGTCACGGGGCGGTACATAGGTGTCTGCGGTCACACTGTAGATGACTTCGTCTGTCTCTATCTTTTTGAATGCGATAAAGTAAGAATACACGCTGCCATCAGCAGACATATCTGTGGTCAGCTCATATACAGCCTCTTCCTGCTCACAAGAATTAAAATCCTTTCCATAGTACATCGGCTGAAGTAAATCAGAAATCTCAGAAGCACCATAAACCACTTCCTCAGCCTTCGAAGAAACCAAATTAACCGCCTCGCTCAACTCATCTGCCTGACTGCTGAGCTGATACGATTTCGCAAAAAACCGCATACAGACAGTACCCGCGAGAGAAAAAAACAAAACGGCGATCAGAAGCTCCATTAACAAAATACTGGATCGGTGCAGTTGACGTTTTTTCATGGCGTATCCTCCCCGTCATGGCTTCGCGAGCCGATCGTGATGGAATCGCTGAGACCGGATGAACTCACCGCAGTAAAAGTGAAAAGGCCATCGGATAGCTGTTCCATGGAAAAAGAAGAAATCTCGATGATATCCTTTCCGTTTTCCGGCAGGGGTTCCACGCCGTCTTTTATGAACAATTCTTTCAGCATTCCTTCATATTCGTAGATATAAGTAACATAAACCGCATCATTAATCTCCTGTTTCAAAACAAGACTGTCCCTGTCGCCGAGAGAGCCGATGGAAATCATACCCTCGGCATCATTCTGCCGTATTTTCTCGGTAATATAAGAGAGAGAAATACGTGTCTGGCTGCGTTCCTGTGAACGGCTGGTGTTAGACCTGTAAATATCGGCCGCGATCAAAATGACAGCCAGAGCAGAAACGGCGAATACGAAAAATAATGCTATGGGAAAAATGAGATCAATCGCATGTTTCCTTTGAGTTCGATATTTCATAAGCGATCACCTGCTTCTTTTAATAATCGTGATATCAGGCATAATATTCTGCCCTAAAACCTCATAGCCGACAAAATACCTGTCCTCATCATAATAAAGACCATAATTCTCTTTCAGGTACTCCAGACTTTCCGGGTAACTCCCCTCCAAAGTGTAACAAAGGATGGTTCCCCTCTCGATGGCCTGCGTAAGCGTCTGCATTTCAGCCTGTTCCGTGTCATCGGACAGGGAATTGATCCCGAAACAAAAAACGATAAAAATCAGCAGAAAGAGAAGAACGGAGCACAGAAAATTCTTATGGAAGCTTTTCATAAAAATCCCTCCCTGTGACTATAAGCCGGACATGATTCCCATAAGCGGAAGCATGACGGACAACAGAATAAAGCCGACGATGACAGATAAAATAACCACAAGAGTAGGTTCCAGAAGAGCGATCATATTTGTGAGGTGGGTATCGATCTCCTCTTCATATTTTGCAGCGATATCCTTCATCGAAGTATCCAGATTTCCGGTCCTCTGTGCAAGAGAAGCCATGCGGGCGTAGGTTCCGGAAAAAATACCGGATTTGGTCAAAGCTGCGGAAAACTCACAGCCTTCCTCCATCAACTTTCTGCAATGAGCAATCTTTTCGGTGAAAAAATCATTTTCAATGAGATTCTCCACAAGCTCCATACAGTATTCAGGGGTCAGGCCGCTGCTCAGAGTGAAAGCCATACCTCCGGCGAAACGGCAGGAGGCTGTACGGTCATAAAAAATCCTGAGGGCGCGGAAATGATAACAGAACTTCATCAGCCGGGCCCTTCCGCCGGCTGTTTTGCGGAAATACACAAACAGCGCCACAAGAGCGATCAAAATCACAATCAGCACAGCCGCATAGCTGTTCAGGGCCGTTCCCATATGGAGCAGCGCCCTGGAAAAACCAGTCATTTCCTGACCAAACTGGGCAAAAATCCGATTGAAAACCGGAAGCACCTTTGCAAGAAGGACAAAGACGATGGCGGTCATCATCCCAATCATCAAAAGCGGGTAGGACACGGCGCTTTTAATGGAACGGGAAATATTTTCTTCACGTTCATAATAGGCGGCGAGAGAATCCATGACTTCATCCAGACAGCCGGACTGTTCCCCAATCTCCGTCATATGCAGCATATATTTCGGAAAGACCCCTGAGGCTTCCAGAGAAAGATAAAAGCTTCCGGTCTCGTTCAGCTTATCATAAACAGACTGCAGCATGGCCTTTTCCGTCGGGGAATCCGACTCCTCCAGCATAATGGAAATCCCCTCATAGGAAGAAATGCCGGATTTGAGAATCATCGCCATCTGGCTGCAGAAAGAGAATATCTCTGTATTTGACAACAGCGGTTTTGAAACAAATTTTTTCATGATAATCTCCTTTCAATCAGTAAGAATACTGCAGGGTGTAATTACTTCCGTCCCCTACATACTTTTTCACATCATCCCGTTCATTGTTTGCCGCCAGCGTGGGGTCCATCAATGTCCAGGAGGAACCGTCAAATTCAATGATACGGTCCACCCATCCGATTTCATCGATATAAGCGCTGATCCACGCGTGCTTGATATCCCCGGAGTAGCCGATCTCCAGCTTTGTGGGAATACGCTGGGAACGCATCATACAAGTCATCAGCGAGGCGTAATCAAAACAAATCCCCGTTTTCGAGGCGAGGGTTTCATCAACTGACGGGATATAGCCGTCCTTAACCTGAGTGGCTTTTTCATCATCATAAGTAACATTGCGAATGACATAGTGATAAATATTTTCAATCACTTCAAGGTCGGTGTAAGTGTCCTGAGCCAGTTCGGCGCCTTTTTTTACCGCAGCCGTATCGGATTGGAAATCCACATACTGATTGGGATATAAAAACGGCAGGAACTCATCGGTAAGACTTACATCAACGGTCTGTGAAAGCAAAATAGCATATTGATTGTCCTGAATATTTTCCAGAATATTGATACGGTACGTCCCGTTTCCGCCGGACAGGGGAAAAACCCTGTAGCCGTCTCCGGCAGCCAAAATAGGCTGAAAGCTTGTGCCGTCAGGAGCCTCAACCTGAACACGGACCTTTGGAGAAGTACCGGTATAACGCACCATAAAATATCCTTCCTGTGCATGGGAGAGATCCAGAAGAGCCGTTTCCTCCTCAAAGACAGTGGTTCCGGCGGCTTCCGGTGTCAAAACCACAGGGGAAGCATCCCGGGGAGGTCCGCTGGCAGTTTTAGCCGAAGTCTCGCCGGAAGGCGCTTCTTTCGGCGTCTCTTTCTGACATGCACAAAGGAGGGCGACGAACACAAAAAGAATACATAGGGAAGACAGATAGCGTCTCATGCAGGCCTCCTTCATTCGTGATGGAATTATTGTGTTGCTGTGAACGGAGTAAACAGTAACTTATTATGTAATACCTGAAAGTATTGTAACATAGATACATTGACAAACAAAGCACAAATGTTTACAATTAAATAAAGTAAACGGTGTAATAGTTGTTGGGAGAGAAAAATGAAAGAAACAAAACCGGAATTAAAAGTATATATGTTAGGAAGCTTTTCTATAGTGTATGGTGATGAGACAATTTCTTTTAAACGCAACAGTACAACGAAAGCGATGAAACTTCTTCAGATTTTACTTCATGCATCTGCTTGCGGCGGCGGAATATCCAGAACCAGACTGTGGGAGGATCTTTTCGGAAGAGAAGAATTGGCAAATGTGGCAAACAATCTGAGAGTAACCGTATTCCGATTAAGGAAGATGCTGACGGATGCGGGGCTTCCGGAACATGATTACATACAGATCGATAACGGAATCTACAAGTGGGACAGCCCCATGGAGGTCTATATTGATACTGCTGACTTTACGAATAAGGTGAAGGCAGCAGAGACAGAAGAAGATACAGCAAAAAAAATGCAGCTCCTTCAGGAAGCCTGCGAGCTGTACCGGGGAGAATTCCTTCCGGCGCTGTCCGGAGAGGACTGGGTGATCATCAACAGCGTACAGTACAAGAAGCTGTACACAAACGCACTTCTTCAGGTGTGTGAGTGGCTGAAGTCCCAGAGAGAATACGAGACGATACTGGCCCTGACCAAAAAGGCGGTGGAGATCTATCCCTTTGACGAATGGCAGGTACTGCAGATCGATGCACTGGTTGCATTGAACCGTTACAAAGAAGCATATCAATATTATGAAGAAACATCGAAGATGTTCTTTGAAGAGCTGGGAATCAGCCCTTCTGAGAAGATGATCGAGCAGTTTAAAAACATGAGCCGGAAGATGGGACGAGATTATCAGGATGCGGGAGAGATCATGAACGGTCTGAAAGAGACGGAATATGAGCAGGGAGCATTCTATTGTACCCTTCCAAGCTTCCGGGACGGCTATCGTCTGGTAAGACGAATCCTCGAGAGAAACGGACAGTCCGCATACCTTATGGTATGCTCACTCACCGACGGTCAGGGCAGACCGCTGGAAGGAAAGGAGAAGCTTCAGGTACTGTCTGAAAATCTCCATCCGGCAATCAAGCGCTGCCTGCGAAGAGGAGATTCTTTTACAAAATACAGTCCGTCTCAATTCCTGATCCTTTTGATAGGAACAAACAGGGAAAACTGCGATATGATCTTCCATAGAATACGGGATGCATTTACGGCGAATCATAAAGGATGGAAACAGAATCTGGAATACTACGTATCCACCGTACTGGACGTGGAAACGAAAGAAGATTCGCGTATTTCTTTTCGGAAAAACAAGTTTTTCTGGAAATAGGAAGATGGATAGGAGAAGAACGTGAAAAATACTTGGATGGGAAGCGCAGCGCCGAACCTGGTGAACATCTGTGTGGACTGGAATGATTCGGGCGGCTCCGGTGGAAGAATCTACCATAACTATGCAAAAGAAGCGATAGAATATCAGAATGTTGTACAGCTTTTAAGCTATCTGGAAAAATTTTATGACCGGCTGTCATTTCCTCAGGCTGCGGTACAGATGCGTAACTTTGTGGAAAAGAAGACGGAAGGACAAAGACAGCCGATAGAAAAAAAGACGGTACAGGACTTTGTGGTGCAGCAAAGAGGGAAATGCGCCACGTTTCTGGTATTTGTTCAGTACAGACAGAATGCCACATGGCAGGGAACGATCATGTGGGTGGAAGAAGGAAAAAAACAAGAATTCAGAAGCGCACTGGAATTGCTCATGCTGATTGATAATGCGTTGGAGTGATTGCGGGCTGCGATAGAAAACACGAAAGAGAAGGCCCGGGGGTTCAGATGATGATGGACTCCCGGGCCTTGACATTACAATGATGATTGGGGTTAAATGTTATATTCTCAAGGGAGGAGATTGCTGTGATAAAAACGAAAGCAGAGTGGATTTTAGCATTTAAAAAAGTCGGAGATTCCATACTATCCGAACTTTCCAAATCAACAAAATCCGAGAGAAACAAAGCAAAAGAAATCAATGAACGCATTAAAAAATATAGAGAGGAAGAAATTGCCAATATCAATGCTATTGCGCAAAGAGAATCATGGGACAATCAGACGCTGCTGAATGAAATTCTACTCTTAACCTATGCATCTTATATTGCTATGCTGGAATATCGCAACAAAGTCTGGGCATATGATTACATGGCATTTTCGCGTCGTATCGGTGAGCTATGGGAACCGTTTTGCAAACTTGCGTTTGATTTCCCGATTAAGAAACTTACGCTGATTGAGCCTCCGGATTTTGAAGAAGTTCAAACACGTATAAAAAACGATGCAGCAGGATATATTGAAAGCTTGGACTTACCCGAAAAAATCAAAGCTGAATTGAAGAGACATTATGAAATTCCCTGGATAATGGTTGACAGTGGAAAAATCAAACTCAGGTTAGATTTGCACTTTGAGCAGAATGGAATTCATTATAACTGTGATTTCAAAAGTGGATTTGGCTCAAACGAAAAAGGAAATACCAATCGACTGCTTCTTGTTGCAAGCATATACAATTCGCTGGGTGAAATTGAAAAAACAATTCTATTCGTAAGACAGGCGGAGGAGGAAAACAAAAATTATCTGCAGATACTCAAAAACTCTCCATATTGGGAAGTTCATTGTGCTGATGATGGATATGCCGCAATAAAAGAATTTACCGGGTTTGATATGCGCAAATGGTTGGACGAAAATGCAGATTGGAAAAACGATATTAGTACAGAGTTAAAGCAGCATTTGGAGCGTAATGACCTTTTGAAATACTTGACATGGTAGAAATCACATGATACTCTTTTTGTAAGAAAAAGCTTAAGATAAAACTTAAGCTATATCCTTTAAGGAGAAAAGAAATGAGAGATAGTTTCTGTTCATATTACACAAATTCAAAGGATATTACTGCATATATGGTCTCCAAACTGAGGATTGCTGATAACGACATCATACTCGAACCGTCTGCAGGAGAAGGTATCTTTATCGACGAAGTGTTGGAAACGAATAAATCGGTACATATAGATGCGTTAGACATAAATAGCGATGCTATTTTCACTTTAAAAAAGAAATATGAATACAATTCTTCGGTTGCTGTTAGAGAAACAGATACTCTTCTTGATGAGCAGTTAGATCTTTACAGTGCCTCTCAATTGTGGTTAAAACAAACAGATACATTGTTTGATAAACAATTGGATACGTTCAGCTCTTTGGGTGGCCATTATACAAAGGTTATAGGAAACCCTCCCTATGGAGCATGGCAGGATTATGAAAAGAGAGATGTTCTCAAGAAAAAGTTTGCGGGACATTATGTCAAAGAAACGTATTCCTTGTTCTTACTGAGGTGTATATCTGTTCTAAGGATGAATGGAAGGCTTTCTTTCATCATTCCGGATACATATTTGTTTTTGAATATGCATTCACGTTTGAGAAAAATGATATTTACAAATACCAGGATTGAGGAAATTTTGATTTTTCCATCTAAATTTTTCCCTGGAGTCAGTTTCGGATATTCAAATCTTTCGATTATTACACTTGAAAGATGTGATAGAAAGAGTGCATTAGACAACACTTTTAAAGTAATCCAAGGGTTCAACTCAGCAAGCGAATTTAATATATTGTCGAGGGACGAAAAAGAGTATCCTAAAAACTTGCAGATTTTTAGCTTTAAGCAGGAAGATGTTCTTGAAAACGAACAGCACAGGGTAATTCTGGCGGAGCCGGAGACGGCAGCACTTTTGGTAAAAACAACGCAAAAAATCGGAGATGCAGCCGATGTTGTGACCGGACTTTATACAGGTGATAATTCGAGATTTATCAAGGTATCTGATAAAGATGTTAAAGGAGCAAAAAAATACGAAGCAGTGAATCAAGAACAAGTATTTCAGTGCACATCGATTTATGGCATTCCTGATGTGAATGAAGGATACATACCTTATATTAAAAGTGCGGCTAAGAGACGCTACGTAAGGCAAAAAGACGAGTGGTTTGTTCGATGGGATAAGACGACGATTGACTTCTATAATAAAAATAAGAAATCCAGATTTCAGAATTCGGCCTACTATTTTAAAACAGGCATTGGGATTCCTATGGTAAAATCGAGTAAAGTACGTGCGTTTTTAATGGCCGATCATGTTTTCGATCAGTCAATAGTAGGAATATTCCCAAAAGATGATTCCAGACTTTATTATTTGTTGGCCCTTATGAATTCCGATGTGATCAATGAATTGGTTCATGTAATAAACCCTACCGCCAACAACTCGTCAAATTACATAAAACAACTGCCATATATAGAGCCCGCTGCTGATATTCTTGAAGACATAAACAAAAAGGTTCAAAAATTGATTTCTTTGGAAAATAAAGCTGAGTACGAAAACGCAGATAAATTGCATGGTGAAATAAATGCTGTTATCGATCAAGTTTATTTGAATGGCAAATGAAAAGAAAACACGAAAGAGAAGGCCCGGGGGTTCAGATGATGGACTCCCGGGTCTTGACATTACAATGTGTGCTTGAGTTTTTAACTTCATGAGTTTGACACTTTAATATTGAACACTTTGAACAACTATGCTATATTATAAGTGTAAATACAAAAGGAACAACCGCCCACATGGGTGAGTTGACCGGATAGAATGAAAAGCAAAGCCACCCGAACCGTCCAAAGTATCAGGGTGGTTTTTGCTATGTATAACTACTTACAAAATGTAAATACAAATGTAAGCAATGCCAGAATGAGCATCCCAAAAGCCATAAGGTCTTTAAAATCGAAGTTATGATTCTTTTTGTTCTTCATAAGCACCACCCCCATTCTGTATAGAATGAGGTCAAGCCACCCTGCAACACGATTGTTCCATGCTGTTATATTATCACATTTGATTACTAATGACAACGCATATCCCGGGCTTTCCCATTACAAAACATTAACAAAAATACAGAATTACGAAAAAATTTAAAAATCAGTAATGGTGTAATGCTTTCTGTAATGGTAAATTTAATAGAATCATCTTAGTTAATCAAGAATATATAAAGAAGGAGGTTCGGAAATTGAGAGATTCCATTCCAAACAATAAAGGAACATTTCTTTTGACTATACAGGACAGACAAAACGGAACGTGGCAGGGATCAGTTACCTGGGTTGATAAGCAGCATAAACAGTATTTCCGAAGCGCTCTGGAATTATTGAAATTGATAGAAAGTGCATTAGAAGAAAATATAGCAGAAGGAGGACAATATGAGGCGTAGAAAGTTAAGGGAAAAAATAATAGCATCAGCTTTATGTGCTGTAATGGCTTTCGGGAATATAGGCGCCACAAGCGCATTTGCCAGTGAAGAAGCAGCTCTTGGTATAGAAGCCGCATCAGAACCGGCAGCGCAGGCCGAAGGCGAACCGGCAGCAGAGGCGCTGACAGAAACGGTAAGCCAGCCGACCCCGGAACCTGTCCCGGACCCGACTCCGGAAGCAACGCCGGAACCGACTGCAGAGCCGGTTGTTACAACACCGGAACCTACCGTGGAACCGCAGCCGACAGAGGAACCGACAGCGGAACCAACACAGGAGCCGAAAGCGCAGGCAGAGCCAGCAGAGGAACCGACACAGGAGCCGAAAGCTGAGCCGACACAGCAGCCGACAGAAGAGCCGGCACAGGATCCGGCAGAGACACCGACTACTGAGCCGACCCCGGAACCGACCGTGGAATCGCAGCCGACAGAAGAACCGGAAGCAGTGCTGAATGAAGCGGTACAGCTTAAAAAAGAGTTCCATGACGGAAACGGCAATCTGATTACTGTTACAGCAGATGTTGAAGCGGAAAGCTTTCAGGCAGAAGCATCAGCCATTACCATGGAAGTGAAAGGATTGTCTCCTTCTGAAGATACTTATATGAAGGATCTGATTCAGGAAGATATCCCGGAAGGTATGGAGCTGGGTGATTACATATTCTATGATATCGCATTTATGGTAGACGGTCAGGAAACAGAGCCGCTGAAAGCCATCAAGCTTACCTTCGCAGGAAATAAACTTCCGATAGAAGATACAGAAAAAGCAAATGTGATCTATCTGGATTACGCTGACCCTGAAGTAGAGGGAGACAAAGATGAAATCGTAGAAATCTCCCAGAAACAGGAACTGGTCAAAGCAGGATGGAACGCAGTGCAGATCGAAGAAAGTGATGTATCTGAAATCATCATGAACGCTGACGGAACAGCAGACCAGATTCAGATGGAAGGAAGAGATTCCACATTCTACGGATGTTATGTAGAAAAAGAAATTCCGCAGTTGGTATTCACACATGAAGATGATGATGTGGTGATTACTGTCAGTGCGGAGGAAGAGGGAATTATTCCGGAAGGAGTAGAACTTAGTGTAACGCCGATTACTGCAGAAAGCGAAGAGACCAAGGCACAGTACGAAAAGGTTGCACAGCAAATTCAGGAAAAGGTGGCTGAGGAAGAAAAAGAAGTTGCCGGATTCCTGGCATATGATATCACTTTTGTAGATGGAGAAGGAAATAAGGTAGAGCCCAACGGTGAAGTAAAAGTATCCATGAACTACAAAGAAGCAGCCGTACCGGAATCTGTAGCAGAGATTGGCGCAGAGAATACAGAGGTTTCCGTTCTTCATCTGGAAGAAGATGCCAATGGGGATGTGCAGAATGTTGTGGATATGGCACAGGCAGATCAGTTGGAAACATTGGAAACAACAGTGGTCAATGAAGTTCAGGCTGTGGAAGTGATGACGGAAAGTTTTTCTGCATTTACAATCACTTGGACATATTTAAAATATAACAGCTATTATAGCAGAAATTTCACAGTTAACGTTGAATATGTTTCTTTAGATGCAGAAGGTAATAAAAAAGAGATAACAGTTGACGATGTAAATGTTGAGGATATTGATCTCGGTACAGAAAGTGAAACGATTGATTTAACGGATTATTGGAAGTCTGCAAAGGGATATGTTCAGGACGAAATAAAAGTGGGATCTGTTACTGGAGAAACAATTTCGGCGTTGAAAAAATCCAGTTATGAGGAGGAAACAGGTGGGTGGTATCCTTCAACTTCAACATACTATCAAATTGAATATCAAAAAGAAGATGGAACTTATGAATCTTGGCTTGATACAAAAGACAAACAAACAAGTGGTACAATCTATTTCGTTTATACAGAAACAGACATAGAAATTGTTGACAATATCATTACAGATGGAAGTTTGAAAGCACAGAATAAGCAGGCAGATAAAGTAGAAGGTGCTACATACCAGTGGCAGAAATGTGATTCTAAAGACGGTTCCTATACTAATGTAGAAAAGCAAAACTTCCAGAATGGAAGTTCTAATCTCTCTGAAGATGGCAGCCAGCTTTATCCTGCATATGATAAGGGTGCACGTTACTGGTATAAGGTGACTGTTACATACAAGGATGGAACAGTAGCGACAAGTGCTCCGTATCAGGTGCCATATTTTGATGAACTGCAGAATGGCGGATTCGAGACGCCTGATTATGACACACATGTTCAGGTTACAAATGAAGAATATAAAGAAGAAGGAATATGGCAGTCAACAGGAGAAGGAGAGGGTGTAAACATTGAGATTGTTACAACACAAGATGGAGGAGATATAGGTGCTTATAATTGGCACGGTGATTCTATTGATGCAGAAGATGGCGACGAAACAGACCAGTTTGCAGAAATTAACTGTGAATCAGCAGGGGCATTATATCAGGATGTGCTTACAATGGAAGGCAAAGCCCTAAATTATTGGTTATCTCACAGAGCAAGAGGTACGAGAACAAATGTTGAAGAGTATGATGAAATGTATCTCATCATTATGCCGACCAAGACAGCAGTAGAGAATAATCTGACCACTCAGGGCAACTTGGAAGAGTATTTGAATACGATTGGTGTGAGGCTTTCAACAGACATAACACAGAAAGAAACGGATGTGCCGCTTTCGGTAAATGTGTCGGACGTTCTGGTTCTTCGTATTACCAGTAGTGACTTTGATTGGCATGATATCAGCAAAGTAGCTGGTTATACACCTACAGCAAGCCTGACACGTTTCTTCTTCATGTCAGGAAAGACAGCCTCAGGAAATAATACAGTCGGTAACTTTGTTGACGCAGTTGGTTTTTCGCAGGATCTTCCACCTGTAAGAAATGACGAGTTTACACTTCAGGTGAAAAAAGAAATTAAAGGACTTCCAAATGCGGATGTAAATACTTTAAAAGAAGCAATTCAGTTCAAGCTTTCTGCAACTGATAAATCTGGCAATGTTTTGACAGAGGAGCAGCTCACAAAACTATTTGGAAAAACAGTGATATTGGGAAGCGAGATGGAAACGTCTCTTGACGGTAAAACATTATCTTATACAATACCTAATCGTCCTATTGACAGTGAGTATATTTTGACAATCACTGAGGAAAATGCAGAACTTGGCGGTTATACTGTAAAATCTTCTTCACAGGTAACAATCAATGATGTTGCAGGTGAAACGACAGAAGGTATTTCTGCAACTGTTGATTCTTTAAAAGGAAAAACAACTGCAATTGTAAGTTTTACCAACTCCTACGAGAGTGCAAGCTACAAAAACATTAACTTTACAAAAGTTTGGGATGATAATGGAAATGAATACAAGACCAGACCAAGTAGTCTAGATGTTACATTGAGCGCTTCTGTTACCTATGAAAATGAAGATGGTATAACTGTTACGGATCCTCTGGAAACAACAGCTTTCATTGCAAAAGATGACAGTGCAACACACACTATTACAGGAGACACTTGGAAAACCTCATGGAAAGTTCCGGTATATTACAATGTGGATGAAGATACAAAAGTAAAAATTGACTATACCGTAGCTGAGGGTAATATTAACAGTGATTATGTATATAAGAAAGGAGAACTGCAGACAGGAGACGGAAGCACTTATCAGTCAACAGCAGATTGGAGCAATGTAACTACTACAGGTGATGGTGGTACAGGTACCACACCATTAAGCAGGAAAATGGCTCGTGCGACACAGGCCAATGCACTTGCAGCAGACAATAGCTCATCACTTGCACCGCCGACTCATAGAAAATATATAGAATATGACAGAAATGCAGGAGAATATACCCTGAATCTGGATGTTACCGGAAAGAAAGGAACCACAGAAGGTGTTGACGTTCTTTTCGTAATTGATACATCTGGAAGTATGGGGGGACGCTATAGTGATCTGCTGGATGAAGTTCAGACATTACTGACAGAAAATGGTGGAATTATTGATCAAATCTTTCAGGCAGAAGGAAATCAGAATTCAGTTGCTTATGTATCATTTTCTGATAAGAATGGAACATATTCCAGTAGTTGGTATACGACGGATACAAAAGCTAATTTGAAGCAAAGAATTAATAAGTTGAGTGCTACAGGAGGTACTAACTGGACATATGCAATGAACCAGGCTTCTCTTTCGTTAGACGGAAGAAGTGGTTATAACAACGATAAGGTTGTAATCTTTCTTTCTGATGGGGAACCGACTTATACATGGAATGGATACCGTGAGTCAGGAAATGGAAGTACAACAGAAGATTCCTATTATAAAGATGTTAATACGGTTATTAATAATTCCAGTTCGCTGAAGAGTTCAACAATTTACTCGGTTTATCTTACAAATGATACAAAAGCAGGAATGGAAAAGATCACAACTCCAAAGACTCATGCGATTCTTCAGAATGGTACAAATCTTGGTACGGCATTAACAAATATCCTGAATAAGGTTATTCCTACCTATAAGAACGTAACCATTACGGATACTTTAAGTGAGTATGTGGTATTTGCAGAATCTAATCCGACTGTTACGGTTAGAAAAGGTTCCGAGGTATTACCGGAAAATCAGTACACTGTAACAAAGACCACCAATTCGATTAGTGTGAAATTGTTGGGTGGTGCATCGCTGGAAGATGGCGCAACCTATACGATTAGCTTTAAAGTAAAACCATCAGATGCGGCGAATAGTTATCACAGTACTAATGGGGGTTATCCACCAGGAATGGAAGGAGATTCGGGTACAGGAAGTAGCAGTGAAGGGCAGGAGGGATTTGATTCAAACGATGCTGATAATACAACATTGACTTATCAAATAGATGGAGATACGACTGGAACTCAAACAGCATATTATCCAGTGCCGGTTGTTCAGGTGACCACTCATAAACTGATTTATCAAAAAAATTGGATACATCCCAATGAAATAGAAGAACCTACAGAGGATGTTATTCTTAATGTTACCTATACTGACGGTTCTCATAAGACGATTACCCTGACAAAGGAAGGCAATTATCGCTTTGAAGAAACTGTTCCGGTTACAAAGGAAATTGCTTCTGTCAGTGAGCAGGAAATTGAGGGGTATACATCAGCCTGTGTTGTTAATAACGGAACAGAGGCAGTGATTACCAACAGCTATTCCCAAATCACATCAGGAAGTATTACTGTGAAAAAGGAATGGACAGGTAAAGGACCAAAATCTCCGGTTCAGGTAAGTTTGTGGCGGAGCGCTTCTAATGGAACAGTAGAGAAATATGGAGAGACTGTTACATTACAGGATAGCAACTGGGAATATACATGGGCGAATCTTCCGAAATCGGAAGGATCAGGTGAGAATTATGTAAAATACACATATGCAGTGCGTGAAGAAAACATTCCGGAAAATTATACCAGCAACATTGTTTACACGACTGAAGGAGATACAACAGTTGCAACCATTACAAATGTGTATGATGAAAATTGTGCAGATGAGGATTATTATATCGCTAATGTTCTTCAGACGGAGCTTTTGACAATCACAAAAAATTGGGAGGACAATGGCAATAGCCAAGGTGTCAGACCTGGGGCTCTGGGTATCACAGTAAATGGGATGAACTTTACTTTAAGCGGTACAGACAATAGCTGGACGAAATCTCACACGATCTTAAAGAGAGCAGACAGGAGCTACAATGCAACAGAAAATCTTGCAGGATATGAAACCTATTACGATGCAACACTACCGACAATAAGTAGTACAGATAAGGGTGTTCACATTACATTTGTCAATGAGATTAAAACAAAATCTATTACTGTACAGAAAGTATGGAATGATGGAGAATGTGAAACAAGACCGGAAAGCATTAGCTTTGAAATTTGGTACAGAACTGCCGGAAGCACTGAGGAGTTTAAAAGGTTTGGTGAACAAACATATTCGATAACAGCAGAAGATGGTGATGCTGATACTTCATGGAAAAAAGTTATCCGCAATCTTCCCATAGCTTATGAGTATGATGTTCGAGAGGTAAATGTTGCAGAGGGATATCATTCATCAGTAACGTCTTCAGGGGATGGATTTACGATTACGAATACCTTGGATTGGAATATTAGAAAGACCAGCAAACAGCTTGCGGATGAACAAGTAGAGAATCTTGACGGAGCAGAATTTGAACTGAAGAATCCTGCCGGAGATGTAATTGCAACTGGTACTTCCGGTAGTGATGGCATTATTGAGTGGACGGATGCAGAGGGTCAGACGTTTGATAAAGGTAATCTAGATGGCGAGTATAAACTTCATGAAACTAAAGCTCCAGACGGTTATCTGTGTGCAGCAGAAGACTGGACATTAACTTTTGCGGATGGACTTCTTGTAGAGCTTAATGGTCAAGAGGTTAAAGGAACTGCCCAAGACGGCGTGATTGTAGCTGTAACAAATGAAGCCATTTACAACCTCCCATCAACAGGAGGAAACGGAATCTATTGGTATATGATCAGTGGTGTGCTGCTGATGTTGGCAGGGGTACTGATCTTATATAAAATCAAACGCGGGGAGGTGCTGAAGAGTTAAGAAGAGTTCAAAAACTCTTCAGCGGCCACAACCGCAAGAGTGAAAAACATTCACAAAAAAGAAGGAAGTAAAAAAAAGAAAAGGAGAAATGATATGAGTAAAGTAAAAAGAATATTAGCTATGTTAATGGCTATGGTAATGATTATGGGATTGACCATTACGGCATCCGCAGCAGTAAAGGAAACTGCAACAATCACAGTAAACAATGCAACGAATGCAACATTTTTATACGTACAGGTTATTAGCCCAGATCGGACAACTGAAACAGGTTGGACATTTACCTCTAAGCCAATTGAAAATGCATATACGACTGCATTTGAGATGACTGATCCACAGAAGGTTATTCAGGACATGATTGAGAAGCCTGATGGAAATACTGAAAAAGTATCTAAAGCTTTGAGTAATGTAATGAGTATTACTTCATCAGTATTGACTGAAATGGCTAACCCTCAGACAGTAAGTTCAGCAGGTGTATATGCAATTAAAGCATCAGAAGTAGGTTATACTTATAATAATATGGCTGCTTATGTAGGTTTTGGAGAAGTTCAAGGCTATGAATATCCGTCATTATTAGATGCAACATTGGACGCTAAAAAAACACCAACAACTATTGAAAAAGTAGATACGGATACTAACAAAGTAGTTGCGATTGGTGATACTGTAACATATACAATTACGACTAAAGTTCCATTTATTGATCCGAATAGTGTAGATAAAACATTTAAAATAACAGATGAAATTACCGGTGCGGAATATTTAGACTTTACAACAGGTGATAATTTTAGTGTTACTATGGATGGAAGACCAGTTTCCGTAGAGGGGAATATTATAAAGGAAACTGAAAAAGAAGGATTTGTGTTAGACTTGTCTTCTCTTATTACAGAGAATAATTATAATGCAGACAGAGAAATCGTAGTTACATACAAAGCTAAAGTTACAGCAGTAACTGTAGATAACAAGGCAGGTAGTCATGTAAGTGGTGAAGAAGTTGATTCTGATTCTGATAAAATCTACACAGGTTCTATCGCATTAACAAAATATGCGAATGATGAGACAACTGAGACTAAAGAAGATAATGAAAAACTTGCAGGTGCTGGTTTTATAGTAACAAAAGAAGGAAGTACTGATGCACTGAAATTTGTGCAGGTAACAGAAGGCACTTACAAATATGCCCCAGAAGCAACAGAAGGTGTAGTAACAGAAGTATTTACAGGCCCAGACGGAACATTAGTTGTTAAAGGTTTAGATATTGGAGAATACGAGTTCACAGAGCAAACTGCTCCAAAAGGATATTCAATTAATGAAACTCCAGCAAAGGCTGAATTAAAAATTACCAATGAGAACGGAGTTAACGGTGTAGCAAACCAAATTATTACTGCTGAAACAGATATTATGGACACAAAACTGTCCTCCCTGCCATCCACAGGTGGTATCGGTACAACAATCTTCACAATCGGCGGATGCGTAATCATGATCGTTGCAGCAGGTCTGTTCTTCGCAAGCCGTAAGAAAGAAGCAAAATAAGTAACACAGTTAAAACACAGAATATTTAACACACAATAAAGAAGGTCGGGGCGGCCAGCCCGCCCCGGCCTTCAAACATAAAAAATACAACATTAAGGAGAGCCCGGATGAAAAAAAGAATCAACATAATTTTGGTAGGAGTTTTATTTTTAGCCGGTTTGTCCTTGCTGCTGTATCCGTTTATTTCCAATGAGTGGAACAATTACAGACAATCAAAACTGATCAGTAGTTATGAAGATGTGATTTCACAGGAAGAAGATAACGGAACAATTGATTATGAAGCGGAGTGGGAAAAGGCAAGAGCTTATAATGAAGAGCTGCTTCCCAGTATTCTGCCGGACTCCTTCGCAGTGGCAGACGCTTCGGAGGGGGCAGACGAAAAATATATGTCTTGCCTGAATCTGGCTGGTGATGGTATGATGGGGTATATAGAGATTCCCAAAATCGATGTAAAGATTCCTATTTTCCATACCACAGAGGATGAAGTGCTTCAGAAAGCAGCAGGTCATCTGGAAGGAAGTTCTCTTCCGGCAGGTGGCGAAGATACACATGCAGTTATCTCGGCTCACAGAGGTCTTCCCAGTGCGGCATTGTTTACCGATCTGGATAAATTAGAAGAGGGGGATCATTTCCTCTTACGTGTATTAGATGATACCCTCTGCTATGAAGTGGATCAGAGCATAGTGGTAGAACCTCATGAGACAGAGAGCCTTCAGGTGCAGGAGGGAGAAGATCTTGTATCACTCCTCACCTGTACCCCTTACGGGGTAAACAGCCACAGACTTTTGGTGAGAGGGCACAGAGTTCCCTATAACCCGACTCTTGTTGAGGAAGAGGAAGCGCCCGGCGCTTTGACAGGTGCAAGTATGCATACCAGCTATCTGTTGTGGGTAATCGTGGGATTGGCAGTTACGGGAATATTCATTACGATTCTCTATATTCGTGAAAAGAAGTTAAGAAAAAAAGCAGAAGATGAGACAAAGGATATAGACTGACGGAAGAAGGAGTACCCAGATGAAAAGAAAGATTTCAACCATCCTGTTCGGACTTTTGTTTCTGGTAGGATTTGGAATTCTTGTTTACCCTACTGTATCAAATCAGTGGAATACTTACAGACAAAGCAAATTGATCTCCGGTTATGAAGAGGTTGTAAATGATATGGAGCCGGAGGATTTTACCGAAGAGTGGGAAAAAGCGAAAGCTTTTAATGATACAATGCAGCAAAATAATCTTTACGCAGATGTATTTGG
The DNA here is from genome assembly GCA_018374355.1 of Clostridiales bacterium. Classification (GTDB taxonomy): domain Bacteria; phylum Bacillota; class Clostridia; order Lachnospirales; family Lachnospiraceae; genus Oliverpabstia. The sequence goes on from JAHAFI010000009.1 coordinate 80,960, forward strand.
TGAAGAGGATGCTGAATTGGAGGACAGCGAATACTGGAAGGTGCTGAATATCGCAGAGGACGGTGTGATGGGCTATCTCTCTATCCCTAAGATAAACATAAAACTTGCAGTTTATCACGGAACCGCAGATGATGTGCTTCAGACCGGAATCGGGCATCTGAATGGTTCGAAGCTTCCGATCGGAGGGGAAAGTAATCATACTGTATTGGCCGCCCACAGGGGTCTGCCCAATGCCCGGTTATTTACGGACATCGACCAGTTAAAAAGAGGCGATATGTTTTATCTTCATGTGCTGGATGAAACCATGGCCTATGAAGTAGATCACATTCTGACGATGGTGGATAAGGATGATGTGGAAACCCTGAGCGAAGCGCTTCAGGTTGAACCGAATCAGGATTATGTCACATTATTTACCTGCACTCCCTACGGTGTGAATTCACACAGACTGCTGGTTCGGGGAACCCGCGTACCGTATAACGGAGAGGAAGAGGTGGAGAGCCAGCCGGTAGACACCATGCTGCGAGCAGTACAGAATTACTATATGTTATATCTGATACTTGGATTATCCATAACATTACTTATTATACTATTCATGAAGTTCCTGTTCAGAAAGAAAAATTAAAGCGCAGGACTCAGCAAACAAGATTCCAGAGGAGGTAAAAGGATGAGGAAAATTAAAAAAGGAAGCGCATTGGTTCTTGTTTTTGCCCTGACGCTTTCGACTATAGGCGTATCCCGGGTTCAGGCGGCGATCGGTATCGAGACAGAAAAAAGCTGTTCCCTGTCATTTGAACTGGATGCAGAATTTCCGGAACTGAAAGAACTGGAGATTCCCGTTAAGCTTTATAAGGTGGCCGATGTTGCAGAAGACGGAACCTACACAGAGCTGGCTGGATTTGAGGAATTGAAACTGGGATCTATCAGCGAGGAGACAACGGCAGAAGAATGGGGCGAAAAAGCAGAGACAGCTAACGGGGTTATAGAGGCTGCCCCGGACAAAGAGTGGAATGAAAAGGAAGTAACGATTAAGGCTGGTGTGGGAACAGCAGCAGACCTTGCAACAGGTATGTATCTGGTAACAGCAGAGACGGTAGAGTCCGATTGGTATTTTTATGATTTTACACCGTATCTGATCTCTCTTCCGAACAACTATTACTATACTCCGGCAGAAGGACAGGAACCGGATGACACATGGAAGTATGGTATCACTGTTGGTCTGAAACCGGCTCAGAGAGACCGCTTCGGTGATTTGGTGATCGATAAGACGCTTACTTCTTACAATGCAACCCTTGGCGGAGCATCCTTCGTCTTTCAGGTAGAAGCTGTGAAGGACGGCGAGAAGGTGTACAGCGATGTGGTATCCCTGGTATTTGACGGAACGGGAACAAAGAGTGTTCAGATCGATGATATTCCGGCAGGTGCAGTGGTGACGGTTAAGGAAATTTACAGCGGTTCCAGTTATACAGCAACTTCCGCAACGGAGCAGACGACAACGATTATCGCAGACGAGGAAGCGGGCAATCCGGTTAGCGTAGGTTTTACGAATGAATATAATCACAAACTGAATGGCGGAGCCAGCGTGGTAAACCATCTGACCTATGCGGATGGCGAACTGGGTTGGGAGAAACAGGATGACAGTACCGGAGTACAGGAATAAAGGAGGCAGAAAGCGATGAAGAAGAGTTTTAATAAAAAGCACTTGTGTCTGACAGCCGCAGCGATCGCGCTTACAGCAACCCTGTCTGTCGGCAGTGCCATGGCTTACTTTACCACTTATGCCACTGCAAGCGGCGGTGTGGAACTGAGTCTCGGTTCTACTACCATTATTCCGGGTGATGATGTAAGCAACTGGACGAAACATGTGTCAGTACAGAATACAGGTGAGTATGAGTGTTACGTTCGCGTGAAAGCTCTGACAGGTGAAGAATATCAGGATAAGCTGACATTCTCCGATGAATCGGGAAAATGGACACCGGGAGCAGACGGATATTACTACTACAGTGATATTGTTCAGCCGGGCACGGAAACGGAACAGCTTCACTTTAATTTCCAGAGTGCGGTAGGCGAAGAGGATGATGTCGAATTTAACATCATTATTGTTCAGGAATGTACTTTGGTTTCTTACGATGAAAACGGTGAACCATATGCAGACTGGAATGTGATTGCAGATTCCAGCGAAAACAGTTATACTGGAGACGAGGAGGTTGATGAATAATGAAAAAGTATAAAATCCTTCTCTCAGCAGCAGCGGCAATGCTGGTATTCAGTACCGTAGGCAGCACCCGTGCAGCTCTTACTTATTACAGTGATAATTATGCGGCAGACGTTACAGTTTCCAGTATCGGCGTAAGTCTGGTGGAGAACGGCAATACCGTCAGCTACAGAAATTATAATCATAAAAATGATGAATGGAGCGAGGCTACCGGAACTCTTCTGGAAAGTCTGCAGGGTGATGAAAAGCTGGTTCTCGGAAAGGTTTATGATGAGAGCATCAGCGTTACAAACAGCGGTTCTATCGACAGTTACGTGAGAGTAATTCTCAATAAGAGCTGGGTAAAAGGGCCAGATAAAGATAGTGAAAAAGATACCACACTGTCACCGGATCTGATTGATTTGAATCTGATAACCGGAAACGGGTGGGTAATTGATGAAAGTGCTTCAACACCGGAACGTACCGTTCTGTATTATACAAACATCCTTCCGGCAGGAGCAAGTACCCCGCCCCTTTCTGATACACTGAGAATCGATCCGTCAATCGCAAAAAAGGTAACAGAAAAGAAAGATGAAAATGGAGTGATAACGACAACCTTTGATTATGACGGTTATCGGTTTAATGTAGAAGCAGAGGTTGATGCAGTGCAGACACATAACGCCGCAGATGCGATTAAGAGTGCATGGGGCGTAGATGCAGGAATCATTGGTTTACGATAGGAGGTACAGAATATGAGAAAGAAGATTTTGTGCCTTGCCATGGCTGCGGTTATGAGTTTAGGCACCACAGTTACCGCTCATGCGGAACATTTTGAAGGAAGTTCTGACTGGAAGGTGGAATTTGACGGGGATAAGATGAATTCCAACTTCGAATCTTCCGCGATGAGTGAAGAGATTTACAAGCTTCTTCCGGGAGACAGTATGGAGTTACAGGTTTCTCTGGAAAATGTCAGTGACGGAGAGACAGACTGGTATATGACCAATGAGATTCTGCAGAGTTTGGAAGAAAGCCAGAGTGTTGCGGAAGGCGGAGCGTATACCTACAGACTGACTTATACAGATCCGGACAATACGGAAACCGTGATTTATGACAGCGAGACTGTCGGCGGTGACAGTGCAGAGGATGGACTTCACGAGGCAACGGATTCTCTGGAGGATTATTTCTATCTGGATAGACTGGAAAAGGGAAAAAGCGGCCGGGTTCATTTGACGGTTGTTCTGGACGGTGAGACTCAGGGAAATGCTTATCAGGATACGCTGGCTCGTCTGCAGATGAATTTTGCAGTGGAAAAGGTTACGGCAAGAACTGTGATTGAAACGGGTGATCCGGTTAAAAAGGTAGTGAAAAAGTATGTGACAGCTCCAAAAACAGGCGATCCTACAGATATCATGAAGGTATGTGCCATTACTCTTGTAAGCGGTGTGGTTCTTCTGGTTCTGGGAGTTGCTGCAATGAAGAAACGCCGTAATGATAAGAAAGGAGAGCAGAAGTCATGAAGATGTGGAAAAAGATGTTGACCTCCGTATTCGCGGCTGTGATGCTCCTTTGTCTTTCCGGTGTGAGTGCATGGGCAGCGCCTGCAGAAGAGTATACATATAAGGTTACATTTTATGCAGGTAATCAGGGAAGCTTTTCAGGAACTTCAGGTTTAAGTGTTGACGGCTCCGGTTATAATGTAAACGGGGGCGACAGCCAGATTACTATCAGCGGTCTGAAACTGGGAGATATCGTTTCTTTCAACGTTCAGGGCGGGGCGGTAAGTCTGAAGGAAGCTGACAAGTATTATGTAAAAGGCGTTCGTCTCAGCGGACGTGACAATAGCACCGTAGATTCTTCTTCTTTCCGTGTAACGGGAGATGCGGATTATGTATTGGCTTACGGTATCAAGGGAAGTACTACCAGTTATGTTGTAAATTATCAGGATGCTGACGGTAATGAACTGGCTCCAAGCAGTACCTATTACGGTAATGTGGGAGACAAACCGGTAATTGCACACCTGTATGTGGAAAATTATACACCGCAGGCTCTGGCTCTTACAAAGACCCTGTCTGCAAATGAGGCAGAGAATGTATTTACTTTCGTTTATACGGAAAATGAAGTGGAGACGATTGTTCAGCCGGGTGAAGTGATAACGGAAACTGTGACTGAAGAGGTTCCGGGAACTACCACAGATGAAGGTGATGAGGGAGATACCACGGCCGAGGGAACAGGCGGTACAGATACCGAGACAGGAACCGATACGGAAACTGAGACAGATACCGATACAGATGCCGAAACAGGCGCTGATACGGGAACTGAGCCAGGTACGGAAACTGATGGTGAAACCGCAGGTACGACTGAGGTCGAGGACGAAGAGGTTCCGCAGGGAAATCAGGATGTCGTAGATTTGGACGATGAAGAGGCTCCTCTCGCGAATGTTGAACTGGAAGAAGAGGTAAAGAAAGGTCTTCCTCTTGCGGCCGGGATCGGAATTGGTCTCGTAGCGGTTGCCGCTTTGGCTGCGCTTGTGGTAATTGTGAAAAAACGCAGCAGATAGAAAGGGTATCAGTTTGAACAGAAAAGAGTATAAAAAAAGCCCAGTGTCTGTAGTATGCAGTGCACTGGGCACTGTTTTGTTAATCATGTTGGTTGTGATTTGTCTCCCTCTTACGGCGCCCAGACTTTTCGGTTATCATATTTATTCGGTAATCAGCGGAAGTATGGAACCGGAGATTCCTACCGGAAGTCTGGTGTATATCAAGGAGGCGGTTCCGGAAGAGATACAGGAAGGGGATGTCATAGCATTTTATGGCGCTATGGATTCCAATGCCATCATCACCCACAGGGTTGTGGAAAACCGTGTGCTGATGGGTGAATTTATCACAAAGGGAGATGCAAACCAGACAGAGGATATGAATCCGATCCCATATGATAATTTTATCGGGATCGTGGTGCGGTCGATTCCGAAAGTGGGTCAGATTGCACAGTTGTTTACCAGTCAGACGGGAAAAATAATTGCAGGAATGGTGATTGGGATATCGATCGTGCTGCAGTGTGCAGCGTCTTTGATAGAGAGTAGACGGAGGAAAAAGAGAAATTAATGTAACTGTTCAGAAGGTTACTGCATTTGTGACCAGGAAGGACAGGATCCTGAATCGTTACAAATTAATTTTAAAGTCAGATTTTGATCTGAAATTCTTGCAGCGATATTTTTTTTAAAGACAATTCAAATAGCATATAGAGGAAGAATATATGAAACGAAAAGTCCAAAAAAAAGTAAATAGGAAAGTAAGACTGAGAGTTGCATTTATTTTTGTTTTTGCATTAATCCTTGCATATTTATGGGATTTTGAAGCAAATGCAAAAGACATAGAAACGGATAGAAGTACTCAGATGCTGTCCGATTTGGCGGTACAGGGGGCCACAATCGTTGAAAACCGTATCGCATATGCGAAGGACAGGCTGAGGATACAGGCTAAGATGCTGGGGCTGATTTCTGATTTGCAAAGTGATGAAATCTTAGAGGTTCTGGAAGCATCCACAAAAGAATTTGATACGGATTTTGTAAGGCTGGGACTTGTAGATACGGAAGGGCAGGCCAGAGTTACAGACGGACGTATCCTCGATGTGAGCGGAACGACGTTTTTCAAGGCGGCTTTGAAGGGTGAAGAGTATGTCAGCACGGTAGTAGTGGTTCGCGGAGATGAGGATGAGGGAAGTATCGCGGTGTCCGTTCCGGTACTTGATAAGGATGAAAAGGTGAAAGCGGTTCTGTATGGGATTATCCAGACAACGGAGATTCAGTTGTATGAAGATACCATGTGGGACGTGGGAAATGAAAACCAGTATATTCATATTGTTGATGCGCAGGGAAATTATATTGTCCGTTCCAAGAACAAGGGCAGTATGATGGAAGGAACAAATCTTTATGACGGGCTGGCGAAAGTAAATCCCAGTGTACCGATAGACGAGATTAAAAGCCGGGTAAAGGAGAAGGACGCAGTCCAGTGTACGATCCGGGTAGGGCAGAATGTAAGATATGTGTATCTGGCGCCTATGAAGATCAACAACTGGTGCGTGGTTACCGTCCTTACCGGAAACGCTTTTGAGGATCAGATCAGTTATTACAGTGAAGGGTTTGTCTATCTGATGATCAAAGTGTTTTTGACGCTGGGACTTTTCGGCGGATTCTGTTATAAAACGATCATAAAGGAAAAGGTAGAGATTGAGGAGCTGAATAAAAAGCTGTCCATCGAGGATCAGATGTTCCAGATCGCGGTATCGGAGATCGGAAGCTTCATTTTCTCCTATGATTTAAGCGCCGAGCGGCTGGAGTTTTTGAATTATGATGAAAAGATTCTCAAACTGCCCCGGATCGTTGAGAATTTTCCGGAAACGTTTTCAAAATATATTAAGAATGGAACGGAGAATTGTCTGGAAATCAATGCTCTCCTCGAGGCGGTTAATGGGGGAGAGGATAATATCGAAGGGGATTTCACGTTTGTCCGTGAGGGGAAGACGTTCATTTATCATGTGAAGCTTAAAAATATCGCGGATGAGGAGAATCGGGTCATCCGGATCATCGGTGTTTTGAATGATGTTACGGAAGAGCGGCAGAACGAGAAAAAATTGAAAAAAGGGGAACAGGTTCGTTCGGCTGTGCTTTCCGATGCCATCGGATTTTTCGAGGTGAATCTGAGCAGGGACTGTGTGATGAGTGACGGCGAGATAAAGGAATCTCCGTTCAGTTATTCGGATGTTTTAGAAAAATTCCTTGAAGTCAGAGTAAAGGAAGAATACCGCCCGATACTCAGAGAGCGTTACAATGTCAAAAATCTGCTGGAGATGTATGAGAACGGCAATTATGATTTTTCTACCGAATATATACGGCTCGAGGAAAACGGGAAAGAGTTATGGGTGGTGTGTGAAACCCACCTGAAGCGTGAGATTTCGACAGATGATATCCTGGCTTTGTTGGTAGTCAGGGATATCAATGAGAAGAAACTCAATGAGCTGAAACTGGAGCAGAAAGCGATTTTCGATCCGCTGACGAAAGTCTACAACCGCGGTTTCGCCGTCGAGAAGATCAATGAGATTTTGGAGACAAATGGGGAGGAAAACTGTGCGTTCATTCTTCTGGATCTGGATAATTTCAAAACCATCAATGATATACAGGGTCATTTGGCCGGAGATCAGGTGCTGGTTGATGTGGCAAATATCCTCAGACATCATGTGCGGAAGAACGATTTTGTATGCCGTATCGGCGGTGACGAATTTGTGGTATTCCTCACGGATATCCCCAGGGAGGCCGTTCAGCGAAATATCGCCAGACTTCTGGAAAAACTCCGCCTCAGCTATGAGAAGGACGGCTCAGTGGAACAAATTTCCGCATCGATCGGAATCACTGTCGCACCGGAAGACGGAAGGGATTTTGTGACTCTGTATGAAAAGGCGGATGTCGTGCTGTATGAGGTGAAGAAGGCCAGCAAGGATAATTACAGGTTTTATGAAGGGAAATGACAGGTGAAAGAAAAGGATGCCCGCTTGGGAATTCCGATTCGCAGCACATTGGTACGGGAAAGATAAGTTTTTCAAAATACTCCCTCTTGAAGAATGTTATCATATATGTTAACGTTGAATGGTGGAGGTGAGTGTATGGACGAACTGCGAGGGCGGAAAAAGATTATATCTCAGCTTGTGGAGGCCCGGTTGGAACAGGGGATTTCTCAAGCAGAACTGTCAAGGCGAGTGGGCACCCAGCGTTCCGCAATCAACAGGTTGGAAAGCGGGGCACAAAATCCCACATTGGATATGATTCTAAAGATCGCGTCTGCGCTGGGGAAAGATGTTTCTCTTTTGCTGGACGATAAGGAGGAGCCTATGGGCAATGTTTACAGTCTCCGTCTTTACGACACGGAACTGATGCGCTTTTCTATGGAGAAGCAGGGATTGTCTGGCCTAGTGGCCGAAATCCTTACTACAAACGAGGAACAGGAGCATTTATTGCCCCTGGATATGGAGCGAACCAGTGAGGGTATCATTCACTGGCTGGAACGGCGGGTGATTCCCAAAAACCGCACTTTTGTGGATGAGATATTGAAAACCCTGGGTCTTAGTCACAATGACACCAAAGGCATTATCGACGTGTGCAAAGGGCTGTCTCTGAACGACAGCTATTGGGTGGTTCCGGAAGGGTTTGAGGGAAAATTTTCTCAGTATAACTTGTATGAGAACCGCTTTTCGGAGATTTTGGCTTTGGTTGCCTATACTGGAGCCGGTGGAAGCCGTCAGGCGTTTACAACCTCTCCGGAGTTGACCACAGGCGGTATGCTCCCTAAGGCATGGCGTTATGAGGAACAGGACGGCATCTATCTGTATAAGGGCGGCACCACGGGCGCATCCAATGCTGGCCGGGAGCCTTACTGCGAATATTACGCCTCTCAGATTGCAGAGACAATGGGGCTAAACGCTGTGCATTATGATTTGGAAAAGTGGAAAGGCATTACTGCCTCCAAATGTGCCCTGTTTACCAGCATAGACATTGCCTATATCCCCATCGGGCGTATTGTCCGCACCGGAGGAATCGCGGCCTGTCTGGATTATTACGATAAACTGGGAACAGATTTTTCCCAGCAGCTTCGCAGTATGCTGGTGTTCGACGCTTTGATTTATAACGAGGATCGGCACTTTGGGAATTTTGGCGTTTTGCGTGACAACCACAGCGGCAAGATCATTGCCCCAGCGCCTATTTTTGATAACGGGCTTTCCCTGTTCTGCTATGCGGGCAAGGAGGATTATTCCCACCTGGACGAATACGCAAAAACCCGCTCCAACCCCTACAACATTTCCTATGAGGAAGTGTGTGCCGAGGTGATGGAAGCAAAGCAGAAAGAGGAATTGCGGCGTATGATTGGATTTAAGTTCAAACGTCATCCCAGCCTCAATCTGCCAGAAGAACATCTGACAGCTATTGAAAAGCTGCTGGAAGTCAGAGTGCATAAGCTGCTGGCCATCCCTGCGCATCGCCGCCATAAGTAAAAGGCCGACAATGAATCAATGAAATAGTATCTTTTGAGGGCGTTCTGAAAAGGACGCTCTTTTTTACCTTTAAAATGCAGAATGACTGTGGAAAGGAGCATCTGGTAACAACATAATGATAGCCCTCCGGATTCATAATGTCATACTATGTCTGGTCAGTGGAATTTAATAATATATAAAACACAACTATATCATTGTATATCATAAAAGAGAATGTTATAATCGAAGAGAGAACATATATTTGGTAAAATGTTTCCGGCTTCCTTTGAGAGGGTATTGAAGATGGAAAAAATAGAACAGGCTGTTTAAGGTCACAAATTGCGATCTTAAACAGAAACAGGAAACTTAAACAAAGCTATGAAAAGAAATTAGAAAAGATTTCCAGAGGACTTTTGTTTCCAATTAACTAAAGAAGAGTTTGAAAACTTGAAATTCCAAATTGGAAGCTCAAGCCTAGATGGTAACGGATATGGTGGACGTCGGTATATGCCGTATGTATATACGGAAGATAACAGTGCGGAAAATTAAATCCCTTAAAGGAGCAGGAAAATGATGAAGAATAAGGTAACACATACAGGACAAAATAATGTTATGGAAAGTTGTGTTAAAACGGATAATATACTGAAAGATATGTGTGAAATTATTGAACATTCGAGAAAAGCGGCATATCAGGCGGTTAATACGGTGCTTGTTCAGAGAAACTGGCTGATTGGATACCGCATTGCTGAGGAAGGCTTTCAGGGCGCAGACAGAGCGGAATATGGAACAGGAGTTATTGCGGAGCTTGCGAAAAAACTGACTTCCGAGTATGGGAAAGGGTTTACAAAAAAGCGCGGGACTGGTACGAAAAGAAAGCATTGGAGCAAACATGGAGTGTACGCACGCTGCAGAGAAATATTTCATCCCAATATTATTACCGGATGCTTCAAACGCAGAAAAAAGAACTTGTTGAACAGGAAATGCAGGATTTAACAAAAGTAATAAGCAGGAGACAGCGGTATGAATTCAGATAAAGAAAACCCCACAGACGGAAAAAGTGAATACAAACCACAGGAAGATTTCTGGTTTACCCTTCTCAGAAAAGAAAACCTGCGGAAACTCTGGAAACCTCAGATTGAGGTTATATTTATACTAAAAGGCACAGGCCGGATTTATTTTGCCAATATGAAAACGGTATATACGGTGAAGGAAGGGGACATTTTCGTCATCAACAGCTTTGAGATGCAGAATCTGGAGCTTGAAGGAAATGCAGCAGCGCTTTCCCTTTCTGTATCGCTCAGATTTGCATCTGCGGTAACTCCGGAACTTTTGCAATATCAGATCGACTGCCGCTCCTTCCTGTACGGAGAGGATAAACAGGAAGCCTTCGACACATTAAGGAGCGATTTTGCGAGAGTGTTTAAAGAACAGTATAAAAATATCAATCGGCCCTCCTCTTACTTTAAAAGCAAAGCGGCTGCAGTTCTCGAGGACTTGAACAGATATTTTCTGGACCGGGAGAAACCTCTTGCGGGCTATGGAAGTCTGGAAACGCTGAAGCCGGCGATTCATTATATCCAGTCTCATTACAGGGAGAATATTACCCTTGAAGATCTTGCGGAGAAAACGTTTCTCAGTAAGACGTACATATCCAGAAGTTTTACGAAGTATTTCGGGATTTCATTTACAGAGTATGTAACACTTCTGCGGATTGCATATGCAGTCAGGATGTTTCCGGGGAAAGATACCATTTCCAATATTGCGCTGGAGAGTGGATTTCCCAATGTGAATGCCATGATTCTGGCGTTTAAGCGGCACTGGGGAATTACGCCGGGGGAATACCGAAAGGGAAATACATACAGGGAAGCCGCTGACAGCGGCAAAGGGGAAGACTTTGGAAATGAGATCAGGGATGATTTCGCTTCTCTTATGAAATATGCAGAAAAAACAGCAGGCGCAGAGCTTCCGGCTGTGAACATCAAAGAAATACGCGCAGATCTCAATGGCAGAAAGCAGAGAGTGGCTTCTCACTGGAAACGGATCCTGAACGCGGGGTATGCCAGAAGTATTGTTGACGGAGTGGTGCAGAAAGAAATCTGTTACCTCAAAGAGAAGGTTGGATTCGAATACATCCGTATGAAAGGGATACTGGATGACGATATGTGTCTTCTTAGAACGGATATGAACGGAAAAATCATTGTAAATTATGCTTATGTGGATGAGGTGCTGGATTTCATACTCTCTGTGGGGGCGAAGCCCATGATCGAGCTTGGCTATGTACCGGGACTGCTTGTGGGACACAGTATGCTTTCCACGATGCGCAGCGGGATTTTCGGAATTCCGTCGGACATCGAAAAATGGTATGAACTGATCAGAAAACTGGTGGAGCATCTGGCAGAGCGCTATGGAAATGACGTAGTGCGGCAGTGGCTTTTTGCGCCCTGGCCGTCCCCGGATTTTACCGATCTGGGACTGTGCAGCCTGGAAGAATTTGAGGAAATCTATACAGCGTCTTATGCGGCCATAAAGGGGATCAACCCCAACTTTCTGGTTACCGGACCGGGAACCTCAGAGCCGGACCGGTATCTGAAATGGTTTTTGGAAATGTGTAAGCAGAGAGAATGCCTTCCCGATGTGATTACCTTCCGTTCTTTTGGCACAGGAGATGAGAAGGAAGAAAAAGAGCTGAACCTGATCGGGAACAACGAGAGTTTTTCCATGAAGGTCAGCGGAGATGAGAATCTGCTTCAAAATATGGTTCATAAGATTAAGGATATTCTGAAGGAGGAAAAGCTTGCAAAGATGCCGCTGATTCTTGAGGAGTGGAGCAATAACATCTGGCAGAGGGATTTGTGCAATGATACCTGTTACAAATCAGCATATCTGTTTAAGAATATTCTGGAAAATAATCACGATTTAAACGGAATGGGATATTTTACTTTAAATGACCGGATTGATGAGGTTCCTCCTTCCCCGGATACCTTCCATGGAGGATTCGGATTATTTACAAAAAATGACATTCCCAAAAGCGCCTGCCGGGCCATGGAGCTTCTGGGGCAGATGGGGGACAGGCTGATTCAGAAAGGAGAGGGGTATTATATCACCCGCTCGGAGGAGGAGATACAGATTTTTCTGTATAATTACAGCCATTATGATCTCCTGTACCGGTACAGGCATGTGGTGAATATGAGCAGGACAAAACGTTACAATGTATTTGTATCAAAGGAAGTCCAGTCTTTTTATATCCGGTTTGAGAATATGAAAGGCGGAAAATATCCGGTGCGGCGGTACAGTATTACAAGAGAAGGCGGAAGCAGCTATGATGCATGGGTGAAAATGGGGGCTCCGGAGCCTCTCGAAAGGGAGGAGGAGGAAATGCTCCGGAACCTGTCAAAGCCTCTGTACCGAAGGGAAACAGTGGAAGTAAACGAGGGCGTTCTGGGAATTAAAGCCAGCCTGAATCCTCAGGATGTCTGTCTCATAAAGATAAAGATTATATGATTGAAAAGAGCAATGGTGGATGTAATCATTCATTATTGCTCTTTTTATCATTGAATTTTGCTCTTTTGAGCAGCGTTAAAGGAATAACTATGTAAAAAGTACAATAAAGGTGGAGGAAATGCATAGGAAGTAGATAGAAAAGAGAACGGAATATTGCATATAATGGTAGCAGATAAAAACGAAGGAGGATTTTTCTTATGGAGAAAAAATCAAATGCTGAGGGAAAGTACGTGGAAAATATTTCCCTTGGTGAAAAAGTTGCGTATGGAGGCGGGGACCTGGCAAGTAATCTGATTCTGGTTCTTACTTCGACATTTGTTACTTTCTTTTACACCGATGCTCTGGGGCTGAATGCAGCGATTATCGGAAGTATCATGATGTTTTCAAGACTGGCGGACGGATTTACAGACATTTTTATGGGATACATCATGGACAGAACGAAATCAAAGCATGGAAAAGCGAGACCATGGATGCTATGGCTGGCGATACCCATTGCAATTTCTACTATTCTGGTATTCCTTGTGCCAAATATCGGAGAAACAGGAAAGTATATCTATGTAATTATTACATATAATCTGGTAACAACATTCTTATATACCATGATCAACATTCCTTACGGAGCGCTTACCTCGCTGATGACCCGTGACCAGAATCAGCGTACAGTAATCAATATTTTCCGTATGGTGATGGCGCAGGTAGGTTCTCTGGTGATCAACGCGTTTACACTTCCGTTTATCAATGCGGTTGGCGGAAGCAGCAATCAGAAAAGCTGGATCATCGCTTCCATCATTTACGGTCTCATTGCGGCAGCGCTGTTTTTGATCTGTTTTGCAAAGACGAAAGAGCGTGTGCAGGTTTCTGCTGAACAGAAAGAAACCATCCGTCTCGGCGAGTCCTTCAAGCTGATTATGAAGAACAACTACTGGCTCATGATCGTGGGCATCTGGGTAAGTATGGCTGTGGGAATGTCCATGAATATGGGTGTTGGAACATATTATGCCAAATATATTCTGGGAAATGAGAATATGGCAGGATTTATTTCTGCAGTAACGATTATTCCGGCGATTGTATGTATGCCTGCTATCGTTCCGCTTATTAAAAAATACGGCAAAAGAAATGTGGGCCTGATCGGAAGTATCATCAGCCTGATCGCTCATCTGCTGATTTTCATCAATGCGGCAAATGCAACATGGCTGATCGTCTGCTCCCTGTTCAAGGGCGTTGGTCAGGCGGCTCTCACAGGAACCATTTTTGCAATGGTTGCGGATACTATTGAGTACGGACAGTGGAAAACAGGAAAACGTGTAGAAGGAATGCTCTATTCAAGTACAACCTTCGGTGCAAAAGTAGGCGCAGGTATCGGCGGAGCGGTTGCTCTGGCTATTATCGGCGCGGCAGGATATGACGGACTTGCAGCAGTTCAGTCAGCATCTGCTCTGGCGGCGATCAAGCAGGTTTATCTTGTACTTCCGATTCCGTTCCTTGTATTAGTTCCGGTATTTTATGCATTATATAAATTGGACAAGATTTATCCGACAGTCATGAAAGATCTTGAACAGCGTGAAAATAAACAAAAATAGAAATGGATATAAAGGAGAACTCTTATGGAATTAACGAAAATAAAAGAACTTGTTGCGCAGATGACACTGGAGGAAAAAGCATCCCTTTGTTCAGGACTTGATTTCTGGCACACAAAAGGCATCGAAAGACTGGGCGTACCCTCTGTAATGGTATCGGACGGACCTCACGGACTCCGCAAGCAGGAGGAAGAGGCCGATCATCTGGGATTAAACGGAAGCATCAAGGCTGTCTGCTTTCCGGCGGGCTGCGCCATGGCGGCAAGCTTCAGCAGAAAGGCTGCTGCAAAGCTGGGAGAAGTTCTCGGTGAAGAGTGTCAGGCGGAAAACATCAGTACCATTCTCGGACCGGCAATGAACATCAAGCGTTCTCCTCTCTGCGGACGTAATTTTGAGTATTATTCGGAAGACCCTCTGCTTGCGACAGAGATCGGAACGGCATATGTGAATGCGGTTCAGAGCAGAAATGTGGGAACAAGTCCCAAGCATTTTATGGCAAATAATCAGGAATACCATCGTATGACCAGCAGTTCCGATATGGATGAGAGAACAGCAAGAGAAATCTATCTCGCCGCTTTTGAAGGCATGGTGAAGAATGCAAGACCCTGGACGATCATGAACTCCTATAATAAGCTGAACGGTACTTACCTTTGCGAAAATAAAGAGATCCTGACGGATGTGCTTCGCAGGGACTGGGGCTTTGACGGATATGTTATGACTGACTGGGGCGCTATGAACCGCCGCGTGGATGCATTAAAGGCGGGCTGTAACCTTGAAATGCCGGGAGGCAGTTGTGTGACGGATGCGCAGATTGTACAGGCGGTAAAAGACGGCGAACTGGAAGAGGAGATTCTGAACCGGTCCTGCGAAGAACTTCTGAATATTGTATTCCGTTACGCCGAAAACCGGAAGCCGGAAACCGTATTTGACAGAGAAAAAGATCATGAGGCGGCCAGAGAACTGGAAGAGGAATGTATCGTTCTTCTGAAAAATGAGGATGGAATCCTGCCCCTTTCTGAGGAAAAGAAGGTGGCGTTCATCGGAAAATACGCAGAGACGCCACGCTATCAGGGAGGCGGAAGCTCTCACATCAACAGTTGGAAGGTGGATTCCGCACTGGATACAGTGAAAGCATGGGCCGATGTTGTGTATGCGAAAGGATATGAAGATCAGGAGGATGTAACCGATGAGAAACTGCTTCAGGAAGCAGTTGAAGCGGCAAAAAATGCAGAGGCTGCCGTTATATTCGCAGGTCTTCCCGACAGCTTTGAATCCGAGGGATATGACAGAACACATCTGCGTATGCCGGACTGCCAGAACCGATTGATTGAAGAGGTGGCAAAGGTACAGCCAAATACCATTGTGGTTCTTCATAACGGTGCTCCGGTTGAAATGCCATGGATTTCCAGGGTAAAAGCTGTGGTAGAAGCTTATCTGGGCGGTCAGGCAGTAGGAAGCGCAGCAGCAAACGTATTATACGGAAAGGTAAATCCAAGCGGAAGACTTCCGGAGACTTTCCCCCTTCGTCTGCAGGATACCCCATGCTATTTGAATTATGGCGGGGAACATGATAAAGTAGTATATAGTGAAGGCGTATTTGTAGGATACCGCTATTATGAATCAAAAGAAATGCCGGTGTTGTTCCCATTTGGTTACGGACTTTCTTATACGACTTTCGAATACAGCAGCCTTAAAGTTGAAAAAGAGAGTATGAAGGAATCCGAAACTGTAAAAGTTACGGTGGATGTGAAAAACAACGGAAACCGTGCAGGAAAAGAAGTAGTACAGCTCTACGTTGGAAAGAAAGACGGAAGTGTTGTCCGTCCGGTTCGGGAACTTCGGGCCTTTGATAAGATCGAACTGAATCCGGGAGAGACAAAGACCGTGGAATTTGTTCTGGGAAGCCGCGCATTTGCGTACTGGGAGATGGAGATCAGCGACTGGTTTGTGGAGAGCGGAGTTTATGACATCCAGATCGGAAAATCCGCTTCTGAAATCATACTTACCCATGAGATTCAGGTGGAAGGTGAAAAATCCATTTCGAAAGTATACACCGTAAATTCAACCTTCGGTGAGGTCATGGCAGACCCTAAGGGACGCGCTATTTTTGCATCCATGGGAGAAGAGATGAATGTGGGAGCAAGCATGGCTTCCATGGCGGACAGCCAGGGCGGCGAAGGCGTAATCAGTCAGGAAATGATTGAAGCCATGATGGAAGGAATGCCTCTTCGCTCGATTATGATGTTTGTACCGGGAGTCCGACCGGAAATGATAGAGAAACTGGTAGAAGCTTTAAACGCATAAGTGAAAAAGACAAGGAGAATAGAAAATGGCAAAATTTAATTTTGATGACGTTCCTGTACTGAAAACCACAGGCGGCGACTTAAAAGGATATTTTTACAATGGAGCATATATTTTCAAAGGAGTTCCCTATGCATATGCTGACCGGTTCCAGATGCCGAAAGAGGCAGTATGGGAGGGCGTAAAGGACGCTTCCTCCTATGGATTTGTGTGTCCCCTTATGGCGAAGGACACCCCGAATGCGGAGCTGATGGTTCCTCACCGTTACTGGCCTCAGGACGAGCATTGCCAGAATCTGAACATCTGGACAAAAACTCTGGACACAGAGAAGAAGCTTCCGGTTGTTGTATGGCTCCACGGCGGCGGATATTTTGCAGGCTCATCCATTGAGCAGGAGGCGTATGACGGATTCCATATGTGTATGGAGGGGGATGTGGTTGTTGTAACCATCAATCACAGACTGAACGTACTGGGCTATCTGGATTTGTCTCCCTTTGGTGAGAAATATGCGAACTCAGGAAATGCAGGTCATGCAGATATGGTGGCTGCTCTCCAGTGGGTGCATGATAATATTGCGCTGTTCGGCGGCGATCCGGAGAATGTAACTATTTTCGGACAGTCCGGCGGCGGAATGAAGGTTGCAGACCTGATGCAGATTGCAGCGGCAGACGGATTATTCCACAGAGGCTTAATCATGAGCGGCGTAAGCAATGCCTCCCTGATGCCTTCCTGCACAGGAGACGGAAGGGTGATCGTAGAAGCCCTTCTTAACGAGCTGGGACTTTCTGAAAATGAAGTGGAGAAGCTGGAAACCATTCCGTATTACGAACTTGTCAATGCATACACGAAGGTGAGCCCGGCCATTGCGATGCAGGGCGGATATATCGGCGGCGGTCCTCTGGTAAGTGATTACTACAAAGGAAATCCTCTGGACTATGGATTCCGGGAACATGCTCTTGAGCTTCCACTTATGGTAGGCAGTGTATTCGGTGAATTTGCCTTTATGCCTACAGATTACAACAAAGAGGAGCTGACGGAAGAACAGCTCAAAGCTATCGTGGCAGCAGTGTATGGAGATCATGCAGAAGAGATGATCGCCCTGTTCAGAGAAACGTATCCGGGAAAAAATGCGGCAGATTTACTTGCTGTTGACCGGGTAATGCGCCAGCCGTCAAAACAGATTGCAGCCCTTCATGCAAAAGGAAGCAAGATGGGAACCTATCTGTATGACTTTACACTGGAATTCCCGATCCATCATAATAAGATTGCATGGCACTGCGCAGATATTCCGTTCTTCTTCCACAACATCGACCGGGTGGAGGTCTGCCAGATTCCGGAGGTGGGAGAAAGACTGGAAAGTCAGATTTTCGGAGCATTTATGGCATTTGCAAAGACCGGAAAACCGGAGAGTGATCAACTGCCGGAATGGGAGGCTGTCACAGAGGATAAGGAGCCGACTATGATTTTTGACCGGGAGTGTGAACTTCGCTATAACTTTGATGATAAGCTGTATGAAAAGATTGACAGCATTCTTCCTCCGTTTAATCTGATGGCAATGCTGATGAGCGGAGACAATAGTATTCAACATTAATGCGTTAGGAAACCAGGCAGTCCGCTTTTGCTGACTGTCTGATTTCCATATGGAGAAAATAAGAGACGGAGGATGAGAAAATGGGAAAAAAGGAAAGAATGATAGTATTTGGAATGGGTCTTTTGCTGCTTTTAATCTTTACGTTTACGGATCTGCAGATTTCTCTGGCAATCGCGAAGAAACCGGTTTTTGCAAGGGTTTTGGAGGTGATCGGTGAAATACCGTTTACAATTTTGACGGTGGCAGGATGCGGCATGATTATCCGGTTCAGAAATAAGGATTCCATGGTAAAAAAACTGTCGGGACTGATCGGCGGTCTGATTTTATTTGTACTGTTTTCCTTTATGGGAGGATTCATGACATGGAATTATCTCAGCAGAAATCTGGGAGAGGTTTCCAAAATCTGGATTCCGGTTATCGGACTGCTGATGGCAGGAGCAGCAGGATGGATCACCATGAAGGTGCCGCAGGAGGAGAGAAACCGGGCGCTGCGGTTTGCGGCAACGGCGCTGATTTATTTTATACTGGTGATCATTATCATGAATTCATTGAAAACCATGTGGGGAAGAATGCGTTTCCGCGAAATGACCGATCCGGTAAATGAATTTACCAGATGGTATCAGATCTGTGGAAGAGGAAAATTCGATGATATCTATGCGTCCTTCCCATCCGGGCATTCCATGAATTCGGCGGGCGTGATTTTATCACTTCTTCTGCCGGATATGATTCCTGCTTTGAAGGAGAAGAAAAATCTGTTACATATTTGTACCTATATCTGGTGTCTGATCGTGGGAGCCAGCCGTGTCTGCATGGGCGCACATTTTGCCAGTGATGTGACGGTGGGAATCTTACTGTCATTTGTTTTGTTTGATGTTATCAGCCGGATGATTTATTATAGAAAGAGATAAGGTATTCGGTGGATTGCGCAGGGAAACTGGGACAGAGTCAGAAGAACATATAGTGCGTGTATACATAGGACATAATTGGAATTAAGGAGGAAATAAGAATGCAGGAGCCGAAATGGGTCAAAAAAGAAGAAGACGGATATGTTTTGATTGAAAATAAGGACGGACAGATACTCGGAATCGCAAAAGACAGCAGAGTTCAGATTCTGACGAGGGACGGTTATGCCTTCAAAGATTTTCAGGGAACGGGAGAGCTTCTGCCTTATGAGGACTGGAGGCTTTCCTATGAGGAAAGAGCGGAGGATCTGGCAGAAAGAATTTCCATAGAGGATATTGCAGGACTGATGCTTTACAGCGCCCATCAGTTGATTCCGGCAAAAGGTCCGCTGGCAGCGGCATTTGGAGGAACTTACGATGGAAAGAGCTATGAGGAAAGCGGCGTAAAGCCATGGGAATTGACTGACCAGCAGAAGGAATTTATTACGAAGGACAGAGTGCGTCATGTGCTGATTATGGGGCTGGAAAGTACAGAAGCGGCAGTTCGGTGGAATAACAAAATTCAGGCGCTGGCTGAAAACTCCGGCTACGGAATTCCGGTAAACAACAGCTCCGACCCCAGACATGGGGCGGGATCAATGGCAGAATACATGGGCGTAACCGGAGAACCGATATCCAAATGGGCCAACGGAATCGGATTGTCAGCCTCCTTTGACCCGGAGCTTGTGAAATGCTTCGGTGAAATGGGTTCCGCGGAATATCGTGCTCTGGGAATCACAACGGCCCTGTCACCACAGATCGATCTTGCCACAGAACCCCGCTGGATGCGTTTTGTGGACACCTTCGGGGAACATACACAGATGACCATCGATATGACAAAGGCATACTGCGACGGATTCCAGACGACAGACGGAACCCGGGACGGCTGGGGACAGGACAGTGTCAATACGATGGTCAAGCATTTTCCGGGAGGCGGAATGGGAGAAGCGGGAAGAGACGCCCATTATGCCTATGGAAAATATGCGGTTTATCCGGGAGAAAATTTTGAGGAGCATTTAAAACCTTTTACGGAAGGGGCATTTTCTCTTGACGGAAAAACCGGAAAAGCAAGCGCGGTTATGCCATATTATACAATCTCTTATGACATTGACAAAACGTACGGCGAGAATGTGGGAAATTCCTACAATAAGTATCTGATTCAGGATTTGCTCAGAGAAAATCTGGGATATGAGGGAGTCGTCTGCACAGACTGGGGAATTACCCATGATCTGGGAAAAACGGAAGAGGAGTTTGCCGGAAAATGCTGGGGTGTAGAACATCTGACAGAGAGTGAGAGGCATCTCAAAGCGCTGGAAGCAGGCGTAGACCAGTTCGGCGGCAATAATGATGTGGCTCCGGTCATGGAAGCGTATGAGATGGCCTGTGAAAAATACGGAAAAGAAGCGGCAGATGCAAGATTCCGCCGTTCCGCATACCGGCTGCTGCTGAATATTTTCCGTACGGGACTTTTTGAGAATCCTTATCTAAATCTGGAAAAATCAGAAGCAGTTGTAGGATGTGAGAAATTTGTAAAGGCAGGCTATGAATCTCAGTTAAAGTCTGTGACCATGCTGAAAAACAGGGATCAGGTTTTGCCTTTAAAGGAAGGGATCAGGGTATATGTGCCTGCAAGGCAGATCAGGTCTTATCTGAATTTCATGAGTATGCCAACGGGAGATCAGGAGGTTGTTCCGGCAGGGAAGCATGCGGCAGGAAAATATTTTACAGTGGTGGATACACCGGAGGAAGCAGACGCAGCACTTTGCTTTATGGAATCACCGATTTCTGTGGGATATGATCCGGAGGATAAAAAAGCGGGAGGGAACGGTTATGTTCCGGTTACTCTCCAATACCGTCCGTATCAGGCGGTATCGGCGAGAGAAGAAAGTATCGCAGGCGGCGACCCTCTGGAGGAGTCCAAAAACCGCAGCTATAAAGAGAAATGGAATACAGCGGCAAATGAGGCCGATCTCGATAATATCATCCATATGAGAAAGCTGATGGGGGATAAGCCGGTCATTGCGGTGGTGTCACTGAAGAATCCCATGGTGATGGCAGAGTTTGAGCCGTATACAGACGCAGTTTTGGTTGAATATGGTGTGAATCCGGAGGCTGTGATTGAGGTGTTGGCAGGAAAATTTGAACCGCGGGGCCTGCTTCCGGTTCAGATTCCCAAAGACATGGAGACGGTGGAAGGACAGAAAGAGGATGTGGCATTTGATATGGAATGTTATACCGACAGCGAAGGCCATACTTATGATTTCGGATACGGACTGAATTTTACCGGAGTGATTGCAGATGAAAGAACCGGAAGATATGCGAAATAGGTGTATGCTGAAAGAATGTTTTGATCGGTTAGTTTGAAAGATCGTTTTGAGAGATTATGTTGAAAGATCATTTTGAAAGATTATGTTGAAAGATCATTTTGAAAGATCATTTGGAGAGATTATTTTGAAAGATCATTTTGAAAGATCATGTTGAAAGATTATGTTGAAAGATTATGTTGAAAGATCATTTTGGAAGATCATTTTGAAAGATCATTTGGAGAGATTATTTTGAAAGAAGGAAAAGATATGGCTAAAAAGTATGATGACAGACTGGTGGAATTATTAAAAGAGAGACAGGAAATGACGCAGTATTACGGCGCGCCCCTTCTTGTAAAAAATCTGCCGGATTGTGATGAAAAGGGTGCGATGGACCCAAGGCTTTATAATGACATGAAGAAACAGCTCAAACTGCTTGCATGGATGCCGTCAAAGCTGATGAAGATGGATACCTCGGAAAAAGGAATTGCGAACCTGAGAAAGATGTTTAATGCCAAGAAGAGCATTCCCTGTGTCAGCGAAAAGATTTCCATAGAAGAGCGGAAAGTGGCTGCTCAGGATGGGTATCGGATTCCGGTGCGCATTTACCGGAAGGAAGAAAAAACGGAGATTTGCCCGGTTCTGTATTACATCCATGGCGGCGGATTTTTTGGCGGTTCACCGGATGTAGTGGAGGAATCTGTGAAAATGCTGGTGGCAAAAACCGGAATCTGCGTGGTGTCTCCGGATTACCGTCTGGCGCCGGAAAATCCGTATCCCACCGGACATCAGGATTGTTTTTGTGTATTAAAGTGGATTTATGAAAATGCGTCATCTTTCGGCGGTGACCGGAACCATGTATTTGTTGCAGGGGACAGTGCAGGGGGAAATCTTGCACAGTATTGCACAACCCGGGATCGGGAGGAGGGTTATAATCTGATCAAAGGGCAGCTTCTTCTTTACCCGACGCTTAACATGGCAGGGGTAAAGGATGAGTATTTCAAAACCGGAATAGAAAATTTTGAGATGGCGCCGAAGCAGAGAAGGGGTCTCTCGAAAATGATTGGAATGTTCGGAGGAATGTCAGCCGGACTGGAACCGATTCTGGGAACCAATGATGTAAAAAATGATTATCTGAATCCATATACAAGAAATGCCAAGGATAACCCGCCCACGTTCCTGACCGTAGGGGAACATGATTTCCTGAAAATCGAAACTCTGGGTTATGGGGTGAAGCTTCATAAAGCGGGAGTGGAGACGAAAATGGTTCTTTATAAAGGCTTTGGCCACGCCTTTTTTGACAATACAGGAGTGTATCCTCAGTGCGAGGACTGCATCGATGAGATGGGAAAATTTATATTAGAGCACTCTGAGGCGTAGGAGCCTTGTGCACTGACAAGCTGTGCTTTGGCACAGCTTGTTGTGTATATGGAATGTCGAAGAACAATAATGACAAAGCAGGAATCCGCTTTTTGGACATGAGCCAGAAAAAATGCCTCAGGAGATCCAAAAGACACCTAGATACACTCGATTTTCTTCAAAAAACACTCGATTTAGCCTTCGAAAATACCGTTTTGGACATTAGGAGGGAAATTTTTCGTTTTACGTCCAGACTTTTCGCAAAAGTGTGGACGTATGAAGGGAAAATTACTCAAATAAGTCCAATCGGTTGATTTTCGCACGGTAAACGGGATAGAAAGCACAGTATTTTGGACGTAAACAAACAATTTCAGCTTATAAGTCCAATCAAATAGAAAAACAGAGAAAAAAGTTCCAAGGAGTACTGTTGACGGAAAAACAGAGA
>JAHAFI010000053.1 GCA_018374355.1 Clostridiales bacterium
CTGTCCCTATCCGGCGAGTTTCTTTCGTATTACGATATCATATGGTATCAGAATGCCTCTCCATCTCTTTAAACTGGACTGGATGCTGATGTCCATCGTGTTGCTCTGTATCATCGCTATGGCACTTTATAGTATTCTGAATCTTGTGGAAAAGCATTGTCTGAAACAGGAATAGCAATTTTCTTTCATTTCAAAACAGGGAAACGCCTAATCTGCGTTTCCCTACACTTTTCTTTGACTTCATTTAATAGCATTACTTTCATGATCATACTCCTACACTCCCAGCGGCTCTGCTACTTCCTTGTCATAAATCGTATAATGCTCATGAAGCACCCGTGTAATCACCGCATACATGAGCCATGCTCCCAAGCGGGAGCGACAGCTAAAGCTGTAAATTTTGCAGCATATTGTATGGTATTTCAATCCACGCTCCCAAGCGGGAGCGACTCAGAACACCGACTCTCTCAGGAAGGAGATATCCGATTTCAATCCACGCTCCCAAGCGGGAGCGACTGTCCCGTATGCCCGGTATTGGCTATCAGTATTACATTTCAATCCACGCTCCCAAGCGGGAGCGACATTCAGGCGAGACGTTTCTTTTCTACCTATGTGCAATTTCAATCCACGCTCCCAAGCGGGAGCGACCGGATGCAGCGCACCATCACCGCCCAGCAAGAAAATTTCAATCCACGCTCCCAAGCGGGAGCGACATTCATCCATGGTGTGGCTCCTTTCGTGTGTGTTATTTCAATCCACGCTCCCAAGCGGGAGCGACGGCATATGCGATTTCTGTGCTACTGCCTGTAGTCGATTTCAATCCACGCTCCCAAGCGGGAGCGACAGCAATTCTAACCAATTTTCACGTTCCAATTTTATCACATATCACTAATTTTTCACCACTCTCTTTCAAATTTTCAATCAATTCCTGAGCCCTTTCTGATATTTTTTATTCTCCACATACTAATTTTACGATTTTTCTGGTGCGAATCCCCCAGCACTACCATGTCCACTTCCTTCTCGCACCAGCTATAAAATCAATGTTTGATCCACCGCAATCCCTCTGTCTACGCCCATATGTTCTACTTTTGTCTCATATTTATTTCCCAGATAATAAAACCGCAGACTGTCCACCTCTTCATCTATAATATCCGTCAATATAGACTTTAATGTAACACACTGTGCATTGTCTACGATGCACTCAAATACGGAATTTTGCACTCTTCTTCCATAATTCACGCACTGTTTTGCCACTTTCCTAAGTCTTCTCTTTCCTGCTGTCGTTTCTGTATTCACATCATATGTAATCAGTACCAGCATTTCCACACCTCACTTCCACAAAAACACCGGATAACCATCTAAATCTCCCCTCAAGTATCTGGCCAACAGCATCGCCTGAACGTAAGGAACCATTCCCCACTCTACTTTTTCTTTCAGATAAGGATGTGTTATAATTTCCTTCTTTTTATTCTGCCATTCTGTCAGCACTTTTCTTCGAAGTTCATCATCCATCAATACTGCTCCGTTTTCCAGCTTTGAAAAATTTTTTCCACTAATAATTCTCTTATTAATCAAAGAAAGCACAAAACGATCTGCCAAAACAGCCCGAAATTCTTCCACTAAATCCAATGATAAAGATGCTCTTCCCGGGCGTTCTGTATGAAGGTATCCCATATAGGGATCTAATCCCACAGTTTCCAGTGCGGAAGTAATCGTATTTGTCAGTAATGTATATGCAAAAGACAGCAATGCATTTACATTGTCCAAGGGTGGTCTCTTGTTTCTCCCCTGGAAAGCAAAATCTTTCTTCTGCTGTAAAATCAACTGTTCAAATACACCAAAGTAAATACTTGCTGCCTCTCCTTCATACCCACGAAGCTGTTCCTTGGTTGAACAGTCCCGAATATATTCCAGCGAATTTTTCATAAAACCGGAGGCTGATTTTACCTTCTCCACGTCAATCTGCAGACTGTGGTCCCGGATGGCACGCTCCAATACCCATCTGGCATTGTACACCTTTCCTAAGATGCAATTTTTCGCTATTTCCAGGCTGATTCTATCGTCCCTGTTACTGTTATACTGCTGTTGCCTTAAAATCACATTTCCCCTGGTTTTTCCTGAAATCCTGGCTAAAAATTTCCCCTGCGGTGTCAGATAACACAAAGAAATATTTCTATCTGCACAAGCTCCCATAAGAGCCGGACTGGTTCCCCTGTAACCGAAAGACACGATACCTTCCAGATTATGCAAAGGCAGTCTTCCTATTTCCGTCTTTTCCTCATAGATAACTATATTTTCACCGTCCAAGGCCAGGTAGCTGTTTTCAGAAGTTACATACAATGTATTTAATAATTTTTTCATTCCTCTTCCTCCTTCCATACCTGGCTCATATAAGAACTTACGGAAGCCGTTTTTCCCAGTTTTGGAAGACAGATTTCTTTCAGAGAACAGGCACTACAGGATTTGTTGTATTTTACTTTCGGAGTATATCTTCTGTCATAATAATGGTGCATTTCCTGAAACATACTCCGCACTTCCTGACGCAAATCCTCCGCAATCTCCACCAGCTCTCTTCTTCTGGTCTCCCCATAAAAAAGAGCCCCCTCCGGTATTTTTACAGAAAACATTTCTTCCAGACACAGTGCCTGAGCTGCAAGCTGCAGCCTGTCCTCCTCTGTGATCTTTGACTTTCCCTTTTTATACTCCACAGGATATACAGAGTACATTCCTCTATGCCCATGAAGCTGAATCCCATCCTCACACTTATGAAATTCCACCACATCACATTCTCCGCTGATCCCCAGCTCTCTGGAAGAAACAGGCAGTGCTCTGGTCGTAATCACACCTTTTCTCTTTTCCGTCAAATATGGGTCATGGGCTTTTTTGTGCATAAGCTCACCTATAACCGTATGCACATTTTCTGCCCACTGCTGTTCAATATGAATCAGCGCCCACTGTCTTTTGCAAAACTTAAAATGCTGTATACCTGAAATCATCAGATAATTGTCTTCTGTATATTCCATCAAATCATCCTTTTCACTTCTACCGAGTCAGGAATACCTTCTTCATGAATCTCAACGATATAATCCTGATATTTTCTGGGATATTCTACCTCTTCCTTTTTCCTGACTTCCACTGCATCAAACAATTTATATGCCGGACAATCTCCCAGTTCCTTACTGTGCTTAAACACAATCAATTCACGGACTGCCATCTTTCCCCGGGCCGCTGAATGATCATGCTCAAACATATTGATAATCGCCTCCCACAAAAGCTCCAGGTCCTCTTCCGTAAATCCTGTCACTTTCCGGGCAAGATTCGCAGAAATATACCCTTCGACCCGGTACAGACCATACGGTACGATGCTTTTTCTGCCCATCTCTGTACTCTTATTCTCTGCGTCACTCTCTGTAGTAATCGCCACTCTTGTGATTGTCACTTCCTGACTGATGATCGGATCAATACTTCTGGCAAATCCAAGCTGCACCGGCCCCCGCACCTGTCCGCAGTTTAAAGATGCTTTCACAAAAGTAGTCATAACCGCTCCAAAGGTTCGGATATCAAAAAAGTTCTGACACATATAATCTTTTAATTTTGCATCCGTATCCTTATCATTCTTTTTTAATTTCTTTAATGCCTCTGTCACTTTTTTATCATCTGTTTCTTTTATCCCAATAGACTGACAAGCCTCCCTGTCGCTCCGATTCAAAGGGACATCTTCTCTTATATAAATCTGAAATCCCTTTGCATCTTCCTTCACAGTCTCTATGTAATTTCTGATTTTCCTTTTCAGACATACATCTGTGACCAGACCCAAACCGCTTTCCGGATCGATGCGCGGCATATTCCCTGCATCCGGATCCCCGTTGGGATTTCCGTTCTCTACATCAAACAGCACCACAAATTCATACCTGTTTTTAATCACTTCACTCATTTATTTTTCCTCCCTTTTTTCATACTTTTTCTGCATCTGATGATAATATCCCAAAATAAAGTTCCCCTGTTCCTCCAAAGGCAGACGTTTGGGAAATTCTTCCAGACTTCCTGCAATTTCTGTCAGCAGCCTTTCATAATATACCTTGGCGCCCCCCTTATCTCTTTCCAATTTCTTTATATGACTGTTTTTCAACTTGATTAGAACAGGGAAAACAGATGCCGGTGCAGCACATGCTGAGTTAAAATACCGATCGCGAATAGTCGTTTTGATTCCCTGATTCGCATCCATCTGTATGGATTCCAACACAGAAAACAGCCTTCCCAACACATATGCTTTGTCTTTACTCTCTTCCATCAATCCCATATAATCTTCTCCCTTCTCCCATTTACGATTTTGTATCAAATATGCTTTTATGATTCCTGCCCGTCCCCAGGTCACTTTCCCCTGTTCTGCCCGTATACGAATCAATGTATCGGTATAGAGGCTTTCCGGATATTTACCATCTTCCAAAATAGCCTTCAGAACCATGGCTGCCATATTGGGAACCGGTGATTTGTCCTTTGATTTCTGATTTACCGTTTCAAACAGCATATCTCTGATTCCAAGATATTCTCTATTCTCCCGGGAAGGTTTTATAATCTCCATCCTTTTATAATGCCGGGCCAGATTTTTCAGGATATTACCAAATGAATTCTCATAAAAAAATCGGACTGACAATCTTGCTGCATTGGGAGCCAGAGCCAAAATATAAAACTTTTGATCCGGGTTCAGTTCTGTTTCATCGATTCGCACCGCCTTCCCCTCTCGCAGTCTTTCAAAAAGTGCTTTGATCTCCTCCTGATTATCCGGTTTCGGATTCGCTGCTTCCCAAAATGCATCCTGATACCTGCGCTCTCCACTTTCAGCCCAAAAGACAATCATGGAATCCCCCAAAGAAAAGGTGTACTGTCTCTGACTTAAAAGATAATTCAAAGCCGTCGTATAGGCAAACTCCGCATACTTGCCCACAGGGGCATTGTAACTTTGTTCCTTTCCGTAAGACTCAAATGCTGGTGCATTAAAAGATACCAGAGAAGCTCCACTGGACTGTGCTCCCGGAACCCCTTTGATCATTTTGTGAATCCTGGATATTTTATCCTGCTTTCCCGTTACAAGGCAAACTCCATCCATTCCTTCCTCATTGATATGTCGTTGTGCCTCCCATACTTCTTTGATCCCTCTGTCTTCCTGAGCGTATTCTCCTCTCACCATAAAAATCAAATTTCCACTCTCGGTAAGTTCCTCCCAGTTTTCCAAAATCTCCTTATTCTCACTGGCCTTCTCCGGATTCCATGTCTCGAAATATCTCCGAACTGCCAAAGCCATTTTGCTGTCCGCGCCTTTCAATATCGAAAGATGCTTTTCCTTTGCCGCCTGAAAACATTCCTGTACTCTTTTATTCGTTCCCTCTGCGTCAATTCCCAACATGTACTTAGAATTATCACATAAAAAATTGGCCGAAATCCCTGAAGACCGTGTCACCATCTCCGGAACAGTCAGAGGAACCGGAACTACAGTTTTCTTTTTCCCACTCGTCTCTTCCATTTTCAAGGAAATAATTCCTTTTATTTCTCCATCTGGGGACAAACTGATTCCATAGGAAACTTTGGCCTGACACCATCCCTCCCGGGAGACCTTCCCCTCGCTTGCGAGATTTTCATAATGCTTTACCAATGCCTGTAAAATCATCTCACCACCTCACTGTCCCTCAAATCTATTACTCCCTTTTTCATAACTGCCCGGAAGAACATGGGCTGTATATTATTTTTATCGGTATAGTCCATATCAAACAGCATATATCCCAAATCTTTTTCAGGCACATCATCATACGCTGTTACAATCTTCTCTTCTTCACAAAGACAAAAGTGTGCCGGAAACTCCCTGCATCCAAAATAAGGCATGTGAAAACATTCTCCTCTTTTCAAACGCCGCATAATAATATCCTTGAATTTCCCCGGATTGTCCGTCTCATTTGCCTCAGAAGTCATTTCAAAATGAGCCTCTATGACGTATTCCACATTACATAACAAAAGCGATGCCCTCTGCACAATATCAGCTTTTGTATTGATATACAAAGGCTTGTCTGCTCCGTTATAAGCCTGCAGTACATTACTTGCCAGAATTTTACTTTTCACCTCATTTCTGCGTACACTGGTAAATTGTATTGGATTTTTCACATAGATTTTATCTACCATCCACTTCAGACCGGGATGCCAGTAGATCGCCTCCAAAATTCCTCTTGCGGCTGATGGAGTCATCACATCATACGAACACCGTTCCACTTTCATTTCCGGTCTTGAAAACAATGCATAATCCCCCCAGACCTTAATCTTCACTCCCATCGCCATGACCGCTTCACCTCCCTCTTGTTCATTACAACACCTTTCCTTCCTCATAACAGACTGCAATATACTCTCTGGATTGATAGTAAAAATCCGTATTATAATCCGAAATATGTGCATCTATCCATGAATGATATACTTCCCACAATCCTTTCACAATTTCTTCATCCCGATAGGAATCCTCTATCAACCGCTCATATACCTCTCCTATATCCCAATAATCCGGCACAAGATACCTGCACTCCTTTACGTTATCAAAATCTCCCTCTTTCATTTTGTATTCCTCTATAAATTCGTAAGCAACTTTTTCGATCGGTTCGCAATGAAAAACATCTGCATACTCATAGATTCTCTGTATTCCGTCTTTTCCCAGCATCTCAGCTACTTCTTTTCTGGTTCTCTTTACCGTTCTTCCTATATATTCAATCAGACTGCACGTAAAAAATAAATCGTTGTTATTTTTTGTTCCCATGTACAACCTCACTTCCTGCAAACACTAAGGTATCAAGTGCCGAGATCGTATGAAAACTGATCTGATGGGTTGGATATTTGAATTTTACCAATTCCCAAAAAGCCGCTCTTGATATCTTCTGATCCATAAAGTTTTGTATATAATTATATATGGTATCATCTGCCATAGGTCCCTCCACAATATCGTAATGATGAGAAATTCCTCTGCGGCAGTCCACCACAAAATCCAGCCATTCTTCTGTCATTTTTTCAAAAACAAGTATGTTTAAATTCTCATTCGGCGTATACTCATACTGATTTAGATATCCGGTTCGTCCAAAGCGAGCTGCCCAGCGTTCTGCCTGTTCCTGATACTTCGTACAGTAGAACCCAAAATAAAAATCTTTATTAAATTTTGCTTTCCTGATTTCAGGATATTCAACAATTTCTCCACTTCCATGATATAATAGCATAATCATTCCTCGCTTTTTGATGTTTTCAATAAAAAATACATATTTTCAAGCTATTTTTTTGTAATTTTAACTATATCACATTTATACTCAAAACACAACCTATATATATTTTGTTACCACAAATTTCATTGAAGATTCTTATAATTTTCATTGAGTTCTTACACCAAAACTGATATACTATTAAATGTGTCAGGGAAACCTGTGGGTTGAAAGAATGAAATTTGTGGTAACATAAAAAAGAAGAAGCAGTTCAGGAATTCTATTCTTATTCTGCTTCTTCCTTCTTAAATTAAATATCTTTTTCAGCGAACTCTCCACTCATATGGCTATAATATCAGAGCCATTCCCGATTCTACTCCCAAATTCAGCCCCATCTCTTCCGTATACTGGCTTTCATCCGCCAATTCATAAAAATCTTTCAAATCTTCCGAAACCGGCCGGAGCATGCCCCCGCCATTTAAGCTTTCAAATTCTCTGTCGTACACTTGAACTGTATATGCCCCCGCTTTTCTCATACCAGCCTTGGTATATCCCTTGTATTTCATTTGCTGTAAGAGTTCTCCGGCTTCTTCCTCGATCGGAATAAAAATCGTCTTTGTATTTTCCTCAATCAGCTTAAATTCTTTTCCTACTCTTGCAAAATT
The DNA here is from genome assembly GCA_018374355.1 of Clostridiales bacterium. GTDB lineage: Bacteria > Bacillota > Clostridia > Lachnospirales > Lachnospiraceae > Oliverpabstia. Next base: position 7,883 of record JAHAFI010000053.1, read on the forward strand.
GTGTCCGGTCATTTTAAACTCATCCATAATCCTTTTTTTGTCCAAACTTTCTCCTCGGAAACGATACAGCATAGAAAAGTACCTCTCTATCACCTCCAGCGAAAAAATATCTTCCCCCTCTTCCAGCAACAGATTTGCCACATCGATCTGCTGTCGCTGTCCGGGTGTCATTTCTTTTCCCTCAAACCGGAAAACAGAAACCACACTATCTTCCGGCGCTCGCTTCCCTTCCCGATTGCATCGCCCTGCTGCCTGTATCATAGAATCCACCCCGGCAATCTGTCTGTACACAGATATAAAATCCAGATCCACCCCCGCTTCTACCAGACTGGTAGAAATTAAAATGCACCTTTCTCCTCCGGCAAGACGCTCACGGATTTCTTTTAAAACTCTCTTTCTATGCAGAGGATACATCGCAGTAGATAAATGATAAACACCTTCCCCCTCTAACTGGCGGTAAAGACACTGAGCCCTTTTCTTCGTATTAACAATACACAGTGCTTGTTTTTCCTGAATCAATCGCTCAGCCAAATCTTCTTCTGTCACAGTACCTATATTTTGGAAAGAAACCCGTTCAAAGAAACGAAATTGCTCTTCCATCCTCGGACAAAGTTCTACAAAGCTCCTTCCATTCTGAAAAAAAGCTCCCAAAGCCGGCTGTGTGGCCGTACACAACACCAGGCTGGCTCTGTAGCGTTCCACCAACTCTTCCATCATGGAGATACAAGGCTTTAGATAATCATTAGGAAGCATCTGAGCTTCGTCAAAAATAATTACGCTGTTAGCAATATTATGAAGTTTTCTGCATTTTGAAGATTTATTTCCGAATAAGGATTCAAAAAACTGTACATTTGTCGTCACCACCACTGGCTTATCCCAGTTTTCCGCTGCGAGATGCATGGGTTTTAGTTCTTCGCTGCTTTCATAGTCCACATTACTGTGATTTTCCAAAACATTTTCTTCACCTAAGATTTCACGAAACACCTGAGCATTCTGTTCAATAATACTGGTATATGGAATCACATAAATCACCCGTTCCATATGATTCTCTATGGCATGACGCAGCGCAAATGTCAGAGATGCAACCGTTTTCCCACCTCCTGTAGGTACCGTCAGGCGAAACAGCCCTCTCTCCTTTTTTCCCTGTTCCATACAATGCTTTAAAATCTCCGTTCTGTGCCCGTTTACTGTATCGGATTCCGTATTTTCAAGCCATCCGGAAATATGCTGATTCAGTTTTTCAAATAGTACAGCCATGGGTTCACCAGGGCTTCTCTCTGTTATCCCATTTTGCATAAAATATTCTGTGTCCAGAAAATCCGCATCCACCAAACAGGAATAGAGCATTCGTATAAATACGCTCAAAGAAAAAGGGGGATTTTTCACTTTTTTAGGATCAAAGGGAGGTTTCTTTATTTGGGGAATCTGGATTTCTTTTTGATATGCTTCATAGTTTTCCACCCTTTTTTGTTTTCTCCCCATTAACGTAGGTGCGCTTGCCGTGTCAAAATGCACACTTCCATAATCCGGCAATCCGGCGTGATGTCCTGCTATACAATAACTCAGAAACCCATACATCCCGTCCTTTGCCAGACAGAGCTGTGCCCCCGCCGTAGAATGATCCACCCGTTTCTCCTTTCCCCGAATTTTTTCCTGAAAAGCATCTGAATACTTCCCGATGTCATGGAGCATCCCACAGCAGTATCCCCATTCATATGTTCCAAAGGCTTCTGCAAATTCACCTGCCAGGCGGGCAGTCCCCTCTAGGTGTTCTTTCATAAACTGCTTCCGCTCCCCCTCAATATGTGCTAAATATTCCATGAGTTTTACTCTCCCTACAATCATCTTTGTATTATTATACTCTCATTTTCTATCCGTTTTCCATATCATTTTCTTCAACATATCAAAGCGAAAAAAGATGGATAATGACAACCTGCATATTTTAATAACAGCACATTTCTAACCGCATATTTTCCAGCATGCAGTCCAATGCCCTTCCCCGGTCTTTTTCAACACAGGACATTCCTCCGCTACATACTTTTTTCATCTAGAAAATCCCGCAGCATATCGCCAAGAATATTCGAGATCAGAATCATCACACCCGGCCAGAACATCAACATCGGATTACTGTGCATAAAAACCCTTCCATCACTGATCATCATCCCCCACTCCGGATTCGGCGCTTTCACACCCAGACCCAAAAAGGAAAATCCGGAAATTGCCAGAATCATCTGCCCGAAGTCTATGGTGACAATGGCAATCATCTGGGGCATAATGTTTGGAAAAATATTACTTCTAACAATCTTCCAAATGGAAGAAGCTGAAAGCCTGCTTGCCAGAATATATGTTTTTTCTTTTTCACTTCTCGTAAGATTCCGCGCTACTCTTGCATACCATACCCACTGCACCAGGACCATCGCCAGAACAATATTTCTGATTCCTGTTCCCAAAATACTTACAATCACAAGTGACAGCACAAGTGACGGAAATGCATACAGAATGTCGCACACTCTCATGATAAACTTATCCGTAATTCCACCGATATATCCGGAAAAAATCCCAATAAATATCCCGCATACCGCCGATATGGAACTTGCCAGAACAGCAAATCCCAACGTAGGACGTATTCCATAAATAATCCTTGAAAAAATACACCGTCCCATGTGATCCGTACCCATCGGAAACTCCAAAGACGGACTTAGAAATTTCTGCATCAGATCAGCTTCTGTCGGGTCATGGGGAGCTGCGAACGGTGCAAATACACCGGCAACTGCCAGCAGCGCCAAAAAGCCGATACAAATCCAAGCAGATTTCTTTTGGAAAAATTCAGTTAGTCTCATCATCAGTCCTCCAGTTGAATACGCGGGTCAAGCCATGCGCAGATGAGATCCGCTGCCATATTGGTCATGATAAACACCAGCGCCAGAAAAAGAATATACCCCTGTATCACCGGATAATCTCTTCCTGCTATCGCATCCACAATTCTTCTTCCAAGTCCCGGAAATGAAAATACATTTTCCACGATAACACTTCCTGCCAGAAGGCCTCCCAGATTCATTCCCATAGCTGTGTTTTTTTGATAAGCACAGCTATCATAATATCCTTTTTCCTGTCCCTATCCGGCGAGTTTCTTTCGTATTACGATATCATATGGTATCA
>JAHAFI010000054.1 GCA_018374355.1 Clostridiales bacterium
CTGTTAATTCTTAATACCTTCAAAAAAAGTTGCCTGTTATAGACAGCTTAGTGAAGTGCGTCCATTTATGGCTGACCTCTACTTTCTTTCACACTAATCTCCTTCCTTTCGGCTGTCCTTTTCTGAAATCTCTTTTTTATCCTCCGGCTTTCCGAAATCATAGTCCCGGTTTCTGTCTTTCAGATACCGGTAAACTAATACGAAAGCGTATAGGAGCACCGGTATGGCAATGGTGCAGAAAAGAGAGGCTTTAAACCACCCTTCTGCATTGGGGTTTCCCGAAAGGGCAAAAAACAGTGTGGAGCCGTACAGGGCGAGAAGCAGCAGTACCCCCGCCATTGCAAGGATTCGTTGCATTTTTTTCATGATGTATGTTTCCCTTCTTTGATTGTTATAATGATTGAGGTTATTCCCGCAGGAAATCTCTGAACAGTTACTAATTATTATACAGAAAACCTTCCGAAATACAAGAGTGGCTCACTTCATTTCCATATAAAACCCTTTCCCGACAGATTACTTTACAGAATCAAAAGAAATCTGTTACAATGGCAGAAAAAGATGAGGTACACATACAATGGAAAAAAATGATATAAATGCACCAAATGAAAGAAAGATAAAGCCAATCGCCCATATAAGCAGTGATTTTCCGGAGAAATTCGGGATTCCCCGGCAAAGCGGGCTGGTTCCTTCCCTGCAGGCTACGGTTGTTTTTCAGCCGGAATACCGAAACCCGGAGGCGCTTCGCGGTCTGGAAGAATTTTCCCATATCTGGCTGATCTGGGAGTTTTCCGAATCGATTCTGGAAGATTGGTCTCCCACGGTGAGGCCGCCGCGGCTGGGGGGAAATGTACGGAAGGGAGTATTTGCCACCCGTTCCCCGTTTCGCCCCAATCCCATCGGGCTGTCCTGTGTCCGGCTGGAAGCTGTCCGTTGGGACACCCCTCAGGGAGCGGTTCTTCAGGTTTCCGGGGCCGATCTGATGGACGGAACCCCGATTTATGATATCAAACCGTATATTCCCATGGCAGACTGTCATCCGGAAGCGCTGGGAGGATTTTCCGATGTCCACAAAGATGACCGTCTGCAGGTAACCATTCCTGAACAGTGGAAGGCAGTCATCCCCCGCAAACATCTGGAGGCGCTTTTGGGGGTTTTGGAAAATGATCCCCGGCCTGCCTATCAGCGGGATCCGGAGCGGGTTTACGGACTGCTGTTTGGAGGAATGGAGATCAAATTTACGGTGCGGGGAGAGCATTTGGAAGTCTGCAGTGTGGAAATGATGTAACTTTTATAATTTTTTTAGATTCGTTTAATTGTTTTTTTTACCCCGAAGGGCTAAAGTATAGAGAAGAAAGGGTGAGAAAACAATGCTGAAATACAAAGTAGTTTACACAAGCCGCACCGGGAATACGGAAATGCTGGCAGCCTCCATTTACCGGGCATTGCCGGAGCATGGAAAGGATATCGAGGCGCTGACAGAAGAAACAGGCTGGGATGATGCGGAAACGTATCTGGTGGGCTTCTGGACGGATCAGGGAAGCTGTCAGCCGGAGACGAAGGCGTTTTTGAAAAAACTGAAGGGGAAAAAGGTGCTCCTTTTCGGTACCTGTGGAGCCGGACCCAGTCAGGAGTATTATGGACAGATCGAGCAGCGGGTGAGAGAGGAGCTTCCTTCCGACTGCGGGTATCTGGGCTGTTATCTCTGTCAGGGAAAGATGCCTATGGCTGTCAGAGAGAAATACCAGCAGATGCTGGCAGGTGAAAAAAAGAAAAAAGCTATGGCGGAAAATATGATCAAAAATTTCGACCGGGCGCTTCTGCATCCGGACAGGGAGGATTGCAGCCGGGCTGTTGAATTTGTAAGGAGAATGTGCAGATGAATCGTTTTAGAGAAAAAATGGCAAAATTTATGCAGGGACGTTATGGAATCGATGATTTTGGGAGATTCTTATCAGGAGCGCTTTTGATATTGATTCTGTTGTCCGTGCTGTTTCGCAGTGCTATCTTGAACTGGCTGGTGCTGGCAGGGCTGGTTTACTGTTATTACCGGATGTTTTCCCGGAATATTTCCCGCAGGTATGGGGAAAACCAGAAATTTCTCAATCTGAAGCGTAAGTTTTTTGCGAAGAAAAATCAGGGATTTGGAAGAAGCGGCGATCCGACAAAACGTGTGTTCAAATGTCCCACCTGCGGACAGAAGGTGAGGGTTCCAAAAGGAAAGGGGAAGATTTCCATTCACTGTCCCAAATGCAGTACGGATTTTATCAAGAGAAGTTAAGAAGTAGGAGAGAAGCGTATGTTCGGATATGTAACCACCAATATGGAAGAAATGAAAATCAAGGATTACCGGAAATATCATGCATTTTACTGCGGAATCTGTCAGGACCTGAAGGAATTTCACGGGCAGCCGTCCAGAATCACTCTGACCTATGATATGACATTTCTGGCGGTGCTTTTGACCGGACTGTATGAAAAAGAACCGGAGGTGGAAAAGCATTACTGCGGGATGCATCCGTTCAAAAAGCATCTCTGCTACAGGAATGAGATGACGGCCTATGCGGCGGATATGAATGTGCTTTTGAGCTATTACAATCTGCTGGATGACTGGATTGATGAGAAAAAGCCCATTCCCCTTGCCATGGCAAGAACGCTGCGAAAGGATGTAAAGAGGCTGCGGGAGCGCTATCCCAGACAGGCCAAGGCGATACAGCGATACCTGAAACGGCTGAGGGTCTGTGAGGAGCAAAAAAGCAGGGATCTGGACCGGGCTTCCGGGTATACCGGGGAGCTGATGGCAGAGATTTTCGTGTGGAAAAAGGATGAGTGGGAAGAAACCATGAAGAAGATTGGTTTCTTTATGGGGAAATTTATTTATCTGATGGATGCCTATGAAGATGTGGAGAAAGACCGGAAGAAGGGGAATTACAATCCTTGGGAAGGAATTGCCGGTGAAAAGGATTTTCATCAGCGTGCAGGGCAGATTCTGACCATGATTGCGGCAGAGTGCTCCAGAAATTTTGAATATCTTCCGATTCTGGAATATGTGGACATTTTGCGGAATATATTGTATTCTGGTATCTGGACGAAATACGATAAACTGATGAAGCAAATTGAGGAGAAAAAGTAATGTTGGACCCATACAGTGTCCTGGGGGTGTCCCGTGATGCCAGCATGGACGAGATTAAAAAAGCATACCGGACATTGAGCAGAAAGTACCACCCGGATGCAAATATCAACAATCCAAATAAAGAGAGTGCAGAAGAAAAATTCAAACAGGTGCAGCAGGCATATGACCAGATTGTCAAGGAGCGGGAGCGGGGAACCTCGCAGGACTCTTGGTATGGTTACGGAGGCTTTGGAGCCGGATCGGGCAGCGCCCAGACCGGGGAAGACCAAAGATCCATGGAGATGCGTGCTGCAGCCAACTATATCAATGCGGCGCATTACCGTGAGGCCCTGAACGTTCTGAATAATATCCGGGAGAGAAACGGGGAGTGGTATTTCTATCACGCCATGGCAAATGCGGGAGCCGGCAATACTGCCAACGCTTTAGAGGATGCAAGACGGGCGGTGGAGATGGAGCCCTCCAATATGCAGTACCAGAGGCTGTATCAGCAGCTTCAGTCCGGTGGCCAGTGGTACCGGAATATGGGAAACGGCTACGGATATGAACGCCCCGGAAACGGAATGGGAAATTGCTGCTGCCAGTGCCTGTGCATGAATATGCTGTGCCCGGGCTGCTGCTGCGTTCCCTGTTAGACTGTGATTTGGCGCACGTATGTCTCAGGACTGACTTGTATTTGCAAGTCAACACCTCACGGAATATTACCAGTGAACAGCAACACTGTAATACCACTGCATCATAAAAAAGCGGATTTTGCTTGACACTCAAAATATGAATGGGTATACTGGATTCATATCAGCGATGAATCCGGGCAGTCAGAAAGAAGGATACAAAAGGCGGCCTTTTGAAGGAAGGTCTCCTTTTTTTGTACATGAAACCGGATGCCGGAAAATCGCAAAAAAGAATGAGGGAGAAAGAAAGTATGCAGGAAAGAGAAAAACTGAAATCCCGTCTGGGATTCATTCTGATTTCGGCGGGCTGCGCCATCGGAATCGGAAACGTATGGAAGTTCCCTTATATGGCCGGACAGGGCGGGGGCGGAGCATTTGTTCTGTTCTATGTTCTGTTTCTGGTGATTCTGGGACTTCCGATCATGAGTATGGAGTTTGCAGTTGGGCGTGCCAGCCAGAAAAGCCCGGTAAAGGCGTATCAGGCGCTGGAGAAGAAGGGGCAGAAGTGGCATATCCACGGATATATCACCCTAATCGGCTGTTATCTGCTGATGATGTTTTACACAACGGTTGCAGGGTGGATGCTTCATTATTTCTATCTGACCGCCACCGGAAAATTTGTAGGAAAAGATTCCAAACAGGTAACGGCGGTATTCTCAGAGATGCTGGGACAGCCGGGGGTGATGACCTTCTGGATGATTCTGGTAGTTGTAGTGGGAATCATTATTTGCTCCGTGGGCCTTCAAAATGGTCTGGAAAGAATCACAAAGGGAATGATGATCGCCCTTCTTGCCATTATGGTGATTCTGGCAGTGAACAGCTTCACTATGGAAGGGGCAAAAGAGGGTCTGAGCTTTTATCTGATCCCTGATTTCCAGAGAATGAAGGAAGTGGGAGTGATCAGCACGATCGTAGGCGCTATGAACCAGTCCTTCTTCACACTGAGTCTCGGCATCGGCGCTATGGCAATCTTCGGAAGCTATATCGGCAAGGAGAGAACCCTGTTGGGAGAATCCATTAACATTGCGATTCTGGACACCTTCGTTGCTATTACTTCCGGTCTGATTATTTTCCCGGCATGTTTTACCTTCGGCGTAGACCAGACTTCAGGCCCAAGCCTGATTTTCATGACGCTGCCGAATATTTTCAACAACATTCCGCTGGGAAGACTGTGGGGAAGCCTGTTCTTCATATTCATGGCGTTTGCGGCGTTCTCTACCGTACTGGCAGTATTTGAAAATATCATCTGCTGCGGAATGGAGCTGACCGGATGGAGCAGAAAAAAATCCAGTCTCATCAACCTTGTGGCGATCATTCTTCTGTCCATGCCTTGCGTATTGGGATACAATCTCTGGGCATCGGACGTATTCGCACCCTTTGGGGGAACGATCATGGATCTGGAAGATTTTCTGGTAAGTAATATCCTTCTGCCACTTGGCTCTCTGGTTTACCTGCTGTTTTGTGTAACCAGATACGGCTGGGGATGGAAGAACTTCAAGAAGGAAGCCAATACGGGAAAAGGCGTGAAATTTCAGGATTGGATGCGGATTTATTTCACCTATATCCTGCCTCTGATCGTTTTGTTTATTTTTGCTTTCGGAATTTACGATAAATTCTTTGCAAAAAAATAAAACCAAAGATATACAATATTTCCCACATCATGGACCAACTATCTGGGAGTGGAGGATATGTGTGCATTGGTGGAACAATTGAAGCAGAAGGGGAGTACCGGCATACGGGAAAAAGATTTTCCGAGCTTTTGAACCAGATCAGGATCCAGAAGGCAAAGGAGCTTTTAAAGGAGCCGTCTTTGCGGGTCTGCGATGTGTCAGAGGCTGTGGGATTTCTGGATGTGGCTCATTTTTCCAGAGTATTTAAAAAGCAGACATCCTGCTCGTCGAAGGAATATAGAAATCAATTGTAAAAATAAGCGCTGTACCGGTTCTGAAAATGGTACGGCGCTTATTTTTAACAGTAAAAAACCCCGCATCCACCGGGTCAGCAGCGGGTGCGGGGCATAAAGGGGAGGATAAGTATTTCTCTTTTCTTTCGTAGTCTGCTGCCGGAAAGGGGGGATCTCCGGCTCCGCTTTTCTTTAGAGCCAATGAAAAGCGTCACGCTGTTGTGTCATCTCTCCATCGACTATCTATAGTATGGGCGGGAAAAAGAAGTTTATACAAATAAAAGTAAAATGTTTGAAAAAATTACGAAGAAAGATTTTACAGAGCAAGTCTTGTGCTGAAAAGAAAAAGGAATTATAATGTAACTGTTCAGGAAACTGCTCAAAACGAGAAATATATAAAGAACAGCGGGAGGAACAGGAATGACAAAGTGGAAAATCCCTTCATATTTTGAGGTCAGCGGCGTGGTGTTTGATATGGACGGGCTGATGCTGGATACGGAGCGGGTGATCAAATATAGCTGGGAAATGATGGGAAAAAAGCTGGGATATCCTGATTTTGGAGAGAATATCCTGAATACACTGGGAAGAAACCGGGAGTGGAGAAACCGGTATTTTACGGAAAAATACGGGAAGGATTTTCCTCTGCAGGAATTTCTGGACGGATACCATCGGATTTACGAGGAGTATGAGCGGGAACACGGAATCCCGAAAAAGAAGGGACTTTTGGAACTTTTGGAGCTTCTGAAAGAGAAGCAGATTCCCATGGCGGTAGCTACCTCCACCCATCAGGAGCATTCCGTACCGGAACTGAAAAAGCAGGGGATTTTTTCATATTTTCAGGAAATCGTTACCGGAGATATGGTGGAGAGAGGAAAACCCGATCCCCAGATTTACCGGACGGCCTGCGAAAAGCTGGGAGTTTTGCCGGAAAAAGCCATTGCACTGGAGGACTCCTACAGCGGTATACGTTCCGCCCACAGCGCGGGGATGAAGGTGATCATGATCCCGGACCTTCTTGCCGACAACGATCCCGTAAAAGAGTGCCTGTATGGAAAGATGGAATCCCTTTCCATGGTGGCGCAGTGGATGCGGGAAGGACTAAAATAATGGGACAGGAGATGATAAAATGCCTACAACATATACCCATGATATTTTTGGGAAAGATGTATTTAAGAGACTGCCGGAAGCCTTAAAAGAAACCATCCGTCAGGGAAAAGGGCTTTACCGGATCGGCCTTCACGGGCCGGATATCTTTTTTTATTACAAACCGATCAGCAAAAATCCGGTGAATCAAACGGGACACCGGATGCACAGGGAACTGGCATCCAAATTCTTTCAAAAGGGAATTCTGGAATTCAGGACGAACCCGTCCTCCCAGCTTGCGGCCTATCTTTTGGGATTTGCCTGCCATTATATGCTGGACAGTACCTGCCACGGCTATATCGGTAAATTCGAAAAAAAGACAGGAGCTTCCCATGCAGAAATAGAGACGGAACTTGACCGGTACTTTATGCTGCGGGAGAAAAAAGAATTATTTTCTTACCTTCCCACCAGCGTTTTGGAGCCTACGGAGGAAAACTGCAAAGTGATCGGCAGGGTATTTCCGCAGATTGACTATAAGAAAATCCAAAAATCAGTGGAATACCAGAAAATGTACGATAAGCTGCTGACCTGCAAAAGCCCTCTGAAAGAAAAAATCGTTCTGGGAGGAATGAAGGTACTGAGATGCTATGATTCCATGGAGGGTCAGGTGATGAGAAAAAATTCGGGGGAAATCTGCCGGGAATCCACAGAAAAACTGGTAGGACTTTACCGGAAGGCGCTGGAGGAGGCTCCGGCGGCGTTGGAAAATTTATATGACTGTCTGTACGGGCGGGCGGAATTATCTCAAAGATTTGACCGGGATTTTGAGTAGACAACCGTGACTATGAAGGTCAGGGTTTTAAATGGTTACAATGGATCAATATTAAGGAGGAAACTCATATGAATAATGAGAAATTTATCAGCTTTACGATGGAAAAAACAAAGCATATTGCGCTGGTTGCCCATGACGGCAAGAAGAAAGAGCTGGTGGCATGGTGCGACAAAAACAAAGACATTCTGAAAAATCATTTTCTGTGCGGGACAGGAACCACTGCAAAACTGATTGCAGAAAAGACCGGACTTCCGGTAAAAGGCTACTGCAGCGGCCCTCTGGGCGGCGACCAGCAGATCGGTTCTCGGATTGTAGAAGGAGGAATCGACTTTTTGATCTTCCTGTGGGATCCGCTGGAATCCCAGCCCCATGACCCGGATGTAAAGGCTCTGCTTCGTATCGCCGTTGTATATGATATCCCGGTTGCAAACAATCTTGCAACAGCGGATTTCCTGCTGGGTTCCCGTTACATGAACGAAAACTATGACAGAAATGTGGAAAACTTTAACATCACCATTCAGGAAAGAGTGAATCAGTTCCAGAAATAAAAGATAAAGAAAAAGGAATGCCGGGCGGATCGAAAGCCCGGCATTTTTTGCGAGCATATTCCGGCAGATAGTTTTTGACTGCAGTAATTAAATGAAAAAATCTGTAAATTTACACAATTAAGACATAAAAAGAAGAAAAATAAATAAAAAATTAAAATAAAGGTTGACAAAAGAAGAAGAATGTATTAATATAAAGTCAACAAAAGACAAAGCAAACAAAGTACAAAAGAAAAAAACATAAATTGGAAAGAGAGGACGGACCACCAAAAACTTAACGAATTACCTCAAACAAAAATTTATGAAAGGAAGGTACGGACCACCAAGAACTTAAAGAAGTGCCTCAAACAAAATTTATGAAAGGAAGGTACGGACCACCGAGAACTTAAAGAAATACCTCAAACAAAATTTATGAAAGGAAGGTACAGTCCAACAAAAACTTAACGAAGTACCCCAAAGAAGAAAATGAAAGAAAGGAAGGTACAGACCGCCGGAAGTATAACGAAGTACCCCATAAGATAAGAAAGAGAGGTTATCCAATGATAGAACCTAAATTTTAATAGTGAGTATCGAGAGAAGAAAAATCGATACTCACTTTTTTTGCTTGAAAAAGACGGGGGATTCGTTTATACTATAGCAGGACGTAACTGTACAAAACAGTTACATGATTTACTAATTAAGAGCTGAAGGAAGGTACAATAATAATGGGATTATTAAAACAGTGGAGAGATGTTGCTTATTCACAGCAGGCAGATAAAGGAAAGCTTCAGAAGTTCTGGGCAAACTATTTTACAATTGAAAAAGGAATTTATGAAAAGCTTCTGGTAAACCCGGATGAAGTGGTACGGGGAACTGTAAAAGAGCTGGCTGACAAATATGAGGTTGATGTGATGACCATGACAGGTTTTCTGGATGGAATCAACGACAGCCTGAAAGTAAAGAACCCGATCGAAGAAATGGAAGAAGATACAGAAGTTAATCTGGGCTTCGACAAAGAAATGCTGTACAAAAACATGGTAGATGCAAAGGCAGACTGGCTGTATGAGCTGCCAATGTGGGATGAGATCTTTACACCGGAGCAGAAAAAGACTCTGTACATGGAACAGAAAAAATCCGGTACTATCATCAAAGCAGCTAAAATCGGAAGAAACGACCCATGTCCTTGCGGAAGCGGTAAAAAATATAAACATTGCTGCGGAAGATAACAGACGAATGCGAATGGCAGGCGTATTGATCGTAATAGGAATTTTGTGTATCGCATATTATCTGGGCAGCGTGGCCTATGCAGGTTTCGGGGTTTCCATGATTTGGATCTGGCTTGCGGGAGGCGTGGCATGTATTCTTTTAGGAGGAACCATGGCATACTGCCGGAAGCACGGAATCGATGAGCAGATACCGTTTTCGGTGAAGTGCATTCTGCAGACAGGCATTGCATGTGTTTTGGTATTGTTTCTTGTAACGGAAGGGCTGATCTGTTCCGGGATGTTTCAGAAAGGAAGTCCGAATCTGGACTATATCATTGTTCTGGGATGTCAGGTGAAGGGGAAAACACCAAGCAAAGCCCTGAAAATGCGTTTGGAGACGGCCAGAGAGTATCTGGAGGACAATCCGGGGACAAAGGCAGTCTTATCGGGAGGCCGGGGAGACGGTGAGGAGATCAGTGAGGCGCAGTGCATGTATCAGTATCTGACAGATGCGGGAATCGATGAAAGCCGTCTGATACAGGAGGACCAGTCCACAACCACTGTGGAAAATCTGGATTTCAGCAAGACATTTCTGGAGGAAGGAAAAGACACCGTGGGCATTGTCACCAATAATTTTCATGTATACCGCAGCCTGCAGATAGCAAAAAAAGCGGGCTATATGAGAAGCAGCGGGATAGCGGCTCCTGCCGGAAATATTTTGCTGCCCCACTATATGGTACGTGAATTTTTTGCCCTGACAAAAGAAATCGTTCAAAAAAATATATAAACTATAAATGAGCAAATATTGAAATTTGCACAAAGTTACCCTACCATTTTAAGAACGTTCTCCAGTGATGCACCTTTTTTAATAAAGGCGTGAAGATT
>JAHAFI010000055.1 GCA_018374355.1 Clostridiales bacterium
ATTCCGCGAGGTGTTTTCGCGCAGATTGCGCGGAAATCCCGAGACATACAGCGCCAAAATGTGATGAAATCACATTTTGTGTGCATCGCGAAGCGTGTTGCTGTGAACGGAGTGAACAGTAATCAAAAAGCGTGGGAATACAGATTATTCCTGCGCTTTTTTCTTGACAGGGCGAATATGGGGGCTCATACTATAGATAACGAAAAAATTGTAAAGTGAGGTAACTGGTATGGTGAAACGTTGGATTTCCTTCTAGCATAATAGAAGGAAAAAGAAAGACCTCCTTCTATTATTGCGTAATTCGATTCTTGTATAACGCTGTAAAATAGGAGGAAATAATAAATGAATAAATATATAAAAAATCACAGGGTATCTTTGTGGAGCGCGGTTTTCTGCGTGTTTTTGAGCAGTGTCTGTGCAGTCACCCTGCAGTTTTTCAAGGGAAATGTTCTTGATTATGCGATTGCGGGAGCGGTAAAAGATACGATTTGCTATGCTTTGCTGCTGATCGGTTTCATTCTGCTGGAAGTTTTGTTTTTTTACTGTCACGGGCGGCTGAGTTCCGGGTTTGTGGTTTCGTGTACCAGAGACCTGAAAGCAGACATTTTTGAGGGCATTTTGCATTGCAGTGTTCCGCTTTACAGGAAGGATCCCCAGGGAACGTATATCTCCAGGTATACGAACGAAGCGGATCTGATCAAAGAAAGAAGATTTTCCATGATTCCTGCATTCTGGGAGATTTTCTTTAAGATTTTGTTTGTGAGCGCGGCGTTGTTTCTTCTGGACTGGAGACTGGCGCTGATTACGCTGTTTCTGCTTTCCACACCGCTTTATGTGCCGAAGCTGATTGAGCATAAGATTCAGACTGTACAGAATGCTTATATCAAAGCGTCAGAAGAAAATCTTACCCTGTTGAATGACTGGCTTACGGGATTTGAGACGATTAAGAACTTTTCCATAGAGAAGCAGATTCTGAAAAAATTTCATGATTCCAATGATACGGCGATGGACTGTCTGCTCTCTGATTTGCAGGTCGGAGAGACAGCAAGACTGATTACGACTTTGATTTCCTATCTCTCGTATTTCATTGTGCTTGCCTGCGCCGCAGGACTGGTACTGGCCGGTGATTTCTCAGCAGGTGATTTTTTCGTGGCGATCGGGATGATTGACCAGCTTTCCTATCCGCTGATTGCTTTGTCGGGAATTATCCGGCAGCTGCTTGCAGTGCGTCCTGCTTGTGAGAAAATGGAAGGGTTTTTGAAGGAATGTAAAGCCGATGAACGGCGGGAAAGTCCGAAGGTTATGCAGAAGGCGATTGAGTTTACGGACGTGGATTTTGCTTATGAGCAGGAGCATCCGCTGTTATCCCATTTCAATCTGCGGCTGGAAAAAGGAAAGCGATATCTTTTGAAAGGACCCAGTGGAAGCGGGAAAACGACAGTGACCAATCTGTTACTTCGTTATTGTAATCCAACTTGTGGGTTGATTACTCTTGACGGACAATCCATGCTGGAATACACAGATGCCAGTGATTTGATCACTGTCGTGAGACAGGAAGCTGTTTTGTTTTATGATACTCTGAGAAATAATCTCTCCATGTATCAGGATGTTTCGGATGTGCGTTTGAAAGAAACTTTGAATCTGGTCGGACTTTCAGCATTTGCAAATGAGGAAGCGCTGGACGGAATGGTAACCCAGGGAGGGACGAATTTCTCCGGCGGAGAGAAAAAACGAATTTGCCTTGCCAGGGCATTGCTGAGAGATACCCCGGTGCTGATTCTGGATGAACCGCTGGCCAATCTGGACGATTCTTCAGCACAGTTGATTGAAAAACTGATCTTTTCGATCCGAAACAAGACGATTCTGGTTGTGTCACATCAGTTTACTGAGGAAAATCTGGGGAGATTTCAGGAAGTGATTGACTTGAGAAAGTGATTTATTCCCGCAGGCAACGAGCCAAGCGGATATGCTTGCATATCCATTTGGCGACTGCTGCGAGGGTCAAATACCCCGCTGCTCTGCAGCGCTACAAATTTGATGCCCCGTTGCTTGCAGCGGGGTTTTTGACTGAAAAAAATATCCCCGGGGGAGGCTTGCGGAAAGCAGAAACAGCGATTATGATAGCTGTATAAGTAATGTCAATGCTTTTTGCAATCCTCCACATTTAAGTGAAAAGCAGCTTATAAATGAAAACAAAACATCCTTAAAGTTTTATACACAAAACCAGCTTCATCATATGGAGCTGGTTTTGTGCTAATATTTATATGTAAAATGCAAACTATATATTGATTTTATTAAAGAGTCATGGTATACTGACTTTATCTCAGAAGCATTCTGTTTCTGAAAAACGGATCTGGCAAGTCAGCCACAATCCCCAAATGTAAAAGATGGTAAAAATTGAATACGGAGGAAAAATGGCAAAAGGTGATATTATATTGAAAAAGTATTTGTCAGACAAGGTCCGGTTTGCCGATTTGATAAATGGGAGCCTTTTTGACGGAAAACAGATTGTTAAACCTGAAAATTTGACACAATTGAGCGGAGAAGCGGATATATACCTCGCTGACCAGCGCGGACGTACGAAAGGATTAATGCGCTATCGGGATATTGTCATGAAAGCTGATTTTGGGTTATGGTTTGGCATTCTTGCAGAAGAAAACCAAATGAAAATACATTATGCAATGCCTGTACGGAATATGCTTTATGATGCATTAAGCTACACGGAGCAGGTGGAACAACTGAAAAAGGCACATCACCGAAAGAGAGATCCCATGACAGGAGAAGAATTTTTGTCAGGGATGAAGAAAGAGGACACTCTTATTCCTGTTGTTACTCTGGTAGTCTACTATGGGGAGGAAGAATGGGATGGAAATCTGGATTTATATGGGATGATGGGAATAAAACAAGAACATCCTTTTCGGAAGGAAATTCAGGCCGTTCTTCCCAATTATAAGATTAATCTGCTGCATGCCGGAAACATAGAAAAGCTGGAAAACTATAAATCAAGTTTACAGTTGGTATTCGGAATGCTAAAATACAAATCAGATAAATTCAAATTGAATGAATACATAAACAAAAATCGTGAAGTATTGGAAACGATGGATGAGGAAACTTATCAAGTAATTGGCGTGCTGCTTCATGAGGAAGCACGTTTGAAAAAATATAAGAAAAATGAAAAGGTGGGATTCAATATGTGCAGGGCAATTGAAGAAATGATACAGGATGGAAGAAATGATGGACGAAACGATGGAATAAAAGAAGAAAAATTTCGTATCGCCAAAGAATTAAAAGGAATTTTACCGGATGAAGTAATCTCAGAAAAAACAAAGCTTCCATTGGAAATTGTAAAAAGTCTGCGGACGGAGCTATCATAAAAGCCATGGCAGCTTTGCTTTGTGTGACTGGTGCCGGAAACTATCTTCGAAAAATTAAAAACGAAAAGAGAGCAATCTGTGATATAATAGACATATCTTTTATATCGAAAGGAAGGGAGCAATATGAAACACAAAAAAGACTGGTTTAAAGACCTTGTCATTTACCAGATCTATCCCCGGAGCTTTATGGACGGAAACGGAGACGGAATCGGTGATCTGCAGGGCATGATTGAAAAACTGGATTATCTGAAGGAACTGGGAGTCAATGCGGTATGGATGTCCCCGGTGTATGCATCCCCAAACGTGGATAATGGATATGATATCTCTGATTACCGTAAGATTATGGAAGAATTCGGAACCATGGAGGAATGGGAAGCTTTCCGTGACGGCGCCCACGAGAGAGGCATCGCAATTATCATGGATCTGGTGCTCAATCATTCCTCCGATCTTCACCCTTGGTTTGTGGAATCCCGAAAATCCAGAACGAACCAATACAGTGATTACTATATCTGGAGAGATCCGTCAGAGGACGGCGGCGCCCCCAACCAATGGCAGTCCGTATTCGGCGGCAGCGCATGGGAATATGTGCCGGAACGGGGACAGTATTATCTGCACTTTTTTGCAAAAGAGCAGCCGGATCTAAACTGGGAGAACGAAACCGCGAGGGAAGATATCTTTGATATTATCCGTTTCTGGAATGAAAAAGGAGTAGATGGCTATCGAATCGATGCAATCAGCTATCTGGATAAAGGATTGGACGGAAGGGCTGACATGAGTCAACTGTTCGGAACTACGTCCTGCGCCAATCTGGAAGGAACTCACCGCTATATTCAGGAGATGATCCAAAAGACCATGCTGCCGGATCATCTGGTGACTATAGGCGAGGTAAATATTCTCAGCACGGAGGATACGGTAAAGTATACAGATTCCTCCAGAGAAGAATTTGATATGGTCATTCCGTTTATTCCTCCCATTGTGGAAATCGAAACATGGTCTCCCCAAAACCTGAAAACAGGAATCACCGAAACTTACGAGGCCACAAAGGAGAATTGCTGGTGGGCAAGATTTTTCAGCAATCACGACAAACCGAGACAGGTTTCCCTGTATGGAAACGATAAAATCTACTGGAAAGAATCCGCAAAAATGCTTGCCTCTTTCCTGCATACCCTTCCGGGTACCCCCTTTATCTATCAGGGAGAAGAGATTGGCATGACAAATATTCATCTTCCCACCATCGATGACTACGACGATATTGATACAAAAAATTATTATAAAACCAGAATCGAGGAGGGGATTTCGCCTGAAGAGGCGCTTTTTGCGGCCCAGAATATCAGCCGGGACAATGCCAGAACACCGATGCAGTGGGACGACACCCCAAACGGAGGATTTACTTCAGGAACTCCTTGGCTGGCGGTAAATGCCAATTATTCCCGGATTAATGTAAAACAGCAGATGGAAGAGGAGGATTCAATTTTCCGGTTCTACCAGAAACTGATCCGTCTCAGAAAGGAACATCCCGTTCTGGTTCATGGAGATTTTCGTATGCTCTCCGAAGATGAAGGAGATGTCATCTGCTACACCAGAACCTTAGGGAAAGAAGTCTGGCTGGCCATACACAACTTTTCAAGTGAAAAACAGACATTCTCAAACGATCTTATGGAAGATGACTTTGAGGTGATTTTAACAAATTACGGAAGAAGCGGGACAGAAAAAGGATGCATCACGCTGGAACCTTATGAAACCTTTGTTCTGAAAAAACTTTGTTAAAGAACATATTAAAACATATTAAAAAATATTGAACTCGAAATTCTTGACCGATGTTGAAGAATTTCGGGTTTTTTTATATAATAAAGTACAGAAATTCGTTACTCACTGGAGGAATGTTTATGGGCAAAACAACTTTGGAGCAAAGAAAACATTTAGCGAAACGATTCGAAGCATGCCAACCCATTCTTTCCGCACTCGGAGATGAAAACAGACAGTTGATTATCAAGCTTCTGATGGAACGCTGCGGGGAAGGTGGTCTGCGTGTAGGAAGTATTCAGAAAAATACCAATATTTCCAGAAGCGCTGTTTCGCATCATTTAAAGGTATTGAAAAATGCAGGGATTATTATCATGCGTAAAGAAGGTACAATGAATTTCTATTGTCTGGATGCGGAAAGCAATAGTATTCGGGAAGTTATTGACTTTTGGAAGGATGTAGAAGAAATAATGAAATCCTGTTCCCAAAAGTAAACAAAAACAGCAAGTATACAAAAGTATACTTGAATACAACGATCTCCATATTAGAATAATAAAATAATAGAAGGAAGAGACTGCTGCAGAAGTAAAATTTTGCAACAGTCTCTTTTCTTACATTTCTATCATTTCATTTTTCTTACGGTAGAGCTTATCAATCTGCCGTTCCCTTTTTCTCTTATAGGTTTTCTCAATTTTTCGAATCAAAATAGAGATATACCGAAGCAGCGGTTCTGTGGCAATGGCAAAGATGATCAGTACCATTCCGCATTTCCGTGTGATTTTTCCAATGGCAAAGAGCTCTTTGAGAAAGATACTGCAAAAGATCAGCCCGGCTACCATTCCAATCCAGATTACCCAGCGGAATTTGTTCATAGGTTTACTGATATTAAAGAGGATCATCAGCCCTACAATTGCCAGAAGCAGGGTAGCGGCTGTGGAAATCTCCTCTGAGGTCAGTCCGAAAACCGCTCCGAAGATTACCAGAAATCCCACGATCAGTACATCGGTCAGCCCTGCTGGGAGAGCCTTTAAAAGTACATTGGTGAGAAAATGTCCTTGAATCATTTTTTTATTCGGCTCCATAGCCAGCAAAAATGCCGGGATACCGATGGTGAACATACCGATCAGGGAAACCTGTGAGGGCTCCAGCGGATACGTAATCATAAAGGCCATAGAGAACAGAGCCAGCAGGAAACTGAACATGTTCTTTACCAGAAACAGGCTTGCGGAACGCTCGATGTTGTTGACCACCCGGCGGCCTTCCAAAACAACGGAGGGCATACAGGAAAAATTGGATTCCAGAAGCACCAATTGGGAAGCCTGTGCGGCAGCGTCGCTTCCCGAGGCCATGGCCACGCTGCAGTCCGCATCCTTCAGTGCCAGAACATCATTGACGCCGTCTCCGGTCATGGCAACGGTCTTTCCGGCTTCTTTCAGGGAACGAACGAACTGTCGTTTCTGATTTGGGGTTACCCTTCCGAATACAGTATATTCAAGGACGGCGCGGTCAATATCTTCTTTAGTTTTCAGTTCACTGGCATCAATATAGTTTTCTGCCCGGGCGATGCCTGCCTGAGAGGCAACCTTCGAAACAGTCACCGGATTGTCACCGGAGATGACTTTGATATCTACGCCCTGATCCGCAAAATACTGGAAGGTTTCCCATGCTTCCTTGCGGATGGGATTTGCCAGCAGTACCAGACCATAGGGGATTACCTTTCCGGTAAGAGCTTTTCCGTCAGGGATTCCTTCATAGACGCCGAATACCAGCACACGATATCCCTCGCCGCCGTAGGATTCAATGGTTTCCTGATACGTCTCATAATCTTCCCGCAGGACAAATTCCGGAGCGCCTAAAACATAAGAGGTTCCCTCAAAGGTGGCGCTGCTGTATTTGAACGCGGAGGAGAAGGAGGTCACAAAAGAAGCCAGTTTTCCGGTGTTTTCGGTGAAATATTCCTGCATGGCAGCCATGGTAATATTATCCTTTGACATGGCATGGGCAAAATCCCCGATCAGAGAGGGAAGGGGCGGCAGGGTCTCGCTTTCATAGGGAGCAAGAGGAACCACACTGCTGACCTTCATGGTGTTTTCCGTGATGGTTCCGGTCTTATCTACACAGAGAACGTTGACCCGAGCCAACGTTTCAATGCATTTCATATCGTGAACCAGAACTTTTTTCCCCGCAAGTCGCATTACACTGACCACTAAGGCAACGCTTGCCAGAAGATACAAGCCTTCCGGAATCATACCGATCACGGCTGCCACCATACCCTGAACGCTTTCCTTGATGGAGCTTTCCCCCAGAAGATACTGCTGGATAAAAAGGATGGCTCCGATGGGAATGATGAGAAAACCGACAATCTGCACCAATCGGTTCAGTGAACGGATCATCTCAGACTGTTCCCCTTCTTTGGTGGCTTTCGCCTCCAGCGTCAGTTTGGAGATATAGGAATCAGCCCCCACCTTGTCAAGTCTCGCGTGGCAAGTCCCCGAAACGATAAAGCTGCCGGACATCAGAGAATCCCCCGGCTTTTTTGTAATCTCGTCGGATTCACCGGTGAGCAGGGATTCATTTACCTGAACCTCCCCGTCCATAACGGTTGCATCGGCACAGATCTGATTGCCGGCGGCGAAAACCGCCACATCATCCATCACAACTTCTTCCGCAGGAATGGTCTGTTTTTTGCCGTCCCGGACGACGGTGGCTTTCGGGGCGTTCAGTACATTCAGATTATCCAGCACTTTTTTGGAACGGATTTCCTGAACGATACCAACCAGTGTATTGCCGATAATAACAGGAAGAAAGGTGAGATCACGGAATGCACCCACAAAAATCAGTAAAACGGCAATTCCTGCAAATATCATGTTGAAGTAGGTAAACAGGTTGCTGGTTATAATTTCTTCGATACTTTTGGAAGGCGGGTCAACAGGAACGTTGCTCCAGCCTTTTTCAGCCCGCTCTGCCGCCTGTGCAGAGGTGAGCCCCTGATGTTTGTCAGCCTGAATGCGTTCTACCGGCTGGCGGGAAATCTGCGGTTCTTTTTTATTCTTTCGTTTCATGTTGAACCTCCTTTGTCAAACCCGTTATTACTGTGATATAATCTGCTGAATTCCTGTGATGTCCGGTTCGATCAGGAGAGAGTAGTTGGTATAGTACACTACAAATCCCGGTTTTGCTCCACCCGGTTTCCGCAGGTTCTTTTTCTGCGTATAGTCAATTTCTACTTTCGGCGCTTTGCGCCCTTTGGAATAATAAGCAGCCAGCCGTCCCGCCTCTTCGAAGGTGCGGTCAGGCAGCTCCTCCCCATTGGTTTTTACAATGACATGGGAGCCGGGCTGGCCTTTTGCGTGAAACCACCAGTCATTTCCGGAGGCCATCTTGAAAGAAAGCTCTTCATTCTGGAAGTTGTTCTTTCCCACATAGATGTGATAGCCGTCACTGGAAATATAATGAAAAGGCTTGGAGGTAATCTTCACTTTTTTTCCTCCCGCATATTTTCGGCGGATATAGCCGTAATCCATCAGCTCTTCCCGGATCTGAACCAGATCGTCTTCCGAGAGAGCAATATCCAGAGAGGCAGAAATGGACTCCAGATGTTCGATTTCGCTGTGGGTTTCCTGAAGGAGATTTTCCAAAGCATCGGCAGTCCGTTTCAGCTTGCCGTATTTGTCAAAATATTTTTTTGCATTTTCCTGAGGAGTAAGAGCAGAATCAAGGGGAATCGTCACCATCTCATTGGTATAGTAGTTGAGCGCCTCTAAGGATTTTGCCTCAGGCTCCAGACCGTAACCGTATGTATTGATCAGTTCGCCCCAAATCCTGTATTTTTCCTTTTTTTCGGTATCCTTCATCCGCTTTTGCTGAAGCTGGT
>JAHAFI010000010.1 GCA_018374355.1 Clostridiales bacterium
TGTTGTGTGAGAGAATTGTTTTGTCGTTATTACAATTATACATCATTCAGCAGCGGGTGTCTTTATTTTGTGCAATATTTGAGATTTACTTATTCATAGTTGAGAAATTGATTCAAGTAGAGGATGAAAAAAAGCTGAAAAAAGTTTTTATCATCCTCTTGACATTTTGAGAGTGTGGTTTTCTGAGTAATAGTGAGGAAGCTGCGCTTCTGTCGACGAAGGAGTATCAGGAGAAGGTGGCGAAGGCGATTTGTGAGGGGACGTTGGAATATCTGGAGACGAATAAGTCCTGATAAAGATAAAAATGCCGGGAAGAAGACGTAGAAGTTGACATTGATTGATAAAAAGGCATATGATAAACTTAATCTCAAGAATAGCATTTTTGAGATTAAGGAAAAACCTACTAGAAAAGAATTTTTATTTCTTTAGAGATAATGATAAGAAATTGATTTTGCTGTTGAATATGGATATACTGTAGGTAATATAGAAAAGGACATAGGATACATGTTTTATTCCCGCAGGGTTTTTGACTTCAAAGACTGTAAAAGCAGTAAGTAAGATACAAAAACTGGATACAAATATATTTTTAGGAGAGCAGAATGAAAATTGACAGATTAAAATTAGATAATTTTATGCTTTTTAATGATTTGGATATTAAATGGTCAAAGAATATTAATATTATTAGTGGTGAAAACAGTACAGGTAAAACAACGTTGTTAAAGGCCATGTATTCTGCGATCCAACCAATCAGTAATATTAATTTTGATAAAACAAAAAAGGAAAAGATGGAGGAACTTATCGTTGAAAAATTCTTAGGGGTGTTTCGTCCTGATGAAATGAAACTGGGAAGATTAGTGACAAGAAAACAGGGAAGCAACCGTGCTGAATTAAAATTGTTACTTGAGGATAAGAATGAGATAACAATTGGATTTGGAAATCGACAGGAAAGACATGCTGATGTAGAAGTTGGAATCGGACAGTCTGTAAAGAAGTTTACCCCGGTATACTTACCACCAAAAGAAATGATTTCTTCAACAGAACATTTTCGCTCTTTATATGAAGAATACCATCTGGATTTTGAAGAAATGTATTATGATTTATCAAAATTATTAGATAAACCGTTAAAACGAGGAGCAAATACAACAGAGCAAAATAATGTTTTAAACAGTTTTGAAAAAATAATTGATGGAAAGATTATTCAGAGGGATAAAAAATTCTTTTTAAAAATGAAAGGTGAAGGCGAATTTGAAATGGGGCTTGTTTCCGAAGGCTATAGGAAACTGGCAACTATCATATATTTGATTACATCCGGAAGTCTGGGAAAAGATTCTATACTTTTTTGGGATGAACCAGAGACAAACATGAATCCGATCATGATGAAAACATTAGCCGACGCCATGATGGAATTGGCTGGAATGGGTGTACAGATTTTCATTACGACACACGATTATTTTGTGCAGCAGTGTTTTAACTTTCCGGCGGCATATCCAAAAGTGAATCATGCAAATTTGGATATTAAATTCATTTCTTTATACGAGGATAAAAAGGATAGAAAAATCAAGTATGAGCTTTGTGATAAAGTTTCTGAACTGGAACACAATTCTATTATGAGAGAGTTTGAAAGCCTCTATGACAGAGAACAGGAGCTGATTTATGAAGATTGAGGAAAGTGGTATAGAATTTGATTTCCCGGATGAAAATGTCACTTTAAAATTTGATGATGATCCTTATTACAGAAAGTATTTTGTGAAAATGGATGGAGCCAAAGGTGTTGATTTTATTTCAGCAGGGAAGAAAAAATTATTGTTTATTGAAGTGAAAAATTGTCTTGGACATGAGAGTGATAATAGTTGGAGAGTGTTTCCAAACAATAAAAAAGTAAAAACATCAGCTACTACTGTGAATACAGAGGGGCGTGAGAGTTTAGATGTTGAAGTATCACAAAAAGTTGCAATGACAATATCCAATATCGTAGGGGCAGGATCTTTTGTGGGGAAAAGGGATACTGCTGAGAATCTGCTACCTTTATTAAACGAAATAACATCTGAAAAATATGCAACAGATGATAAAATATGGTATGTTATTTTATTTTTAGAAGGTGATTTTGGATGTGAATCAAGAAGCAAGAAGATGATTATGCGAGAGCTGCAAGAAAGTATGAAAACAAAACTGTCATGGCTTAACTGTAGGGTATCTGTTGTTGATTCGGATACATATAAAAAAGAATTATTTAAAGTACAGATACTGTAATATGTCAGGGATGAGAGGATGATAAAAAGCTGAAAAAAGTTTTTGTCATCCTCTTGACATTTTGAGAGTGCGGTTGCTTTTTTAATCTATACAAATTTGGATTAGCTGTCTGCCAGCAATGTCTTTTGATATTTAAGGGATAACAGACAGGCATAAAGTTGTCAAACGAAATTTCCCTCTTGCCCTGAAGTGCGGACTTTAGTATACTGGAACTAGCAGATGCAAACAGAAAAGGTGAGAAAATGGAAACAAAAGTGGTCCGAATAGATTTGAAATGTATGGATGGGGAGGCCATTCAGGAAGCAGGAGAGGTTCTTAAAAGAGGCGGTCTGGTAGCATTTCCTACGGAGACGGTTTACGGTCTGGGAGGGAATGCGCTGGATGAGCAGGCGGCAGAAAAGATCTATGCAGCCAAGGGGAGGCCATCCGATAATCCACTGATCATACACATTGCCCGGCTGGAGGATCTGGAAAAAATAGTGGAGGAGATTCCACAAAAGGCAAGGAAACTGGCGGAGACGTATTGGCCGGGACCGCTGACGATGATATTCCCAAAGAGCAGCCGGGTTCCCTATGGAACAACGGGAGGATTGGAGACGGTGGCAGTGCGGATGCCGGATCATCCGCTGGCATTGGCGCTGATTCGTCAGGGAGGCGGCTTTGTTGCAGCGCCCAGCGCAAATACATCGGGAAGACCCAGTCCCACGGAGGCTGCCCATGTGGAAGAGGATCTGAATGGAAGAATTGATATGATTCTGGACGGTGGTTCAGTGGAAATTGGTCTGGAATCTACGATTGTTGATTTCTCGGAGGAGATTCCCACGATTTTACGGCCCGGATATATCAATCAGGAAATGCTGGAAAAAGTAATCGGTCCGGTACAGCTTGATAAAGGATTGATTGCATCGGACAGCAAGATTCGTCCCAAAGCGCCGGGGATGAAATACCGGCATTATGCGCCAAAGGCGGAGCTGGTGGTAGTAGAAGGAAAACCGGAGGCGGTTCAGGCGAAGATTCGCCAACTGACTCAGGAAAAAATGGAGGCGGGATTTCAGGTGGGCATTATTGCCACCGATGAGAGCCTGTCAGCCTATCCGATGGGAATTGTAAAAAGCATCGGAACAAGAGAACATGAGGAAAGCATTGCTCAGCATTTATTCAGCGTTTTGCGTGAGTTTGATGACAGCGGAGTGGCTTATATTTATTCAGAATCTTTTGACACGCCTCAGATGGGACAGGCCATCATGAACAGGCTTTTGAAAGCGGCGGGGCAGCAGAAGATTCAGGTGTGAGGAAGCATTATGGTAATACGGTATAAAAAACTGATTTTTGTAGATACCAATGATAAGTGCAGAGCCCCCATGGCGGAGCTGATTCTGAAGAGAAAATTTCTGACGAATCCCCTTCCCATTGAGTCCAGAGGAATGGTGGTTCTGTTTCCGGAACCTATGAATCCAAAGGCAGAGGCGGTTCTGGAAAATAACGGATATCCAAAACCCTCCCATACTGCGGAGCAGTTGGAGCAGGAGGATATCAATGGAGATGTACTTTTACTGACTATGGAGGACAGACAGAAATCTCAGATTTGGGAAACCTACGAAAATGCGCCCCATGTGTACACCTTAAAGGAGTATGTGGGCGAGACAGGGGATATACCGGCGCTTGACGGGCAGCCGTTATCTGTGTACAGTCAGTGTTATACAGAGATGGAGCTGCTGATGCGAAGACTGGTAGCGAGATTAAACGAAGAGGAGGAACTGTGATGATAGCGATTGGCTGCGATCATGGAGGTTATGAATTAAAAAAGGAGATTAAGGCGTATTTGGATGAGAAAGGGATTGCGTATCAGGATTTCGGCTGTGACAGCATGGAATCCGTGGACTATCCGGTGTATGCCAGAAAGGTAGCTCATGCAATCTTGGACGGAAGCTGTGAAAAGGGGATTTTGATCTGCGGCACCGGCATCGGTATTTCCATAGCGGCAAATAAGGTTCCGGGAATTCGTGCTGCACTGTGTACCGACTGCTTTTGCGCTCAGGCAACCAGAGAGCATAACGATGCAAATGTGCTGGCTCTGGGAGGCAGAGTGGTAGGGCCGGGACTGGCTTTGAAGATTGTGGAGACATTTCTGGAAACACCATTTTCCAATGATGAACGCCATATACGCAGAATTAACCTGATCGAAGAAAATTAAGTTGGAACGTAACAGTTTGTGGGGCCACGGCCAAGAGAAGAAAAAGAAGGATGGCCGGAAGAGTCACCGGGCGAAATCGATACTTTTATAGAGATGAAAAAGTGGAAAGGGGTACAAATGTCAAAAGTAGTAGTTATGGATCATCCGTTGATCCAGCATAAAATTGGAATTATCCGAAGCGAAGAAACCAGCTCCAAAGAGTTCAGGGAAATGATTGGCGAAATCGCTATGCTCATGTGTTATGAGGCAACCAGAGACCTGAAGCTGGAGGATGTGGAGATTCAGACGCCAATTACAAAGATGACGGCAAAAGAGCTGGCAGGTAAAAAACTGGCAGTAGTTCCCATTCTCAGGGCTGGTCTGGGAATGGTGGAAGGTATGCTGGCAATGATTCCGGCAGCAAAAGTGGGTCATATCGGTCTCTACCGCGATCCGGAGACTTTGGAGCCGGTGGAATATTACTGCAAGCTTCCTGCCGACAGCTCGGAAAGAGATATTTTTGTGGTAGACCCGATGCTGGCAACCGGTGGATCTGCGGTTGCTGCTATTCAGATGCTGAAGGATAAAGGGGTAAGAAATATCCGCTTTATGTGTATTATTGCTGCGCCGGAAGGTGTGAAGAAGATGCAGGAGGTGCATCCGGATGTGGATATTTATATCGGAGCGCTGGATGACCATCTGAATGATCACGGTTATATTGTGCCGGGTCTGGGGGATGCCGGAGACCGTATTTTCGGAACAAAATAAGGTGTACCTGATGGGGAGGAATTTACATCATGAAAGGAAAGCGGGAAGACTATATCACATGGGATGAATATTTTATGGGCGTTGCGAAGTTATCCGGTATGCGCTCCAAAGATCCCAGTTCACAGGTGGGAGCCTGTATTGTAAGTCAGGATAATAAAATTTTGTCCATGGGGTATAATGGATTTCCTATGGGATGCTCAGATGACGAGTTTCCTTGGGCAAGAGAAGGTGATTCGCTGGAGACGAAGTATTTGTATGTGACGCACAGTGAGTTGAATGCGATTTTGAATTATCGTGGAGGGTCTCTGGAAGGGGCGAAGCTGTATGTGTCGCTGTTTCCCTGTAATGAGTGCGCGAAGGCGATTATTCAGGCGGGGATTAAGACGATTATTTATGAGGTTGATAAGTATGCGGATACTCCGGCAGTGAAAGCGTCTAAGAGGATGTTGGATGCGGCGGGGGTGCGGTATTATCAGTATAGTCATACGGATCGGGAGATTGTGATTCGGGTTTGAGTGAAGTGGGGGCCGCAGAGGGAGCGGATTTCCCCTTGCGCGTCAGCTTCGAATCAGCGCAGCACTAACCGTCCGGCGGGGGAAGTTTTCGGGCACCGATGCAGTTCGGCACAAAAATCTGAAGGATTTTTGTACCTCAGTGCATCTGACGAGCAGGCTTTGTAAGCCCGCTCGTCTCCCGAAATCTTCCCCCGCCGCACGCTAAGTGCTGCTTTGCTGATTCTGCGCGATGACGCACAAGGGGAAATCCGCTCCCTCTGCTCCACTACGTTCATCCGGGTGGTGGGGATGCAGGCGGAAGTTTCTTGGATGTGCTCTTTTAAATGGAAAACCTATAATCCTGTAAATAAGTATGAGCTTTATCTGTATAATTCTTTGCAAGTTCCTCTTTTTTGAAAGAATTTGCCTATAATTTTTACTATCATAACACGTTTTATACGTAAATCTTAATAGAAAAGGTCTAAAAACATCAAAAATTACCTATAAACCAGATAATAAAAAGCATATTTATCTGTATTACCAGAGCCCGAAGGAATTGACCAATCAGATTCCAGCAGAAATGGTCAATTTGAGTTCAATAAAGAGCCACTGAGGTTGTTGACCGAGAGCTGGCAGTACTTTAAGTGTTGAAATTACCCAAGAGAAGCTGAAACTTCTCCCTGAAATAATATCTCTTAATTCTAAAACAGTCATTTTTTTTGGTGCGAAAATGTCCGTTTCTGCTGGACTCAGTCTGGCTGTTTCAAGCGAACAAGAGAAAACCAAACTCCCCCATTCCACCCACAAACCCCAAGCAATGGCGCAAGCCGAGCGCCCCTACCGTCCTGAACCGTGTAGAACAGCGGCCAGAGAGGGAGAGCAGGGGGACGGCAAAGCATGGCGGAGAGGGATGAGGAAAAACTTAGAGTCCGGGCAGTGGGCGGACAGAGAGAGATGCAGACCCACAAGGTCTGCATCTCAGGGCTGCTGAGACGAGAAAATCTTTCAGATTTTCTTGTCGAATCAGACCGGTGCCCTGTCTGCCCGCTGTCCGGACTCTTAGCTTTTCCCATCCCTCGCAGCTGCTTTGCCGTCCCCCTGCTCTCCCTCTCTGGCCGCGGCCGCCACCGTCGCCATTTTCCCCCTTGACAACCCCAAAAATATCCGCTAAAATCTCAATCAACAAGTAAAATAGCAATGAAGGGAATAGTACACTCCCCCTCCAATCCCCAGAGAGGAAATCAAAGCTGAGAGATTTCCGTGCGGAGTAAGTGGAACCGGCCCCGGAGCTGCCTGTGAGGAGCAGGACGTGAGCTTTGGCGTTATCGAAGCAAAAAGAGTGAGCAGCCAACACTGACTGCTAATAAGGGTGGTACCACCGATTATGTAAATTGGTCCCTTGTTTTCCCCATGGAAAGCAAGGGATTTTTTGTATTACAGCCAACGATAGCAGCTATTCGGCCTTTCAGGTTTCATAGTTACAAACGATATTCATACCACCGAAAAGTTCAAAGAAAAGAGAGGAAAAAACCATGAAATTAAAAAACTTAATTGGCGACCGCTTTAAAGAAACTCCAGCGGATTGCGTAATTGACAGTCATGCATTTACCGTACGCGGCGGCTACATCAAATATGTATCCAACGGAATCTATTCCCTGTACCCACCGATGAAAAGAATCACGAAAAAAATCGAAAACATCATCCGTGAAGAGATGGATGCCATCGACGGTCAGGAAGTAATGTTCCCTGTAGTTCTTCCGGGAACTCTCTGGGAAGAATCCGGACGTTTCGAGAGC
Organism: Clostridiales bacterium; assembly: GCA_018374355.1. Taxonomy (GTDB): domain Bacteria; phylum Bacillota; class Clostridia; order Lachnospirales; family Lachnospiraceae; genus Oliverpabstia. The sequence goes on from JAHAFI010000010.1 coordinate 7,482, forward strand.
GTTGGAAAAGAACTTCTGCGTTTCAAAGACAGAAACAACAGCCAGATGGTTCTTGGAATGACTCACGAAGAAGCATCCGTACATCTGGTAAGAGAATATGGACAGACTTACGCAAGATACCCATTCATGATCTACCAGATCCAGACAAAATACCGTGACGAAGCAAGACCAAGAGCAGGTCTGATCCGTGTAAAAGAATTTACCATGAAAGATGCCTACTCTTTCCACACCTCTCAGGAAGATTTAGAGAAATACTACGACGTATGCTACAATGCCTACAACAGAATCTTCCAGCGCGCAGGCGTACCGGAAGTAATCGCAGTAAAATCCGATTCCGGTATGATGGGCGGAAGTGTTTCTCACGAATACATGCTGCTGGCAGATGCAGGTGAGGACTCTATCGTAATCTGTCCGGAATGCGGCTACCGCGCAAATATGGAAGCCGCTGAAAATACAGTGGAAAATGCCAACAATATCGCAATGGCTGATCTGGAAAAAGTATACACTCCGGATTGCAAAACAATCGAAGCAGTTGCCGATTTCCTGTCTGTTCCGGTGGAAAATAGCTGTAAAGCCGTTGTATACCAGAAGAACGCCAACGATGAGTATGTCGTTGTATTCCTGCGCGGTGATTATGAAGTAAATGAAACAAAGCTGACAAATTATCTGGGAGAAGGACTGCACCCGGCTGAAATCACAGCGGAAAGCGGTATCGTTGCCGGATTTATCGGCCCCAAAGGTCTTACTGACAATTGTACGGTTGTTTATGACGTTTCCTTAAAAGGAATTGATAACTTAGTGTGCGGTGCAAATGAAGAAAATTATCATTTGAAAGGACTGAACATTGCCCGCGACTGTGGTGAAGTAACCTATGTGGACGTATCCAAGATTCAGACCGGCGGTATCTGCCCATGCTGCGGCAAAAAGACTGTGCAGGTAAAACGTGGTATTGAAGTTGGAAATATCTTCCAGTTAGGTACAAAATATACAAAAGCTATGGACATGACCTATACCGATGCAGATGGAACCATAAAAAACCCAATTATGGGATGCTACGGAATCGGAGTGGGACGTCTGGCAGCTTCCGTATGTGAGGCGAGACATGACGCAAATGGTCCGATCTGGCCAATCTCTATCGCTCCATGGCAGGTTCATCTGTGCTGTATGCGCGTGGACAATGAAGAATGTAAAGCAGCAGCAGATCATTTATATACAGAGCTGTTAAATCATGGCGTTGAAGTCATCTACGATGACCGTGATGTGCGTGCCGGTGCGATGTTTGCCGATGCAGACCTTTTGGGCGTTCCGGTTCGTGTAGTTGTCGGACCGAAAAATTTAAAGAATCATCAGATTGAATTGGTTACCCGCGATAAGAGTATTACAAAATTAGTGGATGTAGATGCGGCTGTTTCTGAGATTCAGGGCGTAATCGATACCCTTTTCGCAGAGATCAATGCAAAAGTAGATCCACAGAGGTAGGATATGAAAATAAAAATGCCGGCGGGCGTTCGTATGATTATTGAGGTGTTGAACCAACACGGATATGAGGCATTTGCAGTGGGCGGCTGTGTCCGGGATTCGATTCTCGACAGAAAACCGGATGACTGGGATATTACCACCTCCGCTACTCCTTATCAGGTGAAAGAGCTGTTTCAGCGAACCGTAGACACCGGGCTTCAGCACGGAACTGTGACGGTCATGGTGGGAAAAACGGGATTTGAAGTGACAACTTACCGGATCGACGGGGAATATGAGGATGGCCGTCACCCAAAAGAAGTAAAGTTCACCGCAAATCTGACAGAAGATCTGAAACGGCGGGACTTTACCATCAATGCCATGGCCTACAGTCAGGAGACCGGATTGATTGATCGGTTCGGCGGTATGGATGACTTACAGAAGAAAGTGATTCGCTGTGTGGGTGACCCTTGGCAGAGATTTGGCGAGGATGCGCTGCGGATTTTGCGGGCGGTTCGGTTTGCGGCGCAGTTGGGATTTTCCATCGAGGAGGAGACCAGACGGGCCATCGTGGAATTGGCTCCGACGCTGGCAAAAATCAGTGCGGAGCGGATTCAGACCGAGACGGTCAAGCTGTTGGTTTCGGACAGGCCGCAGATGTGGCAGGTCCTGTATGAGACCGGAATTACAAAGATCATTATGCCGGAATTTGACCGGATGATGGAGACGCCTCAGAAGAATCCTCATCATGAGGGAAGTGTGGGGGAGCATACGCTCCGGGCGCTTCCAAAAGTGGAAGGGCAAAAGGTTCTGCGGCTCGCCATGCTGCTTCATGATATGGGAAAGGTGGAGACAAGAACCACAGATGAGCAGGGAATCGATCATTTTATCAATCATGGCCCGAGAGGAAAAGAGATTGCGGGAAAGATTCTCCGCCGGCTGAAATTCGATAATGATACGATTCAGCAGGTGACAAGACTGGTCTATTGGCATGATTACCGTCCGATGCCGGAGGAAAGAGCAGTGCGCCGTGCTGTGAATAAGGTGGGCGTGGAATTATTTCCTTTGTATCTGAAGGTACAGCGGGCGGATATTATGGCGCAGAGTGAGTATCTGCGGGAGGAAAAGCTGGAACGTCTGGAGCAGGTGAGCGCAATCTATCAGCAGATTCTGGAAAAGAACCAGTGCGTGACACTGAAAAGTCTGGCGGTGACAGGGGGAGACCTGATTGCAAACGGAATGAAGCCGGGGCCGGAGATGGGAAATGTATTGCAGAAGCTTCTGGAGGCTGTGCTGGATCGGCCGGAACTGAATGAAAAGGAAAAACTTCTGGAGCTTTGGAAGAAGTTATAAGTAAAATACAAGCACATATCAATTCCCAAAGAATGGGAAAGATGTGTGCTTGTATTTTACTATTCAGCTTTTAAAATCCTGCGGAACCCGATGCATGAACTGTCACCGTGGTTCCGATGTAGATCACGCCGTCCCGGGCTTCCGCTTCGCTGACTTGGATTTGTGGTGTAAGGGTCAGATTTCCCCGGGCGCCCCGCCTTACCGCCTCTGATTTTGCCATTTCGGAAACCTCCGAGAGGGCAAAATCCATGGCATCATCCATTTCCTCGAAAATTTTTCTGCCGGTATTTCCATAAACGGTATAACCGGAGGTTCCGTCGGCAGTGTTGTTTGGCTTGATTTCTATGGTGGAGGAGGCGCTGACGCTTCCAATGATTGCGCCCAGCGCATTTGCCACTTCATGGTTTTCCGGGATTACTGCACGGGTGCCCAGCATGCCGGCAACATCCTTCAGAAAAATTCCGATGGGCGCGCCCACACCGATCAGAGAGTATTCTGTCTGGAACATAGTGGAAAGAAGGGGATCAGTCTGTCCGCTTTTAAGCGCTTGGTAGGTTTCTAAGATAAACTGCTCCACCTCAGGGCTTACCCCGTTTTTCCCATAGGCGGGGTATTTATTTTCAAGGATGGCCTTTACAATGTTGAGATATAATTTTCGTTTTACCTCATCGTACACCAGATCACAGAATTCCTCCACAGAAACGCCGAGATTGCAGGCGGCAAAGTTTGCGCCCAGCCGGGAAGCTTCGACGGAGTATTCAGTGAAATCCCCTTTGATATGCATGATGTCGGTAGGGGTCAGTCCGCAAAGCTGAATGACACCGTCCTTTAGCAGCCGTTCGGTGCGAAGGGTGTAGATATCCCTACCCACCGCGGCGGCAGCGTCGGAAATCAGCAGAGGTCCGTTCTTCAGGGCGCGGCAGAAGGCTTTTTCCTCCTTCGAGTACCGGGGGCTGTCATCGATTTCCTTGATCAGCAGGTAATGCTCATACAGAAAATGCGTATGCTTTCGAACCTTCAGGTTTTTCAGGTGCTCAATCAGGGAGGGATGTTCCTTTGCTGCGATGCAGAGGGGAATGACCCGGAAATCCTCCAGCACCAGTTTCTTTCCTTCATAGTGTACGGCGCTGTCACCGCCCAGCCCGAAGGTCTTTACATATAATCCGTTTACGAAGGTTTTCCATTTTCCGATGGAAACACCGTCTGTCACCATCACCGGCATACCGTCTTTGATCAGAGCGATGTCGGTTGTGGTACCGCCCATATCTACAACAATACTGTTGGGGCTGTCAGTAAGCTGGGTACAGCCAATGGCGCTTGCGGCAGGGCCGCAGAGCAGGGTTTCCACAGGCCGCAGAGTGGAAAATTCCTCCGACATCAGGCTTCCGTCGCTGCGGACGATCACAACAGCCGCCGGGTGGATATTGCGGACGGAAAGAGCTTTTTTTACGGCAGTTAAAAATTCAGTGATGACCGGGAAAAGTCCGGCGTTTAAGAGGGTGCTTGCCCCCCGCTGAAGACACCCCAGCTCGGAAAACAGCTCATGGCCGCAGACAACGGGAACGGAAAATTTCCTTTCAAAAATTTCTTTGGCTTTCTTTTCCACAACGGCGCCGTTTCGCATGGCGTTCATTTCGATGATTCCCACTCCATCCAGATTTTCAAAACGTTCATCCAACTGGCTTTCAAACAGCTCCCAGTCCGGTTCCCGCTCAATCTCGCCGGAAAATTTCGTATAGCTTTCCTGAATATAGATTTCTTCTGTGGGGGGCAGGCCGAATTGGCTGCCGTATGCATCGATGACCTTCTTTTCGCCGCCAAAGAAGATCAGCTTTGCCTGCCCGCTCTTATCCTCCACGCAGGCATTGGTGGCAAGAGTGGTGGAGAGAGAAATGATCTCTGCCTGCTGTACCAGATCGGTGGGAAGCCCGTCGATGGCCCCTAAGATACCAATGGTCAGATCATTTTTCGTGGTCAGGGATTTGGCGCTGCCGAGAATGGCTTTATTTTCAAAGTTATAAATTACAGCATCCGTGTAAGTGCCTCCGGTGTCAATACCGATTCCAAGTTTCATGTGAATTTTCACCTCGCAAGTAAATTGATTTGTTTTCGATTGATTTTGCTTCCGATAAGGTTGAGACCTTCCTCGGGGATATCGGCTGTTTCTTTTACGCTCCAGTCACGGGAGGTACAGTTTATTTCGTAGCAGCATCCGTCAGCAAGCTTCAGATACCCTTTTACCCGGATGATCTCACCGCAGGTACCGTTCCAGATTTCCTTCAGGAAGCGGAGCATTTTTTCCTCTGTAGGAAAACGGGGAGAGATAGTGGTATTATAAAAAAGGGTGGAGTGATCCTGCTTCGGGAGGGAATTACGGTTTCGGTAATAGCCGCAGCTGCGGAAAGAAAGAAAATCTTCTTCGGTGAGTTTCTCCCAGTCGCAAAACAGCAGATAATCGGAAATATTCCGCTGGAAGTTTTGGTGGGAGGTGAGGATTTCCTGAAGCAGACGGACCGTTTCCTCCCGTTCAATCTGCTGAATCCCAACCTTGCTCACAATAATCTGTCCGGCGCCTGCCGCCTGAGAATACACGATTTTGGCGGCTTCAGAGTCCAGTTCTTTTAATTGCTCCGGGTCTGCAATCATCAAAATGCTCCCGACTTCACAAACCTCAGCGACGGAGGGGCTTTCCATAATTTCATAAAAATCTTCCAGCGTATAGATGCCGGAAGGTTCCACAAGAATCCGGTCATAGTGGTGGGAAAGATCGATCAGCAGATCGTGGAAATTTACCTTTAAGCCGCAGCAGATACAGCCTCCGGCCAATTGGGTCACTTCGATCTGTTCTCTTTCCAGAATAGCCATATCGATACCAGCTTTCCCGAATTCATTTTCAATGACGATGACATGCTCACCTTTTTTTGAGCATGCTTGAAGGTATTTTCTGATAAATGTGGTTTTACCGGCTCCCAAGAAGCCGGTAATCAGATCAATTTTTGTTTTATTCATATTTTCCATAGTCTTTTGCAATTGCGATCATTCTGCGGGCTCTGTCAAGGGAAGCATTTGCCGGGTATTCACATCCGGTAGCCAAAATAAATCCGCCGCCCTTAGCCATAGCGTCAATACAATCGGTACATTCCTTATCCCAGTTTTCATCGGTTCCGATAGCTGCGCTTGCAGGCGTTACACAACCGATGAGGGTGGTGATATCGCCGTATTTTTCTTTACACTCTTTGAAATCGGCACAGTCAGCCGGAGGGTATAAGAAGGAAATTGCGGTTGGCTGCATCCGCTGGATCTGGATATCAAAATAAATTTTCTGACCGCAGTTGTGAATCATAACAAGTCCGCCGTGGTCTCTCACAGTCTGGGCAAGCTCTTCTACCAGATCACCTTCCAGCTCATCCCACATATCCTTGCTCATAATGGAACCGGAAGCGAACAGTGTGTCAAACATGATACCGTTTACCCCTGTTTCCAGCAGAGCACAGCAGTATTCTTTCAGGGTTTCGTTGACCTCTCTTGCAGCATCGTGAACGGCATCGGGATCGTCATAGAAATCCATGTACATTTCCTGCTGGCTGCGGAGCATGGATAAGGTTCCCAGAGGTCCGAATACAAATGCGATGACCGGGAATTCCCCTTTGGAAGCTTCCACCAGTTTCCGGCAGGTTTCAATATGCATCATCATACGTTTGGAGGTTCTGTAATCTACCTTTTTGATGTTGGGATAATCTTCGATATCCTGAATTACGCATTTGCTGTAATCCGGATGAGCCGCTTCATTTTCCGGGAAAATCAGTTCCTGACCCCATGCGTCACATTCTACGGAGAGGTCGATCAGGGTAACGATACAGTCCAGCCCCAGATCTTCTCTGGCTTTCAGCAGGGATTCTGCACAGATATCCGCATTGGTGGACCATTCCTGATAAGTTGCATTGGTATATTTTCTGGATACGCCGCTGATAATCGGGTATACCGGCACGCGGTCTGCTTCCTCATGGTTTAAAGTTTTTACCACACGTTCCATTGAGTTCATGATAATTGCCTCCTTCATATTTTTCAAAAATTTTCTTCGTTCTTGTATGCCCCCATTATAATCATATTGCCGCAGGGAAAATTGGATTTTTTTTACTTTTTTTACACTTTTTTTGAAAGGGATAGGACGATACCATTATTTTTCCGGATAAACTCCATATTTTTTCCAAATTTTCCACATTCTCTCATAGCGTTCCAAATTTAATCCGGTATACGCGCAGTTGGAGGTGGAGAAAATATATCCTTTTCCATCGGCCATTCCCTCTTTGAGGGAACGCATAACGTCTGCATCACATTCCTCATCGGTACCGGTCTGAAGAAGTCCGCAGTTTACGTTGCCGACGAGAGCAATGTTATCGCCGACGATTTTACGCGCTTCACGAAGATTTACACCGCCCTGCGGGTCGAGGGAATGAATGGCATCCGGTTTACAGTCGGCAATCTGTTTCAGGATCGGCATGACGTTTCCGTCTGTATGTTTCAGCACATAATATCCCATTTTGTGATATTCTTCGATGGTCTCCTTCAGATAAGGGACGATGAGTTCATCAAAACAATCTACACTGAAGAAGGGATTGGTATTAAAGCAGTAATCGGAACATAAACCGAAGCCATCCAGCAGATGTCCGTTTTTATGGAAGAATTCTGCGGTTTTCAGGTGTTCCTCCACTCTTTTTTTGGAAAGGTCATTCAGAACTTCCGGTTCTTCATACATCTGTGCCGCAAAATCCATCATGGTATCGCCTGCCGGAATGGCCCATGTAGGATCGCCATGCATCATCAGGTAATATTCGTCTCCTGTTTTATCACGGATTGTTTCCAGCAGCCACTGCTGTGTTTCCAAAGTAGGAAATTCGCCGTTTGTATTTACAAAAATCGCACTATGGTCATACTTTTCTGCCGTCTGAATATAAGTGTCTGCCATATAATCGATATGTAATTTCTGTTCGGACTTACTCATCTGATTCCATTGGTTGAAACGGAACTGGGAGGGATGGGGACGTCCCAGCGCTTCCATTGTGAGGAAAAATACAAGCTCGAAATGAGGGACCTGACCTCCGGTTTCTTCGCACTTTAATGTTTTTATAAATCGCTCTCTATGTGTCATATTTCTGTTCTCCTTTATTTTCTGTATCTCATTATAGATACATCTTCTTAGGGGAATTTGTATTTTTTTTATGTTTTTCATACTTTTTTTGAAAAACCAAGGATTTTCCGATGAAAAAATACCGCCAGCAGGAGATCACTGGCGGTATTGGCGGGGGGTAAGCCCGGTGTATTTTTTGAAAACACGGGAGAAATAGCTCTGATCCTCGAAACCGGCGGCTATGGCGATATCAATGATCGTATAGTCGGTATTGGCAAGAAGCCGTTTGCTTTCCTCGATGCGTACCATATTCAAGTATTCTTTAAAGGAGGAGCCGGTAGACTGCTTAAATAAGGAGGAGAAGTAGGCGGGGTTTAAATGCACATGATTTGCCACCTCATCCAGAGTCAGCTCGCCGGAAAAATTCTGAGAGATATAGAGGATTGCCTTTTTAATAAGATCATGATTTTTGCTGGGTATGTAGTCAAACATGTTTTCCGTAAAGGCCTCCAGCGTTTCCTGAAGACTGTAGCACAGGGCATCCAGACTCTGGATTTCCTGAAGGTTTTTCAGAAAATGGTTATTCATTTTCAGGATAATATTATTGGTGGCGCCGCCTTCGATGGCCGCACGGGATAAAAGGGAGCAAAGCTCGATGGCCCGTGTCTTGATGATTTCCAGATTATTGCCCTCAGCGAAGAATACATAGCCCAGAAGATCGTTTAAGAGAGCCTTCGCCCGGGAAGCGTCCCGTGTCTTTACGCGGGTAATCAGTTCTTTTTCTTTTTCGTAAGGATACTCGGTCTCAAAGGGTGAAGAAGAAGTTTTGTACCTCTGAATCGACTCATTGATCCGGGACTGCTGGTGAAGTTTTTCCTGATTGATAATAAACTGCTGATAGCTGTCCGGAATCAGACCGGAGAACATATAGTAGAGCAGATGACTGATCTGGGTCACCTTGGAAGGGGGGACCACCGGGAGGGCGTGAGAGTCATCGTAAAGCTCCAAAAGAATATCCGGAGGGATGGTATAATGGCGGCTCAAATCAGAGATCAGCAGGGAATCCGGCTCATCCATCAGAAAAGGGCCCACCAGAATGGAGCCGAAAAGAGAATTTTTCGTAATTAAGGGAAAAGCAATATGGTTCAGGTTGGCGTGGCAGGAAAAAATATACGTTTCGCCCAGATCCATAGCGTGTTTTCCGGCCTTTGCATGAAGCTGGCTGCACTTGTCATCCGCAGGAAGATACGGACGGAAACGGCTGCAAAAGGAAGAGGTTTCCCCGTGGGATTCCAGAATATTTCCGTTGTTATCAATGACCTGAATGGGAAGATTGACACAACTGTAGAAGGCCTTCAGCATATCAGAAATCCGCTGTTTATCAATCAATGTGTACAAGTAAGGTGTCATTTTGCATTCCTTTCTGTGTGTATTTTTCGGAAGAGAGCTTGTATCAGTATTATATCACGGGACAGGATGTAAAAAAAGTACCAGCTTTCCAAAAAAAATACAAACTTTTACCCGAAAAACCGGATAGAATAGGGAGCATAGAAAGGGATTGCGGAGTCCCAAAAACAAAAACACAAATTTATTACTAATTTCACAGGAGGAATGTGACATGGGATTAATTCAGGAAATTTCAGAATTTTTACAGAAGGGCAGAGCAAAAAACGTTAAAACATTAGTACAGCAGGCGCTGGAAGAAGGAATGGATCCAAAAGTGATCCTGAATGAAGGTCTGCTGGATGGAATGTCCATCATCGGCGGAAAATTTAAAAATAATGAGATTTTCGTACCGGAAGTTCTGGTAGCAGCAAGAGCAATGAATGCGGGACTGAGCATTCTGGAGCCGAAGCTGGTTGAGATCGGAAATGAACCTGTAGGACGTATCGTAATCGGAACCGTAAAAGGTGACTTACATGATATTGGAAAAAATCTGGTTGCTATGATGATGAAAGGTGCCGGATTTGACGTTATCGATCTGGGTGTTGATGTTACACCGGAAGCATTTATTGAAAAAGCAGAGGCAGAAAATGCTGACATTATCTGTATGTCCGCACTGCTGACAACAACCATGACAAACATGGGCGAACTGGTTACCGAGCTGAAGAACCGCAATCTTCGTGAAAAATACACCGTTATGGTAGGCGGAGCTCCGGTAAATGAAAGCTTTGCACAGCAGATCGGCGCTGATTTCTATACTCCGGATGCAGCTACAGCAGCAGAGGTTGCTAAGAAAACAGTTACAGAAAAAAGAGGTTAATTGACCGATACCTAAAAAGAAAGTCAAAAACCCCGCTGCAAGCAACGGGGCAGCAAATTTGTAACGCTGGAGAGCAGCGTGGTATTTGACCCTCGCAGCAGTCACCAAATGGATATACAAGCATATCCGCTTGGCTCGTTGCCTGCGGGAATAAAAGTATGTGAGAAAAAGCCGCCGCAAAATGGCTGCCCTTTTGAGGCAGCCGGACTGCGGCGGTTCTTTGTCAGGAGAAATTCAGAATGGAGACAGGCAATATGGAGAGCAATAGAAATAAAGTCCCGGAACCGGTGAGAATATTGGAAGAATTTCATCCCTGTATTGAAAAGGAGATGGTGTTCCGACAGATCAAATGTTTTCCGGACTCCCCGGTTTATGAGGAGATGGAAGATACTTTTGCGGATATGCTGGAAGAAATGTATGGATTATGTAAACCCCAAGGATTGATGGCGCTGGGCGTTATTCCAAAACAGTATGATCCGCAGGGAGAAGGCAGGGAGAGGGAAGCAATTTATATTCTGACTACGGTGGGGCAGGAGATCAGCGATTGCAGCACTCAGGCATTTGAACAGGGAGATTACGTGCGGGGAATGCTGGCGGATGCCATGGCAGATGCGGCATTATTTTCGTTGGAAGAAGATATCCAGAGGGAGCTTCGCACAGCCTGCGGAGCATGGAAACTGGGAATTAAGAGAAGGCTGGAGGCTCCCCACGATGTTCCCATGGAAATTCAGAAAGAGGCTCTTTTACAGACACGGGCAGATGAGATTCTGGGGATGGAGCTTTCGGAGGGGTATATGTTCCGCCCGCTGAAAACAAGTTGTCAGGTTTATGTGACAACCGCAGACGAAAAGGTGTTCAAGTCACAGCATAACTGCAGGAAATGTCCCAACCTTACCTGCGGTCTTCGAAATGTACAGCCGCTGAAAATTAAGGTGGTGCCGGACAATGGCGCCGGGGAAGTACGTGAAATTTCTCTGCTGACAGGAACGCTTCTGGAAGCTCTCCGCAGTCAGATGGACGGAGTACAGGCGCCCTGCGGCGGCAGAGGTTTCTGCGGAAAATGCCGGGTTCAGGTGCTGGAAGGGGAGCTTCCGGTGAAACCTGAGGATGAAAAAGCATTTTCGGAGGAAGAGCTGAAAGAAGGCTGGCGTCTTGCCTGTCAGGCAGTGCCGGAAGAGGATCTGACCATCCGGCTGGGCTGGGGCAGCGAGTCCGGGATGGAAGTGCAGAGCGGTTTTCAGGTGCAGCTTTCGGAAGAGACGATAACGGATGGAGCGAAAGCAGAGAAATGGGAGGGGAGAAATCAAGAGAAAAAGCAGGAGGAGCAGGTATCGGAGCAGAGTAAGTACGGATTTGCTGTGGATATCGGGACTACCACACTGGCCATTCAGTTGATTTCTCTGGCTGACGGAAGGTGTCTGGATACGTATACCGGGCTGAACAGCCAGAGGGTTTACGGTGCGGATGTCATCGCCAGAATTCAGGCGGCAATTGACGGAAAAGGAAAAGAACTTCAGGAGCGCATTTGTCAGGAGTTGTGGAAGGGCGCAGAAAAATTGCGGAATAAGTACGGAATTTCTTGGGAGGATGTTACGCGTATCGTCATAGCAGGAAATACAACGATGATCCATCTGCTGATGGGATTTCCCTGCGATGGTCTGGGAAGTGTTCCCTTCACACCATATGAAATAGGAAAGATTGAGGTTGAGGGAAAAGAGTTGTTTCCGGAAATGGGCGGCAGGGTTACCGTTCAGATTTATCCCGGCATTTCCACATTTGTAGGCGCCGACATTGTGGCAGGAATCTGCGCAGTTCATATGGGAAAGGGTGAGCATGTGAATATGCTGATCGATCTGGGAACTAACGGTGAGATGGCTCTTGGCAACGGCGAACGGCTCTTGGTAACTTCCACTGCGGCAGGCCCGGCCTTTGAGGGCGGAAATATTACATGGGGTACGGGAAGCGTGCCCGGGGCAGTCTGCAATGTACGTTTTACGGAGGGAAAACTGGAAGTGAAAACTATCCAGAATCAGCCTCCGGTGGGAATCTGCGGAACCGGTGTCATTGAATTGGTGTCAGAGCTGGTGAAAAATGAAGAGGTAGATGAGACCGGAAGACTGGAAGACGAATGGTTTGAAAATGGCTATCCGGTGGCAGTAAATCCTCAGGGCGAGCAGATTGTTCTGGTGCAGAAAGATATCCGTGAGATTCAGCTTGCGAAGGCGGCAGTGCGCGCCGGGATTGAAACTTTGCTGGAAAGGTACGGTATCACGGCAGATCAGGTCCATCAGGTGTACGTAGCGGGCGGATTCGGATATCAGTTGGATTACGAAAAAGCTATGGAGATTGGAATGTTCCCGAAAGAATTTGAAGGGAAATTACAGGCGGTGGGAAACAGTTCGCTTCATGGTGCGGTGGAACTGCTGATTCATCCTGAAAAGACGAAGGAAGCAGTAGAAGCGGCAGAGCTTGCGGAAGAGGTCAGTCTGTCTACTGACCCGGTGTTTCAGGAGGCTTATATGGATGCCATGTTTTTTGAAGCAGAGTAAAGGATAAAAAGGTTCCTGTGGCAGGATTGTCGACAGGTATGGGGCGCTCCGGCAATTGAATTGCCGGAGCGTTTATCGGCTTATCGGAGGGCGGGAAACTTCTGAGTTATGATTAAAGGAAGCGGTTACGGGAAAACCTATAAAGGATGAAAAAATTTTCGTGGATTTTGCTGTGAAAATTTATGAAATCAACAGTTATTTTTACTTGTCAAACTACAAATATTTATTTTATAATAGACTTTGTTTTTGAAAATCTAATTGTAGAAAATAACTCAGGAGGATATGCGAATGAAAAGAGAAACCGTAATTGTGCTGGATTTTGGCGGACAGTATAATCAGTTGATTGCAAGGCGTGTGCGTGAATGCAATGTGTACTGTGAGATTTACTCTTATAAAACAGATCTGGAAAAGATAAAAGCCCTGAATCCGAAGGGAATTATTTTTACCGGAGGACCGAACAGTGTTTATCTGGAGGATTCCCCATCTTATAATGAGGAAATCTATGAACTGGGTGTGCCGATTCTGGGTATCTGCTACGGTTCACAGCTGATGATGCATCAGCTGGGCGGAAAGGTGTGCAAGGCTCCGGTTCGTGAATACGGAAAGATTGAAGTTTCTGTAGACCGAAATTCCCGCTTATTTTCAGACGTATCCGACAAGACCATCTGCTGGATGAGTCACAATGATTATATAGAAGAAATAGCTCCGGGATTTCAGATGATCGCTCACACTCCGGACTGTCCGTTTGCGGCTGTGGAGAATGTGGAGAAGAATCTCTACGCTACTCAGTTCCACCCGGAGGTTCTGCATACCCAAGAAGGCAAGAAGATGCTGGCGAACTTTGTGTTCCATGTCTGTGGCTGTGCAGGAGACTGGAAAATGGATTCTTTTGTGGAAGAGTCCGTCAAAGCCATCCGCGAGAAGGTTGGAAACGGAAAGGTGCTGTGCGCCCTGTCCGGTGGTGTGGATTCCTCTGTGGCGGCAGTTATGCTGTCCAAAGCGATCGGCAATCAGCTGACCTGTGTGTTTGTGGATCACGGTCTGCTGCGGAAAAATGAAGGGGATGAAGTGGAGGCTGTCTTTGGCCCGGAAGGTAATTATGATCTGAATTTTATCCGCGTCAATGCGCAGGAACGGTTCTATGAGAAGCTGAAAGGCGTGGAGGAACCGGAGGCGAAGAGAAAGATTATCGGGGAAGAATTTATCCGTGTGTTTGAGGAAGAGGCGAAGAAGATCGGCGCTGTGGATTTCTTAGTTCAGGGAACGATTTACCCGGATGTTGTTGAGAGCGGCGTAGGCGGGGAGTCTACAGTGATTAAGTCGCATCACAATGTGGGCGGTCTGCCGGAGTACGTGGACTTCAAGGAGATTATTGAGCCTCTGAGAGATTTGTTCAAGGATGAGGTTCGCAAGGCCGGACTGGAGCTGGGGATTCCGGAATATCTGGTATTCCGTCAGCCATTCCCGGGTCCGGGTCTTGGTATCAGAATCATCGGAGAGGTGACTGCTGAGAAGGTGAAGATGGTGCAGGATGCGGATGCCATCTGGAGAGAAGAGATCGCGAAGGCCGGACTGGATCAAGAGGTGAATCAGTATTTTGCGGCATTGACGAATATGAGGTCTGTTGGTGTTATGGGGGATGAGAGAACCTATGACTATGCGGTGGCGCTGAGAGCGGTGACTACTACGGACTTTATGACGGCGGAGTTTGCTGAGATTCCGTGGGATGTGATTGGGAAGGTTTCCAGCCGGATTGTGAATGAGGTGAAGAGTGTGAATCGGGTGTTTTATGATTGTACGGGGAAGCCGCCGGCTACGATTGAGTTTGAATAATGCAGGAACCTCAAAAAACCTTGATTTTAAGCCATTCTTTGAGGTTGCAAGTGCCTTTTGATACTAATTTGATACTATTCAAAAGCCACACATTATTATAGAGAGACATGAAAATGCCCTCTGGAAAACGGTAAGTTTTTCAGGGGGCTGTTTTTATGTCTCTATTCTTTTCTCCATGTCTTATGCGGTTCATGCTTGCCGCAGTCGTCTGCGGTCTGCGGCCAGTTCAGTTTCCATTCCTGATATTCCTCTTTGGTAATCTCGCCGCTGGCTAACTGTTTTTTGCGAAGCTGCCATTCTTGCAGAAATTCGTCCAGCAGGCGGTAACGGAAACTGACAGCCATATGCTTTTCCGGGAAGTCCGGGTCGGTGGTATCTGTGATTTCATAAATCCGAGTGCCGGGGTAATGCTCGTCCAATTCAAAAAGAGTGTACATAATGTCCTCTGCGGCGTACAAAGTCGGCTCGTACAGAGAACGATAGTTTACATCCAGTACTTCCGCAATTTTACGAAGTAAATCTTCTTTGGGTGTGCGAGTGTTGCTTTCATACTGTGCTATGCGAATGTCGGCACTCTTTTCGTCAAAGCCCACGGCAATGCCTAATTCCTTTTGCGTCATGCCCCGGAAATTGCGCACACGTTTGATGCGGTCTCCTACTGCCATATGCAAACCTCCTACTTAATTTTTGGACAAGTCATGCCAGCTCAATTCCGCTGCGCTTCATTTCGCTGTGGCTTGCGCCATATACAGCCAGCCGCTATCAGCCCTTGGCAAACTAGTTTGCCTGGTCTGTTACCGTCTGTCTGTGCATGACTTAAGGTTAAACAAATTTGTTGAATTTAGTATATCATGTAGAAACAAGAAATACAAGAGAAACTAAACAAAAATATTTAATATTTTTCTCGCAAACCACTTGACTTAACAGAAAATGTTTAGTATCATGCAAGATGAAAGATAAACAAAAATGCTTAGTAAAATTGAATGACCGCCAAACTGGAATAAACCGCCATGACCTTCCGAAAGGAAGCGAGCGCCCCGTAAGGGGACGGCACAGCGCCGGGAAGGGTTGCCTGCCAGGAGCCAGGGAGGGAGAACGGCTGCAACTGCAAGTCAATTGAAACAAGAAAGGAGTTGCCTATGGCAAGTATGGTATTTATCAAAGCGGATGAAGTGGCTGCGGAACTGGGAATTTCAAAATCTCTGGCATATCGCATGATTCATCAGTGGAACGAGGAATTAAAGAAAAAAGGCTATACAACAGTAATCGGACGGGTAAGCCGCCAGTATTACCATGAAAAAGTGTATGGCATGAGTGGAGAAGGGAAGTGATAATATGCCAGCTTATAAAGACGCAGAGAAAGGCACATGGTTCGTGTCATTCTATTACGAAAACTGGAAAGGTGTGAAGCAAAAAAAGATGAAACGGGGATTCCCGACAAAGAAGGAAGCTCTTGCATGGGAACGGGAATTTCTTATGCAGAAAGCGGCTGACCTGAATATGGATTTTGAGAAATTTGTTGAGATTTATATCACAGATAAAAAGGAGCGTCTCCGTGAAAACACTTGGTCTACGAAAGAACACATTATTCGGACAAAGATTCTGCCGTATTTCAAAAACAAACGCCTGAGTGATGTGCAGCCGAAAGATGTGATTGCGTGGCAGAATGAAATGCTGAATTATCGTGACGGGAAGGGGAAGCCTTATTCCCCGACCTATCTGAAAACGCTGCACAATCAGTTAAGCGCCATATTCAATCATGGAGTGCGTTATTATGGGTTGAAATCGAATCCGGCGGCGATTGCTGGAAATATGGGGAGCGAGAAGCACAAGGAAATGCTGTTTTGGACGAAAGAGGAGTATCTGAAATTTGCTGACACCATGATGGATAAGCCCCGTTCGTTCTATGCTTTTGAAGTCCTTTACTGGTGTGGTATACGGGAAGGGGAGCTGCTGGCGCTCACTCCGGCAGATTTTGACTTTGAAAAAGGTACGCTGTCCATCACAAAATCCTATCAGAGATTGAAGGGCAGAGATGTGATAACAGACCCGAAAACGCCGAAAAGCGTCCGTGTCATTCAAATGCCACAGTTTCTTACTGAAGAAATACACGATTATGTGAAGTCCCTCTATAAGATCCAGCCAGACCAGCGGATGTTTGATATGACAAAACATTATCTTCATCATGAAATGGATAGAGGTGCGAAGGAAGCCGGAGTAAAACGCATTCGGATACACGATTTAAGGCATTCCCATGTTTCATTGTTGATTGAAATGGGCTTTTCTGCATTAGCGATTGCTGACCGGGTAGGACATGAAAGTATTGATATAACCTACAAATATGCACACCTGTTCCCGTCAAAGCAAAAGGAAATGGCGCAGCGGCTGGACATTGAGCGTACAGAAGAAAGGAAAGTTGGAGATGGAAAGAGTTCTTGACAGAAAAGGCAGATGGAGGAATAAGGTTGTAGCGTTTCGAGTATCGCCGGAAGAAGATGAATTATTGGAAACAAAAGTCCGGCTGTCCGGTCTGACAAAGCAGGATTATATTATCAGCAGACTGCTGGAAAAAGAAATCACAGTAGTAGGAAATCCGAGAGTGTATAAAGCGCTGCGAAACCAGATGGAAAGCATTTATGAAGAATTACGGCGTATTGCCGCTGGGGAGATGGTCGATGATGAATTGCTGGAAACACTGCAACTGGTGGCAATCACACTGAATGAAATGAAGGAGGATATTTGATGGGAGAAGAAAAGAAAACGACTGCTCCCGTATCATCTGTTGGCGCAGATGGGGCGCAGCCGAATGTAAAAAATCACACTGAAATTATAGCAAATTCGCAGAAACAAATCAATCTGCAAGCCTCCGAAAAGTCGTTCACTGGACGACTTTCTGGAGGCATGGCAACGCAAAGCCCGGAAAAAACTAGGCGCAGCGGCGGGCTGCAAACCATATCCATGACAGAATTATATGACACGGTTTTTAAGCCGAGAACGCCGGTTGTAGATGGATTTTTATACAGTGGCACGTATCTCTTTGTAGGTGCGCCAAAGGTCGGAAAATCATTCTTCATGGCACAGCTTGCTTATCATGTGGCTATGGGGTTTCCTTTATGGGAATATCCGGTTCATAAAGGAACGGTGCTGTATCTGGCATTGGAAGATGATTATGCAAGGCTCCAACGGCGGCTGTCTACTATGTTTGGCGTAGAGAGTGCAGATAATCTGTTTTTTGCAACACAATCAAAAACCTTGAATGGCGGCTTGGGACAGGAATTAGAGGATTTTGTCAAAGAACACATGGACGCAAGGCTGATTATCATTGATACACTGCAAAAAGTGCGTGAAGTTGGCGGAGACCGATACAGCTATTCCAGTGATTATGAGATTGTGACAAAGCTAAAGGCGTTCAGTGATAAATATGGTGTCTGCCTGTTGGTGGTTCATCACACACGCAAGCTGGAATCAGAGGACAGCTTTGATATGATTTCCGGGACAAATGGTTTGTTGGGTGCTGCCGACGGCGCATTTATCATGCAGAAGAAAAAGCGTACAGATAATACAGCGGTTATGGATATTGTAGGACGAGACCAGCCGGATCAGGAGCTGACTATAGAGTTTGACCGGGAACGTTGTATCTGGAAATTCCAAAAAGCAGAAACAGAACTTTGGAAACGGCCCGCTGATCCGCTGTTAGAAGCGGTGGCTGGTCTGTTGACTACGGAAAAGCCGGAATGGAACGGCAGCCCTTCGGAACTGCTTGAACTGCTTCCGGAAATCGGTGTGGCTGCAAATGTTTTAACCAGACGGCTGAACGTAAGTGCAGAACGTCTCTATAACGATTATGGCATTCACTATGAAAGCAAACGTACTCATAGCGGCAGGAATGTTTATTTGAAGCGGATTCAAACAGAGGCGTGACGATAAGTGTCGGTCGTGACGGTATTTTCGGGTATAGTCTCGGTAGCAAAAATACCGTCACAATCGTCACAACCGTCACGGAAAGGAAAAGATAGAATGAAAACCGTACAGATTCCCTATGAGTTGTTGGTGGCATTATTGCGGTATCATCTTCTGGAAGATGATTGCTGTGCAGAAGAAATTCGTCAAGGCTTGGAACAGAAATTGGATTCTCTGGTGCGCCATGAACTTTATAAAAAATATAAGACAGCGCCTACACAGGAGGAACGGGAAAAAGCCCGGCAGGAATATCTCGACAGACGGGGAATACTGGACAGCTTTCGCTGGTAATTCTCCGTTGTTGATAATAGACAGGAGCGTGCCACGCTCCTGTGGATAATGGTCAAGGAGAAAGGAGAGGTTTGATGATTATTCAGCCTGATAGAGAAAGCCGGAATGTGAATAAAATTTTTTATGAAAATGAAGCCCGCAGGATTGCTGAACTGAATGAAATTTTTGGAGAAGTTGAGTTGACTGCGGCAGAAACGCGAACACTGGTATGGCTGGCCGGATGGGAGGAAAGCATTGTGGCAAACGTGATTTCCGCTGTCCGAAAAGCAATGGCGGCGGAAGCAAAGCGGCGGGGATTGCCGCCCGTCCGTAGGACGGAAAAGCCCTCGGCAGAGCGCAAAGGCAGCTTTTGATGGACGGAACGGCTGTCAAAAGTGCTTTTGCGTTACTTTCGGCGAAAGTAACAAAGCCTGTGCGCCGTATCCGGCGCTGATTACCCGAAAATTCGGAGAAAGGACAGCTTATTGAAAAGAACAATCAGTGCGATGGTAGGAAAGGGAACTGTAAATCACAACAGCAGAAAATTTCATGCAAAGAACACAGACCTGGAGCGAAGCCATTTGAATGTGGAATACTGCAACGAAAATATTAAAGATGTCTATCATGAACTATTCGATGAAGCCCTTGCCCGATACAATGCGAAGCAGACCAGAAAAGACCGACGGATGGACAATTACTATGAGAAAATTGATGCCAGTAAGCAGGAGAAAACCTTCCATGAAATCATTTTACAAGTGGGAAATAAGGACGATATGAATGCGACAACAGAAAACGGACGTCTAGCGGCAAAGGTACTGGACGAATATATGAGAGATTTCCGGCAGAGAAATCCAACGCTGCGTGTGTTTTCCGCTTATCTGCACATGGATGAAGCAACGCCACATCTCCACATTGATTTTGTGCCATTTACAACTGGAAGCAAGAGGGGATTGGAGACACGGGTTTCATTGAAGCAGGCGCTGGCGGCGCTTGGTTTTAAGGGAGGTACAAGAAGTGATACGGAATGGAACCAATGGGTTGCGTCTGAAAAAAGGCAGCTTGCCGCAGTTATGGAGCGGCATGGTATCGAGTGGGAGCAAAAAGGAACTCATGAAAAACATTTATCCGTTCTGGACTTTGAAAAGAAGGAGCGTACAAAGGAAGTGGCGGTGCTGGAAGCCAGAAAAGCAGATTTGCAGGAGGAGAACGCAGCTTTTGAGGAAATCAATGAAAATCTCCATGAACAATTACAACAGATTGATGATGAAATCCATTCTCTGCAAGATGATTTGAAGCAATCCCAGCAAGAAGCGGATAAGGCAAAAAAGCAGGCTGATAAATATCAGAAGCGTATGAACGAACTTACTCCTATGGTAAAAAATATGGAACGTCTGGCGGCTGAGTTTTCAGCAAATCCAGAAGAAACACTTCCAGAAGTTGCGGTTATGGAATCGGCAAAGTCGTATCGAGAGAAGAAAGCAAAACCGCTGGTCGAAAAAATGGTAAAGGTACTAAGGTCTGTCTATTCTGCCTTTTTGGATACTTCCCGCAAATACGAACGATTAGAAGAAACATACTACAGGGAGAAAACTGGAAAGAAGAGATTAAATGAACGACTTCAAGAAGTGTTGGATGAGAATCGGGAATTACGGGAAATAACGACGGATATGGAGCGTGTGAAGACTGCATTTGGTTCTCATCAAGTGGAGACAGCCATTAGTCGTGTAAGGCAGCAGGAACAGATAGAGAAAGAGCAGAAACAGGCTTTAAGGAGAAAGCACAATCGGGAAGCCCGCTGATGGGGGAGGGCTGCTTACGGCCCTCTTGATTGTCAAAAAGCGAAGCCCTGCCAGGCAGTCAAGGGCGGTACGGTTCATTTACCCATAATTAGCTAGTGGGGCTTTGTTATTCCCTAATAAAGCTATATATAAAACTTGAAAAGTTGAATATAAACATGTATAATCAATTATATATAAGAATAAACAATTATAAACAAATAAAAATGGAATAGAAGGAAGTGATATTGATATGTTCATGGAAGAAAGGCAAAGAGATATTGTAAACAGAGTAAATGAGACAGGAAGAATTATGGTATCTGAAATTCAAGCGCTATATCAAATATCTGCTGATTGTGCCAGAAGAGATTTGCGGGTACTGGAAAGCCGAGGGCTGTTGCAAAGAACTCATGGGGGTGCTATTGCAGCAAGGCCAAAAGGAACTTATCCGGATGCAACCTATAATCCAAAAGATTTACCGGAAATAAAAAAGAATTATTTGGCTGTTGCAAAACAGGCAGTGGAATATATAGATGAGCATGATGTAATCTATATTACTACATCATCAGTAGGCTATTATATGGCTATGAATTTGCCTGACAATATAAATATAACCGTTTTAACAAATTCTGTCACAATAGCAGAAGTCTTGCGAAAAAAAGAAAATATTTCTGTTATTCTTCTGGGCGGAGAAATGTCCCATAGGGGACATTGTCATGATTACTATACAATACAAATGGTGAAAAACATACGAATAGATAAATCTTTTTTGTCCCATTCAGCGTTATCTGTGGAGTTTGGAGCATCTATACATAATAGTGCTGGTGTAGAGTTTGGGAGAGTAGTTATGGAGAATAGCAGCATGAATATAGGGGTATATCCATCAGAAAAAATAGGGAAATCATCTATTCACTCTGTATGTAAAATAGATGATTATGATTTGCTGATAACTGATAAAAATGTTTCTGAAGATTTTTTGTCACAAATAGATGAAATAGGGGTCAATTATATCGTGGCTGAGGTGGAGGTTTGAAAATGTATTGTATATTAGTGACCGGAATTCCTGCTGCTGGGAAAAGCACAATGGCGGCATTTTTAGCGGAACAATTCAGATTACCTGTTATTTCAAAAGATAAAATTAAAGAGTTAATGTATGACGACATAGGATTTTGCTCTAGAGAAGAAAAAGTCAAATTAGGTATTGCCAGTATGAATATTATGTATTATATGGCGGCACTGTTAATGAAAAATAATCAGCCATTTATACTTGAAAATAATTTTGAAAAAATATCAAGGGAGCCTCTGATAGAAATCCTTGAAAGATATTCATATACAGCAATCACTGTAACATTGACAGGAAATTACTCTAAAATATATGAGCGATTTGTAGAGAGAAATAATAGTCCAGACAGACATAGAGGCCATGTTGTAAATGACTGCTATCCCGAAAAAACTCCAAATAAAGATGTTAAACCTATTTCATATGAAAACTTTGTGAGTGGAATTATTGATAGAGGGATGGACAGCTTCGTGGCGAATGGTCCACATATTGTTATGGACACAACAGATTTTAATAAAATACATATAGAAACGCTGATAAAGAAGATAAATAGTTATAGAGAGGAAATATTACATGGTTGACGCTCATGTTCATTTGGAAAAAGGAAGCTATTGTATTGAATGGATTCAAGAATTTATACAGTATGCTTTATCAAGGAATATTAACGAAATTTACTTTCTGGAACATACACATATATTTAAAGAATGCTCTAGTTTATATGATGAAATGTCATGCTATAATGAATATCAAAATAACTGGTATAGAAAAAAATATGAAAATGCCAGACCACTAAAAGAGTACACAGATTTCATAGATAAAATGAAAAAGGAACGTTTTCCAATTAAGCTAAAGTTTGGTTTGGAGGTATGCTATTCGCCTGAACACATAAAAGATATTGAAAATATAAAAAATATGTATTCGTTTGATTTTCTTGTTGGATCAATACATTTTATTGATGGGTGGGCTTTTAGCCATAAAAAACAGCCGTGGAGAAAGGAAAATTACAATTTAAACTATTTATATAAGCGATATTATGAGTTGATGTATAAACTTGTGGAAAGTAATCTGTTTTCCGGATTGGCTCATCCAAATTCTTTACAGTGTTTCGGAGCATATCCAATAGGCGATTATGATGCTGAATACAACAGAATCGCAAGAGCGCTAAAAGAAAACAATATGTATATTGAAGAAAGCAGTGGATTGGCAATAAACTACGGGGATACCGAAGTAGGAATGAGTGGAAAGATGCTAAAGGCTATGATATTGCAAAATGTCCAAATATTGACCGCTTCAGATGCTCACATTCCACAAGATGTTGGAAAATTGATATGTGAAATGAATGATTTAATTTCTAAAGCGGAAAAAGAATATGGTAGATGAATAGCCGCAAAATAGGTATATGCAATACTTCCTTTCGAATCCTTGAGATAGATTTTTATTACATAACAGATTGGTGAAGTTGGTTGCGTTGTTGTATATTTCCGGTTATAATATTCACATGATTATAGGTGGTTTGCCTGATACTATTTTGATACTAAAAAATCCACAAACGCTGTGTGGTGGAGAAAAAGCATAGAAAAAGAGCAAATATATAGAAGAATACTAAATATATATGTTTAGTATTTAAAATAACTTGCCGAGTTTGAATAGAAGTCAAAACCTCGGAAAAGCCTGTATTTATGGGCTTTCCCGGGGTTTTATTTTTGCCTCTGGAGTGCAAATGGAGTTAAAATTTATTTTTTTTTCCTCACCGGATTTCTTAAATTGATGGTTTTTTCCGGGTATTTGCTGCATTTCCAGAAATGAATAAAGGGATATTTTGCGAGAACAGTTTGTTTTGATGAAGTAGTTTTCATCATGGCAGGCTGTTTTTTTATTGCTTCGGAACTTATAGAAAAAAATACTGTGGAAAATTTGCAAAAATTCGGAAAAGTATGTCCGAAAATCCTCCTGCTAGTCCGGTGTAAATGAAGGGAAACTTTCAGAACACAAGGGAGGTACTGATTATGCAGAACAAATTATTTTTGAAAGCAGCTGATGTATGTGAACTTTTAGAGGTATCTACTACCTCAGCTTATGAGATTATTGCAAATTTGAATGAAGAACTGGAGAAGAAAGGCTATCTGGTCCTGAAAGGAAAGGTTCCAACAAAATACTTTGTGGAGCGTTTTTACGGGATTGAAGATGTATGTCAGATTCCACAGGAGAAAGGGGTGGAATGGTTTCATGCGTGAGAGAAAGATGTATCTATCCGTTGAAGACATAGCGGAACTTTTTGGAATATCGGTATCCTTTGCATATCGGGTGGTGGAGCGAATGAATGCAGATCTGGCAAGCAAGAATTACTATGTAATTTTAGGAAGGGTGCCAACCCGTTATGTAGAGGAAAGGATTTATGGATTGGAGCATGTAGAACAGTATTTATCGGAGGGAAAAGCAGTATGAGTAAAGTACAGGAAAAAATGTATATGAATGTGGAGGATGTCTGCACGGTGCTAGGCGTGTCAAAAGCGTATGCGTATAAGTTGATGAAAGGCTACAACGAGGAACTGAAGGCAAAAGGCTTTTTGGTAATTCCAGGGAAGATTTCAACAAAATTTCTTGCTGAGAAAATTTATGGCATGAAAGTGGAGGGATAAAGATGGGAGTATACAAGGAAGGTAAAAACTGGAAAGTACAGGTGTATTACAAGGACTGGCAGGGCAACAGGTTGAGAAAACAGAAACGTGGGTTCAAAACAAAAGGAGAAGCAAAAGAGTGGGAGAGGGACTTTCTTCAACAGCAGAAACAGAGCGTTGATATTGAATTTGGAAATTTCCTGGAGATTTATTATAAGGATATGGAAGTGCGGTTACGTGAGAATACCATGTACACCAAACGTTACATTATTGAGTTGAAAATCAAACCGTTCTTTGAACACAAAATTATGAGTGAGATTACGGTAGCAGATATCAGAGCCTGGCAGAATGAGCTGCTGAAACAGAATTATTCGGAAACCTACCTAAAAACAATCAACTGTCAGCTGGGTGCAATTTTTAACTATGCGGTTCGCTATTATAATCTGCGGGATAATCCGTGCAGAAAAGCAGGCAGCATCGGGAAGAGCAAGGGAGAACCGAAGGATTTTTGGATGCAGGATGAATTTGATACGTTTCTTGAAGCAGTGAGCGATAAGCCAGAGGCGAAGATGGGATTTCAACTTCTGTATTGGACCGGCATGAGAATCGGTGAACTTTTAGCTTTAACTTATAATGACATCAATCTGGAAGAAAAAACGGTATCCATTAGCAAATCATACCAGAGATTAAAAGGAAAAGATGTTATTACGAAGCCCAAAACTCCAAAGAGCATTAGAGTGATCACGTTGCCGGACTTTTTGGTTGAGGAATTTATAGAATACGGCAGCCATCTGTACGGAATTATGAAGAACGAAAGAATGTTCCGTTTTACGAAATCCTATATGGAACATTGCATGGTGAACGGTATTGAAAAATCAGGGGTAAAGAGAATCCGTCTGCATGATCTCAGGCATTCACACGCCAGTATGCTGGTGGATATGGGAGTTGCTCCATTGGAGATTGCAGAACGCCTGGGTCACGAAAATGTGCAGACAACCTTGAACACCTATTCACATTTGTATCCGTCAACACAGAGTAAGTTAGCTGGATTGCTCAATCAGAAGTATAAGGACAAAGAGTAAAAGGAGGCGTATCAAAATGGCAAGTGAAAGGCATGGAAAGCATAACAAACCAACCATTTCTTTTCGGGTAACACCGTATGAGCAACAGGTGATTGAAGAAAGAGTAAGGCAGAGTGGAATGAAGAAACAGGATTATATCGTGCGTTCTTGTATTTACAATCATGTTTGTGTGGTGGGGAAAAGAGAGAATATTGAAATTATCAGATCAGAAGCAAAAGAAATGTACACAGTGTTGGAGGAAGTATCAAAAGAATTAAAAAAGGATGTGCCCGCATTATCGGAAGAAGGACTCGACAGCATGACAGAAAGGTATCTGGCATTTCTGGATTCGATGTTGTGGATGCTGAATGGTGCAAAATACTTATGGGAGGACAAGGAAGATGAAGAAAAAAACAAGTAATGATTGCAGAGTTCTGGCCTTATGTTCACAGAAAGGTGGCGTTGGAAAAACAACAAGCTGTGTGAACCTGGCGGTAGGATTGGCGAGGGCCGGGAAGCGTGTACTGGTGGTGGATAACGATCCGCAGGGGAGTATGACGGCAAGTCTTGGTTATCCTAATCCGGACGAATTACCGGAAACTCTGGCTACAGTTCTCATGAATATTGTAAATGAGGTAACATTTGAAGATTCGCTTGGAATTCTTCATCACGAAGAGGGTATAGATCTGCTTCCGGCAAATATTGAATTGGCGGGACTGGAGGTATCACTTGTAAATTTTATGAGCAGAGAACTTGTGCTGAAACAATATATTGAACAGGTAAAAGATTCTTACAATTATATTTTGCTTGATTGTATGCCTTCGTTAGGTATGCTGACAATTAATGCACTTGCGTGTGCAGATGCTGTGGTAATTCCTGTACAGGCTGCCTATCTTCCGGTAAAAGGATTAGAGCAGCTGATCCGTACAATTGGAAAGGTACGCAGACAGTTAAATCGTGGTCTGGAGATCGAAGGCATTTTGATTACGATGGTTGACAGCAGAACTAATTATGCAAGGGATATCACGGAACTGATTCATGAAACATACGGAAATCAGATTCGTATTTTCCCACACAATATTCCATTTTCTGTTCGTGCCGCAGAAATCAGTGCTGAAGGTGTCAGTATTTTTAAGCATGATCCGAAAGGAAAAGTCGCAGAAGCGTATCAGTATTTAACGCAGGAGGTATTAAAGGATGAAAAGTAGAAGTGCATCCAAGATAAAACTGACTTCCTATGATGATTTAATTGGCGGGGCAGTAGCCCCGGATGATATCCAGGAGATGCCTATTGGACAGCTACAGGCATTTGAGAACCATCCATTTCATATTCAGGATGATGAAGAAATGGAGGAATTGGTGGAAAGCATCAAGGCACAGGGGATTTTGACAGCTTTGTTGGTTCGTCCATCAAAAAAAGGTGGTTATGAAATTATTTCCGGACACAGGAGATGCCATGCTGCTAAGCTGGCAGGATTGATGCAGGTGCCTGTGATCATACGAGAAATGGAAGATGATGTTGCAGTAAGAGCGATGGTGGACAGCAATCTGCAGAGAGAGCATATTCTTCCCAGCGAAAAGGCTTTTGCATATCGGATGAAAATAGAGGCCATCAGTCATCAGGGTGTCAGCGGAGGAATATCTGCAGAGAATGTTGGAAAAGAAGGGCATGACAGTGCAAGGCAAGTTTACCGTTATGTTCGGCTTACATATTTGTATCTGCCGATTCTGGATTCTGTAGACAAAAATTTACTTGGACTTCAAACGGGTGTGGAACTCTCTTATCTGGGAGAACAGGAACAAATATGGGTAGAGGAAGTGCATGGACTAATAGGAAAGTATCCCAGCCTGGATCAGGCAAAAAAGATCAGACAAAAAGGCGAAGAACAGAAATTAACAAAAGAAATCGTACAGCTCCTCATAATGGGAGAAAAAAGAAAGATAAAATCGGTTACGCTAAAGCAGAAAGAAATCAGCAGATATTTTCCGGCAGATTACGACGAACAGAAAATGCGGACTGTAATCTGCCAGCTTTTGGAAGAGTGGAGCAGTCAAAATAAATGATACAGTAGAGAGGAGGGATTTTCATGAGTATAAAAGCAACGTTTCGTTATTTTCAGGGAATGGAAGGCGATATGTATAATTTTTACCGGATTCCAAAATTGTTGTTTACAAGTGAATATTTCAAAAATCTCTCCTGTGAGGCGAAGGTGCTGTATGGATTGCTGTTGGATCGGATGTCACTTTCAATCAAAAACCGCTGGTTTGATGAAGAAGACAGAGTATACATATTTTTTTCTGTGGAAGAAATTATGGAACTCTTAAATTGTGGGAGAAATAAGGCGGTCAACTGCTTGAAAGAACTTGATCAGGAACATGGTATCGGTCTGATCGAAAAAAAGAGGTTAGGGCTTGGTAAAGCAAACGTTATCTACGTGAAAAATTTCAGCCTTCAGGAATATCCGGATGAACCTGCAGAAATTGCGTTGGCATCTGAGGAAGAAACAGTGGAAAGTGAAGAACAGATACCGTGCAATTATGGACCAAAACAGGCTGAAGACCCCGTAAACACACAGAAGTTTGAAAAACAAACTTCAAGAAGTTTAGAAAACAAACTTCAGGAAGTTTCAAAAACAAACTTCAAGAAATTTGAAAAACAAACTTCAGGAAGTTTAGAAAATAAACTTCAAGAAGTTTCAAAAGTAAACTGTAATAATACTGAATATAACGATACTGAATGGAGTAAGACAGAATCCTATCCATCTATCCAGAAAATGGGGAATGATGAGATGGATATGAGGCAGGCATATCGCCAGATTATCTGTGACAATATCGAATATGATGTGTTGTGTCAGAGTTATAACCGTGAAAATGTAGAGGAACTGGTAGAACTTATGTTGGATGCTATTTGCAGTACAAAGCAACATTTGCAGATTAACGGGGAAACTGTGCCTGTACAAGTGGTCAAGAGCCGTATGTTAAAGATTGGTTATGAGCATATTCAGTATGTATTCTTTAGCTTGAGCAGGAACACGACAAAAGTGAAAAATATCAGGCAGTATATGCTCACTGTATTATATAATGCACCGGTTACGATTAATCAATTTTATGATGCAGAGGTGCGGCATGATATGTATGGGGGATAGCACAGCATATTTGTTACGTGCATCACTTTGTGCCCGGTGGGCATGAAGTAAGAGTACAATAGCAGAGATGACTTTGTGCCCAGTAGGCATGAAGTGTAGGAGGGATAAGTTATGTTACGAGTTTTAATTCAATGGTTATTAAAAGCGTGTGTATTTCCAATCTGGCTGATTGTGACGGTTATACATACCATTGGTACATTTTTGACAGGTCTTGCGTCATGGCTCTTTTATTTAGTAGCAGGGATAGCAGTAATCACGGCTTTTTGCTGCGTGGGTTTTCAGCTTTATACCTGGCAGGAAGTGAAAAATAATCTGGTTTGTGCCTTTGTATTTATCCTCATTCCAAATGTGGGGATGTGGATAGTAACTGGTCTTTCGTTGATTCAGTGTGGATTACAATCTTTCCTGTTTGAATAAGGTAATCTTTAATTGAGAGAGCTTCGGCTCTCTTTTTTCTTTGCACGAAAATGTGCCAATTTAAAAAAATCTTTGATAATCATGTCCGAATTTTTAAATCCCAATCCAGTGTATATGGAAGGCAAAGGTGAAATTCCTCCGATTTGATAAAAATCCAAACATGAAAGAGGCTCACAGTACTTCCGACTGTACCTTGACAATTTAATGAGCTGATACATCTTGATTAACAGGCTTACCGGATTAGAATATGACCGGCTCGTGCAGGCGAAGACTCCGTATCGGATACAGGAAGAGCGAAGCTAATAATGATACCACCAAAAAGGTGCAGGACCTCTGCCGAAACAGGGGACTGTGACTGCTGTATTGCAGCCGGGTCATCTGGAATGATGACAATCAGATGTATATGTACAGACAAGCCAAAATGCGAATATGATATTTTCCTATATCGCAGGAGAAATCCTGCGTAAGTGGGGAACGGTTCGACTCCGTTCCTCATTTTTTGGTGCAGATCATGCACTGAGTTAGGAGGAAAGGCTTATGAATTCTATCACGATAATGGGAAGACTTGCGAGAAATCCAGAACTTCGGCACATATCGACGCAAAAGGGAGACACTGAGGTGACAAGATTTCCATTAGTAGTAAGAAGAAACCGTACAAATAAGGCATTTGCGGTTATGATCACTGCTTATGGTGCAAATGCAGGATTTGTACAAAAGTATCTGGAAAAAGGCATGAAGGTTACTATTTCGGGTGAACTGGTAGTTTCACAGATCAAAGACGAGAAAAGAGAAAGCGTATCTTATTATACAGAGATCATTGTAGATATGCTGGAATTTGCAGAGTCGAAGGTAAGGAAAGAGACTGGTTCAGATGGTTTTTCTTCTGCAAAAAGAGCAGACATACCATTTGAAATACCGGAGGAAATGGAACGGGAAATGCCATTTCGATAAAGAGGAGGACAGAAACATGAGAAAATATTTTATGGAGTTATTTGTGATGGGGTTTGTTGACAGTGTGGGTAATTTGATTGAGGAGAATATCCTGCGAGATGCCCAGAAAACTGCAGCACTGACAGCGAAGATTATGGGAGAGAATATGAATGGCACAAGGGAGCTGGAATTATTCATGAACAAACTTCTTTGTGCATGGATGGTTTGCTCAGACGAGAGTTTTTCAAGATGTGTTACTTGTCTCGTTGGAGAGGATGCAGCTAGCGTGGAAGAACATTTATGGACTGTAGGTTCAGTACTGGAAGATGATGAATATAGTGATTATATTTCAGAGTATCTTCTGGCATTGATTGTCGAAGTGGCAAACATGACAAGGGATCAGATGATTGAGAATTTTATGAGGTTTATGTCAGGAGGTTTGGGAGATGGAGAAGACGGCATGTAAAATTACAGAGTTCCGTAATACAGAGTTTGGTGCAATTCGGTTAATTGAAGATAACGGAAAATTATTGTTCTGTGGTACGGATGTGGCTTTTGCTCTTGGATATTCCAAGCCTAGAAATGCTATAAATATGCACTGCAAGGGAGCCCTGAAAAAGGGCGCCCTTACGGCGGGGGGCGTTCAAATGATGACATTTATTCCAGAGGGCGATGTTTATCGTCTAATAACAAAAAGTCATTTGCCAGCTGCCCAGCGTTTTGAAAGTTGGGTATTCGATGAAATTCTACCGGCAATAAGAAAAACCGGAGGGTACATGACCAGTGATCTGTTGGAAAGTGTGCGCAACAATCCAGAGATACTTCTGGAATTTGCACAAAGACTTTTAGATGAGAACAACAGAAACAGAGAACTGCAGAATCAGGTGGAAGAACTCCAGCCCAAGGCAAATTATTTTGACCACTTCATGGTTAAGGGAGAATGCACAAATATCAGGACAAGTGCAAAGGAAATAGGAGTGCCTGAGAAGAAATTTGTCAAATTTCTTTTAAAAGGAAGTTTTTTATATAGAAGTCCATCAGGTACGCTTCTTCCTTATGCGGTACCGAAGAATAAATCCCTGTTTATTGTCAGGGATTTTTTTAATAATGGACATTTGGGGTCTCAGACATTGATTACTCCAAAAGGAAAAGAATACTTCCTAAATCTGTTTGCAGACCAAGAAGATGAATAATTGGAAAGGTGGTGATTGCCATGATTTCAATACTGGACAGCACGTAAAACGCTGAAAGGAGGGAAATTCATGCAAGAAGAAGTAACACAGAAAACGGTAACGTTTTGTGTGCGGACGACAAAAATGACGGCAGATGTTCTGAAAAAAGTGATCGCTGCATATCTGCGGCATCAGAAACAGAAAAGTGCAGAGAAAAAAGCACAGAAAAATCAGCCAAAACAGGGGAAAATCACGGTAAAAGAACTGGCAAAACAGAATGCCGGGATGACGAATATCGAGATCACGCCCAAGAATATCAAGTCTTTTGAACGTTATGCCAGAAAATACGGGATCAACTATGCCCTGAAAAAGGATAAGTCAAAAGAACCGCCGGTATATCTGGTGTTCTTTAAGGGGCGTGACCAGGATGCGATTAACGCTGCTTTCCGTGAATTTTCCCAGAAAGAAATACAGAAGGCGAATCGTCCTTCGCTTCATAAGCGGCTGGCAGCATATCGAAGTATTGTTGCCGGGAAGGGGAAGGACAAAGCCAGAAACAAGCATCAGGAGGTATCCAGGTGAGAAAACTCACGCTTGGAGAACTGACAAAGAAGCTGAAAGCAAAAGCCAGAGTTACGCTGTCCGCTTTGGATATGAAAAAGCTTATTCTGACAAATGTTCCTTATCTGTTTATATTTCTGTTTGCAGACAGGGCATCCTGCATGTACCGGGCAAGCCCCGGAGCAGATATGGGGAACAAACTATTATATGCGATGGAACATGCAGACCGGATCCTTGCCGGGTTTCTGCCAAGCTTTTTCTATATGGATTTGCTGGTAGGAGTTGGAGCTGCAACAGTTGTAAGGATATTGATCTGGCAGAAACAAGCGGATGCTAAAAAGCTTCGCAAAGGTGTTGAGTATGGCTCTGCCCGGTGGGGGACGCCGGAAGACATCAAGCCATTTATGGCAGATGATTTTTGGATGAACATCCCTCTTACCGCAACGGAATCCATTACCATGGAGAGCCGTCCGAAACAGCCTAAGTACGCCAGAAATAAAAATATCTGCGTGGTGGGTGGTTCCGGAAGTGGAAAGACACGTTTTTTTGTGAAGATTTCCATTATGATGATGAACTGTTCCATGGTCATTACTGATCCGAAAGGCACACTGATTGAAGAGTGCGGGAAGATGTTAGCAAAAGGACCACCAAAAAAGGATAAGCATGGAAATGTGGTAAAGGATAAGAACGGGAAAATTGTGCATGAACCTTATGTGATAAAGGTTCTTAATACAATCAATTTCTCCAAGTCCCTCCACTATAACCCGTTTGCTTATCTTAGATCAGAAAAAGACATCCTGAAACTGGTGACGGTCATCATTGCCAATACCAAAGGAGAAGGCGAAAAAGCATCGGAGGATTTCTGGGTCAAAGCGGAAAAGCTGCTTTATACTGCACTGATTGCCCTGATCTGGTATGAGGGTGATGAGGATGAGAAGAACATGAATACACTGATCGATCTTTTAAATGAAAGTGAGACCAGGGAGGATGATGAGAATTACAAAAATCCGGTAGATATGTTGTTCGATGACCTGGAAAAGAAAAGTCCGGAGCATTTTGCGGTACGCCAGTATAAGAAATACAAACTTGCTGCAGGAAAGACAGCAAAAAGTATTCTTATCA
The DNA here is from genome assembly GCA_018374355.1 of Clostridiales bacterium. Taxonomy (GTDB): domain Bacteria; phylum Bacillota; class Clostridia; order Lachnospirales; family Lachnospiraceae; genus Oliverpabstia. The sequence goes on from JAHAFI010000010.1 coordinate 40,155, forward strand.
GCTGCGGTGCCAGACTTGCACCATTTGATATTGCGGAGCTTCGGGAGATCATGAGTTATGACGAGATGGAACTGGATAAGGTGGGAGACCGGAAAACGGCTCTGTTTCTGATTATGTCGGATACAGATACGACCTTTAACTTTGTCATTGCCATGCTGCAGTCACAGCTTTTCAACTTGTTGTGTGACAAGGCAGACGATGTGTATGGCGGAAGACTCCCGGTACATGTTCGTGTCATCTGTGATGAGTTTGCCAACATCGGTCAGATTCCACAGTTTGACAAACTGATCGCAACCATACGAAGCAGGGAAATCTCTGCTTCTATTATTTTGCAGTCTCAAAGCCAGCTAAAGGCCATGTACAAGGACAGCGCAGACACCATTCTGGGGAATTGTGACACGATGCTGTTCCTTGGAGGCAAGGAAAAAACGACTCTGAAAGAAATGAGTGAACTGCTTGGAAAAGAGACGATTGACCTTTATAACACGTCGGAGACCAGAAGCAACCAGAAGTCTTTCGGGCTGAATTACCAGAAAACAGGGAAACAGCTGATGACGGAGGATGAGATCGCAGTCATGGATGGCGGGAAGTGCATCCTGCAGATCCGAGGTGTCCGTCCGTTTTATTCGGACAAATATGATATTACGAAGCATCCAAACTACCGGCTTTTAGCAGATTACAGCGAAAAGAACCGGTACAAGGTGGAAAAAGAACTGAATCCACAGTACACACCAAAACTGAATGATGAAGTGGAGATCGTGGAGATGGATGCAGAGGAACTTACTGGGGATGGAGCGGAATAATAATGAGGAAAGGAATAACTAACAGGGTGTGCCGGTATTTGATTACCGGCGTTTTCCATTCCCGAAACACCCGATAAAGTTAGTTTTGGTGATTTATATGGCATTTTTTACCAGTGCAATTACAACTCTGAAAACCCTGGTCATAGCAATCGGGGCTGGTCTTGGCGTATGGGGGGTTATTAACCTTCTGGAAGGTTATGGCAATGACAATCCTGGCGCCAAGAGCCAGGGAATTAAGCAGCTCATGGCGGGCGCAGGAATTATGCTGCTGGGGACTACCCTGATTCCACAGCTGGCAACTCTGTTTGGATAATGGAGTGATGAATGAACACTATTATCGAACGAATCACGGAAGCCATTAAGGAGATTCTGATCGGGATGATCCAGAATGGTCTGGAAGGAATGTTCGTGGAAGTCAATGACAAAGTGGGAACCATAGCCGGGCAGGTTGGGCAGACACCGCAGGGATGGAACGCTGGCGTATTTAACCTGATACAGAATCTTTCCCAGACGGTGATCGTGCCCATTGCCGGCCTGATCATCACATTTGTCCTTTGTTATGAGCTGATTACGATGGTGACGCAGAAGAACAACTTCCATGAGTTTGAGACTTATAACATTTTTCTCTGGATTTTCAAGGCTTATGTTGCGATTTACCTTGTGACGAACACCTTCAATATTACGATGGCAGTCTTTGATGTAGGGCAGCATATCGTAAATGAGGCTGCGGGAGTGATATCCGGCAGTACGGCGGTGGATGCTTCCGCAGCGGTTGCAACACTTACCGAATCTCTGGAAGAAATGGAGATTGGGGAGCTGTTCCTACTGGCAATGGAAACGCTTTTGATTAGTCTTACCATGAGCATCCTGTCTGTGATCATTACAGTAGTCCTGTATGGAAGGATGATTGAAATTTACCTTTATACTTCCGTGGCACCGATCCCGTTTGCCACCATGACCAATAAGGAATGGGGCAATATCGGGAACAACTATCTGAAAGGCTTGTTCGCCCTGGCATTTCAGGGATTCTTCATGCTCGTCTGTGTCGGAATTTATTCCGTTTTAGTCAATACAATGACCATATCGACGAACCTGCATGGAGCAATGTTTTCAGTGGCGGCATATACGGTCGTTCTGGCATTTTCGCTGTTCAAGACCGGAAGCCTGAGCAAATCAATTTTTAATGCCCACTAAGGGGCAGGAAAGGAGCGCATACCTATGGCGTATGTACCAGTACCTAAAGACCTTACAAAGGTCAAGACAAAAGTAGCTTTGAATCTGACGAAGCGGCAGCTGATCTTTTTTTCACTTGCCGCAGTGGTGGGAATCCCGTTTTATCTGGTGACGAAAGGACCGCTGGGTTCCAGTATTTCAGCAATCCTGATGGTGACAATCATGCTGCCATTTTTCTTTATGGCAATGTATGAAAAGGACGGGCTCCCTTTTGAAAAGGTAGTAGGGAATATCATCCGACAGAAATTCATCTGTCCGGCGAAAAGACCATATCGGACGGAAAACTTCTATCGGGAGATCGATTCCCTCGTAAAGAAGGAGGGTGTGCCGGATGGCAAAGAAGACAAAACAGGTGCAACAGCAGCAGCGCCTGGAGACAGCGGCAAGAAAAAACCGCAAAGAAAGAAGAAACAGAAACGACCGAAAGGAAAGGGAAAAGGAAAAGCTTAGGAAAAAGCAGGAGAAGGAACGCAGGAGACAAAAAAATGTTCCCCATACCGCCCAGCAGAGCATCCCGTATCAGCGGATGTTTGCAGACGGCATCTGCCAGGTGACGAAGAATTTCTTTTCCAAGACCGTACAGTTTTACGACATCAATTACCAGCTTGCTTTAAATGAGGATAAGACCACGATCTTTGAGAATTACTGTGATTTCCTGAATTACTTTGATTCCTCCATCAGTGTACAGTTATCCTTTATCAACCAGCAGGTGGACGTGGCAGAGTTTGAGAAGAGCATTGATATTCCGGATCAGAATGATGATTTCAATGAAATCCGTGAGGAATACCGGACAATGCTTAAGAATCAGCTTTCCAAAGGGAACAATGGACTGGTAAAGACAAAGTATATTACCTTTGGGATTGAGGCAGAAAGCCTGAAAGTTGCGAGACCAAGGCTGGAGCGTATTGAGGCAGACATCTTGAACAATTTCAAAGTGCTCGGTGCACAGGCGCATCCCTTAAATGGTGTGGAAAGGCTTGAGATCATGTACCATGTGTTTAATCAGGATAAGATCGAACCCTTTCGCTTTAATTACAAGATGCTGCCCCTGACCGGGCTTAAGACAAAGGATTTCATTGCACCGACTTCTTTTAACTTCTCAAAGAATTCCACTTTTCTGATGGGAAAGACGATGGGGAGCGTCAGTTATCTTCAGATCCTGGCACCGGAGCTTACCGACCGTATGCTTGCGGACTTTTTAGATGTGGATGACGGCATCAATGTAAATATCCATATCCAGTCCATTGATCAGACCTCGGCTATCAAAATGATCAAGGGAAAAATATCAGACCTGGACAAGATGAAGATTGAAGAGCAGAAGCGTGCAGTGCGTTCCGGTTATGATATGGATGTGCTGCCATCTGATCTTATTACTTATGGGGAAGAGGCGAAAAATCTTCTGGAAGATTTACAGTCCAGAAATGAAAGAATGTTCCTTGTAACGGTTCTTGTGATGAACACTGCAAAGAAAAGACAGAAACTGGATAATAATGTATTCCAGGTACAGGGAATCGCACAGAAATACAATTGTTCTCTGCGTCCGCTGGATTACCAGCAGGAAGCGGGACTGATGTCATGCATCCCTCTGGGATTAAACAGAATAGAGATTCAGCGTGGGCTTACCACTTCGGCAACAGCCATCTTTGTGCCATTTACGACACAGGAACTGTTCCAGGAAGGGGAAGCCCTTTATTATGGGCTGAATGCCCTGTCCAACAACATGATTATGGTAGACAGAAAGCGGTTGAAAAACCCGAACGGACTGATCTTAGGTACACCGGGTTCCGGTAAATCCTTTTCGGCAAAAAGAGAGATCACCAACTGTTTCCTGATCACGGAGGATGACATTATCATTTGTGACCCGGAAGCGGAGTATTACCCTCTGGTGCAGGCACTGCACGGGCAGGTGGTACGCATCTCACCGGTATCTACCCAGTATATCAATCCGATGGATCTGAACCTGAACTATTCGGAGGAAGATAATCCGCTGTCCTTAAAATCTGATTTTATCTTATCTCTGTGTGAATTGATCGTAGGTGGTAAGAACGGGCTGGAGCCAGTGGAGAAAACCATTATTGACCGATGTGTGCGGCTGGTGTATCAGGACTATCTTGCAGACCCGGTGCCAGAGAAAATGCCAATCTTACAGGATTTGTATGACCTTCTTCGTGGACAGGACGAGCCGGAAGCACAGAGACTTGCAACTGCTTTGGAAATCTATGTTACCGGTTCTTTGAATGTGTTTAACCACAGAACTAACGTGGACATCAATAACCGGATCGTCTGTTTTGACATTAAGGAACTTGGAAAGCAGCTGAAAAAGATCGGGATGCTCATCGTGCAGGATCAGGTCTGGAACAGGGTAACCGTCAACCGTTCCGCTCATAAAGCAACCAGATATTACATTGATGAGTTCCACTTGCTTTTGAAGGAAGAGCAGACGGCATCTTACAGCGTGGAAATCTGGAAGCGTTTCAGAAAATGGGGCGGGATTCCAACGGGAATTACCCAGAATATCAAAGATTTGCTGGCAAGCCGTGAGATTGAGAATATTTTTGAAAATTCAGATTTCATTTATATGCTCAACCAGGCATCCGGTGACCGTCAGATTCTGGCGAAACAGCTGAACATTTCTCCTACACAGCTGTCCTATGTGACAAACAGCAACGAAGGTGAGGGGCTTTTGTTCTATGGAAATGTGATCATTCCGTTTGTGGATAGATTCCCGAAAAATAAGCTTTATCAGTTATTAACTACCCGTCCGGAAGAAACGGGCGAGAATGCGTAGGAGGAGAAAATGCGTGTATTATCCTATTTTTTAACATTTTCAGCAGGCATGGTATCTGGGGTATTCCTGATCTGTGCTTTACAGATTAACAAACATGAATGAAAGAAGGTAACTGCCGAAAAGCAGTTGTCGGAAAGGAATCGAAATGGCAGAACAGAGAATGGAAGCCAGAGAGAAGACCGTCCAGAAGATGACAAGAGACGGGCTTGTGGAAGAAAATCTGGCAGACAAATCCACTGTCCGTGTCAGTAAGCGTTCCGGTGATATTCAGATGAAAAAAGAGACTGGAAGCAGGGAATTGAATTTTGTTTCTGAAAAAGACAAGGAAGAGGTAGGTTCCGGGAAACATTGCCAGTCCATTCAGAATTCAAGGGATGCGCCGGAAATGGCACGGAAAGAAGATAAATCAAAATCCCGGAAAATGATACGGGAAAAGGAAGAGGGCAGTGCGGCTTCCAAGCTGTTTATGGAGGAAGGACAGAAAGGAAGCGGGAAACTTCAGGAGAAACATGCACAGCTTTCCAGTTCCAGAGGGGATACAAGAAAGAAGCAGACCGGAGGCAGTAAAAAACCTGCTCAGAAGAAGCGGCTTAAGTTTGCTTATGAAGAGACAACAGAAGCCATCCGGGATGATGGGACGGCGGCAAAGCTTAACCGCATGGATGCTGATGGGGTCAACTTCCGTCACGATGCCCAGAAAAAGAGAAATCAAAAGATTGCCCATGAGGAAGCCAGAAAAAAAGAAGCACCCAAAAAGCATTCCATGAAAGATAAGGTATATCAGGAAAATGCAGAAGAAGGTGTTGTGAAAAGGAAAAAACGTCTTCGGTTTGAGGAAGAGGGACAAACCGGAACTTCCATTGCGAAAAAGGCTGGTATCGTAGCGTTAGCTTCTGTTCACCAACATGTCAGAAAAAGTGAAGATGACAATGCAGCTGTGGAAGGAGCTAACAATCTGCTAGAAGGTTCTGAAGGGATTTATTATCTTGAACAGCAAAGCATCCGTAAAACGAAGTGGAGAAAGAGCCGAACAGCAAAGTATCAGTCAAAAAGAATGGCACAGGATGCGGCAGAAAATACTGTGAAACAAGAGCGGAGCTATCTGAAAAAACTGATACAGAAGCATCGTATCAAGAAGGAATATGCCAAAGCAAAACGAAGCGAACAGGCGATAGGAACTGCAACCGTGGGGACGATTGATTATATCAAGAAGATCGGCGGTAAAGTCACCAACTTCTTTAAGGAACACCGAAAAGTGTATGTCAGCATTGCAGCACTGATCGGCATGATGTTTCTGATTATGACCAGTGTTACTTCCTGTTCTTCTGCTTTTATGCAGAGCCTGATCAATTACACTGGCACCAGCTATATTTCTTCGGATGAGGCAATCCTACAGGCAGACCTTTATTACACGCAGCTGGAAGCGAAACTTCAGGAGCGGATCAACCAGATGGAATCGGAGGAACCGGGGCATGAGGAATATCGGTACAATATCGGACCGATCGAGCATGATCCTTTTATTTTGATCAGTTATCTGTCAGCAAAATATGAAGAGTTTACCTTTGAGCAGGTAAAGCCGGAGCTAGACCGGCTTTTTGCACTGCAGTACCAGCTGGAGACAGAAGCTGTGAATGAGACTGTGACAGAAACAACTACGGTCCGGGTAGGGGAATCCCTTGGAAATGTTGTAACAAGCGGTTACTGCAACTGCCCGATCTGCTGTGGCATTTGGTCAGGAGGACCGACGGCTTCCGGGGTATATCCCACATCGAACCATACGATTGCTGTGGATGCTTCCAATCCGTTTGTGCCGATGGGAACAAAAGTGGTGATGAATGGCGTAGAATACACGGTGGAGGATACCGGGGCATTTGCACGATATGGTGTCCAGTTTGACGTGTATTATGACAGCCATTCGGCAGCATCTGCACACGGGCATCAGACCTGGGAATGTTTCCTTGCTGATGATAACGGAAGCCGTGAGGTGGAAGTGACAAGGACCAGGAACGTGGATGTGTTGAATGTAACTTTAAATTCCGGGAGTCTGATGGCAATCTGTCAGGACCGTCTGGGAATTTTCCAGAAAGAGCTTTTCAGCGCTTACAATGAGACGAAAGGCAACCTGCAGATGTTTGGAAGCCTGTTTGAGTTTAACTGGTATTACAACGTGAGCAGCTATTACGGATACAGGATTCATCCGATCTCCGGGGCAAACCAGCTTCATAACGGACTGGATATCGGAGTGCCGGAGGGAACGAAAGTCATGGCAGGACTGACGGGAACCGTCGCAGAGTCATCTTATAATGACAGTTATGGCAATTATGTGGTGATCAAAGACAACAAAGGATATGAACTTCGCTATGCACATCTGAAGAGTAGAAGCGTATCTGCAGGAACAGCGATTACAAAGGGCGATGAAATCGGTCAGGCAGGCAATACCGGAAATTCCACCGGAAGCCATCTTCATGTTGAACTTCTGAAAAATGGGGAACGCATGAACCCGATCTTCTATCTGGAAACAGGGGAAGGCTCTATCTTTGGGGGAAATGAGTACACCAGTGAAGCGGCACAGCGCTTATTGCAGGAAGCAGCAAGGTATTTGGGAACCCCTTATGTCTGGGGCGGTTATTCCCCAAGCGGATTTGATTGTTCCGGTTTTGTCAGCTATTGTCTGACACATTCTGGTGTAAGGAATACGGGAAGACTCACAGCTCAGGGACTGTATGATATCTGCACTCCGGTATCAGAGTCAGAGGTACAGCCGGGAGATCTGATCTTCTTTACAGGCACTTATAATGCCGGGGTGCCGGTAACGCACATCGGTATTTATGTGGGCGGCGGACAGATGATCCACTGTGGGCATCCTGTACAGTACACATCTATTTATTCTTCATACTGGCAGAGCCATTTCTATGGTTTTGGAAGATGGTAAGGATAAGGGCGGTCTTAGTGCCGCCCGGAAAGGAGGAATATGAAAAGTCTGGAAAAAGCAGTAGCTGATTATGATAAGGCAAAAGAAAGAATGGAAGCATCAAAGGCAAGGTATGAAGCAGATCTGAAACGGTTTAAGGCTGCGGAGGCGGCAAAGATCGAGTCAGAAAATCTGGAAATTGTGCGTATCGTCCGTGCCATGGACATGAGCATACCGGAACTGGAGGCTTTTCGGGAAAGAATGAAAACAGAGCTGCCGGGGGTGGCAGAATTTCAGAAGGAGGAAACAGGAGAAAATGATGAATTTTGAGAAAATGAAAAAACAGAGGGTGCCGGGACGATGCCATATGTGGAAGGGTAATTTCAAAAAGGGATTACTTGCTGCAACGACATGTCTTTGTCTTGCATCCCCAGTATTATCCATACAGAGCGTGTTTGCGGCAGAACAGGGCAATCCGGCAATCTCCATTGAAAAACCGGATGGATGGAAGCAGGGAGAAACGGAAGTTTCCATTACTGTGGATGCCAGTCAGATGGGAGAGGGATTCACGGTTGCAAAGATTGAGGCAAAAATCGGGAAAGATGGAAGCTGGAAGGATGTGACACAGTCCAAGAGTATTACCATCAGTGGAAATCAGACTGTATATGTCCGTGTGACAGATGGGGAAGGAACTGTTTATGAACAGAACCGTTCCATCCGCTGTTACGATACAGAAAAACCAACGCTGTCCGCATCTTTGACAGACGGAGTGCTTACGATTCAGGGGAATGATACGGTATCCGGTATTTCTGCTGTGACCGTCAATGGCACAACTTATACGGAACTGCAGGATGGAAAACTGAAAGTTCAGCTGACCCAGAAGGATTTTAAAACCAAACAGATTGAGATTACGGCAACTGATGGTGCGGGGAATACGTCTGAAAAGTACACACTGCAAAATCTCTATTATGAGTGGGCGGTCAGCCAGGCGGGACAGCAGGACTCCGGGGGCAGTGATATGAGTACTACAACATCATCTGCCACAACGGAGGAAACTGTCTCATCCCCGCTTCCGCAGGATGCACAGGCTTCTGAACCAACGGAGGCGCGAGGAACCGTAGAAGAGCGTACCGTTACTGGAATCGAGGAAGAATTGGCACAGTCCGGGGAAGATGCAGAGACTATTACCCAGACGGGAACAGAAGGGACAAAGGAGTTTTACACGATTTCAACGAAAAGTGGCAAAGTATTTTATCTGATCGTTGATAATTCCAGATCTCAGGATAACGTGTATTTCCTTACCGAAGTTAGTGAAAAGGATCTGATGAACTTTACCCTTTCCGATACGGTAACACTTCCAGATGTTGGCACGGTTTATGCAGAGCCGGAAACAGAGGAGCCGGAACCGGAAGAAACGCAGGAGACAGAAAATGCGGAAACAGAAGAAGTGCAGATGCCGGAGGATAAATCCCCGGTAGGTTCTTATCTGTTAATCGGACTGGTAGCGGTAGGTGCACTTGGTGCCGGTTACTACTTTAAAATCTACAAGCCGAAGCATGAGTACGACGATGAAGACGAATATGAGGAAGATGATGCGGAAGAAAATGAGGAAGAACCGACCGAGCCGGATGATGCGGACGAGGAAGACACACTTCCTGATGAAACAGGTTCCGATGATGTTCTGGAAGATGAGGAGGAATAGTGCAGCATGAAGTTAGTGATTGCAGAAAAACCATCTGTGGCGATGGCATTGGCGAAGGTGATCGGAGCCAGGGAACGGAAAGACGGATATGTGGAGGGAAAAGAGTATCTGGTATCATGGTGCGTCGGGCATCTGGTAGCACTTTGTGACGCATCGGAATATGATGAACGCTATCAGAAATGGAGATATGAGGATCTTCCCATTGTACCGGAAGAATGGAAAAGAAAAGTCCTGGATGGGACAAAGAAGCAGTTCCAGATCTTAAAAAAACTGATGAACAGCAAAGAAGTGGATGAGGTTATCTGTGCTACAGATGCAGGACGGGAAGGGGAACTGATCTTCCGTCTGGTCTATGAGCAGGCAGGATGTAAAAAGCCCGTGAAAAGACTTTGGATCTCCTCCATGGAAGAAAGTGCAATTAAAGAAGGTTTTGCATCGTTGAAGGACGTTTCGTGTTACGAATCCCTTTATCAGTCAGCCTTATGCAGAGCGAAAGCAGACTGGCTGGTGGGGATCAATGCGAGCCGTCTTTTCTCTGTCCTTTATAACCAGAACCTGAAGGTGGGCAGGGTACAGACCCCAACTCTTGCCATGATTGTGGACAGAAACCAGAAAGTGAAAGGGTTTGTCAAAGAAAAATATTATGTGGCGCATCTGAAATTTGGGGATTTTGATGCAGTCTCCGAGCATTTCCAGAAAAAGGAGGATGCTCAAAAAGTGGCGGATGACTGTCAGGAGAGAATGTGTCAGGTGGAAAAGGAAGATGTGCATACGAAAACTGTCCGTGCACCAAAACTGTATGACCTGACTTCGCTTCAAAGGGATGCCAACCGGATTTTTGGTTACACGGCACAGCAGACACTGGATTCTGTGCAGGAAATGTACGAAAAGAAGCTGGTGACTTACCCAAGAACCGATAGTCAGTATCTGACGGATGAGATGGGGGAAAGTACGGAGAAACTGGTTCAGGTGTTACTTTCTAGGCTGCCGTTTGCAGATGGGATTTCGTATGAACTGGAGGTTTCCAAAGTGTTAAATTCCCAAAAGGTATTGGACCATCATGCTATCATCCCTACGGCAGAAGTGGAAAAGACAGATTTTCAGAAACTGAAAGAAAGAGACAGAAACATCTTATACCTGATCAGTGCAAGAGTGCTGACGGCAACGTCGGATTCCTATATTTATGAGATCCATAAGTGCCAGCTGACCTGCAACTTCCATAACTTTTATTTCACTGCAAAAAAGACGAAGCAGGAAGGCTTCCAGGCTATTGAGAAAAAACTGAAACAGTTTCTGGGGGGCAAGGAAACGGAGAAAGAAGCAGAATATGCTCTTTACCTGGGACGAAATATCGGTCCCTGCAGCACTTATGTTTCAGAGAACTTCACCCAGCCACCCCGCCAGTATACAGAAGATACCCTTCTGGCAGCGATGGAACGTGCAGGCAACGAAGACCTGACAGAGGATACGGAAAAGAAAGGGCTTGGGACACCTGCAACAAGAGCCGGTATTATTGAAAAAATGATTCAGTCCGGTTTTGTAAAGCGGGAAAAGAAAAATCTGGTGCCAACAGATGCCGGGAATGTGCTGATTACTGTTCTTCCGGATGAAATCAAATCTCCGAAGATGACTGCAGAGTGGGAAATGGCATTAAACCATATTGCACAGGGAACAGAAACTGCGGAGCATTTCTTAAATGGAATCACGGATATGCTGGGAGAGTTAATCTCCCGTTACCATTCGATTTCGGAGGAAGAAAGCAGCTGCTTTCCGGGAGTAGCCAGAGGAGAAGTAATTGGGAAATGTCCGGTTTGCGGCAGTGATGTCCGGGAGGGAAAGAAAAACTATTACTGTACCGGTCAAGACTGCCGGTTTTGTTTGTGGAAGGATGACCATTTCCTTGTAAGCCAGGGGAAAAAGATGGACAAAACGACCGCAAAGAAATTTTTGAATAAGGGCAAAGCCCATTTTAAAGATCTGGTATCGAAAAGAACCGGGAAAAGCTATGAAGCCACAATAGAGATGGTAACTGATAGTGAAGGAAAAGTGCAGTTTAACCTGCATTTTCCACAGCGGTAAGTAAGAAGCAGGCAGCCAAAGTGCTGTCTGTTTTTATATAAAAAATGAAAGAGAGGACACAATCTATGAGAAAAACAGGAAATTTGAGGAAACTTGTAGCTGGATTTCTGGCAGGGATGACACTGTTATCCACGGTGTTATCGCCCATGACTGCTTATGCAGCGGAACCCAAAGTGGAAGAAAAGCCGCCTCTTTATGAAGAAGTCAAGGATATGCTTGACAAAGATGAGGTGGTAAAAGCTGAGGACTATGAGATTACTGTTGGCAGTAAATTTGATGTGGAGATTGACTTTACTGGTCTGAAGATTGCAGATGACAAAAAAGTAAAAGTCACTTTTGAGGAAGCAAAGAGTGATGAAGGTAAGGATTTTACCACGGATCATGCAGACTGCTATAAGGCTGTTTATTATGTGGAACCGACCAATCAGGCACATCCGAAGTACCAGATCAGCAGGAACCTGATCGTAAAAGAAGCAGTAACAGAGGTGCAGGCTGCATCAGAAAGCGGCGGTGAACAATCCGGCTCCGGTGGTACGGAGGAAAGCGAAGATGATGGGGAGGCAGACTCGCAGCTGATTGAGGATAATGAGAGCTTTGATGCACTGGCAGAGGAGATTATGATGCAGGATACTTTGGACGAGGAATCTGGATTGGAATTACACGATGTACTGGAACAGGCAGAGGAACAGGAAGTTGAAATCGCTGAAATGGAAACTGGGGACATGGTGACATTTGCGGCAGTACCAAAACTTGCATCTGCAACGGGGACACAATATGTAACGGTAGAAAAGGGACCGCTGTACCGATATTCTGATTATGGTCTTGGTAGTTATTTGACTGAGCCCTACTATATTTCTTATGGAACTGTTCGTGCTACAGCATATTGCGTTCAACCAGCAAAACCAGGACCACCTTCTGGCACGTATTCAATCACAAAGATTGCAGATAATCAGACACTTGCAAAGATCTGCTACTATGGAACGGATGCTGCCGGGGCAGAAAGCTTTTTTGCAAAATATCATTCTGATTTTTCGGCAGGAAAACGTTTTATTATCGTTCATATGGCTGCAGCTTATGCGTATGGCGATAGCTCTGCATTTTACGGGACTAACAGTACTGGCCAGTCACTGGCAATGGAAGTATACAACTACTGTACTGGAAGACCTGCAATCCCAAATGCTGACATGTCATTTACGAATAGTAAGGTAAAAGCGTATATTGACGGAAATGAACAACGAACAGAGCAGATTACCTTTAATGCAGATGCCCTTCAGACCATTACAATGAAACTTCCTTCCGGTGTGAAATTCCATAACGTGACAACCGGAAAAACAAGTGCTGCAGGAGCAAGCGTGGAAGTATCTGGTGGTACGAAGTTTTATCTTTCCGCTCCACTGACTCAGGCAGAGGACGTAAAAGGATCCTGGTCAGCAACCATGACGGGAAGCATTACAAAGGATTATTCTGCCTATAAAATAACAACCGGAAGTTCTACACAGGATCTTGCTTTTGTGTTTGGTGAAGGCGTGGACGCTGAAAAGTATGTCGATTTTTCTGTAGAATGGGTAAAAATGGCAACCATCGAGATCGTGAAGAAAGATGTCGGAAGCAATGCAAAAGTAGCCGGTGCAGTCTATGGCATTTACAGTGATGAAGCAGGAAAAAATCTGATTGCAAAGATGCCTGCAACGGATGTCAATGGTGCTTCCAGTATCACGATTGAAAAGACACAGAATACGGTATATCTGAAAGAGATTTCTGTACCCAATGGTTATGTGCTGGATACAAAGGCCTATGGAATTAATCTTGTGATCGGAGGCACTACAAAGAAAGAAGTTTCCGATAAGGAACAGTTTGCAGACCTGACTGTTTACAAAGAAGGGGAAGTGCTGACCGGTGCATCCGTTACAGAGTCGGGTGTTGTATTCCAGTACACAAAGCAGAGACTGAAAGGTGCTGTTTATAACGTGTATGCCGGTGCAGACATCAAAGCTGCCGATGGAACCTTAGTCTACAAAAAAGGGGACCTGGTAAAAGAAGGACTGACAACCGGTGAAGACGGAAGTGCAACTCTTAAGAACCTGCATCTTGGTTCTTACGTTGTGACAGAAATCAAAGCTCCGACGGATTATGTATGCAAAGGGGAATCCAAACCCGTCACATTAAGCTATGCCGGCCAGACGGTAGAAGTGGCAGTTGGAAATGTGACATTCACGAATGACAGACAGAAGGCAAGTGTATCTGTAGTAAAACAGGACGATACCACAAAGAATCCGCTTTCCGGTGGTATTTATGGGCTGTATGCGGCAGAAGATATTGCGGATGTTACAGGAAATATCGTAGTAAAAAAAGATACCCTGATTGAAAAAGCAACCACTGGAAATGATGGAAATGCCGTATATCAGGCTGACCTGCCGATCAACCACAGCTATTATGTAAAAGAGCTGCAGGCACCGGTAAATTATTTCCGCAACAGTGAGGATGTGTTTTCTTTTGAGTTTCAATACACCAATGATAAACAGGCATCTGTTGCATTTACCCATACGTTTGAGAATGAACGTGTCAATGCAACGATCCATCTGGTGAAAAAAGATAAGGAAACCGGAAGAAATCCACAGGGAGATGCAACTTTTGAAGGTGCTGTTTATGGTGTCTATGCAAGAGAGAACATTGTTCATCCGGATGGAAAAACCGGCATCCTTTATAAGGCAGGAAGCCAGGTTGCAACCATGACTGTGGACAAAAAGGGTGATGCTTCCGTAGAAGATTTGTACCTTGGAAAATACTATGTGAAAGAAATCACACCGCCTACTGGATATCTGATCGACGAACAGGAATATGATCTGGAGTGCAGTTATGAAGGTGACCTTGTAAAAACGGTTGAGAGAAGCACAGAATCTTCCGAGCAGGTAATGAAACAGTCGTTCCAGGTGATAAAAGCAGCCAACAACGGAAAGACGGATGCCGACCTGTTAAAGGGAGCTGGATTTACCGCTTACTTAAAGAGCAGCTTAAAAACCAATCCGGACGGAAGTTATGATTTTGCATCTGCAAAGCCGGTAGTGCTGACCGCAGATGGAAAAACAGAAATGTTTACCGATGCAAAAGGATATGCCTGCAGCACCCCGCTTCCGTATGGTACTTACCTTGTGAAGGAAACAACAACACCGCACAATTACAAGCCGGTGGATGATTTTGTTGTTACCATCAGTGAAAACCATCCGGATGAGCCGCAGATCTGGCGTATCCTTCTGGATGATGAGTTTAAGGCGAAGCTGAAAATTGTTAAAAAAGATGATGAAACAAAGAAATCTGTCCTTGTGGCAGGTACGGAATTTAAGATTTATGATCTGGATCATAAGAAATATGTGGAACAGGTAACTACTTATCCGACCACTGTTACCCACAAATCCTATTTTACAGACAGCCAGGGCTATCTGATCCTTCCGAAGAACTTAAGTATCGGACATTACCGGATCGAAGAAGTGACAGCTCCGGACGGTTATACGCTGAACCAGAATTATGTGGAGATTGCAGTAGATTCCAATACTGCTTACCAGATGGATTCTGTCAGTGGGGATGTAGTGATTGAAGTACCTTATGAGAACCATCCGGTCAAAGGCAAGCTGACGGTTTATAAAAAAGGAGAGATGCTGACTGGATTTAAGAAAGACTTCATTTATGAAGAACGGTTCCTGAAAGATGCTGTCTTTGAGGTGTATGCGGCAGAGGATATCTATTCCCCGGATTACCAGAAGGATGCAGATGGAAACCGTATTGTTGTTTATGCGAAAGATACGCTGGTGACTACAATCACAACCGGCGAAGATGGAAAAGCTGTTGCCGAAAATCTTCCGCTTGGTGCATATCGTGTGATTGAAAAAACAGCTCCGGAAGGGTTTATGTTAAACCCGGATGCATCAGAAGTTGTCTTTGTTTATGAAGATCAGAATACCCCTGTTGTGGAGAAGGAATTAACGATCGGTGATGAAAGACAAAAGGTAGCCATTACTGTTGAAAAACAGGATGCGGAGAATGGTGCTGTTGTGGCAGGTGCTGTCTTTGGTATCTACAACAAAGAAGACATTACCGTAGACGGCAAAGTAATCGTTGAGGCAGATACCTTGCTTCAGGAAATGACTTCTGATGAAAAAGGACAGGCAGAATGTACCCTGGATCTTCCGCTTGGCAGTTACTATGTCAAAGAACTGAAAGCTCCGGCAGGTTTTGTATCTTCCGATGAGATTCTGACATTTGATGCCTCCTATCAGGGACAAGACGTAGCAATGGTAGTGTTAAAGTCCGTAAAGAAGAATGAGCCGACGACAGTTGAGTTTACGAAATCTGACATTACCACAGGGACAGAACTGGATGGTGCAAGCCTGAAAGTTCTGGATCAGGAAGGAAACATTGTGGATGAGTGGACTTCTGTAAAGGATGCACCGCATATGATCAAACGTCTGGTAGCAGGGGAAACTTATATTCTTCGTGAAGAATTTGCACCATACGGATATCTGAAAGCAACGGATGTGGAATTTACCGTAGAAGATACCGTAGAGATTCAGAAAGTGGAAATGAAGGATGAAGTACCGACTGGTCTTCTCATCATCAACAAAAAGGGCGAATTTCTGGATAAGATCACTCTGATGGATCACGCAAAGGGAACCGTGGAGCATCTGTTTGAGTATATCACCGGCAGCCTTCAGGAGGTTACCTTCAACGTGTATGTTGCAGAAGATATCAAAGCGGCAGATGGTGTCAGCGAAGATTATTACAAGGCAGATGACCTTGTGGGAACGATTACTACTGATACCAATGGTATTGCACAGCTTGGAGACCTTCCGGTTGGAAAATACTATGTGAAAGAAGCGGAAACAGTCCATGGCTATGTACTGGATGGAGAGCCGAGATATGTGGATTTAAGTTACCGTGACCAGGATACTCCGGTGGTAACTTATGATGAGGCATGGCAGAATAACCGCCAGAAAGTCAAAGTGACAGTATTGAAAAAAGAGAAGGAGACAGATCGTGTGCTTGCAGGCGGTATCTTCGGATTGTTTACAAGGGAAGATATCAAAAATGCCAGCGGGGATGTCCTGATGGAAGCAGATACGCTGATTGAGCTTAAGACAACGGATGAGAATGGGCAGATCACCTTTACGGCAGACCTTCCAGTGGACGGAAACTATTATGTGAAAGAGCTGTATGCTCCGGATGGTTTTGTGACCACCAATGAAGAACAGGATTTCACCTTTGAATATGCCGGTGCTGATCAGACAGAGGTACGTTACGATTTTACCTTTGAAAATGAGGCAACGACTGTGGAACTGACAAAATCCGACCTGACCACAGGGGATGAACTTCCGGGTGCCCAGCTGAAAGTGACCGATGAGGACGGCAATGTTGTGAATGAATGGGTATCTACAGAAGAAGCTCATGTGATCAAAGAACTGGTAGTCGGAAAGACCTACACTATGACAGAAATCAAACCGGCGGATGGATATGTAACTGCAGAAAGTATTGAATTTACCATTGAGAATACTGCTGAAATCCAGAAGCATGAAATGAAGGATGACGTGACAAAGGTGCAGATCAGCAAAACGGACATTACCGGAGACCATGAGATTCCGGGGGCGAAGCTGACCATTCTGGATGCAAATGATCAGGTGGTAGAAAGCTGGACTTCCACAGAAGAGCCACACTATGTGGAGAAACTGCCGATTGGCAGATACACCTTGCGGGAAGAACAGGCACCAAAAGGCTTTATCCTTTCTTCCGATGTGACTTTTGAAGTAAAGGATACCGGAGAGATTCAGAAAGTTGCCATGAAGGACGATACTGCAAAGGGAAAAGTCATCCTGAATAAAACGGGCAAAGAAACTGGAGAGCCTTTAAAAGGCGTGGAATTTGAACTCCGTGACAGCAAAGGAAAAGTGCTGGAGACCTTAAAGACCGATGCTGCCGGTCATGCGGAAAGCAGCCTTTATGAGATTGCTTCCTACAAAGATGGTAAGTACAGCAGTGAAAAGAAATATTATCTGGTGGAAACAAAAACGCTGGATGGTTATGAACTGGAACAGACAGAGCACGAGGTAGTCTTTACTTATACAGATGACAGTACTCCGGTTGTGGAAGTGACCTTTGATCTGACCAACCAGAAGAAAGAAACACCAGAAAATCCGGGATATACACCTTCGGATTCCACACCATCCTCTGGATCACCAAAGACCGGCGATGAAACCAATCTCTGGCTTCCAATCCTTATGATGGCAGTATCTATCTGTGGTGCAGCAACCATTTTTGCAGTCAGAAGAAAGAGAAAAAGAAAATAGTAACCTTATATGAGCAGGGAGCCTTGTTTTGAGGCTCCCTTTTCTCATAGAAAAAATAGGAAAGGACAGGTAAAAAAGTATGAAGAAAACAATGAACACTATGCAGGCAGGAAGAGAAATGCAGGAAAGAGCTTTCAAGAGAATGATGGCTTACCAGAAAAAAGCAGAACAGATGGTAAACAAAAAGAGAATGAACCAGCACATGATCAGAAGGGGGTAAGGGCTTATGATGAACAGAAAAGATTTTTTTGAATATGTGAAAGAGAACGTACAGGATTATCTGCCGGATTCTTTTGCGGGTGCAAGTATTCGCCTGGAGGAGGTTGCAAAAGAAAATGGATTGACACTGACGGCACTGGTCATCCCGGAGGAAGGGAAAGCAGTCACGCCGACTGTATATCTGGATTCTTTCTATCAGGAATATCAGAACGGAAAACCTTTGGATGCCTGTGTAGGCGATGTGGCAGATCAGAGGATTGAATTTGCAGACCATGAGATGGATGTCAATATCAATGGCATCCTTGATTATGACTATGTGAAAGATAAGCTGCAGGTGCGTATCTGTGAACCGGAAATGAATCAGGAGCGTCTGGAAGGAAAAGTGGTGACCATGCATGGGGATTTTGCAGCATACTACACAGTAAATCTTACAGAAAATGAAGACGGAATTGCGAGTGTTCCGGTAACAGATCATCTTCTGGATACCTGGGGTGTTGATAAGAAACAGCTTCATAAGGATGCGATGGCAGCAGATCAGCATCGTGGCGTAGTCTTGTTTTCTATGGATGAAATGATGGAAGCAATGGTTTTTGGAGGAGAAGGACCGAGTAATTTGCTGGAAGGAAAAAAAGATATAAATGCTTTTTCACAGCCTATGTTTTGTTTGACCAATGATCTCAAACAGAATGGCGCTTCCCTGATCATCCAGGAAGACATCCGCAAACAGGTGGGAGAGTTTATGAAAGGTGACTTTTTTATTCTTCCATCATCCATTCATGAGACATTGATTCTTCCGGACAATGGTGCTTTTGATGTGCATGAATTAAATGCGATGGTAAAAGAGATCAATGCGACGCAGGTAGACCTGAGTGATCGTCTTTCTAATAAAGTCCAGTTCTGTGATGGAAAGACGGCAGTCATGGAAAACGCTGAGAAGCGGGGACTTAGAAAACAGCAGGAAAAGGAAACGGAGGCTGAAAAAGGCGGGCTTCATGGAAAATTGGAAAAAGCAAAGGAACAGATCAAATCGGAGAATCATGTGGGAAAATCACACAGTAAATCCAAAGATGTAGCAATGGTAATGTAATTGCATTTGTATGAGGTGGGAGCTGCATCTGCGGTTTCCGCCTTTGAAAGGAGAATGTATATGTCAGAATGGTGTTTATACGGAAATGAAATAAGAGAAAGATTTGAAAGAGATCTGAAGCCGGAATATCTTTTAGACCAGATTGGAAAAGCAAGGAACAGCTACAATTTTAAATCGGTTCCAGATGCACTGGAGTCTCAGGTTTCCGTGATTCAGGAATATTTAGAATCCGTAGAGTAGGGGGTACAGATGAATAAAATGGCAAAGAAAGATAGTAGTAAAAAAGCATTTTCAGATTTCATCCGGAAATGTCTGGAAGAACAGCAGGATAAGGAATTTATCCTGCAGATTCCCATGAGAAAAGAGGTGGCAGATGACGAACAAAGAATTCAGCTTTGAACAGGTTTCGGTAAGACTGGTGAAAGATGCTCCATTGCTTAGTGAAACAGCAATCTGTACACCGGAAGATGCGGTGCGGGTGTTAGGGGATGCCTTTCAGGATTATGACAGGGAAGTGGTTGGAGTGGTTCATCTTCGGAGCGACAATACTCCGATCAACATGACCATTGTAAGTATGGGAAGCCTCAATCAGTCGCTGGTCCATCCAAGGGAGATATTGAAAGCTGCATTTTTATCGAATGCGGCATCCATTCTTTTGTTCCATAATCATCCCAGTGGAAATGTGACTCCTTCCAGGGATGATATTGCAATCACGGGGAGGATACAGCAACTTTGTATGCTGGCGGGAGTTCCTGTCATAGACCATATCATTCTGGGTGGAGACCAGTCTTACTATTCCTTCCGGGAAAAGAAAGTACTGCCCATGGATGAAATCCATTATTCTGTGGATTTAGATGATGTGAATTTGAAAGTGGCAGAAAAGGCTGCAAAAGAATATGGCTATGCAGGAAACAAGAAGAAGTCCATTAAAGAATCACTGGAAGAGAAGAAGAGAATTGTTACAGCGAGCAAATCTTCTATCAGGAAGAAGCCTGTAAAGGAGACGGTGATTGAGTGACAAGGGAGATGAAAACAATATGGCAAATAAATTATATATCATGCAGCATCTGACGGAGGAGGTCGCAAAAGACATAGCGGCAAAGCCGGAAGAGTGGATGCTGTTTCTGGATACGGTTTCCCGGTTGTATAAGTACACCTTCCATGAACAGCTTTTATATAAAAAATCATAAGAAGCGTATCTTTACAGAAGAAAAAAGTAATGATACCATTAAATTATTTAAGGTGAAAGGCAGTTGACATATATGGCAATCTCAAAAATTAACCAGAGCTTTCTGGAATATTTATATCTGACATTTCAAGTGGGATGTCAGATTTATGACAGTCAGAATAAGCTGATTATCCGAATTGGAGACTTTACTAATATTAAATTCAGTGCATATGAAAAAACTGTGACAAATCTGCGCAATAAATGTGGGAACGGAAAAGGTCCAGTTGTAGAAGTAGACAATGATATGTTCATTTTCGGTGCATTTCTGGATGATGGGAACTGCTTGTATCTGTTTGGCCCAGTTGCATGGAGTACTCCGGGAATCGAGCAGATGTTTGAATTCTATCAGGAGTATGGTATCTCTATGAAAGATGTGAAAATTCCTGTAAAATCTTATGAAGAAATTATGAATATGCTGGCACTTGGATTTATTCAGATAAATCACGAGAAAGTCAGTGACACTGATTTGATGGGAAATGGAGAGCGGGAGAACAACGATATAGTAACAGAGGAAGAACTATCAGAATATCAGTCGAAGAGATCCATCATGGATATAGAACGGTTAGGACAGCTAGAAGAGGCTGATATGTGTCGGGCAATCGCCATCGGAGATGTGGAATATTTCCAGAATCGGGCAGGCAGAACAGTTAGTTCCCTAAAGGTGCTGGGAGATATGGCTCAAAGTAACAGGAAGAAAATAGAGTATTTATTTGTTACTGTACAGGCACAGGTTCGGATGACAGCAGTTAACGCTGGATTAAGTTTTAGTGAGGCATGTGACCTAAGTGACTTGTATCTTCATAAACTTGAAAAATGTAAGAATAATGATGAAATCCTGAACCTGATGCGGAATATGCGGATCGATTATGCAACAAGAGTTCGCCGGGAAAAACAGAATAAACGGAGAAACTATTATGTAGAGTTCTGCAAAGACTATATTGCACAGAGGATCACAAAAAACATACGGGCTAGCGATATAGCTGATCATCTGGGAGTAAGCACAGAGTATCTTTCAAAAGTATTTTCTGAACATGAAGGGATGACAATGACAGAATATCGCATGAAAATGAAATTGAAAGCGGCAAGAAATCAGCTGAAATATTCACAATACAGCATAGCCGAGATTGCTGAATTTTTTTCCTTTTCCTCACCTAGCCGTTTCAGCGCTTATTTTAAGAAAGAATTTGGAATGACACCACTTAATTATAGAAAAGAGAATCAGGTAATGGAGTTTATAGAAAAGAAATAACTTTTATGAATCAACAAAAAAAGATGCCTCGGCATCTTTTTTTGTTTAAATTCTGTATAGAAAGTATAAAAAATGTATGTTTTCAAAAAACATCTTATGCTATCTTATGTCCAAGAGGCAGTAAGCCTTATAACTGATCAGATAAATATCCTCTTTTATTAGAGGGGACGAAAGGAGCATAGATGTATGGAAAAAGAAAAAACTGCAATTGATAGGGTTCTTGCAGAGATGACCCCAGAGCAGAAGCTGGCTCAAATACAGGGAATGTTTTGTGGTAGCGATGCTATTCCCCCAGAAATGTTGAATCGTTTTCCGGATGGTCTGGGCGCAATCGCAACGATTACATGCGGAGACAGCCTGGAAAAACAGATTGCAGAGGCTGAGGAACAGCAGAGGATCCTTATAGAAAACTGTGGTATTCCGTCACTGCGCCATATAGAAGCAGTGACGGGAGTTGTATCACCAGCGGGCACTGTGTTTCCGTCAGCTATCGGGTTGGGGGCTACATGGAACCCTGATACGGTAGAGAAAATGGCAGATATTATACGGAAACAGATGCTGAGTGTGGGATTGAGACAGGCCTTGTCTCCGGTTATGGATGTGGCGAGAGACCCGCGCTGGGGGCGGATAGGCGAAACATATGGCGAAGATCCGACACTTTGTGCCGCTATGAGTGTAGCATACACGAAAGGATTGCAGACTGAAAATCTCTCAGAAGGCGTTTTGGCTACAGCCAAGCATTTCCTAGGGTACGGAATGAGTGAGGGAGGGCTGAATATGGCCGCTAATCCGATTCCAGACAGGGAATTAAGAGAAGTATATGCAAAACCATTCCAGGCGGCAATTACAGAAGCACATCTGGGATCTGTTATGAATTCTTATGGTTCTGTAGATGGTGATTTAATCATCGGATCTGAAAAAATTCTCACAGAACTTTTGCGGGATGAAATGGGATTTGAAGGGGTTACAGTGTCAGATTATATGTCGGTCAATAAGCTGGTAGATCTTAAATTGAGTGATACACCGGTAAAAGCAGGGAAAAAAGCCCTGGAGGCAGGCATGGATGTAGAACTTCCTATGCCATATGGTTATACAAAAGAGTTACTTGATGTAATCAATGAAGATGAAGAATTAAGTAGGAAGTTGGATAATGCCGTACGCAGAATCTTGGAAATGAAAGAAAAAATGGGGCTTTTTGAAAGACCTGGTGCGCATGAAGAACTTCTTGGAGAGGCATATGACATGGATGTGACGGCACCGCACAACCTGCAAGCGGCAAGAGAATCAATTGTATTGCTGGAAAACGATGGTATTTTACCTTTGAGTAAAGGCATATCAAAAATTGCCGTTATAGGACCGCATGCAGATTCTATTCGTCTTTTGTTCGGATGTTATACATATCCAGCTGCATTTGACAGAGATACTACGGGAGCAATGGCAGATATGCCGGGAATGCAAGGGGTGTCGCAACGAGGCGATAATCCCAACCAACAGCCTTATCTTCCAGGAAGTACAGTAAGGGCTTCCTTCCCGCCAGTGGAAGAGCATCTCAAAGATCTGTACGCAGATCGGACGATAACAATCTTGGAAGCAGTCCGGAGAAAGTGCCCTCATGCGCAGATAAGGTACGAAAAAGGCTGTGATGTGGCTGGAAATGACAGATCCGGTTTTGATGTTGCAGTGGAAGCGGCGCGTAATGCGGATGTTGTAATCGTCACAGGCGGCGGAAAATATGGCTGGGGAGGCAACTGTACTACAGGAGAAGGAATTGACTGCGACAGAATCGGATTGACTGGAGTACAGGAGCAGCTTGCGGAAGAGATATCCAGAACAGGAACACCTGCCGTTTACATTCATATGGATATCAAACCGCTTTGCAGTGAATATATCTGCGGCAATTATAATGCGGTACTGGAAAACTGGTTCCCAGGTGAGACTGGAGGAATGGCAATAGCGGATGTTCTGTTTGGGGATTACAACCCGGCAGGACGGCTTCCTGTAACAGCGGTAAGGAATGAAGGTCAGATTCCAATTTATGCCTCCCAGAGAAATGGTAGCGGATATATGGATGAAAGCGGAATGGTCATCAGTAAATATGTAGAGGGAACAAAAATGCCGCTGTATTATTTTGGTGAGGGAAAAAGCTATTCAAGTTTTCGCTATTCAGATCTGGAGATTACGAAAGATGTAAATGTGGACGGAACAGTGGAAGTATCCTGTACAGTAGAGAATGTCAGTGATATTGACGGGGAAGAAGTTGTTCAGCTCTATGTAACTGATGAATTGGCAAGTATGTTGCGTCCAGGGCAGGAACTGGCAGGATTCTGCCGTACCTGTCTGAAATCGGGAGAAAGAAAAAGGCTTCATTTCTCTATGAAGGCAGACCAGTTTGCATTCTTGGACAAGGATATGCACTGGCTGACAGAAGCAGGAGATATGACTGTGAAAATTGGAAGTTCTTCAAAGGATATCCGTCTTACAGGAAAATTTCGAATAACAGAATCCGCTTACATTGACGGGAAGAATAGAGGATTTTACGCAAAAGTGTGGGAAGATGAAATGAAGTAAAGGATTAAAGGAGGATATGAGATGAGTTTTAATAATTTTGGAAAAATGTTTTCATCGGAGAAGTTAGATTCAAAGATACATTCCGCAAATGTTGAGAATAAAGAACGGTGGCTCGGATTTTTTCTAGGACCTGCAGGCGTTATTATACTGAATGCGATTATGGCACAGTATTTGAATATTTATTGGTCAGATGTGGCGAAGATTACAGGAATCGCAGGGGGCGCGTTTATTCTTATATTTCCGATTGTTTCCAAAATCATTGATGCGATCACTAATGTGATTATGGGGCGCATCATTGACACGACAAAGAGCAGACAAGGAAAAGCAAGACCATGGCTGATCTTTGCAGCGCCAATCCTTTTTATCAGTGCAATTCTCTGTTTTTCGATTCCAAACGCAAATCAGACAGTGCAGGTAGTGTGGATCATATTCAGCTATAATCTGTATTATTCTATCGGATATACTATTTATTATATGAGTCACATGATGCTGGTGCCGCTGTCCACAAGAAATTCGAAGCAGCGTGATGGTGTGGCAATGCTTTCCAACATGGCGATGTGTCTGATTCCTGGTTTTTTTGTGGCAATGCTCTTTCCTATGCTGGTACTCCCTGCACTGGGAGTTGATCCTGCAAAATGGCGCCTAATGATAGTGATCTTTTCCATTATCATGCTGCCATGTATCATGCTGGAGTATTTCTTTACTAAAGAGCGTGTTACGGAAGAAATGGCTGAACAAGAAAACGAAAAAACAGTTTCTTTTATGGAACAGTTGAAAGCGTGCTTGACAGACAAATATTGGGTAGTCTTTATGATTGCTCAAATAGTGATTCAGTTGGTTACAAATATTCAGAACAGCAGTCTGATTTACTATTGTAACTGGGTATTGGGAACATATAACGACGGTATTACAACGACCATGGTTTCTGCTATCGGAAACTTTCCACTTGGTATCGGAATCCTTATCATGTGGCCACTGGTTAGAAAATTCGGAAAAGCAAAGGTCATGGAGACAGGACTTATATTGGCAATTGTAGCAGGTTTTGCATTCTGCCTGAAGCCGGAAAATATGGGTTGGGTACTTATAATGCTGATCATTCGTGCAATCGGTGTTCTTCCAATTACATATATCATGATAGCCATGCTTGCAGATGCCATGGATCATGTAGAGTGGAAATCCGGTTTCCGTGTAGATGGTGTGTCCATGTCTATTTATACAATTATTTTTACGGTAGCGGCAGGGGTAGCACAGGGGTTGTTTAATCTTGGCCTGAATGTATCTGGATATATTCCGCCGGCTGCTGACGGAACGTGGGTAGAGCAGACGCAGACAGTTAAAAATTTCTTTGTATTCGAATATCAGGGTCTTTATGCTATTGGTATGGTCATCGTATTTATTCTTTTCCTAATCTGGAAACTGGATAAAGAATTGCCACAGATACAGGCTGATATTATTGCGCGTCACAAAGCGGAAGCGGCTGCAGAAGGAAGAGTATGGCTTTCAACTGAGGAACAGGCTGCAATTGAACAGAAAGAGAACGACAGGCTGGCAGAAGAAAACAGAATTAGGGAACTGAAAGAAAAATGCCAGCGCAAAGGACTGAACTTCGAGGAAGAAGAGGAAAAATATCAGAAAAAACTGGCAGAAAAAAAGGCAAAAGAAGAAGCAAAAAAAGCAAAGAAAAAGAAATAGAGGCAGGGAGAACATGGATATAAAAAAAGTTGTATCTGAAATGTCAATTGAAGAAAAAGCTTCTCTTTGCTCGGGAAGAGACTACTGGCATACAAAGCCGGTAAAGCGGTTAGGAATTCAGGATATGATGATGTGTGATGGCCCTCACGGCCTGCGTAAGCAGGTCGGTGAGGGGGATCACCTGGGGATCAACGAGAGCATAGAGACAGTCTGCTACCCGACGGCATCAGCACTTGCGTCATCTTTTGACCGTAGTATTATGAAAAAGCTGGGAGAGACACTGGGAAAAGAGTGTCAGGCGGAAGGCGTAGGAATGCTTCTCGGCCCCGGTGTTAATATGAAGAGAAGTCCACTGTGTGGTCGGAACTTCGAATACTTTTCTGAAGATCCATACCTTGCGGGAGAACTTGGATGTGCATATGTGGAGGGGTTACAGAATGAAGGAATTGCCGCATGTGTAAAACACTTTGCGGCAAACAATCAGGAAACAAGAAGGATGTCAGGTTCTTCTGATATGGATGAACGTACTCTGCATGAAATTTATCTTCCGGCATTTGAAACTATTGTAAAAAAGGGCAAGATTCGGGGCGTCATGTGTGCGTATAATGCCCTTAACGGTACAGCATGCTCAGAAAACCGAGAACTGCTCACCGAGATATTGAGAAATCAGTGGGGATATGATGGAATGGTTGTTACCGACTGGGGAGCAGTAAAAGACCGTGTTATGGGGCTTGAAGCAGGGGTGGATCTTGAGATGCCCGGTGGTCCGGGAGCACAGGATCAGGCCATCATCGACGCGGTAAAAAGTGGAAAACTAGATGAATCTATACTAGATCAAGCAGTAGAAAATGTTTTGAAGCTGGTCTCTGACTATCAGGACAAGAGAAAGACAGATACTGTGATCAACCGAGTAGAATGTGCTGAGATTAGCAGAGAGAGCGAAGAACAGTGTGCAGTACTTTTGAAAAATGACGGGGCACTGCCTCTGCAGCAGAATGAAGATGTGGTGTTCATCGGTGAGTTTGCAGATCTGCCCCGGTATCAGGGGGGCGGATCTAGTCATATCAATGTGTCATCTGTAAAAGGGGCGGTAGAGAGAGCAGGCGAGTCAGGTTATTCCGTAAGATATGAGAGAGGTTACTGTACCCATGATGAAGGTGATATCAAGACGCTAAGAAAACGTGCTGTAGAAGTGGCTGAGCATTCCACAGCAGCAGTTATTTTTGCCGGGCAACCGGATTCGTATGAGACAGAAGGTTGTGATCGCGAGACTATGGAATTACCTGAAGCACAGAATGAACTGATCCGAGCCGTAGCTGCGATTCAGAAAAAAACAATTGTTGTGCTTCATGGCGGAGCTGCGATGGCGCTTCCGTGGCTTGATCAAGTATCTGCGGTTTTGTGTATGTATCTTGGAGGACAGGAAACTGGTGCTGCGGCGGTCTCACTTCTCTATGGAAGGGCAAATCCTTCCGGTAGACTGGCAGAAACATGGCCAAGGAAGATAGAGGATAACCCTTCATATCTTAATTTTCCAGGTGAAGACGGCATTGTTAAATATCAGGAGGGGATCTACATTGGATACCGGTATTATGACAGGAAGAAAATGGATGTGCTATTTCCTTTTGGATATGGCCTTTCCTATACATCATATGCATATAGTGATTTGAAGTTGGATAAAGAGTCTATGACGGATGACGAGGAACTGTCGGTATCCTGTAAGATAAAAAATATTGGAGACAGAAAAGGAAAAGAGACAGTTCAGCTCTATGTCAGAGATGAGTGTAGTAGTGTGGGAAGACCGGTGCGAGAACTGAAAGAATTTGCCAAGGTCGAGTTGAAACCAGGAGAAGAGACAATCGTAACATTTCACCTCGAAAAAAGGGCGTTCGCATATTATGAACCGAAGATACACGATTGGTTTGTGGAGACCGGAAGATTTTATATCGAGATAGGGGCTTCGTCAAGAGACATACGGCTTTCTGCGCCGGTAGATATAGAAGGAACCAGAGAACTTCCAATCACATATACCTTTGATTCTACAGTTGGAGATTTGATGAAAACGCAAAAAGGACGAGCCATTATGCAAAGTTTGCTTAGCGGAGGCGCTTCCGAGAGTCAAAAAGCTGCCGAAGAAGATAATTTAAAGAATATGGGAGAAGGAAGCGAAAAAATGGTTCAGAATATGATGCAGGAGATGCCTTTGCGTTCAATCGTAACATTTGGCAGGATGACGATGGAAGAACTGAATAGCCTTATTAATATATTGAATAGTTAAAATGCAGCTTTATTAAAAAGTGAGGGACATTATAATGGCATATACATCGATACGACCGGGACAGATATGGTTAGATACAGAGGGAAAACCGATTCAGGCACATGGCTTTTCAGTTTTTCATAAGGATGGAATCTATTACTGGTATGGAGAAAATAAAGAAAAAACAAGAAGTGGAGGAAATATATGGCATTGGGGAGTTCGATGTTATATCTCTGAAGATTTATATAATTGGACAGATAAAGGGCTGATAATTCTGCCGGATACAGAGGACTTTGGTTCACCGCTACATCCCAATCGTTGTATGGACAGACCACATATTATTTTCTGTGAGAAAACAGGTAAGTATGTAGCATGGTTGAAGATCATGGGAGAGGGAAATAATCAGTGTATGTGTGTTATGCAGGCAGATGATTTTTTTGGTCCGTATGAGTTTGTACGTAAGTTTTATCAACCACTTCAAATGAACACGGGAGATTTTGATCTGCATGTAGAAGCAACTGGAAAAGCATATCTAATATTTGACCGTCCGCATTTTGAAATTGTAGTTGCAGACCTTGACGAAACTTACACAGGAGTAACCGGAAAATATTCAGTACACTGTCAAACGGATGGAACCGCATGTATAGGAAGAGAAGCTCCGGTATGTTTTACAAAAGGGAATATGCATTATCTGATTACATCGGGAACATCATGGTATTATCCAAATCCTTCAAGAATAGACTGTTTCTCCGATATTCATGGAGAATATACTAATCTTGGAAACCCATGCAGAGGAGAAGATGATTTTATCAGCTTTGGCGGACAATTTACGGATGTATTGAAAATACCCGATAAAGAACTCTATATTGCCTGCGCCGACAGATGGATTATTGATTTGGAGCTTTGCAGACAACGGGCGAAAAGCATGAAAAAATATGCCCAAATGATTCCTAAATCAGAACCGGATTATGAGCGAAAGTCTTCGTTTAAGCTTCCGGAAGAAGAAAAGATTTATGAAGATGAAACCCGCCTTTCAAGATATGTCTGGCTTCCTATAATCTGGGAAAACGATAATCCTATCATTCAATGGAAGGATGAGTGGACTCTGGAACAATTTAGATAAGCGAGGTTTTTTTATGGAAGTGTTAAAAAGATATTTTATTACATCACCTAGAGAATACAGAGAAGGCGAAGTGTTTCTGTTTCGGAAAAAGCTTTGTATTGTAAAAGAAGTGAAAAGAGCAGTGCTTTACAGCACTGCTCTGGGTGTTTATGACATTGAAATCAATGGTCAAAAAGCCGGAAAACAGATGTTTGCTCCGGGCTTTACATATTATCCAAGGCGGGTTTTGTATCAGGAAGAAGATATAACTCATTTATTAAAAAAAGGCGGGAATACACTGAAGTTATATCTTGGGCAGGGCTGGTACTGCGGAAGGTTTCTCTGTGAAAATAAAACACAGATATATGGAGATATGCCAGCCATTTCCTGTATCCTTAAGATTGAGTATATGGATGGCAGTCGGGATGGATATTGTTCCGGCCCCGATATGGAAGAGCTTGAAAGTCCATACGAATATGCAGGAGAATATGATGGAGAAATCTATCACGCTGATATAGAAGAAACGGTGATCGGGAAAGCGGTAAAATATCAGAAAGAGATTCCGGCTGCTTTCGAGAAAACTGTCATGGAGGTACGTATTCAGGAAGAGATGCCAGTCAGACATGTTTGTTCCTGTGGTGATAAGGTGATTCTGGATTTCGGACAGAATTTTGCAGGAATTATAGAACTGAATCCGATTCAACTCAATGGATCATCTGTAACTATACGTCATGGCGAAATCCTGAATCCCGACGGCACACTCTATACAGAAAACCTGAGAAAAGCGAAAGCGCAGATTAAATATTATGCTGGTAAAGATAAGCGAATCTACAGACCACGTTTTACTTATATGGGATTTCGCTATGTAGAGATTACCGGCTCCGCCTATGTTCCCGGTCTGATAAAAGCTTATGCAGTCTATACGGATATGAAAAGAACAGGATACTTTAGCTGTGGAAATCCGCTTGTGCAAAAACTTTATGAGAATCAGTTGTGGGGGCAAAAATCAAATTATGTGGAAATACCAACAGATTGTCCACAACGAGATGAAAGAATGGGATATACAGGAGATGGACATGTTTTTGCTCTAACAGGAGCCTATAATTATGATACGGAGAAGTTCTGGGAGAAATTCTTGCAGGATATGCGGCTGGGACAGCTTGATGATCCAGATCATTATATTGGTGCAACAGTTCCGGCAGATCATCCGGCTGGAATTGGAATGATTAATATGCTAGGCTGGGGGAATGCAGTGACTATTATTCCGGAACTCCTGTATCTGCATTACGGAAACAGAAAGATACTGGATGAGATGTATGAGAGCATGAAAATGTTTGTGGATACCGAATTATCCAAGATGGGTGAAGAAATGCTATGGTTTTCTCCGAATTTGGGAGATTGGCTTGCTCCGGGAAAAGATATGCGATGGCAGGCCGTCCATAATGGCCCTATATCAAATTCATTCATTGTACATGATTTGAAGGTGCTGGCAGAAACAGCGGAAAAATTTGGAAATCAGAAGGATGCTATGTACTATTCAGAAAAAATGAGGCAGGTAAGGGAAGCATATCTCAAGAAATATGTATCGAATGATGGAATTGTGGCAGGTGATTATCAATCTGCATACATCATGGCACTGCACTTTGTCATTCAGGAGGGAGAACTGCGGAAAAAGGTTCTTAGGAAATATGTGGAAAATGTCCGTGCAAATGGAATGGAAACCGGATTTTTTGCCACAGAACATTTCCTACCGCTGTTGGCAGAAGCCGGTGCGTGTGAACTTGCCTATGATATGCTTTTTCAGGAGGAATGTCCGGGATGGATGTACCAGATTAAAATGGGAGCTACGACAACATGGGAGCGATGGGATGCACTACGCCCAGATGGTACAGTCAATGAAGATGAAGTACCGACATCCGGTGACAACATGGTGTCCTTCAATCACTATGCATTTGGAAGCGTTGGAGAGTTTTATTATGAATATATTCTCGGAATAAAACCTTTGCAACCTGGGTTCCAGAAGATTCGTCTTCAGCCTGTTGTTGATAGGCGCTTGGGTTATGCGGAAGGATATTATAAAAGCAAAAGCGGAATGATTCAATCTGCATGGTTTTATGAGAATGAACGAATTCGTTTTTCATTTGAAACCCCTGTAGAGGCTGAAATCATTCTTCCTGATGGAACTATTCATCGTGTAAAGGCAGGAAACTATATGTATGAAATAATAATGTGAGTACTGTATAAGAGGTGAGAATATGGAATATTACTGCAATCCGATTAATGTAAATTATCGTTATCAGTTTACGATAGACCGTAGAAAAGGTAACAGTATTGAGATATCAAGGGAGGCTGCAGATCCTTCTATGATTTTTTATAAGGGAAAGTATTATATATGTGCCTCCATGACACTGGGGGTATGGGTATCAGAGGATATGGCACATTGGGAGAATTACCCTCTTCCGGATAATCTACCATTGTATGATTATGCTCCGGATATACGTGTGCTGGGAGATTATGTCTACTTCTGTGCGTCGAGACGAGGAAAAATATGTGACTATTATCGGACTAAGGATATTATAAACGGCCCTTATGAAAAGGTAGAAGGTACATTTGATTTCTGGGATCCTCATCTTTTTCAAGATGAGGACGGAAAAATATATTTTTACTGGGGCTGTTCTAATATAACCCCTGTATGGGGAATAGAGTTGAATCAGGGGGATATGAAACCTCTTGGAAGAAAAAAAATATTAATCGGTGGAAATGCAAAAGAAAACGGATATGAACGACCGGGTGAAGATCATTCGATTCGGCCCATAGAAGGAGAAGAACTACAACAGGTTTTCAGAAAATTTCTGGAAACACAGAATATGGAAGAGACTGATCTGGCAGAGGAAACTGCGGAACAAATCAGAGGGCTGCTTAGTAATCAGCCTTATATTGAAGGTCCGTGGATGACAAAACACAATGGAAAATACTATCTTCAATATGCATGCCCGGGTGCAGAATATAATGTGTATGCAGATGGTGTCTATGTGTCTGACAGTCCTCTTGGTCCATTTTTTCAGGCTGAAAACAATCCTTTTTCCTATAAACCGGGAGGGTTTATCCCGGGTGCAGGGCATGGCTCTACAATGGAAGATGCTTATGGGAATCTGTGGCACACATCAACAATGCGGATCAGCATGAACCAGAGTTTTGAACGGCGTGTTGGAATCTGGCCGGCAGGGTTTGACAGTGATGGAGAGCTATTCTGCAACCAGAATTATGGGGATTGGCCGAGAAGCGTGGAACAGGCAAAGATGGATCCATGGGCGGATCCTGCATGGTATCTGCTGAGCTATGGTAAGGACGTGAAAGCTTCTTCTTTTGAGGTCGGGAAAGGGCCGGAAAAGGCAGTGGACGAGAATATACAGACATGGTGGCGTGCGGGTTCGGAAAATCCGGGAGAATGGCTGCAGATAGATTTAGGGGAAAAATGTGATGTACATGCTGTGCAGGTTAATTTTGCCGATGACAAGATGGATATTCCGATTTCGGGAAAGATGCATCCCGGAGTTCAGCCTAGATATATTGAAGAAAAAGATATGCGGACCAGGTGGGTGCTGGAAGGCTCTGAAGACGGAAACAGATATTTTGTACTGGAAGATAAGGCTTCAGCTGAAACAGATCTAACCCATGACCTGCTCATATGGGAAGAGGGGAAAAAACTGCGTTTCCTGAAACTAACTATTCTTGAAATCCCTTATAGACAGAAACCATGCGTTTCTGGACTTCGTGTTTTTGGGATTGGAAATGGTAATAAGCCTTTGCAGCCGGATTATGAGGTATATATGGAAACAGATTTGGATATGACAGTGAAGATAAAATCATCGGATGCCACAGGATACAATATTTTGTGGGGGTACAGACCAGATAAACTATACCACAGTTATCAGACTTTTAAAAAGGAGCAGCGAATTGGCGCGCTGGTAAAAGAACAGGATATCTGGGTAAGAGTAGACAGTTTCAATGAGTGCGGGATTACCTGTGGAAAATTGGTAAAGGTCAGATAATTTCTACGAAAAATGGAGGTTGGGTAAATGGATAGAAAAAATAATTTCTGTAGTGGATGGCAGTTCCATCCTGGAGAGTTTTCAAAACCGGTGCCTAAGATTACAGCAAAGACGGGAACTTGTGGAGGTGCAAGCAACCTGACAGAAGAAGAGGGGTTTGTCTACCGGCTGCATCCTTATATGGCAGCAAAAATGCGGATAGAAAACGGAAACGGTCTTTATAATGTGGCAAAACAACTGGAAGGAAAGTGGAAAGAAGTTGAACTTCCTCATGATTGGAGTACAGAACAAAATTTTGTCGGTCCGGAAGAATGGGAGGATAAAACGGAGGCTGTTGAAGCAGGGTATCTGTTGCCTGAAACTGGATATTACCGTAAGCGGTTCCGTATTCCAGCAGACAGCTTGGGAAAGAGGATCATAGTGGAATTTGAAGGGATTACCCGTGATAGTACGATATGGGTAAACGGTTGCTATATCAATTCCCATCTTTCCGGATATACCGGATTTGCGTGTGATATTACTGAATATATTTTTTACGGGGATGAAGGAGAAAATGTAATTCTTGTGAAAGCGGATAACAGTCTCAGAGAGGGATGGTGGGCAGAAGGAGCTGGTATTTGCCGCCCGGTCTGGCTGTATCAACTTTCTCCGATTCATACAGCACGCCATGGAGTTTTTGTTTATTGCAAAAACATCAGTGACAAACATGCCGAGATTCACGTTGAGACAGAAGTATGTAATGATTCAGTACAGTTGTCGGAGAGTTTGGGAAAAGAAGCAGAAGAAATTCTCGTAAAGACGCAGATATTATCTCCCGAGGGAGTCCCTATTGCCTGCAAAGAAGAAATGTTATGTGTACCAGTTTTTAAATGCCGTAACACAAAATCTGTAATGAAGATATATGACATCCGCCGCTGGGATCTTAATACACCGGTATTGTACTCTGTTGTGACAGAAATTATCAAAAATGGAAAGATAATTGACAGGGTAAATACATCTTTCGGAATTCGTGATGTTCGCTATACCTCGGAGGGGCTGATGCTCAATGGACGAATTATCGAGATCAAAGGTGTCTGTGTCCATCAGGACTTTGCCGGCGTGGGGAATGCATTGACACCGGACATTATCCGTTATCGTCTCGCTAGGATCAAGAGTATGGGTGCTAACGCCTATCGCTGTGCGCACCATCCCGCTGATGAGGAACTACTTCGTGCCTGTGATGAAATGGGAATTCTGGTGCTCAATGAAAACAGAAGATTTGAGATGACAAAAGATAGCAGAGAGGACTTGGAAGAACTCATTAAAGGAAGTCGAAATCACCCTTGTATTTTTATGTGGTCTTTGGAGAACGAGGAACTTATGCCTACGCTTCCAAATGGAAAACGTCTGCTGAAAACATTGGTAGATTATGTACATAAATTAGATCCTACTCGCCAGTGCACTGTGGCAGGTCATTATGCCTGCAGGGATGAAGAGTACGTAAAAATTCCAGATGTGGCAGGCTTCAATTATGATATGGATGATGCAAAAGCCATGCGGGATGCAATCCCTGGACTGTTGACCATTGCTAGTGAAGATGGCAGTTTTGTTTCTACAAGAGGAACTTATGCAGACAACAAAGAAAAAGGCCTTTGTGATTGTTATGACAGCGGAAGCTATATGATAAAACTTATGATTGAGCAGATGGGATTAAAAGAGCTTCCTGTAGGAACATTGGGTGGAGCTTCATCTCCAAACAATCTTGCTTATTCCTGGAATCATTATGTAAAACAGGCGACGTTTCTCGGAGGAATATTTGTGTGGTCAGCGTTCGATTACAGGGGGGAAAGTTTTCCCTGGAATTGGCCAGCAGTACAGAGTGGTTATGGAGCAATGGATATCTGCGGATTTCAAAAGGATGCATATTACTATTGGAAAAGTGTTTGGACTGACGAACCGCAGATTCATCTCTTGCCGCACTGGAACTGGGATGAGGGTCTAGAAGTACAGGTTGATGTATACACCAATTGCGATGAGGCTGAACTGATATTAAACGGGCATTCCCTTGGAAGAAAGGATACTAAAAAAGGAATAATCGTATCCTGGAATGTAGAGTTTGAACCTGGCAGGCTGGAGGTAAAGGGGTATCGAAAGAATCAGGAGGTCGTCTGCGATAAAAAGATTACGGCAGGAAAACCTGTGGAAATACGGCTAGAGAAAATTTATGAGGGCAATAAAGAGATTTTGTACCGGGTAGAGGCAATAGATAAAAGCGGGAATATCTCTCCTCAGGCTGATATTCCATTTTCAGCTTATGCCAAAAATGGGAGAATTCTTGGAGTAGGAAACGGCAATCCGGCATCACATTTTAAGTTTTCTGGAAATAAGTGTATTACATTTTGTGGAATGGCATTGATTGTTGTAAGAAAAACAGTCGGTAACCAGGAACCTGAAGTTTATTTGGAAAAACTGTAATTGAACAAAATCGCTTTGATGTATGTTGACATTTATAATGAGATATTGTATAATTGCTAATATTGTTAGTGATTAAGGAGAATGAAATGGAATATCAAAAGATGGCCGAGGAACTTCTGGCAGTTCGTGCTGAGCAGCTAAAAGTTCCTGTAGACCAAAAATTGTCTAAATTAGTAAAAGGCGAACTGTTCGTTTTAAACTATTTGTCAACACATAATGGTGTAGCTTATCCTAAAGAATTAAGCAAGGAGATGGTTGTTAGTACAGCCCGAATTGCTGCAATATTAAATGCTATGGAGAAGAAGGGATGGATTACACGGGCTGAAGATGCACAGGATAATCGTCAAACAATTGTTACCCTGACCGAAGACGGATGTAAAGAGATAGAAATATACCGTAGAGAGGTTATTGATAGTGTGACTGAGATGTTAGAAATAATAGGACCGGATGATTCACGGGAATTATTAAGAATTCAGAAAAAAATAGTCAATAGCTGCTTCAAACGCAATTAAAACTACAGTTTTTAGCGACTGTAGTTTTTAAATGAATAATAAGCTAACAATGTTAGTGAAAAAAGGAGAATAATTATTATGAGTAAAATAGTACTTACAGAGAAAAAAAGGATGCTTATATTTGTTAATGTAGTAATTAGCTGTATTGCCTGCTCTATGCTTGCAACCGCTTTAAGTACGGCATTACCACCCATTGTACGTAATATGAATATTTCAGTCACAACGGGGCAGTGGCTTACCAGCGGATATTCTCTTATGATGGCAATCACAATGCCGCTTACCGCTTTTTTGGTAAACCGTTTTCCTACGAAACGGTTGTATTGTACTGCAATTATGATTTTCAGTATTGGACTTGTTATTTGCGCAGTAGCTCCTAGTTTTCCATTGATGATGATAGGAAGATTACTGCAGGCAGCAGGTAATGGGATGCTTACATCTATGGCACAGGTTATTACGCTCACTATCTTTCCGGCTGAGAAAAGGGGAACAGCTATGGGGTGGTATGGAATGTCAGTGGGGGCTGCACCAATTATTGCACCTACGATTGCAGGCATCATGGTTGACCTTGTTGGATGGAGGATGATTTTTATTGCATCTTTGGTTATCATGATTATTGCTTTTATTTATGCGATTATTGTTTTTGAAGATGTGTTGGATAATGTGAAGAAAAAGTTTGATGTAATATCTTTTGTTATGAGCGCTCTTGCATTTGGCGGTGTTACATTGGGAATTGGCAATATTGGAAGCTGTGGTTTCACAGACATTCAGGTTATTTTGCCTCTTATCATTGGTATTATCGGTTCGGGGCTGTTTGTTTATCGTCAGTTGCATATGGATGAGCCGTTCTTGGAACTGCGAACACTTTCTAACAAGGATTATGCAGTAAGTGTAATAGGCAGTATGCTATTATATTTCATTATGATGGGTTCATCTATTGTACTTCCGCTTTATGCCCAGCAAACATTAGGTCTTTCGGCAACTATATCGGCTCTTATGATGTTGCCTGGTTCTGCTCTCTCAGCAGTAATTAGTCCATATGCAGGAAAAATATATGACAAAATTGGAATAAGGTCTTTATTCATAAGTGGTTCTGTTGGTTTGATAATTAGTAATGCACTGATGATATTTATTAATGCGGATATGTCTGTATGGATTGCTGCCGTGATTAATATTGTGAGAAATGTTTCGATAACCTGTTTGATGATGCCACTTGTAACATGGGGAGCAAGTACAGTGGAAAAGGAGTTGACTGCACATGCTACGGCATTGCTTACATCTCTTCGTACGATTGCAGGGGCAATAGGCTCGGCTGTTTTTGTGGCAATTATGACAATGGTGGCAGATAATTCGCTCGAAAAATATGGAGCAAATGCTTCCATGCATGGAGTAAATATGACCTTTTTGGCAATGACGATTACAGGTATTATCTTGATTCTTTTAGCTTTATTGGGTACAAGCAGAAAGAGTGAAGTTAAAAAAGTATGAGAGAGGAACTCGAAACTTTCAGTTTATAGAAGAGATGAAATAGAAATAAGGTTAGGGGAAGAAGATGTAATGTCACAAAAAAATCATAAGATAATTGATGGGAAATTGCTCCAGACAGATAAAAAGTATTCCCATCTGAAATTAAAACAAAAAGACAAAATAGCAGAGTGGATGTATCTGGAAACCAAAGCTTATTATGAGAAAAACTATGTATTCCCTGACGATAAACATCTGGATGAGGTTGTATCGAAGGTTTATGACAGGATTGAAACGGCAGATATATGGATTCCTTATGGAGAGGTACTTCGTCATTACAGAAAAAAACGGTCTGACGTCAATAAGCGTGTGAAACGGTCCTTCAATCAACACGAAGGAAGAGAACCGGATACCGTCTGTTTTATGAATATGTGCATGATATATGATGATAAAGGCAATGTTCTTGCACTGGATAAGGAAAATGACAGTTACACCGGAACTACTTTTCCTGGTGGTCATGTTGAAAAAGATGAAATTTTTCAAGAATCCATTATCCGGGAAATCTGGGAAGAAACCGGACTTGAAATTCAAAATCCCCGGTTGTGTGGTGTGTATCATTGGACAAAGTGCGGAGTACATAACGTATTGTTTCTGTATAAGACAAATGAATTTGGTGGAAAGTTAAAAAGTTCAGATGAAGGGCAGGTTTACTGGATCTCTTTAGAAGAGTTTAAGCGAAAGGAATTAGCTACCGGTATGGAATACGTTCTGCAGATTCTGGAGTCACCGCAGATAAACGAGTGTTATATGCATCTGGAAAATGGGAAATACGTAGGAATTTTATATTAAATATGGCATGAGCCGGCAGGAAACTGCCGGCTTTTTCATGCAAAAAACAGGGAGGGATTATGTGAAAAGATTAGAAAAAGTGTCGCTGGTGTTTTGTGTCATGATATTTCTGATATGTGGGAAGTATCTCCTGGACTATTGGATTGATTCATACGATAACCGGCAAAATTATATTCAGGTAGAAGAACTTGCATTTCCGGAAAAGGACGATAATAATGACGAAACAAATGAGTCAGATCAGAAAAGTGAAGATCTGCAAGAAGAGGTCTTTGATTATCAGGCATTATTGGAAGAAAATGCGGATTGTATCGGCTGGTTGTCCATTGACGATACAGATATCAGTTACCCGGTGGTACAGGGAGAAGATAATGAGTTTTATTTGCATCATGATTTTTATAAGAAAAATGCTATCTGTGGAGCAATATTTCTGGATTACCGAAATGATGTGAACAGGATGCAGGAACATCTAATTCTTTATGGGCATCAGATGAAAGATGGAAGTATGTTCAAGCAGCTCAATGGTTATAAGGAGAAATCATTTTATGAGGGACACAGAGAGATTACGCTATTTCTTGGTACACAAAAGTACCGATATGAAGTAGCCGCCGTATATGTGACCGATTTGGCAAAAAGCGGTGATTATTATAATTATGTTCATAAAGAAACACGAAAACAGCAAATGGAATATTTACTGCAGATGGCAGCTTATCAGCTCTATGAAACCGAGATCACGGTCAGGGAGAATGATGAGCTGCTTTCTTTATCTACCTGTGAGTATTCCAGTGCAAATGGCAGGCTGATCGTGCTTGCCAGAAGGACAGCAGAATAATTGGAGGAGGATGTATTTATGGCGATGAACAAAAACATGACAATGTCAGAAAGAGAAATCAGGGATTTTGCGCAGAGACAAATTGACCGGGCAGAACAGACAGGGCTTTCTTTTACAGAGGATATGAGAGAGCAGGTTATGAATTATGCTTCTATGATGGGAGAGGAATATTTGATCAGGAAACTGGTAAGAAGTCTTGCGGAAGCAGTACGATCATCAGATGCAGAGAAAGTAGGGGAACTTCTGGACGATGCCAGGGTGGAGATACAGAGTTTTCCGGACAGTTCCATAGGGATGGCAGAAATGAGAGGATATGGATATACAAACAATGATATGTATCCTCTCCGCAGACAGGAGGCATTGGAACTTCATCGTGTGGGAGAAAAGATTTTCTGTCTGCAGCCGGATGGTTCCATTGGAGAATATGCCAGCAGGGAGATGATCATGGAGTATGATGGTATTTACGGAATAGAGAAAACCGCATGGCAGCGTATGATGGA
This sequence comes from Clostridiales bacterium, assembly GCA_018374355.1. Lineage (GTDB taxonomy): Bacteria > Bacillota > Clostridia > Lachnospirales > Lachnospiraceae > Oliverpabstia. The sequence continues at coordinate 80,062 of JAHAFI010000010.1, forward strand.
ACAGGATGAAGAAATGGATGAATTTGATAATCTGCTTCCTCCAATGGTAGTGATTGGCAAGTATGAAGCCTTAAAAATGTATGATGCCGGCGAAACGGTTTATTTGATCACTACTTACAGTTATCCGATTGCAGTCAGAGAACGTCTGGAAATTGAAAGAGGAGCAGATCATTACCAGATGGAACGTGATGCACTGGAAAGAATGAAAGCTCTGGAAGTAAAGATGCAGGAGTATCCACAGATCACTTCTCTGAAAGAAGCAAAGCTGCTTCTGGGGAACCAGAATATGTATGGGATTTATCAGATTGAGGATGATACTCCTGGTCGGAACTACAAATTTATGAATTTTAGCTTTATAGAACGTCACGGATATCAGATTAATAAAGATGATTATAAAATGGTTTATGCTGACAGACTGTGGCAGGGAGATACGCTGGATTCCCTATATGAGAAATTTAATATTGCCCACCCGGAAGATTATACTGGTCATTCTTTATCAGTCAGTGATATCGTTGTCCTCAATGAAAATGGAACTGTAAAAGCGTATTTTGTAGACAGTATTAGTTTCCGTGAACTGCCGGACTTCCTGCATCTGGAGCAGGAACTGGTTATGGATGAAATTGCATATCAGATTGGAGACCAGTATTTTGCCATTCAGGTGGCAACGGAGGGATATGATTATTCCTTTTATGATAAAGAAATGAAACTGATGGATGGTGGGGTGTATAACGATCCAGATATTTCTATCCGGGAAGTGACTGACATCCTGCTGAAAGAGGTTGGATTGGATGGAGTAGAAAGAATACCCGTTGACTATGAAGAACTGAGGGAAAAATCAGAGCAGGTTGAGCAAGAAATATTACGTATTGCCAGGGAGCAGATGAAAGTTAGTGGAGAATATAAGCCATTAGCAAAAGTCGAGGAACTGGAAGAGGCAAACTACAATATGATTGATAATGTCATTAATAATACACCACCCAAAAAAGGACCTTATCTGGAGTATTATGCTGCAGAGTGTGACGAGTTTCACAATATGGCGAAATACTATAAAAGTACTGATCTGAACGAAATCATAGAACAGTATCAGAAGATTATTGATGATCCATCCCTCACTTATTTTGGAAATGGAATGGGATTTGTTTATCGAGATCCGGATGATAGTTATTACGATGAAGCAGAGGTAACGATTGTTTCTGGAAAATCTATCAGGGGGCATAATCTTGATAATGTAGCATTTATGGCAGCATTACCTGTGGTACGAGAGGCGTTAGAGACAGTAAGGGATGCATTTCCAGATTTTCGATATTATCCGCCAAAAGACATCAGAGAACAGCTTTTTCCGGAAAATATGAATGCAGATGAGCTGGCAGCGGCACTGAATACTCTGGCCGGTGATTTTGATTTTTATGATTATCAGGATCGTTTTAATCCGGAGGAGGATTTAGAGATCATCGCAGCGGAAATTCGTTGTGGAAATGCCCATCAGTATTTTTCGCACTTGAAAGATATTAAGGATGAGGATTGCAACGAGTCCTTAAAAGCGGAAGTTCTGTTAGAAAAACTGAAATCATATCAGCCAGAAATACCGGAGAAAATGGAGCCGATTGTAGTGGTAAATTATTGTGAGGATAGTGAACTTAGTGGCAGAAAGTTTCAGAAGTTTGGGGAATTGGATAGAATAGTTGCAGATATGGATGCGGAACTATTCGCTAAAACAGATGGAAAAACAGGGTTGTCGGAAAAAACAGTGCAGATGTATTTTACAATTTATTATCCGGACGATAATAGGATGCACAAAATGCAGGAAAAAATCAGTATTGGAGAAGGTAATGGCGGTATTGTAAGCCAGCTGAAACTTCAGAATGAAAAGAAACTGACAGATGAAAGCTGGTTGAATTATAAGAGGGCAAAGGGTGAGGTTTCTTTTAAGGCATATATGGCTGACATTACTGATATGCAGGAGCATGTAATTCCTTATCTTCAGAGCTTCTGTAGTTTGGAGGAAAAGGCACCAGAAATAGTAGATGCAGTAGTGAAAGTAGATGGAACTGGGGAAAAGCGTATGCCGGAAAAACAGGTGTCTGATAAGGGGGCCCTAAAACAGGGCTCCCTTTCGGAAACAGAGAAATCGACTGAGAAGAAAAAAAAGATGTCTATTCATGAACGGCTACAAATCAATAAGGAGATTATTGCAAAAAAGCAGGGAAAAGAAAGTAAGGAGAAAGGGGTTGAGCTTATATAATTTTCTATAAATTATAGCGTCCGGTGTAAAACTGGACGCTTTTAGAACTATGAGATACGATATTTATATAATCTCATTGGTCAAGCATTATCACCGTACAATCTTCAGATTGTCTTGCGTTTTTTTAGATAAAGAATATCTTGTTAAGGTGGCGGATTGACAGAATGTATTAATATTTGTACAATTTAAGGTGCTAGATGATTATTTCATTCAAAGAAAAGAGGGAAACAAGTATGGAGATTTTGACCAGAGAGATATTAAATCAGACTGTAGGGGAAACTATAGACAAAACACGGGACAAGCTTTGCCTATTAGATGAAACTTTTCAGCAGGATGAAAAGGATTTGGATGAATTGACAAAACGGTACATGGAACTGAATTTACCAAAAAAGGAAAAAATGATTATAGAAGATTATATTGCATGTATGCAGACAGTGGATGCTCGTTATGCGGATATTTCGTATGTGGCAGGAATAGAGGATGCCATTTATATTCTGAAAAAGTTAGATTTGATAAAATGTACAAATTAATGAGTTTGAATTGATCTTTCTTCAATTTTTTTTATCTAAATACTCCATTTTAATGGAGTATTTAGATAAGTAGTATAGCTCTAATATTTTCTCTGATTTATGGGTACAATGGATGTGAAATAGATCAGAGAAGAGGTGTAAATACTTGCGTACAGAAGAGTATATTTCGATGAGATTATCGGAATTATGTAGGAAACGTGGGTATTCCAAATATCGTCTTTCTCAGCTTACAGGAATGTCGCAAACAGCTTTGGGAAATATTTTAGCAGAGGAAAGTATACCGACAATACCTACGCTTGAAAAGATATGCGATGCATTTGGAATATCTTTAGCTCAATTCTTTGCTGGGGATAGTGGTCGCTTAGATTTGACTGAAGAGCAGAGCGAAATATTGGAGATATGGGATGGATTAGAAACAAAGGAAAGAGAGATTCTTTTATCCTTTATACGAAGCCTAAAGAAGTAAGAGCAGTTCAGAAAATTGTGAACTGTTCTTTTTTTATGGAGAAGAATAATATGAAGATTAGGAATATTTTGATTGCCTTAACGATGGTTGTTGCATGTTGTGGATGTGGTGTTGTAAGAGCAGAAAATCATGAAATGAATGACAATGAATTTGTATTACCTCAGGTAGAGTCGGTTATAGATTCTGAAGAATGCTGTATATGCGGAGAAAATGAAAGAAGTCTGATGCCATATTATCGAAAATCGGGGATGATTGGATTGGTCTGTCTTAATACAATGGAGATATCTTCACTGGATACAAGGCACTACTCAGATGATGGAACACAAATTATTTCGGGTGCAGGTCTTAGCATCACAACATCTTCGCATGGGGAAGATGAATGCAGTTTTCATGTGTCCGGGATGCCGGACAGAGGTATATTAGAAGGTAAAGTGTACTACGGTGAAAAATGTGAACCGGACTTTGATGTTATTAAATCATTTTTATGCCAGGCTTGTCTGGATACAGTGCTGAAAATGTATCAGGATGAAATGAAATGGGGTAGCGATAATAGCCGATTTCCAGAAGTCTGTCTTGTGGATTTTAAGACAAATGAACTTTATACATTGGGAAAAACTCATGTGGGATATTGGATAAGAGATTATTGGGTACATATTGATCACGAGGATGAGTATAGTGATGTAATGGTTATTTATGCTCCCCAAAATAGACTAGATTTAGTATCACAGGAATAAAAAGAAGGTGTCATAGCGAAGAAAACAAAAGATGTGGTTTCAGAAGAACGAAAGTTTTTAAGGTTATGTGGAGAGGAATATAAGAAAAAAATAAAAAAGCAGACTTCCATGTCATTAAAGGATTTTCAAAAAATATCCTATTTGATAAATACGTTGGGGTTTAGCAATTACTATTTGTATTTCTGTATGGATCTGTTTCCAGATTTATTATGTGATTCAAGTGATATTAGCGAAGTAAATGATTGGAATGAAGAATATGATATGCAATCGTCCGAGTATGGTATTTTAGATATGATGGTGGAGGAATGCGATATGTGGTTAGAAGAATTTTGTAATCAGATGCCATTGGAAAGGCAGAAGGAAAAATATAGGTTGCTATTTGAAATTGAGGGCGATTAAGAATTATGAAGAGAGTTAAAAACACTCAATCATTTCTGGTGGGGCTTTAACTCTCTTAAATGATTATCAATTATAATTCCGGATGCATCTGTGTTGATTCTTCTCTGTTGGTGTTAGTCTGGATATGGGAAGATAATAAATAGTCGAAATTTTCCTGAATAATCTGTAAAGTATATTTGCGTTTTTGCAAATCCTGTTTTTCATGGAAAACTGTGGAACGCTCGTTTTCAAGATTTGAGATTTTGGAGCGTTGCCGTTCTTTTGATGGCAGCTTTGTAATGCCCAGTTCTTGTAACTTTTGTTTCAGAGTATCATGCAGTTGATATTCTGATTGATGTTTGGATTTATAGGATTTGGGATTTGAAGCTTTTTTCCCATCCTCAATGACTTTTCTACAAATACGATAGCTGTCACAATGCTTTTGTATCACTTCCTGTTTGGTGATTTCTGCGTCGAGTTCTGCAAGCTTATGATCTGACGCAAGGAGGGCGTTTGAGACATCTTCCATATGTTGCTGAAAATCCTCATAGTTCAGAAGGTTATTTTCCGAAAGATAATTAAAAGTGCGTGCGGCTTCTTTTAAATTATTGAGTTTTGCCCAGCGGTCAAAACCGACACGGTTGCCTGTTACGACATATGAAGAAATTTCAACATACAGTCGAACTTCCCTAGATGCGTTCCGGGGCATTTTTACTTTGTGACGGTTTTTCTCAAGTCGGAGTAATACGTTTTCTTCGGTGTAGTAACTGCCGAGAGATTTCAGGTTTGTAAAGTTTGTTTGTTCCGGTGCACGGAAGGCCAGGTTCTTTCCTTGTCGGATTTCATATCCTGCCAGTTTCATTTTTTGAAGAAACTCATCATAGTTGATGGATGACCAGATGGCTTTATCTACAGCAACTTTTAATTTAGCTTTCCAGCTGTTTCCACGATGGTATTCCATATTCTCTTTATAGCGTTTCCCTTTTTCGCCAGTCGGCATACTGGTGACAAGATCATTTTCCTGACAAATGCGGTTGCTGATTCGGCAGATTTTATGATAACTGCGTTTGTTGGAAACATATTTATGATAGTCAACAAAGCTGGTTGCATTGAAAATGATATGGTTGTGAATGTGATTTTGATCAACGTGTGTGCTGATGACATATTCATATTTTCCTTTTAGCACTTGATCCGCAAATTTTTTGCCGAGCTTGTGGGCAGTTTCTGCATCAAGTTCACCAGGTTTGAAAGACTGAATCAGATGAAAAGCAAGATTGTTGCCTTTATCCATAATGTTCTTTTTACCAGATTCACGGGTAAGTGCAAATTCGATATCGGCGGATTCTGGGGAGCAGGCGAAACCGGAAACCAGCAATTTTTCTTCGGTCTTGTCCGGATTCATAATGTAATCCAACGCTTTTTTGTCTGTTACTTTAATGGGGAAGATTTTAATATATGCCATAGTTCATTCACCATCCTTTTCAGTTCTTCCATTTCATCTGAATATAAATCTCCTGTGGTATTGACTTTTTTTGCAATCTGGTTGATGTTCACACCAATCTTGTGCATCTCTTCATAGACTTGCTTAATCGGGGCGGTATCGGTGTTGATGATATAGCCGTCGATTGCCATCTTCCTAAGATAAGCTCCCATGTTCCTGGTTCTGGATAGTATCATCTTCTGACGGATAAGTTTCTTTTCTTCGGGGGTTACACAAAATAGAATCTGTACGGTTCTTTTTCTGTTTGCCATTTCAATTTTCTCCTTTTCTGCGTGTATGCTATTGGTTTGTTTTTGAGGTTTTCAATTTAGGGCAGGGTTCCCTAAATTGCTGGTTTTGCGGAAGTGTATATACACTTCCTGTCCTTGCTGTTTTACCGGCGGTAAAGCCGCCGGAAGAGTACCTCATGAAAAGAGATCCTATAAATAATCTACTGGGAGAAGAAAAAAGAGACATAAATTGATGGGTTTGATAAAGAGGTTTCATTTGCAAATAAAATAATATAAAATAATTGAAAAAATATTGTAACGAAATGAATTTTTCTCCGACTAACCTATGAAGAAAAGGAGGTGAGCAGTTCTGGATTACGAAAAACTATATCATTCATATTACCTGCAGGTGTATTCATATGTAATGACAATTATAAAGGATCAGGCATTGGCAGAAGAAATTACACAGAATACTTTTTTTAAAGCTATGACATCAAAGAAACAGTTCGAAGGCAGATCAAGTGAATTGTCTTGGCTGTGTGGTATTGCAAAGCATTTGGCAATGGATGAACATCGGAAAAATGCCAGACTTTCAGAATTAGATGAAACAGTGGCAGCACCGTCTGTTGATTTGGAAAAAGAAACAGAAGATAAAGATACAGCCCTTCAGATTCATCTTATTCTTCATGAACTGCAAGAACCCTATAAAGAAGTATTTCAGTTGAGAGTGTTTGGAGAATTATCCTTTTCACAAATTGGAATGATTTTTGGAAAGACTGAGAACTGGGCAAGAGTTACTTATCATAGGGCCAGAATAAAAATTCAAGAAAGGATGGGGAAAAATGAATAAGAATGATTTTAATGAATGTGATATCGTGCAGGATTTACTTCCACTTTATTATGATGATGCGTGCAGCTTAGTTAGCCGGGCGTTAGTGGAAGAACATTTGAAATCTTGTGAGAAGTGTAAGAGGACTTACGAAGAACTGAAAGATAGTACCATTGATACAATGATAAAAAAAGAGTCAACAGGTGTGTTGGAACGACATGCAAAAAAAGAAAGGAATGCTGCATATAAAGCAGGGATTGTGATTGCATTATTGTTAATGGTTCCTATTGTAATTACATTTTTTGTTACGATAAGCAGTGGTGGTAGTTTCGGAGTATTTTCTGTTTTAGTAGCATCTATGCTGCTTGTAGGAGCATTGACAGTTGTTCCACTTACATCTTCTCAAAACAAATTAGTGAAAAGTATTTTGATTGGAGTTTTTGCCTTATTATTGATTATGTTTTTTGTTGACCGCATGAATGGTGGTGGAGAGTTTATCTTGTGGTCAATACCAACAATCTTTGGATTGTCGATTGTACTATTTCCACTTGTGGTCAGCAATGTAACATTACCGGTAGTTTTGAATGATAAAAAATCATTAATTACGATGATCTGGGATACGATGTGGCTTTTCCTTACGATATTTGTAGTTTGTATTCATTCCGGAGATTTGGAAGGAATGCGAACAGGATTTATAGTTGCGATTGTTATGATGGTTGGTGTATGGCTCGTTTTCCTGACAGCAAGATATCTTAAAGTCAATGTATGGATCAAAGCGGGAATTATCACAAGTATTGTGTGTGTGTGGATAGCTTTTGCAAATGATGTTTGTGCGTTCCTTATTAAACATAAGAAGCAACTGACTATTTTATCTGCAAATTTTTCTGATTGGACCAATAACACCTGCGTGAATGCAAATGTTTTTGTGCTGACTTTGGTTATTGGTAGTGTTGTAAGTGCTTTGTTGATAATAGTCGGTTGCATAAATAGGAAATATAAAAAATAACTTTTGTAAGACTGGAGTGAAGATTACACTTATAAAAAAGGAAGCATATAGGAAATGTAGAAAATATTGCCTATATGCTTCCTTTTAACATATCTCATTATATAATTTCGCATCAACATTTCTTTCAAGATTTTTCAAAAAGTCTCCCTGCGATATGACAGGGGATTTTACTTTATAACCTTTTCGTTTTAATACTCGGAATTTAAAGTCCAGCATTTCAAAAGGCACACATAATTTTTTTGCTGCATCAAAAAAGAATAAATCATCATTGAGAAGATCAAGAACACGTTCGTCAGGCAGTAGCAGTTCAGCTGCGAAAATATTAGCTTCGTATTCTTTATGATCTGTATTGTCAAATAAGGTTACTTCGTGAAAGGGGGCAGTAGCTGCATCGTCTGAATGTAAGATACAATGCCCTAGCTCGTGTGCCAGGACTACTTTTTGAAGTAGGTCTGGAAGGTCGCTGTTTATGGTGATATGTTTCATTCGTCGTGATATAAGGAAGAATCCTTTACAGCATCCTTCATAGATTCCCATAGGTCGCAACTTTACCGTGATTTTTAATTCCTTCGCCAGGCGAAAAGGATCGGTTTCATCATATTTTTTCTGCAGCTCTTTTACTGCATCTGCAATCATTTCGATGGTCAATCGAATTCACATCCTCCCTGTTTAAGAATAGATAGAATCATTCACTATCAGTATAATACATAAGCTGTCCTATAAAGAGGATAGCGGGAGGATTACTTAACAAGTGGAGAAGTAGAATCTGTTTTTTTTCTCCCGAAAGTTTCTTTAGCTGCTTTTTTACAATCCAGATAGGCTTCCATTACAGCCTGGAAATATTGATCTTTTGCTTCTTCGCTAATTGAGCCGCCAGCAAAAAGTGTTTGATTTTGTTTTAGCATTTCTTCCAGATTAAGAGAATCCTGTTTACTTGTCATCTGGCGCATTTCTTCAACATAGTCCATTCGGTCAAGTCCGTAGGTTGGGTCGTCGATGGAATCGTCTTTCAGATATTCAGTGGATACGTTCAATGCTTTTGCCAGTTTATAAAGCTGGGCAGATTGAGGAAATCGCTCTCCAGCTTCATAAGTAACAATAGTACGAAAGCCGATACCAGCTTTTTCTGCCAGCTGCTTTTGACTTAAACCAAGTTGTCCTCGATGTTCTTTTACTTTCTCCTTAAAGGGTTTCATGATGTGCCTCCATTCTAAGTTTGCTATTTCTTGCGAATAATATCTTGACAGTCGTGCTAATAGTTGCTAGAATACGAATTAGCAAGAAATAGCAATCAGTTGTAACTTTAAGCAAATTATAAAATGGATATAAGAAAAAGTCAATAATAAACTTGCTATAAGTTGCCAATATTAACGAGGTAGTGATGATATGGAACGTACAATACTTCATTCTGATATGAATTGTTTCTATGCAAGTGTAGAGATGCTGCATCATCCGGAATTGGAAGGAAAGCCATTAGCGGTAGGTGGAGATCCGGAGGCAAGACATGGAATTGTACTTACAGCAAATTATATTGCGAAGAAATCTGGAGTGAAAACAGGAATGGCATTATGGCAGGCAAAGCAGGTTTGCCCGGAAATCATTTTTGTACCACCGAGGATGGATTTATATTTACGATTTTCTAAAATGGCACAGGAGATTTACAGTGAGTATACAGATTTAAGAGAACTTTTTGGAATTGATGAAAGTTGGCTGGATGTCTCGGCAAGCAGTTCTATTAAAGGTGATGGAATAAAAATTGCAAATGAAATCAGTAAACGGATAAAACATGAACTTGGGGTTACTGTGAGTATTGGAGTTTCATGGAATAAGATATTTGCAAAACTTGGATCTGATTATAAAAAGCCCGATGCCATTACAGAATTTTCAAAAGAGAATTATAAAAACATGGCATGGAACCTTCCTGCAGGAGATTTAATTTATGTGGGTAGAAGTACAAACAGAAAACTTCAAACTTTAGGGATTAAGACAATCGGTGATCTTGCAAATACTGATCCATCCGTATTGGAAAATCATCTTGGAAAGATGGGAGTCGTTCTTTACACTTTCGCAAATGGCTGGGATGAAACGCCAGTTTGTGTGGAAGGATATCACGCTCCAATTAAATCAATCGGAAATAGTACAACAACTCCCAGAGACCTTGAGAACGATTTGGATGTAAAAATCATTTTGATGGCTTTATCGGAAAGCGTTGCTTCTCGATTACGTGAAAATGGATTTCAATGCAGAACAGTAGAAATATCAATTCGTGATAATGGATTATACCATTTTTCCAGGCAGTGCAAACTGGAACGGGCAACTAATATTACAGAAGAAATTGTTCAGATGGCATACCGATTATTTAAAGAAAATTATAATTGGGATCATCCCATCAGAAGCCTTGGAGTCAGGGGATGTGATCTGGTGTCGAACGATATGCCATATCAGTTAGATCTATTTGCAAATGAAGAAAAAAGAGAAAAGCAGCAGAAGATGGATCAGGTAGTGGACGAGATTCGTTCCAGATTTGGATATCAGAGTATTCAAAGAGCATTTGTCTATCAGGACAAGTTACTGGCACAGTTGAATGCCAGAGAGCATACGGTTCATCCCCAGGGATATTTCCATGGATAGGATTGGAGAGGTAAGGTGTATATGAATGACAGCTAAAGTATATGTTGATGTTCTGGCTGTGTTTAGCCGGGATGGTGAGTTGATTCCGAAGGCGTTTGTTTGGGAAGATGGACGACGGTATGATATTGATAAGATTTCAAAACCTGAAAGATGTGCCAGCCGAAAAGCAGGTGGAACAGGATATCGTTATACTTGTCAGGTAGGAGGAAAGATCTGCCATCTTACTTATGAAGAAAACTATAAGTGGTTTATGGAACGAAAATAAGTTATTCCAAAAGGATGCCCTAAAACAGGGCTCCCTTAAAACAGAGTTTATTCCCAATTTTTTAATAGAAAACATCAGCGGTCGGGGATTCATCCTTTCCCGTGAGAGCCGACTGCTTTTCATAAATCATACAGTTGCCGTTCAGCCAGAAGTGAAAACAATCCCACTGTGAACACTTCTGCGGGAGCTACATGATAAAGATGTTAAAACAGCAGTGATTGCTGAAAAGGACAAAATGATTGGTCTGGCTGCAGGAGCAGCCGGGAAGGAGGACAATTATGCAGACAATATTTAATACATTTGATGAGGTAGAACAGGTAACAGAAGGAATGTATAAGAATACAGAAACATTACTGGATTTGTATCGTAAAGTGAAATTTCGAGTACATAGAAACTTACAGGAAATTGATGAAGAACTTTATATTGAGGACAGAAAGCATCTCACGTCTTTGTTACATAGTATCATTGATTTTGATACAACAGTAGAAAAAAGAAGAATACAAGAACGGCTGATGTCAAATGATTTTAGCTTATGTTTGTTAGAAATCATGGAAGATGCATTATTAACAGTTAGGGAATATCCGGATGACGGAGAATTATACTATCGCCTTTTGCGATATAGATATTTTGATTCTTTTAAAAATACAAATGAAGAAGTAATGCTGATGTTAAATGATATGCCATATACAACTTATTATAGGAAAAGAAGAAAGGCAATACGTTTGTATGCTGCAATGATTTGGGGAATGACGAAAAGAGAGCAGGCACAGTGATGTGCCTGCAAGAATTACTGATAGTCATCATGATTTACATTTGATGGATTTTGCATTCTGCGAGCAATACGATGAGCATCATCGTCTCTTCCAATAATAATTTGATTTTGAGAGTAACTGTGGTGACGTAATTTAATTAAGGTTTTTTTGGCATCATATTCACTGAGATATCCTGATTCTTTTGTAATCAGTGTTTCATTGAAAAAATAAATTTCTCTTTTTCGTGGGGCGAGTAAATCTTTGTACTTCTCCCAGAATATTCGGATATCCTCATCTTTGGTTGCAAGATCATCTAATTCCTGTTCGTCTAATAAGTAGTTGTAAGGATTAGTATTAAGTAATCCACGTATTAGAGGCTTTTGAGAATCGTCTGGATCTTCATGGAAAAGGACGATTTTTTGAAAGAAAGGTCCATTATTATGCTCAGATGATTCGGTTATCATTCCTCCGATTCTAAAATATAGAGGACCATTTATAAAAATTTGATGATTGAAGAATATGTAATAAAAACGCCCGTCTTGATCGACAAAATCCAAATAAATATTGTGGTTTAGTGTAGATTCCATCGGAAAACATGTACAACGTTTGATTTTAATGTCATCTTCCTTTTGAAACTGATGAATTCGTTGCTTATATTCAAAATAAGCCTTTGAACCGTTTTCGGAATCAATGTTGAAGGTAATCGTTCCTTTCATTAAGTCTTCACGTTTTTTGAGTGAGTGGGGATAAGGCAAGTTAAATGAAGAGTCGGTTCCTGAAATCTTAAAAAAGTAGCAGTAAAATGTACCGTTATAACTAAAGTCTGATAACAGCTGTTGATGCGGATTTTGTTTATATCTGTTACTTGTAGAAAATGATACTTGATCTGGAAACGCTAATATTTCACTGGGGTCACAACCCCACCAATCACACATCGCAAGTACGGCAGAAATATCAATTTTTTGGATATTTTCAGTGTCTGAAAAGAAATTTTGTATAGTCGTTTTGCTTGTACAAATGTGATACTCATTTACTAAGTAATTATGAATTGCGCCAGGTCCCAGTACATTTTTGTCTGGAAGCGTTTTACAGTATTCATCACGTTTGCTTTTCAATCTATTACGGATTGCATTTATATGATTTTGACGAATATCTATTGTAGAGCCTTGTTCATTAGATTGAGTTTTGCTCATAACCATACCTCCTAAAATACCTTATTTCTATGTTATATACCTATTATACGATTAAAAAAATACCTTGAAAAGGGTAAAAAAGTAAAATATTGTGTTCTGGAACAAGGTACTTTTGTGTGGTAAAATACAATTATCAAAGGGGCCCCATGAAAGTGTCTTAAATGCAATGGGAGGTACGATCATGGAAGAAATGTTAAACAAAACAAAAAAGTTATTAAAATCATATCAGATGGTAAAATTTGCTGTAATGGTTAGAACTCAGGATGTGGAGAACGAATTGTTCGAAAGTGACATGAAGACATTGGAAGAATTGATTGACTCTGTCCTGGGAGAAGATCTGAATATGAATGGAAAGCATCTGGAAGATAAGTTGATCGAAGTGCGCAATACAGCTACCTTGTTACACCGAATGGAGAGGTGTTTGGAGTGGCTTCGAAAGTACCCCAATAAAGGCGAGATATATTATGAAATGATATATCACTTTTATTTTTCAGGGTTTAACACCGGTCATAAGGTTATTGCTGAGATGTTTGATATATCTAGAACAACGTATTATAGATATTTTAAGGAGGCTGAGAAAACATATTCAATGTTACTTTGGAATAGTGATATCGTAATGTTGAATGAAACGTAAATGGAATACATATGGCACTAAAATGATAGAGTACTGGTAGAGCACTGGTACTGACTTGAAATTCTATATATGCTAAGCTTGATATGCTGAGAAAAGTAGTCCTTCGTAAACGAGAGTTTACGGAGGATTTTCTTTTCACCAATTTTATAGGCATCTGGCTGTGTCCGAAAGGGCATGGCCTTTTTTTATGCCCAAAAGGAGCTGGCACAAATTACAAAGCATTCTTTTGGGCCGGAGATGCCGGAAAGGAAAGGCATATCATCATGCAGGCAAAAGGGTGGCACTATGCCAGATACCCATGATCTCCGTTTTGTTGCGAATCAACCAAATCAACAAATCGGAGGAAAATATCATGGAAGAAAGAAAATACACATTTTTTGACAAGTATCAGAAAGTAAGATATGAAAACGTAACGGCAGAAGAGTTGGAATTCTTAAATAAGTCTTATAATAAGGAACGATATCTGATGCATGATCAGTATATCAGACAGAATACTTGCCTGTTTTGTTCGCTGGAAACGGAAGAAGGAAGTTTAACAGATTACTTGGCAGACCGGGCTTCGGACGTTGCGCAGCAGACTACAAGTGAGATATTTTTTAAACAGTTGTTTTCTGATCTGACAGAGAAAGAAAAAGCGGTAGTATATGAATGTGTTATTGTAGGAAAGAAGCTGGGAGAAGTCGCAGAAGATTTGAGGATTTGCTATCGTCAGGCAAGCAGATATAAGGCCAGTGCTTTGAAAAAAATGATGAAACGGATGGAAGCAGCCGGATATACAACTTATGCAGAAGCGGAGAAAGATCTGTTGAATAATAATGGGTATGCACCGACACAGATGGCGGCACAGAATACAATTCAGCGGAAGAGAATGGGGGCAGTGAGATTGCCGGCGGATAGTGAGAAAGTGAAATAGATAAAATATAGAGATTGGTCAGGGGCATTTTATAAAACTGACCAATCTCTGCGTTAAAAAATTCTTTATAGTAATGAATCTTGAGCAAACTTATTATGGCATATGGAAAATATGAAGCTGATAGCGTATACTATTAATAGTATTTATAAGGAGAATAATAAGATGTTTTTGCTAAAGAAAATAGTAGTTGAGAATCATCAAAATATTGTTTTGGATGTTACTTTTACAGATGATCAAGAGAAGGAAAACGAACAACCGTTTTCTACATTAATCTTAGGAGAAAATGGGACCGGGAAAAGTTTTTTGCTTAAAACTATTGCGGATATTTTTATATTCCTAGACAAAATGCCAACATCAAAGAGAAAACCGAGATTTAGATATGAGAAGTTTTGCGTAGAGTATTATTTAGATAATCATAAATATGAAGTCAATAGAATTTCTGGAAGAGAAATTTTTTGTAAATGTGATAATGAAGATATAGATTTTCATGATATTAAGTTACCATCGAGCGTTTTAGCTGTTGCGTTTATGGTTAATGATAAATTTCTTTTTGTAGACGATCATAAACAAGAAGACGATATTTATAAATACTTGGGAGTTAGAAAAACAAGCAATGCTACTTACACAAGTTCAGTATGTGATCGTGTTATTGAGTGCGTAACGCAAATAATTAATGACAGTCTGCTGAAAGAAATGAGTACAGTACTGTCAGTGTTGCGGTTTGATCAATCTATAGATATTGCTTTTAGTAATAATTCAGAAGGAAAGAAGACCATATTAAAGCAAATTAAAGTTAACTGTTCTGAAGAGGAAAAGAACCCTTTTGAAGAGCAGTATATTGGTCGAGATAAGGTTAGCAATTTGTTGAAGAGAAAACAGGTAATCCCCACTCAAATTTTTTTCTATAAGAATGGGGAAAAGATTGACTTTGAATCTTGTAGCTCTGGAGAAAAGCATATGATCTTTGCACTGTCTGGAATAATGAATAATATTAGTAAAAATTCTTTAGTATTAATAGATGAACCAGAGATAAGTTTACATCCGGAATGGCAAATAAAATATATTTCATTGTTGAAGAAAGTATTTAAGAATTATTCGGGATGCCATTTTATCCTTGCGAGCCATTCACACTATTTAGTCTCTGATTTACAAGAGGACACCTCATCAGTAGTTACATTAAAAAAGGAGAATGAAAAAGCACCTAACGCTGAACTGTTACCATATTCAACATATGCGTGGTCGGCTGAAAATATAATCTATAATGTGTTTGGGTTAAGAACAACAAGAAATTACTATTTTGAAAGCGATTTACACAGATTATTGGCAGGAATGCAAAAAATTGAAGTGACCGCAGAGGACTTTGAGAAAATTGAAGAGCTTACAGATAAATTGAAAAAATATATCTACAATGATGAAGATCCATTGGCTTTGATAGTTAAGCAGGCGGAGGGCTTTTTGAAATGTTCACACGAAAACTAGTAGCAACAAATAAAGTGCCTCAAGATTTATTAGATAAATTGAATAAAGCTTATATTAAACCGGGGGCATGGACCATTAATGACGAGAATGTGAATGAATTTAAAACAATAATGAAAGATGCATTACTAGAATTACAGGATGGAAAGTGTGCATATTGTGAGTTGCCTCTTGCTACAAGAAATCCAGAAATTGAGCATATAGCTCCCAAAGGAGGAGAAAAGCGAGTAAAACATATTGAGTGTATGTTTTTACCTGAAAATCTTGTGTATGCATGCCATAATTGCAATTCTACAGAGTGTAAAGGGCAGAAAGATACTGTAGTAAAAAAGAACGGCGAATATAGAAAATGGGAGTTTAATATAGTGCATCCATATTTTGATGATCCAAGAGAATATTTCGATATTCCTCCACTTGAAGATGGGAGTCCAGGTTTTATCCCTATACCTAAAACAGATGCAGATTCTTACCATATAAATAAAGCAAAGAATACTATAAAAATGTTTCGACTAGATGGCGAAAAGATGCTTGAATTGGCTAAAGAATATATGGCAAAGAAATTTAGTAGTGAATTCAATAACATAATACAAAGTGCATCTTCGTTTCGCCCAGAACTGATATAAATAATACATAAGTCAGGTTATAAAATAGAAAAATATATTGACATTTGTATCAATTCATAATAATATGATATATACAAGGAGGAGATGAAAATGCCAAGAAAACCATCGTTGGATGGAAAGGATTCTAGTTTAAGAATTCGTATGTCAGCAGAAGAAAAAGAAAGGTTAGTATCATATGCCGAAAGACATTATCAGACGATGAGTGGCGTCATTTGCCAGGCATTAGATCTTCTTTATGCACAGGAAAAAACGAAAGATTCCTCAAATTGATTTGGAGTTATTTTGGAGTTTACTTTTCTGTAAGCGATACGGAAATTACGAAAACAAAACAAATATTCGATTAAAATGTTACTAAAAATGCCCTACAGGCAGGATATAACGCTATCCGCCGAGGAGTTTGAATGATAAAAAATTTATACAGATTATATTATATGGCAGGTAGTCTATAAGATTGCCTGTCATGTTTGTATTATTTTTTATTAAATGAATTGGAAAGTAATGTGTTGCCAAGAAAATAGCAGTAGCCCTGATAAATGAGGAGGATTACAAGAATGAAAATTAATGTTGACATTAATATTGATTTTTTATGGGGAGAAGAGCATTTTATTAAAAATGACTGGGGGAAGATTACATATATTGTTGGGCCAAATGGTACCGGGAAGACTATTGTTGCTGAGAAATTGAGGGAAGAATTTAGAAAGGCAAATCTTAAAACTCGTTATTTTAGTGCAGAACGATTAACTAATTTAGGAAGTAAGTGGGATGAGCATGGATATCTTCAAGGAGATCATTTTAGGGAGGGTTTAAATATTGGAAATTTTGCTGGATATAAAAGCAGAGCGGACGTATTAGGACAAAGCATAGATGCGTTAATTGAGCTCAGAAGTAAAATGGATTTGCAAATCAAAATTGAGAGTATTTTATCAGATATATTTGGTAAAACATTTTCATTTAAGGAAACCGGAGGATATTTAAATATTACTATGACAGATTCGGGTAAAGTATATGATTTAAAGAAAAATGAAAGTCATGGTTTAAAAGAAATAATTACTTTACTAACTTTTTTATATGATGATGAGTATGATTGTATTATATTAGATGAGCCAGAATTAAACCTTCATCCTCAGTTTCAGCAATATATTTTGCAAGAGATAAAGTCAATAGCGGGAAATCCTTTTGAAGAACAAGGTAAAAAAATGTTTGTAATTTTAACACATTCACCATATATGCTGAGCATTCAAGATTCAGAAGAGCTTAAAAATTTAATAGTATTTCATAGACATGAAGTGCCAACATTTATTAAACAATATGAGAATATGGATGCCTATCAAAAACTAAGATTGGACAAGTTGCTATTACGGATGAATGTAAATCACAAAACATTGTTTTTTGCAGATAAACCAGTTTTTGTAGAAGGCTATATTGATCAGCAGTTTTTTAGCATATTACAATACAAACGGGAAATTCCACTAGGAGCAGAAGGCATTTCGATAATTGATGTTGGAGGAAAAGATGAGATGGATATTATGTATAACCTTTGCCGGCTGCTCAAAATTAATGCTTTTTGCGTTATAGATATGGATGGTTTGTTTGAGGGAAAACTTCGACAATCAGTTGATAAAATAAGTAATACTGCCACTTTTATGGCAGAAAAAGGAAGAGAACCATTGATGAAGTCAATTGGAAATATTGACAAGCTTTTAAACGAAGAGGTGGATGAGTTATTAAAATCTAGTATTTCATCCTTTAATTAACTCGACTTTTTGACAGAAAGTGTATCAACAACGATTTCTTCCGATACATCAATGTCATCAAGATTATATTTCCAA
>JAHAFI010000056.1 GCA_018374355.1 Clostridiales bacterium
AGCTAAATGGGAATGCTTGCATATCCATTTGACTCACTCAGGGATTTTCACCTTTCAGAAAAAAAGAAAACGTTGAATTCACAGGAGGGGTATATTATAATAAAAATAATTGAACGGATCCATGGGAATGGATGAAAAAGGAGGACGCACATGAGTAATGAAGTAACAGATTTCACCGCAACACCTACATTGACCTTTGACCCGATGCCTCAGGAAAAAGAGACTCCGGCGCCTGTTTCGGAGGAAGCTCCTCCTATGGACGACAGTATTTTATCGGATGCGGAGAGAAAGATGGTAGCAGATTTTTCCAAACAGATCGATCTGCATAACACCAACGGAATCCTGCAGTACGGTGTGGGAACTCAGAAAAAAATGGCAGATTTTTCAGAGTCCGCTCTGGAAAATGTGAGAACGAAGGATTTGGGACAGGTGGGGGATATGCTCACCAATGTGGTGACGGAGCTGAAAAGCTTTGACACGGAGGAAGAGGAGGAAAAAGGATTTTTCTCTTTCCTGAAAAAACCTGCAAATAAAATCACCAATCTCAAGGCAAAATATGAAAAAGCGGAAGTAAATGTAGACAGGATCTGTCAGGTACTGGAAAACCATCAGGTACAGCTCTTAAAGGACGTTGCGCTGCTGGATAAGATGTACGAGCAGAATCTGGTGTACTTTAAAGAACTTTCTATGTATATTCTGGCAGGAAAACAGAAACTGGCAGAGGTGAGAAACACAGAGCTGCCCCAGTTGATTCAGAAAGCAAAAACGTCCGGTCTTCCCGAGGACGCTCAGGCGGCAAAGGATCTGGAAGGACTGTGCACCCGTTTTGAGAAGAAAATCCACGATCTGGAACTGACAAGGATGATTTCCATTCAGACAGCGCCTCAGATCCGTCTGGTTCAGAATAGTGATACCATGATGGTGGAAAAAATCCAGTCCACCGTAGTAAACACCATTCCCCTGTGGAAAAGTCAGATGGTTCTGGCTCTCGGTGTGCAGCACGCCTCTCAGGCAGCAGAAGCCCAGCGTCAGGTGACGGATATGACGAACCAGCTTCTGCGCAAAAATGCAGAGGTTCTGAAAGTGGCCGCTGTGGAGAGCGCAAAAGAATCCGAAAGAGGAGTTGTAGATCTGGAAACATTGCAGAATACCAATGCATCCCTGATCTCCACGCTGGATGAAGTGATGCAGATTCAGGCAGACGGAAGAACGAAACGCTACGCAGCAGAAGCGGAACTGCGGAAGATGGAAGATGAACTGAAGAAAAAACTTCTGGAGATCCGGTAAGCAAAAAACAACGGTTCAGGACAAAGCCCTGAGCCGTCAGCAGTAAATAAGGAATGGAGAGTGATAAAGATGTATCGCGATCATACAAGAACGGTAAAAATCGGTGACAGAGTCATCGGCGGAGGAAATCCCGTCCTGATTCAGTCTATGACAAATACAAAGACCGAGGATGTGGAAAAGACAGTGGAACAGATTCTGGCTCTGGAGAAGGCCGGCTGTGAGATTATCCGCTGTGCGGTACCTACCATGGAGGCCGCAGAGGCTCTGGCTGAGATTAAAAAACAGATTCACATTCCTCTGGTGGCAGACATTCATTTCGACTACAAGCTGGCCATTGCCGCTATGGAAAACGGCGCTGATAAGATTCGCATCAATCCGGGAAATATCGGCAGCCGGGAGCGGATTCAGGCAGTGGTGGATGTGGCAAAGGAACGGAACATTCCCATCCGTGTGGGGGTAAACAGCGGTTCGCTGGAAAAAGAACTGGTGGAAAAATATCAGGGAGTTACGGCAGAAGGACTGGTGGAGAGCGCCCTTGATAAGGTGAGGATCATCGAAGAGATGGGATATGACAATCTGGTGATCAGCATCAAATCTTCCGATGTGATGATGTGTGCGAAAGCCCATGAACTGATTGCCCAAAAGACCGATTATCCTCTCCATGTAGGAATCACGGAGGCAGGAACCCTGTTTTCCGGGAACATCAAATCTGCGGTGGGACTGGGAATTATTTTATATCAGGGAATCGGCGATACCATCCGGGTTTCCCTGACCGGAGACCCGCTGGAAGAGATTAAATCGGCAAAACGGGTGCTGAAGACTCTGGGACTGCGGAAAGGGGGCATTGAAGTTGTCTCCTGTCCAACCTGCGGAAGAACCCAAATCGATCTGATCGGCCTTGCAAACCGTGTGGAGACCATGGTGCAGGATATTCCCCTTGACATCAA
Organism: Clostridiales bacterium; assembly: GCA_018374355.1. Lineage (GTDB taxonomy): Bacteria > Bacillota > Clostridia > Lachnospirales > Lachnospiraceae > Oliverpabstia. Next base: position 2,235 of record JAHAFI010000056.1, read on the forward strand.
GGTTGCTGTTATGGGATGCGTGGTAAACGGTCCCGGAGAGGCAAAGGAAGCGGATATCGGGATTGCCGGAGGAAAAGGCGTGGGTCTTTTGATCAAAAAAGGTGAAATCATTAAAAAAGTACCGGAGGATCAGCTTCTGGAAGTATTGAGAGAAGAGCTGCTCCAATGGAACCGTAATTCTGAAAAAGTGGTGAAAGTATGACAGAAAAAGATTTTCTGGACGTATTTCCCCAGTTGAAGGTAGAGCCCCAACTGGAGGAATTATTAGGTACTGTCAAAGTTATGAAGGTTGCAATAAACCCGCAGAAGGATTGTCTGCGGGTTTATATTGTGAGCGGACAGTGGATCCAAAAAAAATATATTTATCATCTGGAGGAGGTGATTCGGGAACAGTTTTTCCGGAATGCCGGTCTGCGGGTGAAAATCATAGAGAAATTCCGGCTGTCCAGACAGTACACGCCGGAAAATTTTCTGGAGGTCTACCGTCCCAGTATTTTGCTGGAGCTGAAACAATACAGCATTCTGGAATATAATATGTTCGCTACGGCCGATATCAGTTTTCCAGAGCCGGAGACCATGAGGCTTTGCATGACGGATTCTGCCATTGCAAGGGACCGGGAGCACGAACTGGTGCGGGTACTGGAGAAAATTTTCTGCGAACGGTGCGGATTTAACCTGAAGGTATATCCCTCCTACCGTCAGCCTGTGGAAAGCAAGATGCGAAAGAACAGCGAACTTAGGATTCTGGAGGAGGCGAAACAGATTCTGATCCATTCCAAAATCGGACAGAAACAGTTTGGCGGGATGCAGAGCGCCCGGCAGGGGGAAGAAGTTCCTTTTGCGGAAGACAACCTGATGACAGAACAGGGGATGTCCGGCGGACAGGCGGAAAATCCGACAGGACAGACTCCCGGCGGAAAGATGGCGGGACCGGGCGCATCCGAAGGAAACGGCAGTCAGACGGGCCAGAATGCGCAGGAAAGCGGAAAAGGAAAGAGCCAGAATGCGCCAAGGACTCCTGCCGGAAACAATTTCGGTGCCGGAAATGGAGGAAAAGGCGGCAGAAACGGTTATCAGAAGGGCAGATTTGGGGACAATAATGGGCCTCGCCCGCTGAAACGTTCCGACAATCCGGATGTGATTTACGGACGGGATTTTGACGATGAAACCATAACCATAGATTCCATAGCGGGAGAAATGGGAGAAATCTCCATCCGGGGTAAGGTGACTTCCGTGGAGGCAAGGGAAATCCGAAATGAAAAGACGATTTACATGTTCAATATGACGGATTTTACGGATACCATCACAGTAAAAATGTTTCTGCACAATGAGCAGGTACCGGAAATCAGCGGCGGAATCAAAAAGGGAGCGTTTCTGAAGCTGAAGGGCGTGACTACCATTGATAAATTTGACCATGAGATTACCATTGGTTCCCTGCAGGGGGTGAAAAAGATTGCGGATTTCACCACCTCAAGGATGGACAACAGCCCGGAAAAGCGTGTGGAGCTTCACTGCCATACGAAAATGAGCGACATGGACGGGGTAACCGATGCAGCGGTTCTGGTAAAAAGGGCGTATCAATGGGGCCATCCGGCGATTGCAATCACCGATCATGGGGTGGTGCAGTCTTTCCCGGAGGCAAATCATGCTTACGATGATATTGTCTTTGCCTACCGGAAGAACTACGAGAAAGAGCATCCTGATGCCACAAAGGATGAGATAAAAAAGGCATATCCTCCCTTTAAGGTCATCTACGGAGTGGAGGCCTATCTGGTAGACGATACGAAGGGAATGGTTACGGGAAGTCGGGGACAGGGCATGGACGAAGCCTTTGTCGTCTTTGACATTGAAACTACGGGCTTCAGTCCGGTATCCAATAAGATTATTGAGATCGGCGCCGTACGTGTGGAAAAAGGTTCCATTGTGAGCAGATTTTCTGTTTTTGTCAATCCTAAGGTTCCTATCCCCTTCAAGATTGAGCAGTTGACAGGCATCAATGACGGCATGGTGGTGGATGCGGAAACCATCGAAGAGGTTCTGCCCAAATTTCTGGAATTTTCCAAAGGGGCAGTGATGGTTGCCCACAATGCAGGCTTTGATATGAGTTTCATCATAGAAAACTGTAAGAGATTGGGCATTACGCAGGAATTTACCTATGTGGACACTGTAGGAATGGCGAGGATGCTTCTTCCGGGACTGAATCGGTTTAAGCTGGACACTGTGGCAAAGGCGTTGGGAATTCCCCTTTTGAATCATCACCGGGCAGTGGACGACGCTGCCTGTACGGCAGATATTTTTGTGAAATTCATAGCCATGTGCCGGGAGAGGGATATCGAAAATCTGGATCAGCTCAATGAAGCCGGGAAGCTTTCGGAGCATATGATCAAAAAACTTCCCACCTACCACGCAATCATTCAGGCAACCAGCGAGATCGGCAGGGTAAATCTTTACCGTCTGGTGTCAAAATCCCATCTGGATTATTATAACCGGAGACCTAGGATTCCGAAGAGTGTGTATTTGGAGTACAGCGAGGGGCTTATCATCGGTTCGGCCTGTGAAGCCGGGGAGCTTTTTCAGGCGATTTTGAGAGATGAACCGGAATCAGAGATTGCCCGTCTGGTGGAATTTTACGATTATCTGGAAATTCAGCCCATCGGCAACAATATGTTCATGCTGAGGGATGAAAACCGGGATGATATCACTTCGGAGGAGGATCTGCGGAACCTGAACCGGAGGATTGTCAAACTGGGAGAACAGTTTAAGAAGCCGGTAGTGGCAACCTGCGACGTACATTTTATCGATCCGGAGGACGAGGTATACCGACGGATCATTATGACGGGTAAAGGATTTTCCGATGCTGATGATCAGGCGCCCCTGTATCTTCGAACAACCGAGGAAATGCTGAAGGAATTCGAGTATCTGGGAAGTGAGAAGGCAGAAGAAGTGGTGATCACCAATCCTAATAAGATTGCAGATCTGTGTGATCGGGTATGTCCCATCCGGGACGGAAAATTCCCTCCGGTTATCGAAAACTCCGATGGAATGCTCCGGGAAATCTGCTATAACCGGGCCCATGAAATCTATGGGGAGGATCTGCCGGAGATTGTACTGGCCCGGCTGGAGAGAGAACTGAATTCCATCATTTCCAACGGCTATGCGGTAATGTATATCATTGCCCAGAAGCTGGTGTGGAAATCCAACGAGGACGGGTATCTGGTGGGATCGCGAGGGTCTGTTGGTTCCTCTTTTGTTGCAACCATGGCAGGAATCACGGAGGTAAATCCCCTGAGTCCCCATTACTACTGTGAAAAATGTCATTATTATGATTTTGATTCCCCGGAGGTCAAAGAGTATACGGGACGCGCAGGGTGTGATATGCCCGATGCCATCTGTCCGAAATGCGGCGCGCCATTGAAAAAAGAAGGGTTTGATATTCCGTTCGAGACCTTTTTGGGATTTAAGGGAAATAAGGAGCCGGATATCGACCTGAACTTTTCCGGTGAATATCAGAGTAAGGCTCACAAATATACCGAGGTAATCTTTGGCGCCGGGCAGACTTTCCGGGCTGGAACCATCGGTACGCTGGCGGATAAGACAGCCTTTGGTTATGTAAAGAATTATTATGAGGAGCGGGGAGTACATAAGAGAAACTGCGAGATCGACCGGATCGTGCAGGGATGTACGGGAATCCGCAGGACTACCGGGCAGCATCCGGGAGGCATTATCGTACTGCCCTTTGGGGAGGATATCAATTCCTTTACTCCGGTACAGCACCCGGCAAATGATGTGAATACTGATATTGTTACTACTCATTTTGATTACCATTCCATTGATGCCAATCTTTTGAAGCTGGATATTCTGGGACACGATGATCCGACCATGATCCGTATGCTGGAGGATTTGACGGAGCTGGATGCAAAAACCATTCCGCTGGATGACCAGTCGGTGATGTCCCTGTTTAAGAGTACAGAGGCTCTGGGGATTTCCCCGGAGAATATCGGTGGGATTCCTCTGGGATGTCTGGGGATTCCGGAGTTTGGAACGGATTTCGTTATTCAGATGCTTCTTGACACGAAACCGACTTCCTTTTCGGATCTGGTGCGTATTTCCGGGCTGTCTCACGGGACGGACGTTTGGCTGGGGAATGCGCAGACACTGATTGAGGAAGGGAAGGCGACGATTTCCACGGCGATTTGTACAAGGGATGATATTATGATCTACCTGATCAATAAGGGGTTGGAGAGTGAATTGTCTTTTACGATCATGGAGAGTGTGCGTAAGGGGAAGGGTCTGAAGCCGGAGTGGGAGGAGGAGATGAAGGCCCACGATGTGCCGGACTGGTATATATGGTCCTGTAAGAAGATCAAGTATATGTTCCCGAAGGCCCATGCGGCGGCTTACGTTATGATGGCGTACCGGATTGCGTATTATAAGATTTTTTATCCGCTGGCGTATTATGCGGCGTATTTTAGTATCAGGGCTTCGGCGTTTTCCTATGAGCTGATGTGTATGGGGAAGGAGAGGCTGGAGTATTATATGGCGGATTATAAGAAGCGGAGTGATACCCTGACGAAGAAGGAACAGGATACCATGAAGGATATGAAAATCGTTCAGGAGATGTATGCCAGAGGGTTTGAGTTTACGGATGTGGATCTGTATAAGGCACAGGCCCACCGGTTCCAGATTGTGGATGGGAAATTGATGCCGGCGCTGGACAGCATTGAAGGGCTGGGGGATAAGGCGGCTGATGCGGTGGTGCTGGCGGCCAGAGACGGGCAGTTTCTTTCAAAAGATGATTTTAGGCAGAGGACGAAGGTTAGTAAGAATGTGATTGATTTTATGGATGATTTGAGGATTTTTGGGGATATTCCGGAGTCTAATCAGATTTCTTTGTTTGATTTTCAGTGAGGGGGTGTGGTGACCGCAAAGGGAGGAAAGGTTCCCGGGCGGGGCACTCCGGACATTTAAGAAGTGCTTAGAAAAATAAGCAGTCAGAGTGATGGCACCGTGGCAGTTCGGCGAAAAGTCTGGATGACTTTTCACCTCAGTGCCACTGGATCGGGGGCGTTGTGCGCCCCCGATCCTCCATCCCTCCGACTGCTTATTTTTCTAAGTACTTCTAAAATGTCCTCCGAATGCCCCGCCCGGGAACCTTTCCTCCCTCTGCTGCCAACGCTGTGCCGTGGGGCAGGGTGGCTGGTATGGGGAGGGGAGGCGGACGCTGCGCTGCGCCTCAGTGGAGGTGTGGGAATGGTGGAATGGATGAGTTTCAATGGGGAGGGGAGGCGGACGCTGCGCTG
>JAHAFI010000057.1 GCA_018374355.1 Clostridiales bacterium
GTGAGGACTAGCAATATTGGGCGCATGAACCGCCCGTTATGGTAGCACCGAAGGTGCGGCATATAGATGCTCGGTAATTCAATTGCCGAGTAGTTCACAGTGGTATCAAATAGTATGTTCAGGGCTAATGTGGATTATTATTTTAGTAATAATTAGTCCTAACCTATGTTAGAGGAGGAGAGAAAAATGAAGAAGAAAATGTTAAGCATTATGTTTGCGGTAGTTTTGGCTTTATCTGTGATAGGATGCTCGTCATCACCGAAAGCGGAAAATAAACCAAATGAGCCGGCAAAGACAGAGGAAAAAACTGACGATAAGAAAGAGAAGGACAATAAGAAGGAAGAGGCGGAAAAGTCGGAAACGTTGGAAGAATCGAAAGAGTTGGAAGAGTTGGAAGGATCGCAGGAATTAAATAAGTATGGAATCACAGATCAACAACTGGAATCATTTGTGAGTACGATGAAAGAACGTGTGCAGAAAGAATATTTCGAAGTACACGAAATTAATCCGGAAGGGTTTACGTGGGCAGAAGGACATTGGTTGGATGATATAAAAATGGAGTCACTCGTGGCTTTAGCAATGTCAGGTATGCCTATTTCACAAGAACAATTCAAGGATGACATAGTGAGTTTTGAAGCAGATTCAAATGATGTGAATCAAAAAAGTGAACTAAGAGCTTTGGTGATGGAGATTTGTATCAATTGGCTGGCAGATGAAGAAATAGATTATGAAACATTTGTAAACACTACACAAGCACTGTACTATGATGTGGAATATGCAGAGCGTCTAAAAGGTTTAGAAGAACTTTCAGGGTATACAGAAGCTCCGGAAACCACAGAAGATTATGTGAAAAATGCAGAAGTATGGTCACGATTTATACGTGAGAACGTGGCATTTAGCTAATATTTCAAAGTTGAAAACAGATATGAACCCTGAAAATTGCAGATGTGATTGAAGAAGGAGAATCTATAAATTTGAAACTGCCGGACAAACTTCTGCAGTTTCTGCAAGATACAGACGGAACATCATAGAGAGGTGTTCCGTCTGATTTTTTTGCTCCCAAAGTTTGGAATTCCTGTGTTAGACTTGGAATTGGCGTTTTAAACATTTAGGGTATTACTTTTCGTTATAAAGGGAAAAACTGAAGAGGATGAAAATATGAGGAAAGAAACCTTACAGGAGATGGTTCAAGAGATTAACGAAACACAGGTAGGAGCAGATGAGGTGTTAGAATGGAGGGATTCAGGTTGTCTGGCCTATTTACCGTAAGTTGATATAAAGTATATTTTGGTCGAATGAAAACGGCGAACAGATTCATGTTCACATTTCAGAAGGGCAACCTTACAAAAATGTCACATTAAAAAAAGAAATGTAAGCCAAATCCAAGGCACTGCATTTCTTTTTTTGTTATACTGTACCTGCATTTGAGAAAAGATGTAAGAGAATATGTAAGGAAAGGATGGAGGACAACCATGGAAATTCTGAAGGTACAGAATCTGAAAAAAATATATACCACACGTTTCGGAGGGAATCAGATCCAAGCCCTTGTCAATGTGAATTTTTCAGTGGAAAAGGGAGAATACGTGGCGATTATGGGGGAGAGCGGCAGCGGTAAGACCACGCTTCTCAATATTCTTGCGGCTTTGGATAAACCTACGGGAGGGACGGTTACATTAAATGGAAAGGATATCACAAAAATCAAAGAGCGGGAAATTGCGGCATTTCGCCGGGACAATCTGGGATTCGTTTTTCAGGACTTTAATCTGCTGGATACGTTTTCTGTGGAGGATAATATCTATCTGCCGCTTGTGCTGGCGGGCAGGAACCATGGGGAGATGAAACACCGTCTGCTGCCGCTGGCGCAGAAATTGGGAATAAAGGAAATTTTGAAAAAATTTCCTTACGAGATTTCAGGAGGGCAGAAGCAAAGGACGGCGGTGGCGCGGGCGCTGATCACAGAGCCTCAGCTTGTTTTGGCGGATGAGCCTACGGGAGCGCTGGATTCCAGAGCGGCGGAAAGCCTTCTGAAGCTGTTTCAGGAGATTAACCGGGAGGGGCAGACTATTCTGATGGTAACCCACAGCGTGCAGGCGGCCAGCAGAGCCAACCGGATTTTGTTTATCAAGGACGGAGAGGTGTTCCACCAGATTATCGAGGGGCAGACAGTGATGAATGTCTGTACCAGAAAATCTCGGACACTCTGACCATGATTGCGACAGGCGGTGAGCGCCATGAGTAGAGGATATTACAGGAAATTAGCGGTAAGCGGACTGAAGAAAAACGGCAGGGTTTTTCTCCCGTACGTTCTTGCCTGCGTGGGAAATATTGCTATTTTTCAGGTGTTTTTGGCAATTGCATTCAATCCGGGAATCTCCACACTGTTCGGTTCCAGTGAAGTCTCGGCAATTCTGAGTGCAGGAAGCGTGATTGTGGGAATTTTTTCGGTGATTTTTCTTTTTTACACCAACAGTTTTCTGATCAAACAGAGAAAACGGGAACTGGCCCTGTACAATATTTTAGGAATGGGAAAATTCCATATCGCCAGAATGCTGCTTTGGGAAAGCCTGATTGTTTCCGTAAGCTGTCTGATTCTGGGGGTGGGAGCAGGTGCGCTGCTTACCAGACTGATGTTTCTTTTGCTGTTAAAGATCATTGGGATTCCATCCACACTGGAATTTGCTTTTCCCATGAACGCAGTGAAAATAACAGTTATTTTGTTTGCGGCGATCTTTCTGGTAAATCTTCTCAATAACTTCTGTCAGATTCATCTGGCCAGTCCCATGGAGCTTTTGCAGGGGGCGAAGGCGGGAGAGAAAGAACCTAAGACCCGGTGGATTCTGGCGCTGGCAGGACTGATCCTCACCGGAGGAGGTTACTGGCTGGCGATTATTTCGGAAAATCCCATGGCAGCAATCAGCGCCTTGATTGTTGCAGTGATACTGGTGATGGCGGGAACGTATGCCCTGTTTATTGCGGGAAGCGTGGCTGTTTTGAAACTGATGAAGAAGCATACCGGCTTTTACTATAAAAAGAAACATTTTATCTCTGTTTCGGGACTGGTATACCGGATGAAACAGAATGCTGCCGGACTGGCAAGCATCTGTATTATGAGCACAGCGGTGCTTCTGGTGGTGTCAACCACCGTATCCTTATATTTCGGAACGGAGAATGCTGTAAAAACCCGTTATCCCCATGATATATCCATGGTATTCCAAGGATATCCTGGACAGGAGCGGGAAGAAATCATGAACACGGTTCATCAGGTTCTGGAGGAAGAGGGCCTTTCTCTGAAAAAGGAACATAATTATGTGGGCTTTCAGCAGTCGGGAGCAATGACGGGGAATACATTGAAAACCAGTATGGGACCGACCATTTCCATGGATGAAAGAATGTGTGAGTTTTTCTTCCTCACGGCTCAGGAGTATGAACAGCTTACGGGAAAACACATGGAGCTTACGGAGGATTCCGCAGGACTGTATGTTTTCCGGGGGCAAGAGATGGAAGAGGTTACCGTATTCGGCAGAAAGTTTTCCGTAGAAGAAATCAAGGAATTCCCCAATTTTGGAATAGATTGGGCAATGATGATCGAAAAGTATTACATGGTAGTGAAGGACAGACAGGTGCTGGATGAGCTTCTGGAAGCAGGAAGCAGGGAAACCTCCGGCAGACAGTTCGGCTATCAATATCTGGTGGAACTGGATATGGGAGGTGAAGAGGAACAGAAAATGGAGGCTGCCGAAAGATTAAATGAAATGTTTCAGACTCAGTTTGTGGAGGAGGAGTTTCATTTTGCTTATCTGGAAAGCCGGCAGTTAAACCGGGAGGGGATTTTGGTATTTAACGGCAGCTTTTTCTTTTTGGGTATTCTTCTGGGAGCCGTATTCCTCATCGGTACGGTGCTCATTATCTATTACAAGCAGATTTCAGAAGGGTATGAGGATAAAAAGAGATTTGAAATTATGGAAAAGGTGGGAATGAGTCAGAAGGAAATCCGTCAGGCGATCCGAAGCCAGATTCTGAAAGTATTTTTCCTTCCGCTGGTGATGGCGGTGTGTCATATTGGGGCGGCATTTCCTCTGATGACCCGGATACTGGCTATGGTCAATCTGAGTAACCGGAAACTGTTTTTCCTCTGTACCTGTGGAACGATACTGGTGTTTGCGGCGATTTACGGAGTTGTATATGGGCTGACGGCAAAGGTTTATTACCGGATCGTGAAATAGCGAAAGAATGGATTTTTGATATTTTTGTTTTGATACATTGACATCCTTCAAAAACATGGTACAATCAACAACGGATTCATAAGAAACCCGTTAAGAAAAATGTGTATGATGTTAAGAAAATCCTAATAATTTTGGATTATACTGTATTTTAAAAATGTAAAGACAAATGAGGGAAAAATGATGAGTACAAAGCAAATGTCAAAAAAACAAATACGGCGGAGACGGCAGAGGAACCGAAGGATTCTTTTATTTACAGCCGGACTGCTGATCGTGGGACTGATTTTTTTTGGAATCCTATTAATTATAGGAGGAAAACAAAAAAAAGACGAAAAAGGCAGCGATAAGGTACAGGATACCACAGGGCAGGAGACAGATCCGGCGGATTCTGAGGCAACCCCCACGCCCACAGTGACGCCCACCCCGGAGCCTCTGCCTGTGGTGGAGCTTAGTTCCATGGACAGCAAATCCGGTATTCTTGTAAGACTGGAGGACGGACAGACTATTGCGGAGAGGGATGCTGACACGAGAATTTATCCGGCATCCATGACAAAGATCATGACGGCCATGATTGGTCTGGAAAATCTTTCTGATATGGAGCAGACAATCCGGATTGATCCTGCAATGTATGACAGGCTTTATCTGGAAGGGGCCTCCATGGCGGGATTTGCTCCGGGTGAGCAGGTGAAAGCGATAGATATCCTTTACGGCGTGATGCTTCCCTCCGGCGCGGAAGCCTGTGTGGGACTTGCGGAGCATCTGTTTGGCTCGGAGGAAGCGTTTGTGGCAAAGATGAATGAAAAGGCTCAGGAGCTGGGAATGACAGCTACCCATTTCGTCACCTCCACAGGACTTCATGATCCGGAGCACTATACAACGGTCAGAGATTTGACGAAGCTTCTGACGTATGCTCTGCAAAATGAGACCTTCCGCACCATTTATACGGCTCATGAATATACCACAAGCCCTCTTTCGGCTAACCCGGAAGGGCTGCATTTTCTGAGCACCATGTTTAAAAAGATGGATACCTCTGCAGTAAACGGCGGAGAGATCGAAGGGGGAAAGACGGGCTACACAAGCGATGCAGGCCAGTGTCTTGCCAGCCTTGCCATTGTGGACGGCACGGAATATATTCTGGTGACTGCGGGAGCACAGGGAACACCGTCTACAGAGCCGTATCATATCTGGGATGCGGTGGCGGTTTATAACCAGATCAGTACAGTGCAGAATAATCAAGCTGTTTCCGGTGAAAATTCTCAGGAGACAGAGGGAGTCGGAGAGTTTACAGACGGTACGGGATGCCTGATACTGACTCCATGATGGATTCGATAAATCGTAAAAATCTTCAGGGAATTTTAAGAAAAAGCAGAAACTTTTCTTAATACCTGTATGATAAGATATAAACATCAAAGAAAGTTGAAAATGTTCATTCATACTAACAAATCCGCATAGATTGAAACACTTTCCTCCGTAACTGGTTGAAAGTGTTTCTTTTTGTTTTCTTGCTTTTATATGATACCGTGATATAATGATACCAGAGTAAGTGTAAAATTTGGAAAAGGGGAGAGAACAGAGATGGCAATTGATAAAGTAAGAGATTATTTGAAAGCATATGGAAAAGAAACCGACATACAGGAGTTTCAGGTGTCCAGCGCTACGGTGGATCTGGCGGCGCAGGCTTTGGGCGTGGACGGAGCGAGAATCGCAAAAAGCATGTCCTTTTATCCCAAGGAGGGAGAAGGCTGTATTGTCGTTGTGACGGCCGGGGATACGAAGGTGGATAACAGTAAATTCAAACAGTATTTCGGGATGAAAGCAAAGATGCTGAAAGGCGAGGATATCGAACGGCTTACGGGACATGCTCCCGGAGGTGTCTGCCCTTTTGCCAATCCAAAGGAATGCAGAGTTTATCTGGATGAGTCTATGAAACGGTTTGAAACGGTATTTCCCGCGTGCGGCAGCGCAAATTCAGCCATTGAGATGACCTGCGGCGAGCTGTACCGCTGCGCAGATGCGCTGGACTGGGTGGATGTCTGCAAATCCATGTGATTTTGCAGACTGTCTGTGATGGGTCCGGATAGTCAAAAACCCCGCTGCAAGCAACGGGGCATCAAATTTGTAACGCTGCAGAGCAGCGGGGTATTTGACCCTCGCAGCAGTCGCCAAATGGATATGCAA
>JAHAFI010000011.1 GCA_018374355.1 Clostridiales bacterium
CAACTCTATTTTACCATAATCCGTTGAGGAGATGTTTTGTTTTATAGAAGTTAAAATGCCGTATTTATGCGGCTTGTGGCGTTTCGCAAACGCCTAAAAAAATTTATAGGCAAAAGGAGAAAATTTATGCAGGCAATTGTAGAAACTTTATTTGATACCGTATATCTGGTATCTGTCATCACGATTGGAATTTTGATGATGAAAAAAAGCAATGGAAACCGCCAATTCACTCTGTTCGGGATTATGGCTGTTCTTTTAGGTGCAGGAGATGCATTTCATTTGGTTCCCCGTGCGTTAGCGTTGTGTACAACGGGACTTGAGAATTTTACTGTGCCTTTGGGGATAGGAAAATGGATTACATCTATTACAATGACTATTTTTTATGTGGTCCTCTACCATATTTGGCGCAGACGTTATCAGGTACAAGGGCGTAATGGAATTACCGCAGCAATTTATGTCCTCGCCGCTTTGAGAATTGTTCTGTGCATGATGCCGCAGAATGATTGGCTGAGTGTATCAGCTCCGTTATCTTGGGGAATTTATCGTAATATTCCGTTTGCTCTGTTAGGACTGCTCATTATTGTTTTGTTTTATCAAAGTGCGAATAGAAATAAAGATAAAGCTTTTCGCTTTATGTGGCTGACTATTGTTTTAAGTTTTGCATTCTATATTCCGGTAGTTTTGTGGGCGGATACGATTCCAATGATTGGTATGCTGATGATTCCGAAAACTTGTGCCTATGTATGGACAGTACTGATTGGATATTCCGCTATGAAACAGGAATGCAGGTAAAGAGGAGAATCAAAGGGACAACGAAATTATACGATAGTGGCGTTTATCAAAGATAAGAACAGCTTCAGCAATGGGAAAATATCCGTGCTGAGGCTGTTTTTTACTTATGAGATCCGGGTTTTACGAATACCTCGATATCTCAGGTGAGTGAACCAAGAGGCAGTTGGATTTGATAGTTCCACTGTAAGATTCCGGAGATGATAACTTGCTGTATGGTGAATTCAGGTGATATACCGTATTGGTTTCTTGCTGTTTGGAGAAGTTTTTCTAAAATATCTTTTCGGTTTTCTTCAGTACAGTCAGCACAGAGATATTTTCCGCCGGGCAATTGCTTCAGACCTGATATAGGGATATCAGGATAACGAATGCAGACTGCAAACAGGCGGGAAATGCCATTTTCTGTGTAGATTCCTGCGGTATCTTCAAAAGTAAACTGTTCTTTGAATTCCGAAGGAATCTTATCGTAAAAGTGGCTGAGATAGTTCCAGAGATTATCCAGCGACGGGGTTTCTAGAGTATCAGAAAGAAGGATGGTGCGGTTTGGGAATTCGTGTAGGAAGGTTCCTTTGGTCTCCGGGGTTCTGTGCAATTTTTTCTCATAATCAGCTCTGGCAGACTGGATTTTTGATTTGCTGTATTGGAGTGCTGCGATTTTAGCATCGGCTTTTTGTTCGGCCCGGGTCAGGTAATCGACGATTTTCTGGAGATCATCGTATTCAAGAACCTGCTTGATCTTATGGAGCGGCAGATCCATTTGCTGTAAGGCGCGTACGGTATTTAGACGGATAAGATCCTGTTTGCTGTAGTAGCGGTATTTGGTCCATTCATCCTTTTTGCTTGGTTTTACCAGACCAATACGATCATAATGACGCAGTGTTTCGCTGGTTGTGCCGACAGTTCTTGCAGCCTCACTGATTGAGAAATATTTTTTCAATATTTTCACCTTCCCTCTTGACCTTTGTGTTACACAAAAGATTATGATTCATTGTAGCACAGGAAAATGTGAATAGCAATGAGCAGTTAACACAAGAAAAACGAGGAGGAATTGTTAAATGAAAAAAAGAGTGATGGTAATGATGAGTGTTACGGCTGGAATGGTTCTGGCGGCAGGGTGTTCCAAAGAGGAGGAGCCATTTGTACAGAAGAGTTATGAGGTGGAAGGAGAGCAGATAGAAGAAGTGAAGCTGGATGTTCGTGACCGCCGGATCGAAGTGTCAATCTCAGAGGATAATCAGATTCATATGGATTATTTCGAAAACAGCAAGGAGTTTTATGATATTTCTGTGTCTGAGGATCATGTACTTACGGTGGCAGCGGCAAGCGATAAGGAATGGAAAGATTATTTCGGCAGTAAATCTGCAGAGGATGCTCAGAAAATATTTCTGCAAATTCCGGATGACTTGCTGGAAAAGCTGACGCTGGCAACTACGAATGAAGATCTGGTGATTGGTGAGTTGGCTGTCAAAGGTGAGATTTCTCTCTCTGCAAATGGAGGAGATATTATTCTGAACAAAGTGAATGCAGGAGATACGCTGAATCTGACCGGGAAAAATGGAGATATCAGGGGGAGCGTTGCGGGAAGTTATGATGATTTTATGATTCAATGCGATGTAAAAAAGGGGGAGAGCAATTTGCCTTCCAATAAGGAAAATGGTACAAAGATATTGAACGTATCGAATAACAACGGAGACATTGATATTGAGATTGGGTAGGATTTTATGATAGAAACAATCTTGTGGTATTTTTTTCTGATGGCTTAACGTTCTTTTGCGCTTATATGCTGTTTGATTGCAGCAAAGGATTTGTCACTGATGGTATGTTCCATTTTGCAGGCATCCTCTGCTGCGGTCTTTTCGTCCACGCCAAGAAGCATGAGCATTTTAGTCAGGGTTGTATGTCGGTCATAAATTTTTTCGGCAAGTTTTTTTCCGATATCAGTCAGTGTGATGTAGCCGAACTGATCAACGGAGATATATTCTGCTTTTCGCAAAAGACCAACTGCACGGCTGATACTTGGCTTAGAGTATCCCATATATTCAGCAATATCTAAAGAACGTACAGTGGATGAAGTTTTCGATAAAACATATATTGTTTCGAGGTACATTTCCCCGGATTCTTTTAAGACCATAATTTTTCTCCCCAGCTTCTTGTATTACAGTATCTATATCATAGTCTAATATAAATAGCTGGAAAAATCAATATGCGGGATAGCCGAAGTAAAAGTGGTGCAAGAAAGCTGAAAATTTATGAAAAAATTTTCCAGAAAGTATTGACAAAACTTTATGCTGTCTATATACTATAACTCAGTTAGTAACAACTAACCATTTTTTGAGTCTGCGGTTAGCAAGTGCTAATTAAGAAGCGCATATAGTATATATAACAAACTGATAGATGGTGGTGGAAATATGACGTTAAAAGATGCGGTAGAAGGTAAAGAGTATGTTATCCGACAGATTGAAACGGATGATGAGGAACTGAATGGTTTTTTGTTTTCGCTTGGCTGTTATAGCGGAGAGGCAATTACGGTGGTTTCCCACCTGAAAGGCGGCTGCGTTGTTTCTATCAAGGATGGAAGATATAATATTGACCGCCAGTTAGCCGAAGCAATCGTTGTCTAAATAAGGAAAGCGGGCTTCGGTCTGCTTTTTGCCTGATGGTTAGCAACGGCTAATTGATTGATATTTGTAACTTTATCCGTAAGGATTTTATAAAGTTAAATGATAAGAGGAGGATACCCCGATGAGAATTGCTTTGACAGGCAACCCGAATTCCGGTAAGACTACCATGTATAATGCTCTTACCGGAAGAAATGAAAAGGTCGGTAACTGGGCGGGAGTTACCGTAGACAAAAAGGAACATGTGATTAAAAAGGCATATGCTGGCAGTGACCAGCTAATTGCCGTGGATCTTCCCGGAGCCTATTCCATGTCTCCGTTTACCAGTGAAGAGAGTATTACCAGTGCATATGTGAAAAAGGAAAACCCGGATGTTATCATCAATATCGTGGATGCTACGAATTTAAGCCGAAGTCTTTTCTTTACGACGCAGCTTTTGGAATTGGGGATCCCCGTTGTTGTAGCCCTTAATAAGCGTGACTTGAATGACAAAAAGGGAACGAAGATTGACATGGAGGCTTTGTCCAAAAAGCTTGGCTGCCCGGTCATACATACGGTTTCTACTTCGGCAGAAGGCTTGAAAGCAGTTGTGGAAGCAGCGGCGGCACAGGCAGGGAAAGTGCAGAAAGCTCCTTATGTACAGGAAAATATTGACCTGACTGATAAAAGTCAGGTAGAGGCGGCTGACCGCAAGCGGTTTGAGTTTGTGAATAAGATTGTGAAATCAGTAGAAAGCCGTAAGGTTCTGACAAAGGATAAGAACCTGAATGATAAAATTGATGCAGTGCTTACCAATAAATGGCTTGGTATTCCAATCTTTGCAGTAGTGATGTTTCTTGTTTTCCAAATCTCTCAGGTTTGGGTGGGTACACCGATTGCAGATGTGCTTGTTGGCTGGCTGGAAGGCTTTCAGGGCTGGGTTGGCGGTCTTTTGGAAAATGCAAATCCGTTGCTGTCAGCACTGCTTGTGGATGGTGTCATCGGAGGTGTGGTAGCTGTAATCGGATTCCTGCCTCTTGTAATGGTAATGTATTTCCTGATTGCACTGCTTGAGGACTGCGGATACATGGCAAGGGTTGCAGTTGTATTAGACCCGATTTTCAAAAGAGTTGGTCTTTCCGGTAAATCGGTGATTCCGTTTGTTATTACCATCGGCTGTGCTGTTCCCGGTATCATGGCGAGCCGTACCATCCGTAACGAGCGTGAACGCAGAGCGACTGCGATGCTTGCTCCGTTTATGCCCTGTGGTGCAAAAATTCCGGTAATTTCTCTTTTTGCAGGTGCATTTTTTGATGATGCGGGATGGGTCAGCTTTGTGATGTATTTTTCAGGTATCGTCCTGATTTTCCTCGGCGCTCTGCTTGTGAACCAGATTGCCGGATACAAAGCAAGAAAATCTTTCTTTATTATTGAGTTACCGGAGTATAAAGCTCCTTCTCTTGTGGGTGCATTTAAGTCTATGTGCAGCCGCGGCTGGGCATATATTGTGAAAGCAGCAACGATTATTCTGCTTTGCAATACGGCTGTTCAGATTATGCAGACATTTAACTGGAGATTTCAGGTTGCAGAAACGGCGGACGCTTCTATCTTAGCTTCGATTGCTTCTCCGTTTGCATATCTGCTGGTTCCGATTGTGGGCGTTTTAAGCTGGCAGTTGGCAGCAGCAGCCGTTACCGGATTTATCGCAAAGGAAAATGTAGTTGGTACACTTGCTGTTTGCTTTGTTGGTCTTGAGAATCTTATTGATACAGAAGAACTGGCTCTTATGGAAGGAGCAGGAACAGAGGTTGCAGGCATTATGGCAATCACAAAGGTTGCAGCCCTTGCCTATCTGATGTTTAATCTTTATACACCGCCTTGCTTTGCGGCGATCGGAGCCATGAACGCGGAAATGAAGAGCGGCAAATGGGTTTGGGGCGGCATCGGGATTCAATTGGGAGTAGGCTTTACGGTAGCATATTTTGTATATACCATCGGTACTCTGCTTACAGCACCGGAAACTCTGAATACCGGAGCGGCCCTTGCAGGGCTGGCGGCTGTCGCAGCTATGGTAATTGCTGTTGTTTCTATGATTGCGAATACGAAAAAGAAAATGAAATCAGAATATGCTTTGCATGGAGCTGGCGCAAAGAGCTATGCTGTGAGTAAATAAGTTATGGAAAATATAATCATTATTGTAATTCTGGTAGGTATGATAGGCAGTATTGTGTGGTATCTGCGAAAGGCGAAAAAGCGTGGAGAAACCTGCATCGGCTGCCCGCATGCAAAACAGTGCGGCAGTAAGTGCAGCGGCGGCTGCCATAGTATAAAAACAGATACCAGACAGAATCACCGGTAATCAAACATGAGGGATGCGCATCTTGCAGTTCGCATCCCTTTTTCTGAAAATGAGGGTTAGTGATGACTAACAAAATATTTTTAACAGCGTCACACATACGGTATTTGATTGCTTTGAAAAAGGTTTGCAAAAAGGAAGGACTTTCTGAAATATGATGATAGATAAAAGGCTTATCGGAACGGTAAGCGAAAGCAAAAAGTACATAGCAGGAAATGTAATCTGCCAGTGGATTTCGCTTGCGGCGAACATCGTAATGATGTTTCGTATTACACGGCTTTTGGCAGAACTGTTCCAAAAAACCGCTGACAGGAAAATCTTCATCATCACGGCTTTGGCTGCCGTGATTGCTGTGATGATCCGCTTTGTGTGTGCAGCTTTGTCTGCGAAGATGGGATACCTTTCCTCTAAGGCAGTGAAAAAGACATTAAGAGAGAAAATCTACAAAAAGCTTCTCCGCCTTGGCACCTCCTACAAGGAGCAGGCGCAAACCTCCGAGGTGGTGCAGGTTGCAGTAGAGGGCGTTGACCAGCTTGAAACCTATTTCGGTGCATATTTGCCCCAGTTTTTTTATGCAGTGCTGGCGCCTCTTACCTTGTTTGCGGTGCTGTGCTTTGTAAATGTGCCTTCGGCAGTTGTGCTCCTTGTTTGCGTACCGATGATACCTGTTGCCATCGCAGCGGTGCAGACATGGGCAAAGAAGCTCCTTTCAAAGTATTGGGGACAATACACGGCTCTCGGAGATACCTTTCTTGAAAATCTGCAGGGACTTACCACTCTTAAAATTTATCAGGCAGACGAATTCAAGAATGGCGAAATGAATGCGGAAGCAGAAAAGTTCCGTAAAATCACCATGAAGGTGCTGACAATGCAGCTCAACTCCATCACCATTATGGACTTTATCGCCTACGGCGGGGCGGCTCTTGGTATGGTGATGGCAGCGACACAGTTTGGTGCAGGAAAGGTATCTCTTGCCGGATGTCTGCTGATTATCCTGCTGTCTGCGGACTTCTTTATCCCTATGCGGCAGTTAGGTTCCTTCTTCCATATTGCTATGAACGGTATGGCGGCAAGCGGCAAAATCTTCCGACTGCTTGATTTGCCGGAAAAAGAGGAAAAAAAGAACGGCTGCACCGAAGGTGATATTATCTGCCGTGATCTGTGTTTTACCTACGACGGGGAAAGACAGGTTTTAGACAATGTGAATATGACTTTTGAAAAGGAAAAATTCACAGCGGTTGTGGGAGAATCAGGCTGTGGAAAATCTACGGTTTCCGCTATCCTTATGGGCAGGAATAAGGGATATACCGGTCCTGTCTCTGTCGGTGGTACGGAGCTTTCCGAAATCAATGAAACCAGCCTTATGGAGAATATTACCTACATCAGCCATCAAAGCTATCTTTTTAAAGGAACGGTGCGTGAGAACCTGCTGATGGGAAAACCGGACGCTTCCGATGAGGAACTGTGGGCAGTGCTTGAAAAAGTGAACCTTGCAGATTTTGTAAGAAGTGAAAAAGGTCTGGATACAGCTCTTATGGAAAAGGCGGCCAACCTTTCCGGAGGTCAATGTCAGAGACTTGCTCTTGCAAGAGCGCTGCTTCACGACAGCCCGGTATATATCTTTGATGAATCTACCTCCAATATTGATGTGGAGAGCGAAAATGATATTATGAATGAGATACTGAGCCTTACGAAAACCAAGACCGTCATTCTCATTTCCCATCGTCTTGCCAATGTGGTAAAGGCCGATACGATTTATGTTATGACAAAAGGACAGGTTGCAGAGTCCGGCTCGCATAAGGAACTGCTAAGTAATGGAGCTGTCTATGAGAAGCTATGGACAGCGCAGCAGAGCCTTGAAAACTACGGAAAGGAAGGTGCGGCAGTATGAAAAGAAGTGGATTTACCGTAATGGCAAAGCTGATCGGTCTTGTAAAGCCATTGACCTTGTATATGATTCTTGCTGTGGCCATGGGGCTTATCGGACATCTGTGTGCCTCCTTCATCACTATTTTCGGAGGTTTTGCAGTGCTTGAGCTGACAGATATCGGTTCGCCTTTATCTATGACGATTATCTTTATCAGCCTTGCAGTGTTTTCTGTGCTCCGTGCGGTGCTTCGGTATGCAGAGCAGGCGTGCAACCACTTTATCGCCTTTAAGCTGTTAGCGCTCATTCGTGATAAGGTGTTTAAAGCGCTTCGCAGACTCTGCCCTGCAAAATTGGAAGGCAGAGATAAGGGTGACTTGATTTCGGTGATTACTTCTGATATTGAGCTTTTGGAGGTGTTCTATGCGCATACCATTTCACCGGCACTGATCTGGTTTTTCTTCACCTTGATTCTGACTGCATTTATCGGCTCCTATCATATCCTGCTGGGAGCGTTGGCGCTTGCTGCATATTTGACGGTGGGCGTTGCTGTTCCTCTGATGATTTCTAAATTAAGCGGAGATGACGGAATGAAATTCAGAAGCAAGTCGGGAGCATTGTCCGGTTTTGTTCTTGACAGCCTTCGTGGACTTTCGGAAACCATTCAGTACGGACAGGGTAAAAAGCGGCTTGCTGATATGAATGCCAAGACAGATGCGCTCTCATTAGATGAAGAGCGAATGAAGAAAATTTCCGGCAGAAATATTGCGATTACCAATACACTGATTTTATGCTTTGACTTTGCTATGCTGTTTGTCTCTGCATATCTTTTTCAGACAGGAAGCATTGCCTTTGACGGCGTCCTGATTTCAACCCTTGCACTCTTTTCATCCTTCGGCCCTGCCATTGCACTTGCAAACCTTGGAAGTACCCTGCAAAACACCTTTGCGGCAGGAAACAGAGTGCTGGATATTTTGGAGGAAACGCCGCTTGTAGAAGAAATCACAGACAAAGCAGATATTGTCTTTCACGGAGCAAAGGCAGAAAATGTTACCTTTGCATATGGGGACGAAACGATCCTTGCTGATTTGTCCGTAACCATTCCTCAAAAATCGGTGGTAGGTATTGTGGGCAGAAGCGGCAGCGGTAAATCAACGCTCCTGAAGCTGTTTATGCGCTTTTGGAAGGTGCGGGGCGGAAGCATCCGGCTGTCGGATACTGATGTGGAAGATATTAATACTACAAATCTTCGGAATATAGAGAGCTTTGTAACGCAGGAAACGCATCTGTTCCACGACAGCATCAGGAATAATATCCGTATTGCGAAGCTGGATGCAACGGATATGGAAATAGAAAACGCCTGCAAAAAGGCATCGGTGCATGAATTTATTATGACCTTGCCAAAGGGCTATGACACAGCAGTGGGCGAGCTGGGCGATACACTGTCAGGCGGGGAACGACAGCGGATCGGACTTGCCAGAGCATTTCTCCACGATGCACCATTCATGCTCCTTGACGAGCCTACCAGCAATCTGGACAGCTTAAATGAAGCGGTCATCCTCAAATCACTCCACGAGGAGCGAAGGGGCAAAACCGTAATTCTTGTATCTCACAGAGAATCTACTATGCGTATTGCCGATAAGGTGTACTCTGTGGAGCATGGGAGGATGAGTTGATGGGAAAGACGGCAGCAAATAAGCGGGAGCAGGAAAAGAAAGGATTGGAGAAAAATGAGAATTAAAAAAATACTTTGGATGGTTCTTGGATGCATCGGGTTAGGATTGGGAGCAGTTGGGGCAGTTCTGCCAATGCTCCCGGCATTTCCTTTTCTGATGCTGGCATCCTTCAGTTTTGCGAAGAGTTCTGAGAGACTGCATACATGGTTTATCAATACAAAGATCTACAAAAAGAATCTGGAAAGCTATGTCAAAGGACAAGGGATGACGTGGGCGGCGAAAATACGAGTGATGGCAATGGTAACAATTTTGATGTCCATTGGTTTTGCGATGATGTTTGTGAAAGCTATCTACATTCCCTGCATGATTCTTGGAGGGGTATGGATTTTCCATATTCTTTATTTTGTATTCGGTGTAAGAACATATCGGGTGCAGGTATAAGATTTGGGAATGAAAGATGGTCTTTTTGGAGTGTTCTTCTGTCTTTTTGGAGCAGACAGCAGGTGTTGGTTCTGCTATATTTATAACGAACAGAAGGTTTGGAAGCCTATATTTTTTACGATTTAGTTAGCAAAAGCTAACTACGAATAGGGAAGGAAGTGCATATATGAGTGTAGCAATCGTAGGTGGAAATGAATGTATGATGAGGCGGTATAAAGAACTTTGTGAACAATACGCCTGTAAGGCTAAAGTATATTTAAAGCCATCAGCCTGTTTGAAGAATATTGGCTCTCCGGATTTGCTGGTTCTCTTCACAGGGACGATGTCCCATAAAATGCTGCACAGAGTTCTTGATGCAGCGAAAGGGCAGGATATCCGGATTGCAAGAAGTCACACGGGTTCTCTGACGGCGCTCAGAAGGATTTTGGAAGACCATAGATAGAAGGAGGTGTTTGACTAATCAAGATCAGAAAGGATGGAAGATAGTGAATGGGAGCAGCGCTTATCTGATATACCAGAGTATGAAATGTCCTGTAATCATCATATGGATATAAAGTGAGTAAAGCCCGCAGAAATGCCGAAGAGCAGATTTCTGCAGGCTTTTTCCTATGCATTACGAACCTGCTCCCAAGCCAGCAAAATCTCCTCAGCCTGCCCCGGTTTCCCGCTGAACAGGTATGTTTCGTCTTTCGTTTCAAGGAGCAGAAAATCTTCGGCATGGGGATTCAGACACAGCTTTGCAGAACCGATCCCCACTACTGAGAAGCTGCCTTTGAGCAGATTTTCCATACCGGTTCCCATGATTTTCTGACTGTCAGGCAGCTCTGTCAGAAGAGAAGCCCGGGTAACATCTGTCAATTCCACCGCATATTCCCGGCCTGTGTGCTCCATAATGACCGTATCGGAAGTGAAGCTCATAGTCACAGGGGTGAATTCCTCCACCATAAGCCATACGCCTATCAGCGGCATAAATAAAAGCAGCAGAACAGAAAATCCTACGAGTATCTTTCCGGCCGGGCGGGCCATGTTCATGCTGATACCCATCCCCACACGTTCATTGACAAAAGTGTGGTTGTTGTTTGGATTATAATAAATCTGCCCCCAAAGCCAGTATTCATCTTCATCCACCTGCGGGGAGGTCAGAAGGCTTTGGGTTAAGCGCTGCTGAGCCCGTCGGGCGGCAAATTCCGTCTGAACAGAGGCAATCAGCAATACGGTGGTGTACACAAGGGTAACAATAAGATACCAAACCATAGAGCCGTCGGAAATCCATACAGCTATGGAATAAAGGGAAGTCATCCATGCAGACAGAAGCCAGAATTTGTTCCAGTTGTATCGGCGGACTCTGGTCAGCGCAGCGGTTAAATCCTGATTGTCATCCACGGTATCGGAACGCTGGCGGTAGATCAAACGATAGAATACCAGACTCAGCGCAGTGACAGAGAGACAGGTAACGGCGGTGATGATCAGAAACAAAGCCCAACCCGGATCCAGTTCATCGAGTATACAACTGAGAACAGGAAGTACCGAGAGAACCATCGGTGGAATGAACCAGATGGGTTTTAAGGGTTTGGGGAGCTTCATCGGGCTTAATTCCACTACGGTTTGACCAGCGTCGGGTGTGAGCCAGCCACGTCGGCGCTTCAGCGTCAGGAGATTCTTATAGCCTCTGCCATAGATCAGAAACGGAAGAACCAGTGCAATCAGAAGCCACACCATGGAAATAGTCACTACCACAGAGACCCATGGTAAAAAAATACAGGGGAGCAAAACGGCAGTCAGAACCCAGAACATGACTTTCAGTTCCTTTCGGAAAGTCTGACAGCAAGCCTGTACTTCGGGGTCTTTCTGAGCTTCAGCTGGCAGCGTTACTGAAAGGATGAGGCCTTTTTTGGCTACCGTGTTGTTGCGCATCATGATATACATGAGAGGCAGAGCCAGATATATGGCGGTAAGTATCATCAGGTTGATAATCATAATAATCCCTCCTCATAAAATGAACGGCACAGATGCAAAATTTCATCCAGTGAACCTCCTGCCGCCTTTGCCTCGGACACCGCAAGGCGCAGGGCCTCTTTGGTCTGATCCGTCATCCCCCTGTCCGGCCTTGGCGCAACCAAGGTACCTGCACGGCGGTCCGTTTGGATATAACCTTCTGCTTTCAGAAGACTATATGCTTTGCTGACAGTCATCATGTTGACACCACATTCCTCTGCCAGAGAGCGGATGGTGGGGAGCTGGGCTCCGGGTGTCAGCCTACCTGTGGCAATCCCGTGGACAATCTGATTGCGGATCTGCTGATAGATCGGAGTGTCCTCGGAAAAATTCAATCGCATTAACATAGTTATCACCTCTTTGTATTAACTATAGTAATACAAATAATGCAATGCGTCAAGGAGAAATTTAAAACGAAAAAAGAAGCCTCCGCTAGTGAGGCTTCCCTTTCCAATTGATTATTCTGATTTTGTAAAATATTCCCGGAAAAAGGAATATGAAATTTTATAGTGACATTTTACGCTTCCTTCATTTCCTCGCGGACTTCTTTAAAGCATTTTACGATAAAGTCAATGTCTTCCTTTGTATGGCTGGCACATACCTGTGTACGAATACGGGCTTTGCCCTTTGGTACGACAGGATAAGAAAATGCTACTACGTAAACACCTTTTTCCATCATTCGTTTAGCGAATTCGGCAGCGGTTTTCTCATCGTAAAGCATAACCGGAACGCAGGGATGAGTGCCCGGGATGATATTGAAACCATTGTCAGTCAGCTCCTTGCGGTAATAAGCGGTGATATCTTCCAGATGATCCCGGAGAGCAGTGCTTTCACCCAGCATGTCAAAAAGTTCCAGACTTGCGCCCACAATAGCAGGAGCCAGAGTGTTGGAAAACAGATATGGGCGGCTTCTTTGACGAAGGAGATCGATGATCTCTCTGCGTCCGGAGGTATAGCCGCCGGAGGCTCCTCCCAGAGCTTTTCCCAGTGTTCCGGTGATGATGTCCACACGGCCTTCCACGCCGCAGTGTTCAGCGGTTCCCCGTCCGGTTTTCCCTACGAAGCCTACGGCATGGCTGTCGTCCACCATTACCAGCGCATGGTATTTGTCAGCCAGATCGCAGACACCTTTCAGGTTGGCGATGATGCCGTCCATGGAGAATACGCCGTCGGTAGCGATCAGTTTGATTCTTGCACCTGCGGCATCGGCTTCTTTCAGCCGTTCTTCTAAATCGGTCATGTCATTATTTTTATAGCGGTAGCGTTTTGCTTTGCAGAGACGGACACCGTCGATGATGGAGGCATGGTTCAGCTCATCGCTGATGACAGCATCGTCAGCGGTCAGGATGGTCTCGAAAAGTCCGCCGTTGGCATCGAAACAGGAAGAGTACAGAATGGTGTCATCGGTTCCCAGAAAATGGGAGATTTTTTCCTCCAGTTGTTTGTGGATATCCAGAGTTCCGCAGATGAAACGAACGGAAGCCATACCGTATCCTCTTTCGTCATAAGTTCTTTTGGCAGCATCGATCAGGCGCTGGTTGTTTCCCAGACCAAGATAGTTGTTGGCGCACATATTGATCACTTCGCGTCCGTCTTCCAGTTTTACTTTTGCATCCTGTGCGGAAGCGATGGGAGCCTCGCCTTTGAACAGGCCGGCTTCTTTAATCTCCTCTACTTCTTTTGTATAAATGCTTAAAATATCATTTTTACGAGCCATGTGTTTACTCCTTTACAAATTAATTGTTGATATGGGACCAGTCGAGAATGACTTTTCCGGACTGACCGGAAATCATAGCCTCGAACCCTTTTTCATAGTCACGGATATCGAAACGGTGGGTGATGATTCCGGAAATATCCAGTCCTGCCTGAATCATGGTGGACATCTTGTACCATGTATCCCATACTTTCCGTCCGTAAATGCCGCGGATGTTCAGACCATTGAAAATCACTGTTTCCAGATCGACTTTGGCATCCTGACGCTGAAGCCCCAGAAGAGCGATTTTTCCGCCGTGTTTCATGTTATGAATCATATCGGAAAGGCCCGGCTGGCTTCCCGACATTTCAAGACCGATATCAAATCCTTCGGTCATGCCGATGGCGTTCATAACTTCGGTCAGATTTTCTTCTCTTAAATCTACGGTTCTTGTTGCGCCCAGTTTCTTTGCCAGTTCCAGACGGTACGGGTTCAGGTCGGTGATGACAACGTGGCGCGCGCCTGAGAATTTTGCGATAGCTGCCGCCATGATACCGATGGGACCTGCGCCTGTGATCAGAACGTCCTCTCCCAGCATGTCATAGGAGAGAGCGGTGTGGGTGGCATTTCCCAGCGGATCAAAAATGGAATACAATTCTTCCGGGATGTTCGGATTGCATGGCCATACATTGGAAGCGGGGATAACCAGATATTCGGCAAATGCGCCGTTTCTGTTTACGCCTACGCCTTTTGCGTCTTTACAGTTTTCCTTATGTCCTTCCAGACAGTTTCGGCATTTTCCGCAGGTAATGTGGCCTTCGCCGGAAACGAGGTCACCGATTTTGAAGCCTTCTACTCCGGCGCCTGTTTCCACAACCTCGCCTACGTATTCGTGACCGGCAGTAAGTCCTACAGGAATCGTGTGCTGAGCCCATTCGTTCCACTGATAAATATGTACGTCAGTGCCGCAGATGGATGTTTTATGGATTTTGATTTTAACATCATTTGGGCCTACTTCAGGAATCGGGACACGCTTCATCCAAAGTCCTTCCTCCGGTTTTTCCTTTACTAATGCCCACATGGTATTATCGTGCATGTAAGAGCCTCCTTTTCATTGGTTTTGCCGTGGAACATGTGCTTGAAAGCACTGTTCGATAGGTTTATCATAGACCTGTTTTTGGAAAATAGCAAGAAATATTTTCCGTGAACGGCGTACAAATTTCAATGAAATGTCCATGTGTTACGTACACGAACAGGTGTCTTTTTTGGGAGGGCAGATGGGGTTTTAAAGAAGATTTGTTGATAAGATTCTGTAAATAGAATATAATGAAAGCTAAATGGTACAGTTTAGATGAGCTGGGAAGGAGACAAGGACGATGAATAATTTTTTTGAGGCGGTTCAAGTGTTTCTTGAAGAAAACAGGGAAGCGTATTTTGAAGATTTAAAAGAACTGGCACAGATTCCCGCGCCATCAGGAAAGGAAGAAGCACGAGCCGACTGGTGCCTCAAATGGATGGAGAGACATGGGCTTCAGGGTGCCTATATAGATGAGGTGCTGAATGTTGTGTTTCCGTTTCAGGTGGAGGGAAAAGAAAAAATCACGGTAATAAATGCTCACATGGATGTGGTATTTCCGGATATGGAGCCCCTTCCGGTCAGGGAAGAAAACGGACGATTGTATGGTCCGGGGATTGGGGACGATACTGCGAATGTAATTGCCCTTCTCCAAATGGCTGAGATGGCAGAAAAGTTGAAGTTAAACCCGAAAGAGGGAATTTTGTTCGTATGCAACAGTGGGGAAGAAGGACTGGGTAATCTGAAAGGTGCGCGGAAAATCATGGAAGATTATCAGAAGAAAATTGTCCGGTGGGTAGCGGTTGACGGGAGGTTTCATACGTATGTGAATCATGCGGTAGGATCAAAAAGATACCGGATCACGGTTCGCGCAGAGGGAGGGCATTCCTATGGTGATTTTGGGAACCAGAATGCCATTTGCTGCATGGCACGGCTTATTTCTGAATTTTATGAGGTGGAAGCGCCAGCCTATGGAAAGACCACCTATAATGTAGGAAAGATTGAAGGGGGAACCACGGTAAATTCCATTGCTGAGACATGTTCCATTCTCTATGAATACCGTTCGGACGATTACCGGGGACTGGAAGCGATGGACCGGATTTTCGGTAAAATTCTGGAAGCTCATAAGAATGATAAATTTGCGATAGAAGTGGAATTGCTGGGAGAAAGACCCTGCATGATTGATACGGATCTTTCAGAACTGAATCATCTGATGGAAGAAATGGGCGTGATTTACGGTTGGAAGATGGAGGGGCGTTCCGGGTCTACAGATTGTAATATTCCTCTTTCCATGGGGATTCCTGCCATTTGCTTTGGGGTATATGAAGGCGGACGATCTCATACCCGGGAAGAATGGATTGACATGGCATCAACAGATACCGGAAGGGAGATTCTGGCAAGAGTTATTTGCCGGATTGCCGGAATATAAAAATATACGGAGACAACAGAGATGAAAAATATAAATATAACATGGGAAAAAGATGGTTTTATCCTAAGACCGGCGCGTCCGGAGGATGCGGAAGCATATTTCAGCCAGAACTTTGATCCGCTAGATGGGGAGGTTGCAAGGCTCACCGGGTCTAAAGAAAACTTTACCCGGGAGGAAGTGGTAAACTTTTTCCTCCAATGTGTGGAAGCGGAAGACCGCTGTGATTTTCTGATCATTGGGCCGGATGGCAGAATTATCGGGGAGAGCGTGATCAATGAAATTGACTGGGAACTGGGATGCGCCAATTTTCGGATCGGTATCTTCCACATGGAAGAGCGAGGCAGAGGGATTGGAAGCTGGGCTGTGGAGAAGACACGGGATTTTGCTTTTGAAGAATTAAAGCTTCATCGTTTGGAGCTGGATGTATTTTCCTTTAATCCTCGGGCGGAAAAAGTGTATTTAAAGGCGGGATTTAAGAGAGAAGGTGTTTTGCGGGACGCTGTCCGGGATGGGGACGGATATGGGGATGATATTCTTATGGCGATTTTGGAGGATGAATGGAGAGCGTTATGACAAGAGGTGTTTGGAATTTGCTGAGCAGGTGGTAACTGATGGAGCCTGAAAGGCTGTATAGTTACAAAATTCATGGAAAAACTGGTTTCAACATATAGAATAAACCACTCTCACCAATGTATGAATAGCCGGCAGCACCAGAGAGGATAGAAATGTATCCGTATCTGGTGCTTTTTGTATATAAGAAATGCAACAAAACGGACGGAAAATGACACTGTATATATAAATAATAAAAAACCCCAAAGCACCTTTCAATAAAGGACTTCAGGGCAACTAAGAGCAGTTCGTAGGGGAATCGAACCCCTGTTTCCGCCGTGAGAGGGCGGCGTCTTAACCGCTTGACCAACGAACCTTGCTCGATTATAATAATACACTTTCCGAGAAAATGCAAGTGTTTTTTTGAATTTTTTTTATTTTTTTTGTTTTTCATTCAAAACCGAATATTTTTAAGAGATTTTGCTAAGACTGTGATATTACTTTAGTGGAAGTAAATTGCTGTCATAGAAGTTAGGAAAAGTGGAAATGTGGGCAAGTTTGATTTTTATTAGATGAGAAACAGTCAAACTCATTCAAAAGAAATCAAAATTGTGCAATGTAAATGAAAAAGAATGACTGATTTTGTGAAAAAGTGTGATTGACTTTGGATGAATTTGAAGATATACTTTAATCAGAAAAACAAAGCAGCAGTAAAGCAGGAGGAAAGGTTATGATTTACACAGTGACTTTTAATCCGTCTCTGGATTACATCGTATCGGTGGAAGATTTTAAACTCGGACTTACCAACCGGACGAGTTCCGAACTTCTTCTTCCGGGAGGAAAAGGGATCAATGTATCAACGGTCCTGAGAAATCTCGGAATTGAAAGCACCGCATTAGGATTTATCGCCGGATTCAGCGGTGATGAAATTATCCGGAGACTGGAAAAACTTGGGGTAAAGAATGGATTTATCCGTCTGGAAGAAGGATTTTCCAGAATCAATCTCAAATTGAAATCCATCGATGGAACAGAAATCAACGGACAGGGACCAAATATTGATGAGAAAAAAGTGCAGAAGCTGATGGAGCAGCTTAACCAGCTTGACGAAGGCGATGTGCTTTTCCTATCAGGAAGCATTCCGGCCTCAATGCCTGACGATGTATATCAGAAAATCATGGAACTTTTGGAGGGAAGAGGTGTGCAGATTGCAGTGGATGCAACGAAAGACCTGTTGTTAAAGGTTCTCCCTCACCATCCGTTTATGATCAAACCCAATAACCATGAACTAGGTGAAATTTTCGGAGCAGAGCTGAAAACACGGCCATCGGTTATCCCGTATGCGAAGAAGCTGCAGGAGCAGGGAGCAAGAAATGTACTGGTTTCCATGGCGGGAGAAGGGGCGGTGCTTGTTGCGGAAGACGGCGCTATTTACGAAACCCCGGCTCCGAAGGGAGTACTGGTGAATGGAGTCGGTGCAGGTGACTCCATGGTTGCAGGATTTATGGCAGGTTACATGGAAAAACAGGATTATGAATATGCATTCCATATGGGTGTGGCGGCAGGAAGCGCCAGTGCATTTTCAGAGAATCTTGCAACAAAGGAAGAAATTGCTGCAGTTTACCGTCAGGTAGCAGGCATGGAATAAGAAATACATGGAAAAGGATAAATCAAACAAGGAGGCAGGATTATGAGGATTACAGATTTGCTTGACATCAGAAGCATTTCTATGGATGCAGCGCCAAAGAGCAAGAATGAGACGCTGGATCAGGCAGTTGCACTTATGGTGAAAAGCGGAAAGATCAATGATGAGGAAAGGTACAGGAAGCAGGTATACGCAAGAGAGGAAGAAAGTACAACGGGTATCGGCGAAGGAATTGCAATTCCACATGGAAAATGTGATGCAGTGGATAAACCGGGACTGGCTGCGATGGTGATCCGGGACGGTGTGGATTTTGATTCACTGGATGGAGAACCGGTGACTCTGCTGTTCCTGATCGCGGCGCCGAATACAAAAGAAAATGTACATCTGGATGTACTCAGCAAGTTATCGATGATGCTGATGGATGAGGAGTTTACCAAAGATTTACGGGAGGCACAGACTCCGGAAGAATTTCTGGAGATCATCGACAAAGCGGATGATGAGAAGAAAAGTGTGGATGAACGGCTGGCAGATATGAATGAGGCAGAGGAAAATCAGGTGAAGCTTCTTGCCGTAACCTCCTGTCCTACAGGTATCGCCCATACTTATATGGCTGCGGAAGGAATTGAGAAGGCGGCAAAAGCCAGAAATTGTTTTATCAAGGTTGAAACAAGAGGCTCCGGCGGCGCCAAGAACGTACTTACCCAGCAGGAAATTGAGGCGGCTGACTGCATTATCGTAGCAGCAGATGCACAGGTACCTATGGATCGTTTTGATGGGAAGAAAGTGATTGAACGTCAGGTATCTGATGGTATCAATAAGGCAGATGAACTGGTGGAACTGGCGATTTCCGGAAATGTTCCGGTATATAAAAGCTCCAATACATCCTCTTCCTCCTCCGCAGCCGGAAAATCCGGAGGCAGTATCGGACATCAGATTTATACACAGCTTATGAACGGTGTATCTCATATGCTTCCGTTCGTTGTAGGCGGAGGTATTCTGATCGCTATCGCATTTTTGATCGATGCTCTTTCCGTAGACATCAATGCATTGGCTGAAGCGGAACGTGCAAATTTTGGTACGATTAGTCCGGTAGCTGCCATATTTAAAAATATCGGCGGTGTGGCATTCAGCCTAATGCTTCCGGTACTGGCAGGATTTATCGCTATGGCAATCGGAGACAGACCGGCGCTGGCGGTAGGTTTTGTGGGAGGAATGATGGCGGCAGACGGAACGTCAGGTTTCCTCGGAGCGTTAGTTGCCGGATTTGCTGCAGGCTATATTATCCTTGCACTGCGCAAGATATGTGAAAAACTGCCGGAAGCTCTGGAAAAGATAGCGCCCGTACTGATTTATCCGGTTGCAGGCATACTGATCATGGGACTTCTGATGTGCTTTGCAGTAGAACCGGTGATGGGCGGAATCAACACAGCATTAAACAACGGTCTTACAAGCATGGGTGGTTCCAGCAAAATCGTGCTCGGTATGGTTCTCGGCGGAATGATGGCAATTGATATGGGTGGTCCGTTTAACAAAGCCGCTTACGTATTTGGTTCTGCCGCAATTGCAGCAGGAAACTATGATATTATGGCAGCCGTTATGATCGGCGGTATGGTGCCGCCCTGTGCCATTGCCCTTGCAACCGTGTTATTTAAAAATAAATTTACAAAAGAAGAAAGAGAATCTGGTCCGACCAACTTTATCATGGGCCTTGCATTCATTACGGAAGGTGCGATTCCTTTTGCGGCAGCCGACCCGATTCATGTACTCCCGGCGAGCATCATCGGGGCAGGAACTGCAGGAGCATTATCCATGGCTTTCGGCTGTACCTTGATGGCGCCTCACGGCGGAATTTTCGTGGTACCGGTTGTGGGAAATGCATTGATGTATCTTGTAGCGCTGGCGGCAGGAACTGCAGCAGCAGCAGTACTGCTGGGCGTATCAAAGAAAAAGATAGCATAAGAGAGAAAAAGAGAAAGAAAAAAGTAATCCTTTTCAGGTAGACACAGTGATACCTGAAAAGGTATAATAAGAAGAAAATAAAGGAGATAATATCATGAAAGAATTTAAGTATGTAATCACTGATCCCGAAGGAATCCATGCACGCCCTGCCGGAATGTTAGTAAAAGCTGTGAAGGAATTTGCCTGCGACGTAAAGATCGCAAAAGACGGAAAAGCAATGAACTGCAAAGCAATTTTTGGAGTAATGGGACTCGGCGTGAAAAAGGACGATGAAGTGACACTGACCTTTGATGGCGCTGACGAAGAGGCAGCATGCGAAGCAATCAGCAAGTTCATGCAGGAGAACCTTTAATCAGGGATACAAGAATGGAAGAAGATAAGGCGGGAAGGCAATGTTAACACAACAACGGCAGGAAATGATACTGAAACTTTTGAAAGAACGGGGCAGTATCACGGTAACAGAAGTGAAAGATATTCTGGATACATCGGAATCTACAATCCGCAGAGATATTACGGCATTGGACAAAGAAGGAAAACTTGTCAAAGTTTTTGGCGGCGCAGTTCTGGCAGAACAAAAAGTAACTGCCTATGAATACACGGTGGAACAAAAAAGCGATTTGAATCAGGAAGAAAAAAGACGAATTGCTCAGTATGCTGCAGAGATGGTAACCCCGGAAGATTTCGTTTACCTAGATGCAGGAACCACAACCGCATATATGATTGATTATATCAAAGCAAGTCATGCAACCTTTGTTACGAATGCTGTTGCCCACGCACAGAAGCTTGCTGCCCGGGGTGTCCGGGTAATTCTCATCGGTGGGGAGCTGAAAGCATCCACGGAGGCGATCATCGGTAATCAAGCCTTGCAGATCCTGCAGACTTATCACTTCACAAAAGGTTTTTTTGGGACAAACGGAGTCACAAAGAAAAGCGGGTTTACAACCCCTGATGTCAATGAAGCGCTGATTAAACAGACTGCGGTGAAACAATGCCGCAAAAGCTACGTGCTGTGCGACTACTCTAAGTTTGACAACGTAAGTTCCGTAACCTTTTCTTCCTTTGATGCGGCAGCGATTGTGACGGATCGGGAAATAAAGGGATATGAAGATTGTAAAAATATTATAATTGTTTAAAAAATGCCGATATCCGGGGAAATGGCATTCCGCGGATATCGGCGTTCTTTTTTAAGGA
The DNA here is from genome assembly GCA_018374355.1 of Clostridiales bacterium. Lineage (GTDB taxonomy): Bacteria > Bacillota > Clostridia > Lachnospirales > Lachnospiraceae > Oliverpabstia. The sequence goes on from JAHAFI010000011.1 coordinate 21,260, forward strand.
CACTCAAAATTAGGGGACAGGTGTAAGGCGAAGTAACTGTACTGCAAACTTGAAACGGAAGGAGGGAATCATTTATGAAGAAAAAAACACATGGAACTCTGGCACTATTTTTGGCAGTGCTGCTTTTGGCAGGTGGCTGCGGAGCAGTAGACAAATCGGCGGAGACTGTAAATCAGATGATGGATTTCGCAGGAACCGCCGATGGAGGATGGACAGAAGAGATGAAAACGGAATCTGCGGTGGAAACCGCTTCTGCGGCAGAGGAAGAGGTTGGGGATACAGCGTCATCCGGGGAAGAAAACGACGCTTTGGATTTGTCCAAAACCGATCAGGCGGCGAGAAAACTGATCAAAACTGTATCCCTTTCTATGGAAACAAAGGAATTTGACACGTTAAAGACAAAGCTGGAGGAATCTGTCACTTCTTTTGGAGGCTATATTGAGAATTCCAGCTTTGATGCTCCGCAGGGGGAATACAATTACCGGTATTATTCCCTGACGGTCCGTATCCCTTCAGAAAAACTGGATGAATTTGTGGCAGAGACAGGGAAAATGGGAATCCTGACAAACAAAACGGAGAGTGTGGAGGATGTGACGCTGGATTATGTGGATAAAACGGCGTATAAGGAATCCCTTCAGGTGGAATATGACCGTGTGACAGAGCTTCTGGAAAAGGCGGAGGATTTGGAACAGGTTCTTGCGCTGGAATCCAAACTTTCCCAGCTCCGTTATGAGATCAACAGCTATGAATCCCAGCTTCGCACCTATGACAATCTGATTGATTACAGTACTGTGCATATTTATATTTCGGAAGTGGAATATGAAAAGGAAGTATCGGATACCATAGGAAGCCGGATCAGCAATGGATTCCGTTCCAGTCTCTATCAGGTACGGGATTTCTTCGTAAATCTGTTTGTGGGACTGGTGTCCAATATTCCGGTGCTCTTACTGCTGGCAGCGGCGGCTGTGATGATTGCTTTGATTGTAAAGAAAGCTATTCGGCGAAGAGGAGAAAAGAAATCGAGAACAATACATACAGAAACAAGGGAAATGGATTCGGAAAATAAAGAAAATCAGTAGGATTATTTGACGCTTCTGTCAAAAAAACGTATAATTAGGCAAGGAATGATATGACAAAAAAGGTAGCAAATAAATATAAAACTACAAATGACAGGAGAAAAAAATTGAAAGTACAGAGCCAGAATTATTTAGTCAATCCAGCGCTTGATCTGCGCCCTATGAGTGAGGTGGCAGGCTTTCCGGTACGCCCCGGTATGTTTGATGTCAATGGGGCTACGGATCTTCAGTGCGGAGTGAATTTCACGATTCATACACACTACGGAACATCCTGCGAATTGCTGCTGTTTCACAAAGATCAGGAAGAACCCTATGCGGTTCTTCCTTTTCCGGATGAGTATAAGATCGGAGATGTCTATTCGATGATTGTATTTGGACTGGATGTGACGGAATTTGAATACGCCTACCGGGTAAACGGCCCGTACAGACCAAAAAAAGGACACTTGTTTGATAAAAACAATATTCTTTTGGACCCGTATGCCAGAGCGGTTGCAGGCCAGCATACATGGGGAGAAAGAAAGCGGGGAGCTTACCATGCCCGGGTTGTGCGGGATACCTTTGACTGGGGAGATATGCCCCAGTCCACCAGAAAACTCAGTGATCTTATTATTTATGAACTGCATGTCCGAAGCTTTACCCAGCACCCGTCTTCCGGGGTGCAGAACCGGGGAACCTTTGCGGGGCTGATGGAAAAGATTCCTTATCTGAAGGAACTGGGAATCAATGCGGTAGAGCTGATGCCGATTTTTGAATTTGATGAAAATATGAATGCCCGGGAGATTGACGGGAAAAAACTTTTAGACTACTGGGGCTACAATACCGTAAGCTTTTTTGCCCCGAATACCAGCTACACCTCCTCTCAGGAGTACAACCGGGAAGGAACAGAGCTGAAAGAAATGATCAAGGCCCTCCATGATAATGGAATTGAAGTCATTTTGGATGTGGTATTTAATCACACTGCAGAAGGAAATGAGCAGGGGCCGTCTTTCTGCTTCAAAGGGCTGGACAACAAAGTGTACTATATGCTGACACCCGATGGAAACTATTATAATTTCAGCGGCTGCGGCAATACCCTGAACTGCAATCATCCCGTTGTGCGTCAGATGATTCTGGAGTGTCTTAGGTACTGGACGGTCAATTACCGGGTGGATGGATTCCGGTTTGATCTGGCAAGTATTTTGGGAAGAAATGAGGACGGTTCACCGATGAACAATCCTCCGCTTCTGGAAAGTCTTGCCAACGATCCGCTGCTTGCCAATGTCAAGCTGATTGCTGAGGCATGGGATGCAGGAGGACTGTATCAGGTGGGAAGTTTCCCGGCCAGCAAACGATGGGCAGAGTGGAACGGCAGATACCGCGATTCCATGCGCTCTTATCTGAAAGGAGAGTGTTGGGAGGCGTGGAATGCGGCATGGAGCATCTGCGGCTCCGGGGATCTTTACGGGGGCTACTACTCAGATTATAAAGGAAGCTATGCAGGCTACAATTCCTGTATCAATTTTATTACCTGCCATGACGGATTTACGCTGTATGATCTTTATTCTTATAATGAAAAGCATAATTTCGGCAACGGCTGGGACAACACAGACGGAGCAAATGATAACCGGAGCTGGAACTGCGGAGCAGAAGGAGAGACTGACGATCCGGAGGTTCTGAATCTGCGGTACCGGATGATCCGAAATGCCTTTGCGGTGCTGATGTGCAGCAGAGGAACCCCCATGTTTCTTGCGGGGGATGAATTTGGAAACACCCAGTATGGCAATAATAACCCCTACTGTCAGGATAATGAAATTTCATGGCTGGACTGGAATCTTTTGAAGAAAAACCGGGAATTATTTGAATTTTTCAAATTTATGATTGCTTATCGTCAGAAGCATCCGGTTATCCGTAAGAGACTTCCCGATGCGGTCTGCGGTATGGACGGACTTCATACCCATGATGTCAGAGCAGAGAATACCCAGATTCCGCAGGACACGAGGACAATGGCGGTGAGCTTTGTGGGCTATGACAGGGAGAAGGGCAGAGATGATATTGTATATGTGGCGGTAAATACCTACTGGGAGGATGTGGAAATCACCCTTCCGGCCCTTAAAAACGGTGCATGGCATCTGAGTGTAAATACTTATGGGGATGAACATGGGCGGTACTGCTATCCGGAAGGACAGGAAGTTAGAATTGACAATGAATTTATTATGCGTCCCCGCACGGTGGCAGTTTTTACAGTGAGAGCCTTTTGATGATGGAACACACCTGCTTTTTGACTGAGAGACGGTTAAAAAGCAGGTGTGTCGTATTTTTCAATATCTTTTTGTTTGGCATTTAGAAAGAATTGTGATATAATAGCCGCAGTTTTGGGCAAAAATAGGGTTTGTATGTATGAGGAACAAAGGATGAATCAAAAATTAATCGCAATTGATTTGGACGGTACGCTTTTGAGAGCGGATGGAACAATTTCGGAAAGAAACAGGGAGGCAATCCTTAGGACAATGGAGCAGGGACATTTGGTAGTTCCTTCTACAGGAAGAGGATACCGAAACAGCAGGTTTATGCTGAAAAAATTTCCGGTTATGCCTTACTATATTAACGCAAACGGAACAACTGTGACACAGGGGCATCCGGAAAAATCTTTATTTTCCCGTTTCATGCCGTATGAGACCGGATGCGCTGTTTACCAGACAGTGATGGAATATGATGTTTTTGTGGAAATATATCATGGTCTGGATGCGTATGATACTTTTCAGAGCTGTGCAAACATGAGAAAAATGGGATGTATGGGATATTATCTGGAGCAGCTTTCCGAAACGAATATTCATATGGAAAGTCTGGATGATTTTGTGCTCAGAGAAAAGCGTCCGATTAGTAAATTCAACATTGTATGTACCGGAACGGAAGATAAAAAAGAACTGATGGACCGGCTTTCAAAGCTTCCGAAAGTTTATCCGGTTTCTGCATCGGAGCTGAGCATAGAAATTGCTGATGGGCATTGGAGCAAACGGGATGGACTGGAATGGCTGTGCAAGAAAATCGGATTTGCAAGAGAACAGGTAATTGCGATTGGAGACAGCGATAATGATTATGAGGGAATCTGCTGGGCAGGAACCGGAGTAGCTATGGCAAATGCCAATGAGAAGATTCGCAGGGCAGCAGATTTTGTGGTTGGAACTAACAATCAGGACGGTGTTGCACAGGCGCTGGAAATGCTGATAAATGGATGATAAATTGTAAGCAGTAAAAAAGAGAGGATGGAAAGAATGGCAAAGAATAATACGTATGATGCCAGCAGTATTTCAGTGCTGGAAGGTCTGGAGGCAGTAAGGAAGCGTCCGGGAATGTATATCGGAAGCGTATCAAGCAAGGGACTGAACCACCTGATCTACGAGATTGTAGACAATGCGGTGGATGAGCATCTGGCAGGATACTGCGATCGGATTTTGGTGCTTCTGGAGGCAGACGGTTCCTGTACGGTTACCGACAACGGACGCGGAATACCCGTAGGGATGCATGAAAAGGGAATGTCTGCGGAACGTCTGGTATTTACCACCCTTCATGCGGGAGGAAAATTTGATGATTCAGCGTATAAGACCAGCGGCGGACTTCACGGCGTGGGTTCTTCCGTTGTCAATGCTCTTTCCACTTATCTGGATATAAAAATCAGCCGGGAGGGTTATGTGCATCATGACCATTACGAGCGTGGAATCCCCACTATTGAACTGGAAGAGGGACTTCTTCCAAAACTGGGACGGACGAAAGAGACAGGGACCTGTGTGAATTTTCTGCCGGACCCGGAAATTTTTGAAAAGACAAGATTTAAAGAGGCAGAGGTGAAAAGCCGTCTCCATGAGACTGCTTATCTGAATCCTAATCTGACCATTCATTTTGAGGACCGGAGACTGCCGGAGACAGAAGTGATCGATTATCATGAACCGGAGGGAATCATTGGATTTGTCCGGGACCTAAATAAAAAGAAGGAAGTGCTCCATGAGCCGGTATATTTTTCCGGAGAAACGGAAGGAATCGCCGTGGAGGGCGTTTTCCAGTACGTCAATGAATTCCATGAAAATGTACTGGGATTTTGCAATAATATCTACAATGCGGAGGGCGGCACCCACCTGACCGGATTTAAAACCATGTTTACCACGGTGATGAACAATTATGCCAGAGAGCTGGGAATCCTGAAAGAAAAGGATACCAACTTTACCGGAGCGGATATCCGAAACGGTATGACTGCGGTGATTTCCATCAAGCATCCGGCGCCCCGTTTTGAGGGACAGACAAAGACGAAGCTGGATAATCAGGATGCGGCAAAGGCGGCTTCTAAAGTGACCGGGGATGAGATTGTACTGTATTTTGACCGAAATCTGGATACTTTGAAATCCGTTCTCTCCTGTGCGGAGCGTTCTGCAAAGATCCGTAAGACGGAGGAGCGGGCAAAGACCAATCTTCTGACGAAGCAGAAATATTCCTTTGATTCCAACGGAAAGCTGGCCAACTGCGAGAAACGTGATCCCAGCCTCTGCGAGATTTTTATCGTAGAGGGAGATTCTGCCGGAGGTTCCGCAAAAATGGCGAGAAACAGGGATTATCAGGCGATTTTACCTATCCGTGGAAAAATTCTGAACGTGGAGAAGGCCACCATCGACAAGGTGCTGGCAAATGCGGAGATCAAGACCATGATCAATGCCTTCGGATGCGGATTTTCGGAAGGCTATGGAAATGATTTTGATATCACAAAGCTGCGCTATGACAAGATTATCATCATGGCGGATGCCGATGTGGATGGCGCACATATTTCTACACTGCTTCTGACTTTATTTTACCGGTTTATGCCGGAGCTGATTTATGAGGGACATGTGTATATTGCCATGCCTCCTCTTTATAAGGTGATTCCCTCCAAGGGAAAAGAGGAATACCTGTATGACGATAAGGCGCTGGAAAAATACAGAAAGACCCATAAAACGCCGTTTACCCTGCAAAGATATAAGGGTCTGGGTGAGATGGATGCCCAGCAGCTTTGGGAGACCACCCTTGATCCCCAGACGCGGATTTTGAAACGGGTGGAGATTGAAGATGCGAGAATGGCTTCCGAGGTGACGGAGGTACTGATGGGGACAGATGTTCCGCCGCGAAAGGCATTTATTTACCAGCATGCTCAGGATGCTCAGTTGGATATTTGACAATAGGACAGGTTATTTAGGAGGAAAAAATGGACGGACAGATTATCAGAACCGAATATTCGGAAGTCATGCAGAAATCTTACATTGACTATGCCATGAGTGTAATCGTTTCCCGTGCGCTGCCGGATGTTCGGGACGGTTTGAAACCGGTACAGAGAAGAACGCTATATGATATGTATGAACTGGGTATCCGTTACGACAGGCCGTACAGAAAATGCGCCCGTATCGTAGGAGATACCATGGGTAAATACCACCCTCACGGTGACAGTTCCATCTACGATGCGCTGGTGGTTCTGGCTCAGGATTTTAAGAAGGGTCAGGCGCTGGTGGACGGACACGGAAACTTCGGTTCCATCGAGGGGGACGGTGCGGCGGCCATGAGGTATACCGAGGCCAGACTTCAGAAAATCACGCAGGAAGTGTACTTGAGTGATATGGATAAGGGTGTGGTGGATTTCATGCCCAACTTTGACGAAACGGAAAAAGAACCGGTGGTGCTTCCGGTGCGGGTGCCAAACCTTCTGGTAAACGGAGCGGACGGTATCGCCGTAGGTATGGCGACCAGCATTCCCCCTCACAATCTTGCCGAGGTTGTGGATGGTGTGAAGGCGTATATGAAAAACAACGATATCACGGTGCAGGGCTTGATGAAATACATCAAGGGGCCGGATTTCCCCACCGGAGGTATTGTGACAAATAAAGATGAGCTGCTGAAAATCTATGAGACCGGAACCGGAAAGATCAAAATCCGCGGAAAGGTGGAAGTGGAAAAAGGAAAAGGCGGCAGGACAAATCTGGTGATTACGGAGATACCCTACCCGATGATCGGAGCCAATATCGGAAAATTCCTCAATGATGTGGCTGCTCTGGTGGAAAGCAAAAAGGCTGCGGATATTGTGGATATTTCCAACCAGTCCTCCAAGGAGGGAATCCGGATCGTGCTGGAGCTGAAAAAGGGCGCGGATGTGGAAAACCTGAAAAACATGCTCTACAAAAAGACCCGGCTGGAGGATACTTTTGGAGTAAATATGCTGGCGGTGGCAGACGGCAGACCGGAAACTTTAAGCTTAAAGCAGGTGATTGAGCATCATGTGGATTTCCAGTTTGAGGTGTGTACCAGAAAACATCAGACCCTTTTAAATAAGGAACTGGAAAAGAAGGAAGTGCAGGAAGGTCTTATCAAAGCCTGTGATGTGATCGACCTGATTATTGAGATCCTCAGGGGAAGCAAGAACCAGAAGCAGGTAAAAGACTGTCTGACCATGGGAATTACCGAGGGAATCCGATTCAAAACGAAGGCCAGTGAAAAGGCGGCGAAGAAGCTTCTGTTTACCCAGCGTCAGGCCACGGCGATTCTGGAAATGCGTCTTTATAAGCTGATTGGGCTGGAAATCGAGGCTCTGATGGCAGAGCATGAGGAGACGCTGAAAAATATTGCCCGCTATGAGGATATTCTGAACAATTATGAATCCATGGCGAAGGTGATTATGGAAGATCTGGATAAAACGAAAAAAGCATACGGAAGAAAACGCCGTACCGTCATCGAAAATGTGGAGGAAGCGGTATTTGAGGAGAAAAAAGTGGAAGAAATGGAAGTGTTCTTCCTGATGGACCGCTTCGGATATGCCAGAACCATGGATAAATCCACCTATGAGAGAAATAAAGAGACGGTTCACGCGGAAAATAAATACGTTTTCCCCTGTATGAACACAGATAAAATCTGCCTGTTCACCGATAAAGGACAGATGCATACGGTGAAGGTGATGGATCTGCCCCTGACAAAATTGAGGGATAAGGGAACTCCTATTGATAATGTAAGTAATTATTCCAGCGCTCAGGAACAGCTTCTGTATGTGGCCAGCATGGAAAATGTGAAACAGGCCATGGTGATGTTCGTATCAAAAGGCGGTATGGTCAAGCAGGTGGCAGGTGCGGAATTTGATGTTATTAAGAGAACCATTGCTTCTACCAAACTCAATGAGGGAGATGAACTGGTTCTGGTGGGACAGTGTGATGCCATGGAGCATCTGTTACTGCAGAGTAAAGACGGATATTTCCTCCGTTTCCTGAAGGAAGAAGTGCCGGAGAAGAAAAAGACGGCCATCGGCGTGCGGGGCATAAAAATGACAGAGACAGATGAACTGGAGCACGCCTATCTTTTGGAGAGCCGGACAGAATACAGCATCGAATACAAAGGAAAACAGATGATTCTCAACAAGGTAAAACTGGGAAAACGGGATACCAAAGGCGTGAAAGTCAGGGTATAACCGGGAGGTATTGCAGAAAGGATGCAGGATGGAAAAGGTTGGAGCGATTTTGCTGGCGGCAGGAAACAGCAGAAGATTCGGGAGCAACAAACTGCTTCATCTCATAGAGGGAAAGCCTATGGCGCAAAGATGTATGGAGCTGGCGCAGGAAGTGCCTTTTGAGAAGCGGGTGATTGTCACCCAGTATCAGGAGGTGGAGGAAATTGCCGCTTCTCTGGGGATTCCTTCCGTGAGAAATTCCAGCCCTGAGCTGGGAATCTCCCATTCTATCCTGCTGGGAATCCGGGAGCTGGAAGAAATGGATGCATGGATGTTTCTCGTCTGCGATCAGCCTTGGCTGAAAGCGGGAACGGTTCGCAGGCTTTTAAAGGTATTTTTACACAGCTCCAAAGGAATTGCCGCAGTGAGCTTTCGCGGTGAAGCGGGCAATCCGGTGATCTTTTCCCGGAAGTATCGGGAAGAACTGGAAAATCTTACCGGTGACCGGGGCGGGAAGAAAATTCTGCTTTTGCACCCGGAGGATACGGAACTTTTGGAAACGGAAAGAGAAGAGCTGGAGGATATGGACGAACTATGAAGAACCGAAAAAGATGTATCAGGTTTATCAGTTATCTTTACCTGTTTTTGGAATCTTCTTTGGCTGAAATGTATGTATATGATTCATTGATTGACAAAATACATAGATATAGGGCAGGACAGTCGGGATGAGACTGCCCTGCCCTACGATTTTAGAGAGAGTTATTTGCCTGTTGGCAGATTTTTTATAACATCCAGAGGCAGATTTGTCTTTTCAGATATGACTTCATCCGGTAAAATACCTTTTAATTCTTTGGCAATATGGAGTATCCCTTCTTTTATGCCCTCATTTCTGCCATCTTGTATCATTTCTTCAATTGCTCTGCACATATTGAATCCCACCTTTTCATTTTTTCTATATTTTTGCAGACGCGCTTCCTCATGAAGCAGAACACCAATCACCTGAAAGGTTTCCTCATCCATTGTTTCTAATGCTTCACGATGGGTGTCTATATACTTGATCAGTTTACATTTATCTGATTTGTATTTTAGCATTCCGAACACCAAATGTAAACTGGATCTGTAATTCTCCAGTTTTTGTATATTTCCGGCATGCAGCAGATTGATCTTATAATTGGGGAGGACTTCCCTGATTTCGTTCCTAAGTGGATGTTCATGAGCAATTCCCATCATTCCATACAAATCCAGATTTCCGTCCCATTCTTGTTCTCCATAGTAGACTACCAGAGTGATAACAGGAATAATAATATCCTCTTTTTTCATCCCTGACAAAAACTCTGATCCCGTCATTCGGTCTCCTTGGCGGCGATGCTCTCTTTTCAGTTGTTCCACCTGTTCTGTGTAGCTTAATGCGTCATAAAGCATATTCCGTACAGGCATTGCATAATGTACGTTCATCTGGTTTTCTTCCGCAAGAATAGCAAAACACAAACCAAAGTCGGCTTTCATGATTACGTCCCGGTAACGCATTACTCCTTTCGTATGGCCGGATTGATCTGTAAGGTATATATCTGCTTCTCCATCTAACTGTGTCAGACTTTCTGGTTCAATAATCTGTTTTCCACCAAAAAGGCTTCCGTTGATTAGATCGGCAAATCGTACTTTATCTGACAGATACTTTTTTAGCACAATATCATCTTTTGCCATGTTTCCTCCTTATTCAATTTTTAATTTCATTTTTGTTTGGGGATTTTGGCTGACCTGCCGGATCCGCTTTTTCAGAAACAGAAAGTTTCTAAGATAGAAATAATGTAGCATAAAAATCTAATAAAGTCAATAAATAATTTGCATTTGCATTTCTTCTTAGTATTGTTTGACAACTTCTTTAATGGTAGAATTATTGTAATTGTTCAGAAAGTCACTGTCCCGCGAGGTGTTGCCTTGCAAATGTAAGTCAACACCTCGCGGGACAAACGAGCGCCAAACTGCATAAAATGCAGTTTGTGTGCATGCATTCGTGACTATGAAGGGTAGGGTCCTGAATAGTTACGAATTATTTCAAAATTACAAGAAAGGAGCTATTGTATGATAACTGCTGAACATTTATGTAAAAGTTATCGTCTGGTAAAACAGGAGACTGGCCGATTCGCAACGATGAAGTCCTTAATACATCCTCAGTATGAAGAACGGCGTGCGGTGGATGACCTTAATTTTACCATTCATGACGGGGAAATTGTAGGCTATATAGGTCAGAATGGGGCAGGCAAATCCACTACAATAAAGATGCTTTCCGGCATCTTGGTCCCCACTTCCGGGGAGGTCAAAGTTCATGGACTGGTTCCCAGCAAAGACCGGAAGGAGCATCTGCGCAATATCGGCGTTGTGTTTGGACAAAAGACTTCTCTCTGGTGGGATGTGCCCGTCATCGACAGCCTGAACGTATTAAAGGAAATGTATCAGGTGGAAGATGCAAGATTTAAAAAGAATCTGGAAATGTTTACAGAGCTGCTGGGCTTGGGGCCTTTCCTCAACCAGCCAGTACGTCAGTTAAGCCTCGGGCAGAGGGTTAGGGCTGATCTAGCTGCAGCTTTGATGCATGATCCCAAAACACTCTTTTTAGATGAACCAACCATCGGTGTGGACGTAGTGGCTAAGGAGCGGCTCCGAGAGTTTATTTCAGAAATAAACCGGGAGCGGGGTGTCACAGTGCTGCTTACCACTCATGACGTAGTGGACATGGAAAAGCTGGTAAACCGGGTAATGGTGATTCATTCCGGTCGGTTGATTTATGACGGCGGGATGCATGGTCTGCGGGAACAGTATGGTACGCAGCGGCGGATGGAGCTTCAGTTTGAAGAAAATCTGCCCCGTGTTACCATGCCGGATGTGACGACAGAAAAATTGGCGGACGGCCGATTGGCAGTGATGTTTGACCAGCGCACTTATACCGTAGACGAAGTGCTGGCGCATCTGCGGGAAAGCGGTTCGCCTATTCGGGACATTCTCATCCGGGACGCAGACATAGAACAGATCGTCCGGGATATCTATCAGGAAGGCGGGTCTGTATCGTGAAAGTGTTCAAAGCTTTTTGGAATGCGGAACGTCGGTCCGCAGGATTATACAGGGGGGATTTTCTGCTGAAAATCTTGTACAGCATTATTGCTATGTATGGTGTGCGCAGCTTGTGGTCAGCTCTGTATGAGCAGGATCCATCCATTGTGGGACGTTCCCTCTCCTCTATGATTACATATGCTATGCTTGCTGTGGCACTGGATATTATCTTTTATCCTTCGGCGCTTTCCGCGGCACCTCAGAATTATATAGCCCAGCAGGTGCGTACCGGGCGTATCGATACCGACCTTTTGCGTCCTGTCAGTCTGCAAAGGCAACTGTTAGCAAGAAACAGCGGAGCAGCGCTTTTTGGAGCAGTGTGGCTGGTACTGCCCGCATGGCTTTTGGGAGTGCTGTTTTTTGGTTTGGAACTGCCGTCCAACGTGGTTTGCGGGATAGCTTTTTTGGTAAGCGGGACATTAAGTTTTTTAATTCTATTTTCCCTGAATTTTATGTTAGGGCTTTTGTGTTTTGCTACCACCAACATCCGGCAGATTACTATGGCCTATAGCGGGATGCTCACAATTTTATCCGGCAAACTCATTCCCAATTGGCTTTATCCGGAGTGGGTGCAGGTGTTGATCTACATCCTGCCTTTCCGGTGCATTTTTGAGACACCGCTGAACATCTATACAGGTGCAGTGGGAAATCAGGACATCCTGTATTCCCTGCTGGTACAGGCTGTTTGGACGATTATCCTGTTCTTTTTGGGAAAATTGATGTGGAACAGCGTACATAAGCGATTAGCTGTACAGGGAGGATAAATGCATGAAAGAGTTGAAATTTAACATAAAAATGTACAGCCTGCTTCTGAAAATGACCATGCGCGGTATCCTGCAGTACCGGGCTGATTTTTGGATGAGCCTTGTAAGCGTTGTGCTGCTCAACGGTGCGAATATCGTGCAGTTATCCGTTATTTCATGGAGGTTCAACGCAATCGGAAACTGGCGTGTGGGTGACCTTCTGGTCCTTTACGGTATGTTTATGATCAGTTGGAGCATTTTTTCGGTATTTTTCCGCAAGCTGTCAAAAATAGAGGAAGAAATTGTAAGCGGCAGTTTTGATGTGTATCTCCTGCGCCCCGTCAGTATTTTTTTGCAGCTTGTGGGTGGTGACATCAATTACACGGGTCTGTGTGATACGGTGATGGGAATTGCACTGGTTATAACTGGCCTTACTGTGACAGAGACGGTCTGGGGCTGGTGGCATATCGGCTGGTTTATTGTGTTTGTGCTGTCGGGAGGGACTATTGTGGTGTGCCTGCGTTTTTTGATTTCCTGCGTCACCTTCTGGACAACGAAAGCCAGTGCACTGAGTTCTATTTTTACCCAAATATATCTGCTGACACAGAAGTATCCATTAACGATTTTCGGACGTGCCTTCCGTATTTTGGCTACCGGCCTCGTACCTGTTGCTTATCTAAATTTTTATCCGGCCGCATATCTTTTAGAAAAGCCGGATGTGCCGCCTTGGTTGTGCGTACTGTCCCCGCTTGCAGCACTGGTCTGGGTAGGAATTGCTGTTCTGGTTTGGGGCCGTGCTCTCAGGAGATATAATAGTAGTGGAGGGTGAATCTGTATTATAGGTAATGATTATTCTGTAAAGTATCAGATTTTGCAGGATAATCATAGTCTTTCCAATTTCAGGGCTTGCATTTTAGAAAAAAGAGTGCTATGATAGCTATGATAATAAATGTTACTAGAGTGAGAGTGGGCGATACGTCCACTCTTATTTGTTGCATAAGGCTTTAAAGTGCAGCAATAGATCCGAGACAGAAGGTGGTGAGAATATGAGCGTAAGAGAACAGTATGAACAGAAAGCAGAAGCATTGGCTGCTCCGATCATTGAAAGCCATGGATTTGAACTGGTGGATGTGGAATATGTGAAGGAAGCAGGCACTTGGTATCTGCGGCTGTATATTGACAAAGAAGGCGGCATTACCATTGACGATTGTGAGGCTGTCAGCAGAGCATTCAGCGATAAACTGGATGAAGCGGATTTTATTGATGACGCTTACATCATGGAAGTAAGCTCTCCGGGACTGGGACGTCCGTTAAAGAAAGAAAAAGATTACAAGCGCAGTATGGGCAAGGAAGTAGAAATCCGCACATACCGTCCCATCGAGAAACAGAAAGAATTCTTAGGTATTCTCACTGCATATGATGAAACACAGGTGACTATCACCATGGAGAATCAGGAAATCCGGGTATTTCAGAAAGCCGATATCGCATTGATTCGACTTGCTTTTGATTTTTAAGGAGGAAAAGAAAAAATGAACACAGAATTAATGGAAGCATTAAATATTCTGGAGAAAGAGAAAAGTATCAGCAAGGATATTCTGCTGGAAGCTATTGAGCAGTCCTTGATTCAGGCATGTAAAAACCATTTTGGAAAGGCTGACAATGTGAGAGTCAGCATTGACCGCGAGACAGGAGATTTCAGTGTGTATGCGGATAAAACCGTCGTTGAAACCGTTGAGGACCCGGTACTGGAGATCAGTCTGGCCAACGCAAAGATGATGGATTCCAAATATGATCTGGACGATATTGTTCAGGTTCCGATCCAGTCCAAACAGTTCGGAAGAATTGCCACCCAGAATGCGAAAAATGTGATTCTGCAGAAGATTCGTGAGGAAGAGAGAAAAGTTCTGTATGACGAGTATTTCCAGAAGGAAAGGGATGTGGTTACCGGTGTGGTACAGCGTTATCTGGGAAGAAACGTGAGCATCAATCTGGGTAAGGCGGATGCGATTCTGAACGAAAATGAGCAGGTAAAAGGAGAAGTGTTCCTTCCGACAGAGAGAATCAAGCTGTATGTGCTGGAAGTAAAAGATACACCGAAGGGACCGAAGATTCTGGTATCCAGAACTCACCCCGAACTGGTAAAACGGCTGTTTGAGGCAGAAGTGACAGAAGTAAAAGACGGTATCGTAGAGATCAAGAGCATTGCCCGGGAGGCTGGTTCCAGAACGAAGATTGCCGTTTGGTCCAATGACCCGGATGTTGACGCGGTGGGTGCATGCGTAGGTATGAACGGAGCAAGGGTAAATGCCATCGTAGAGGAACTGCGCGGTGAAAAAATCGATATTATCAGTTGGGATGAAAATCCGGCGCTTCTGATTGAAAACGCCCTCAGTCCGGCAAAGGTAGTTTCCGTAATGGCTGACCCGGATGAAAAGACTGCGCTGGTTATCGTACCGGATTACCAGTTGTCTCTGGCAATCGGTAAAGAAGGACAGAATGCCCGTCTGGCAGCCCGTCTGACCGGTTTCAAGATTGATATCAAGAGCGAAACTCAGGCCAAGGAATCCGGTGATTTTGAATATTATCAGGAAGAAGAGGACTACGGGGAAGAAGAATACGAAGAGCTTTATGAAGAGGCTGACGAGGCGGAGACAGAAGAATAAGTGTGAGTTTTCAATATAAATTGTGAGGCGGTAGAAACATGGGTAATGTAAAAAAAGTACCGCTGCGGAAATGTATCGGCTGTAATGAAATGAAGAATAAAAAGGAAATGATGCGGGTTTTGAAAACTTCAGACGATGAAATCGTACTGGATACTACCGGTAAGAAAAATGGAAGAGGAGCATATCTGTGTTTTTCCAAAGATTGTCTGAAGAATGCCATGAAAACGAGAGGGCTGGAACGTTCCCTGAAAATGCCGATTCCGCAGGAAGTATATGAAAGCTTGGAAAGGGAGCTGGATTCGATTGAACAAAAATAAAGTAATATCACTGATCGGACTTTCCATGAAAGCAGGTAAGATTGCAAGCGGTGAATTCGCAACGGAAAAATCCGTAAAAACAGGAAAAGCATATCTGGTAATCACAGCGGAGGAAGCTTCCGACAATACGAAGAAGAAATTCCGCAATATGTGCGAGTATTATCAGGTGCCTTACTATGAGTTTGGACAGAAAACAGAGCTGGGGAGAGCAATCGGCAAAGAATTCCGTGCATCCCTTGCCGTAACGGATGAAAATCTTGCAAAAGCATTGATGAAGCAGCTTACAATGGCATGAGTAAAGAAAGGTTGGTGGTTACAATGCCAAAACTGAGAATTTATGAAATAGCGCAGGAAGTCAATAAAACAAATAAAGAGGTAATAGAATTTTTGAAGGAGAAAAATATAGAAGTTAAAAGTCATATGAGTACATTAGAAGAAAAAGAAGAAAAAATGATAAGAGATGCTTTTTCCGGTAAAAAAGAGAATAAAGCTGATGGAAAAGAGGATAATAAACGTTTGAAGAAGAAATCCAATCTGATTCAGGTATTCCGTCCCCAGAATGCAATGACACAGGAAGGAAAAAATTTCCGAAAGAATAAACCGGAAGGGACAGCAGAGCATGCACCCCGTCAGGCAGCAAAACCGCAGGAAAATACCGTTGCGGCACAGGAAACGGCAGGAACAAAGACTACGGCAGCAAACCAGAACCGTCCGGCAGGAGTTCAGCAGAATCGTCCGGAAGGCGGAAACCGCAAATTCTCCGATCGTCCAAACGGAAACCGTCAGGGTGGTCAGGAGAGAAGAGACGGACAGGACGGCCGCAGATTTGACGGAAACAGAGGGGACGGCCGCAAATTTGATAACAGCAGACCCAATGGCCGCAGAAATGACGGCCCGAGAAGCGAAGGCGGAAGATTTGAAGGCAGCAGGGGTGAAGGCGGAAGATACGACAATAACAGAAGAGACGGACAGGGAAGATTCCAAGGTCAGGAAAGAAGAGATGGACAGGGAAGATTTCAGGGTCAGGAAAGAAGAGACGGACAGGGACGTCCACAGGGACAGGGCCGCCCGGACGGAGGAAACCGCAGATTCGGTGACCGCCCGGCGGGACAGGGACAGGACGGCCGCAGATTTGACGGAAACAGAAACGGCATGAACCGTGACAACAGAGACCGTGACGGAAGAGAAAACAACCGCCGTACAGACCGCAGAGACTCCAAACCTTCATCTGTGGACAGCATGGATCTGGGTCTGGCAAGAAAGCCCGTCAGAGACGTAAAGAGCAAGGAAAAAGATAAGGAAAAAGAGCGGGAAAGAGAAGAAAAAAGGACGCAGGACAGAAAGAACGGTCAGGGTGGAAACCGCCCGAATCAGGGACGCCGTCCAAATCAGAGACTGCCAAAGGCTCTTCAGAAGCCGGTTCGTCCACAGCCGAAGGAAGAGAAGAAAGAGGAAGTTAAGGAGATTATTATTCCGGAGAAAATGACCATCCGCGAGCTGGCTGAGAAGATGAAAATGCAGCCATCCGTAATCGTGAAAAAACTGTTCATGCAGGGCGTGATGGTTACCGTAAACCACGAGATTGATTTCGAAAAAGCACAGGAGATCGCTCTGGACTTCGATATTATCGCAGAGCTGGAAGAGAAGGTAGATGTAATCGAAGAACTTCTGAAAGAGGAAGAAGAGGATGAAGCTTCCCTGATTGCAAGACCTCCGGTAGTCTGTGTTATGGGGCATGTTGACCACGGTAAAACCTCTCTTCTGGACGCAATCAGAAAGACTAACGTGACAGGCAGAGAAGCCGGCGGAATCACCCAGCATATCGGTGCGTACGTGGTTTCCATCAAAGGCCAGAAGATTACGTTCTTGGATACACCGGGACATGAGGCATTTACCGCTATGCGTATGCGTGGAGCAAATGCTACAGATATCGCGGTACTGGTAGTTGCAGCGGATGACGGCGTAATGCCGCAGACCATCGAAGCGATTAACCATGCAAAAGCAGCAGGCGTGGAAATCATCGTTGCGATCAATAAAGTGGATAAACCAAGTGCAAATATCGAGAGAGTAAAACAGGAACTGTCCGAATACGAACTGATTTCCGAAGACTGGGGCGGAAGCACCATTTTCGTTCCTGTATCTGCAAAAGCGGGCACAGGTATCGAGGAGCTGCTGGAAATGATCCTGCTTACCTCCGAGGTATGTGAACTGAAAGCAAATCCTAACCGTAAAGCAAGAGGTCTGGTCATCGAGGCCCAGCTTGATAAAGGAAAAGGCCCGGTAGCTACCATTCTGGTACAGAAGGGTACCCTGCATGTAGGCGACTTCATCGCAGCGGGAGCATGCTCAGGTAAAGTGCGTGCCATGATGGATGATAAGGGACGCAGAGTAAAAGAAGCAGGCCCGTCCACTCCGGTAGAGATTCTGGGTCTGTCGGATGTACCAAACGCAGGTGAGGTACTGGTGGCAACAGAAAACGATAAGGAAGCGAAGCAGTTTGCCGCTACCTTCGTATCTGAAAATAAAAACAGACTGCTGGAAGAGACAAAAGCAAAAATGTCTCTGGATGATCTGTTCACACAGATTAAAGAAGGTAATCTGAAAGAACTGAATATCGTAGTAAAAGCTGACGTTCAGGGTTCTGTGGAAGCAGTAAAACAGAGTCTGGTGAAACTGTCCAACGAAGAGGTGGTGGTTAAGATCATCCACGGAGGCGTTGGTGCAGTCAATGAATCCGACGTTACTCTGGCATCCGCTTCCAATGCGATCATCATCGGTTTCAACGTAAGACCGGATGCGACCGCAAAAGCGATTGCAGAGCAGGAGGGTGTAGACCTTCGTCTGTATAAAGTTATCTATCAGGCGCTGGAGGATGTGGAAGCCGCTATGAAGGGTATGCTGGATCCTGTATTTGAGGAGAAAGTCATCGGTCATGCGGAAGTCCGTCAGATCTTTAAGGCCTCCGGTGTGGGCAATATCGCAGGAAGCTATGTAATGGATGGTATCTTCCAGAGAGGATGTTCCGTAAGAATCACCAGAGAAGGAAGCCAGATCTTTGAAGGACCGCTGGCATCCCTGAAACGTTTTAAAGATGATGTAAAAGAAGTAAGATCCGGATACGAATGTGGTCTGGTATTCGAAGGCTTCAATGACATTCAGGAATTCGACCAAGTAGAAGCATATACCATGGTTGAGGTTCCCCGCTAGAAACTAAGAAAAGCAAGAAGACTGCAGTTTCGGCTTTCGGGCCGGATGCAGTCTTTGATGCGTATTGGAATGAGGTTAAAAAATGAGAAAAAACAGTATCAAAAATACAAGAATTAACGGTGAAGTGCTGAAGGAATTGAGCGTTTTAATCCGTCAGGAAATCAAAGACCCGCGGATTCCCATGATGACCTCTGTCACCGCGGTGGAAGTGGCGCCGGATTTAAAGACCTGTAAGGCATATATCAGCGTGATGGGCTCTGAGCAGGAGAAGAAGGACGCGATTGTGGGACTTCGCAGCGCAGAAGGATATATCCGCAGACAGCTTGCAAGACGCCTGAATCTGCGCAATACACCGGAAATACAGTTTAAATTGGACGAATCCATTGAGTATGGTGTTCATATGTCCAGACTGATCGACGAAGTGAATCAGGAGATCTCGGAAAGGGATGAGGAAGATGGTGAATAAGATCGCATCCGTACTGGAAGGGGTAAAAACAGTTGCCATTGCCGGACATGTGCGCCCGGATGGAGACTGTACCGGTTCCTGTATGGGAATGTATCTGTACCTGAAAGATAATTATCCGCAGATTCAGGCGGATGTATATCTGGAGGAGGTACGGGATGTATTTTCTTATATAAAAGATATGGGACAGGCAAAAAAAGAGTGGAAGGAAGGGAAAACCTATGATTTGCTGCTGCTTTTCGATGTGAGCAGCAAAGACCGGATCGGTGTGGCGGCTGAGGCTTTGGATACCGCAAAAAAGACGGTATGTATCGATCATCATGTGACAAACACCGGGCTGGCACAGACAAACCATATCGTGCCGGAAGCAAGTTCCACCTGTGAGGTGCTCTATGAGCTTTTGGAGGAGGAAAACATTTCCAAAGAGACGGCAGAAGCGCTCTACACGGGAATCGTCCACGACACTGGGGTATTCCAGTATTCCTGCACCGGAAGCAGAACCATGGAGATTGCCGGAAAACTGATGGATAAGGGGATAGATTTTACCGGGATCATCAAAGATTCTTTCTATACGAAAACGTATGCCCAGAATCAGATCATGGGAAGAACTGTGCTTGAGAGCATCATGCTTCTGGGCGGCAAATGTATCGTGGGATATTTAAGACAGAAGGATCTGAAATTCTACGGAGTGGAGCCTAAGGATCTGGATGGAATTGTGAACCAGCTCCAAAATACCCAAGGGGTAGAGGCAGCGATGTTCCTCTACGAAACGGGAATTCAGGAATATAAGGTGAGCATGCGCTCCAATGGAAAGGTGGATGTGGCAAAAATCTGTGCGTATTTCGGAGGCGGCGGCCATAAAAAAGCTGCTGGCTGTACGATGCAGGGCTCGGTTCATGATGTGGTGAACAGCCTGACCTACGATTTGGAACGACAGCTTCAGGAGTATGAAAATGGAAATTAGCGGCGTAATCAACGTATATAAGGAAGCGGGATATACCTCTCACGATGTTGTGGCAAAACTGCGAGGTATCCTGCACCAGAAAAAAATCGGACATACGGGAACACTGGACCCGGAGGCGGAAGGGGTACTTCCGGTCTGTCTGGGCCGGGGCACCCGTCTGTGCGATCTGCTGGCAGATCACGATAAAGTGTATGAAGCGGTTCTGCGTCTGGGAATCAAAACGGATACACAGGACATGACGGGAACCATTTTGGAAGAAAAGGAAGTTACAGCTTCCCCGGAGGAGGTGCGTTCCTGTATCGCATCCTTCGAGGGAGCCCAGATGCAGGTTCCGCCCATGTATTCCGCATTGAAGGTCAATGGAAAAAAATTGTATGAGCTGGCCCGGGAGGGGAAAGAAGTGGAGCGGAAGGCGAGAGCAGTCCATTTTTATGAGATTGAGATTCTGAAAATGGAACTGCCGGAGGTGACGATCCGGATTCACTGCTCCAAGGGAACCTATATCCGTACCTTATGTAATGATATCGGTGAAAAGCTGGGCTGCGGCGGCTCCATGAAAAAACTGATGCGGACCCGGGTAGAACGATTCACACTGGCGGATGCCCGGAAACTGCAGGAGATTCAGGAGCTTTCTGACAAGGGAGAAGTGGAAGAAATTGTGATTCCGGTAGATCAGATGTTTGACAGCTATCCGGAATGCTTTACAACGCCTCTGGGAGACCGTCTGATCCACAACGGAAATCCGGTGCCGGAGGCAATGTTTCAGGAGCCTTTGCCGGAAATGGAAGAAAAGGCACAGCTTCGGGTGTATGACAGTGAAAAAAATTTCGTAGGAATTTTTGAAAAAAAGGGAGAACGGATTTCTCCTGTAAAAATGTTCTACGCGGGATAGGGAAAAAAATCATGAAATACATTACAGATACACTGGATTTTCAGTTGGAAAAAAGAAGTGTGGTGACGCTGGGAAAATTCGACGGACTGCACAGAGGACATGAAAAATTGATCTCCAGAATGCTGGAGCTGGGAAAAAAGGGCTATGAGACGGTGGTTTTTACCTTCGATGTATCGCCGCTTGTCAAGCTGGGAACAAGAATCAAAAGAACCCTTCTGACCAATGAAGAGAGAAAAACACTTTTTGAGAGAAAAAATCTGGACTGTCTGATTGAGTGTCCCTTTGTGCCGGAGGTGATTCAGATGGAACCGGAGGATTTCGTCCGGGAAATTCTTGCGGTGCAGCTTCGGGCGGCTTATGTAATTGTAGGGCCGGATTTCCATTTTGGACACAGACGGAAGGGAACGCCGCAGCTTCTGCAAAAACTGGGCAGCCAGTACGGCTTTGAGGTGGAAATCATCCCGAAGGAGATGGAGGATGACAGAGAGATCAGCAGTACATGGATTCGGGAAAACCTGCAGGGTGGAAACATCGAGAAGGTCAATCATCTGCTGGGCTATCCGTATTTTGTGAAGGGGAAAGTGGTGCATGGCAGACAACTGGGAAGAACATGGGGGCTGCCCACCATCAACCAGAAACCGGTGGACGGAAAACTGCTCCCCCCTTTTGGGGTTTACGCTTCCAGAACCTTTGTAAACGGGGAAGTCTTTTTCGGAATTTCCAATGTGGGAGTAAAACCTACAGTGGAAGTCCCGTTTGCAGGAGTGGAAACCTACCTGTTTGATTGTGACGAGGATCTGTATGATAAGGATGCTTGGGTGGAATTTTACCATTTTGTACGCCCGGAATGTAAATTTGATTCGGTGGAGGAACTGCGGGATCAGATTCAGCGGGATGCAGAGGCAGGAAGAAAATATTTTAAAGATTTTGAAAAATAGGTTTTTTTGTCGAAACGTTTTTCTTGCACTTTTATGTAACTGTGATATGATAAGTATGAAACAAAAATTTAATAAAAGCGTAACAAATTCGGAGGTATTATGCACAATAAAAGGAAGCTGGCAGGTGCAGCGGTGATTGCGGCGGCCCTGTTGTTTCATGCTCCTTCCGAGGCAAGAGCGGAAGGAAACAAAGTGGATAATACAAAAGAGAAACTTTATGGAATTGCAAAGGTGGAAACTTGTCTGAACATCCGGGAGGGAGCCGGAACCGGACAGAAAATATTGGGAACCATGTCTTCGGGAGCCATCTGCAGGATTACAGGCGGTGAGGACGGATGGTTTTTTATCGAATACGGAAATCAGAAGGGCTTTGTCAGCAGTGAGTATCTGGTGACAGCGAAGAAGGAAGAACTGGAAGAGAAAGAAGCAGAAGTGAAAGAACAGCTTCGTGGGCAGACGGAAGACGCAGACGGACAGAAAGAAAAAACCGGATGGAGCAGCGGGGAGGAAACAGGGCAGGGAAAAGAAATTGTGGATTTCGCCGTGCAGTTTCAGGGAAATCCCTATGAGTGGGGCGGGACGAGCCTTACGGAGGGAGCGGACTGTTCGGGCTTTGTCCAGAGCGTGTTCGCACATTTTGACATTTCCCTGCCGCGAACGTCACGCCAGCAGTCTCAGACCGGAAACAGAAAAGAGGTTTCCGAAGCCCAGCCGGGAGACCTGATTTTTTATGAGAAAGACGGAAGAATCTACCATGTGGTGATCTATATGGGAGAGGATCAGGTGATTCACGCAAGCTGTGAGAAAGAGGGAATCCGAATATCCTCGCTGAATCATGATCGCGCTGTATGGGCTGCTTCCTATCTGACATAGCGATGCTGTGAATGGAGTGCGAATCCGGAGGATAAAAGGGTGTTAATAAGGTGTTAAAAAGAAAGAAAAAAAGGTTTACATCCCGGAAACCCTATGTTATAATTAATGGGTATGAGCAAGCCCGCATTCAGAGATTGGAGTCTCCGACCGTTTCTTAATGTGAGGCGTTTGAAAAATAAGGAGGAAAACAAAATGATTTCTAAAGAAAAGAAACAGGCTATCATGGCTGAATACGCAAGAACAGAAGGCGACACAGGTTCACCGGAAGTACAGGTTGCTGTACTGACAGCAAGAATCCAGGAGCTGACAGAGCATCTGAAAGAGCACCACAAAGATCATCATTCCAGAAGAGGTCTTCTGAAAATGGTAGGTCAGAGACGTGGTCTGCTGGATTATCTGAAAAAGACAGATATCGAAAGATACCGTGCATTAATTGAAAAATTAGGAATCAGAAAATAATAATTCCTATGGTGAGGGGGTGGAAGGAATTCCGCCCCTTCCTAATATGTAAAAGATACCGGGGCTGAAGGCAGAAAGTGCGGAGAAATCCGGTATCGTATGTAAAGGAGAGCCGGGCAGAAAGGAAGTGCCGGGACCACTGAAAAGTACATTGTGCGGATTTTCCGGCGGACAGAGTGTATTTTTCAGTTGTTTCGGAAACCTGATGCCCGTGAAAAGAAGCCCGCAGGGCAGAAGAAGGAGAAAAAAACCATGTACAAAAGTTATTCAATGGAACTGGCAGGAAGAACACTGACTGTTGATGTTGACCGTGTGGCAAAACAGGCCAACGGCGCAGCATTTATGCACTACGGCGATACTGTTGTATTATCTACAGCAACAGCATCCGACAAACCGAGAGAGGGAATTGATTTCTTCCCGTTAAGTGTAGAATACGAAGAAAAAATGTATGCAGTAGGCAAAATCCCGGGTGGATTCAACAAGAGAGAGGGAAAAGCAAGCGAACACGCGATCCTGACCTCCCGTGTTATCGACCGTCCGATGCGCCCGCTGTTCCCGAAGGATTACCGCAACGATGTTACCCTGAACAACATGGTAATGTCCGTAGATGCGAACTGTAACCCGGAAGTAGTTGCCATGCTGGGTTCTGCCATCGCAACAAGCATTTCCGATATTCCTTTTGACGGACCATGTGCCACCACTCAGATCGGTATGATCGATGGTGAGCTGATCGTCAACCCGACTCTGGCACAGAACGCAGTATCTGATCTGAAACTGACCGTAGCATCCACCAGAGAAAAAGTAATCATGATCGAAGCCGGAGCCAATGAGATTCCGGAAGCAAAGATGATCGAAGCCATCTTCCTTGCTCATGATGTAAACAAAGAAATCATCGAATTTATCGATAAAATCGTAGCTGACTGCGGAAAAGAAAAACATACTTACGAATCCTGTGCGATTCCGGAAGAGATGTTTGCAGCTATGAAAGAGATCGTAACTCCGGAAGAGATGGAAGTTGCGGTATTCTCCGATGACAAACAGACAAGAGAAGAAAACATCCGTCAGGTTACAGCAAAACTGGAAGAAGCATTTGCTGAAAAAGAAGAATGGCTGGCTGTTCTGGGGGAAGCTGTATACCAGTACCAGAAAAAGACGGTTCGTAAGATGATTCTGAAGGATCAGAAACGTCCGGATGGCCGCGCGATCACTCAGATCCGTCCTCTGGCAGCAGAGACAGACCTGATTCCGCGGGTACACGGTTCTGCAATGTTCACAAGAGGACAGACACAGATCTGCACCATCACAACACTGGCGCCTCTGTCCGAGGCACAGCGTCTGGATGGACTGGATGAAAATGAAACCTCCAAACGCTACATGCACCACTACAATTTCCCGTCCTACTCCGTTGGTGAGACAAAACCGAGCCGTGGACCGGGACGTCGTGAGATCGGTCATGGAGCGCTGGCTGAGAAGGCTCTGGTTCCGGTACTGCCGTCTGAGAATGATTTCCCATACGCAATCCGTACCGTATCCGAAACTTTTGAGTCCAATGGTTCTACCTCTCAGGCAAGTATCTGTGCATCTACCATGTCCCTGATGGCTGCAGGTGTACCGATCACAAAACCTGTAGCAGGTATCTCCTGTGGTCTGGTAACCGGCGAGACAGACGACGATTACATCGTTCTGACCGATATTCAGGGTCTGGAAGATTTCTTTGGCGATATGGACTTTAAGGTGGCAGGTACACATGACGGTATCACAGCGATTCAGATGGACATCAAGATCCACGGTCTGACCCGTCCGATCATCGAGGAAGCCATTGCCAAGACAAAAGAAGCGAGAGAATATATCCTGACAGAAGTTATGGAAAAATGTATCGCTGAACCGAGAGCAACTGTAAATGAATTTGCTCCTAAGATCATTCAGATCATGATTGATCCGGAAAAGATCGGAGACGTGGTTGGTCAGAGAGGAAAGACCATCAACGCAATCATTGATGAGACAGGCGTGAAGATTGACATCACAGACGATGGCGCAGTTTCCGTATGCGGTACTGACCAGAAGATGATGGATAAAGCACTGAACTACATCAAGACAATCGTTACCGATTACAAAGAGGGAATGATCTTCACAGGTAAAGTGGTAAGCATTAAAGAATTTGGTGCTTTCGTTGAATTCGCTCCCGGAAAAGAAGGAATGGTTCACATTTCCAAGATTGCAAAAGAGCGTATCAACCGTGTAGAAGATGTTCTGACACTGGGCGATGTTGTAAAAGTAGTATGCATGGGCAAAGACAAGATGGGAAGAATGAGTTTCAGCATCAAGGATGTTCCGGTAGAAGAAAAATAATAGAGTATGAAATTTGGAAAGCGTTTCCTGAGATACGGAGTATCCGGGGAACGCTTTTTTAATAGTCACGGATGAAAAAACAGTTGGCAGCAGTTGTCATCACATGTTAAAATGAAACAACAAAAGTAATTGTTCAGGAGATCACGGTTAGCGGCTGTGAAGGGTGGGCTCCTGAATTGTTATCGGTAAAATATATCAGTCAGAAAGCGAGAAAACGATGAATAGAATACTTATTTTTGCAGATCAGGGATTTCCGGGGTATCGGAAAACAAATATCGGGACTCTGGAAGGAGCAGTTGTCTGTAACGCAGAAGATTTGAGCAGAGAACTGGCACAGGATTATGATGTCTTTGTCAATATGCACGGTTCCCATTTTCCACTGAAGGCAGTGGAGGCGTATTATGGATTTTTAAGAAAAGGCAGAGGATATGTCCAGTGCTTTGGCGCACCTCTGGAATATCTGTATGTCTATGACAAAGAAAGTAACAGTTATGTATGCCGCAACAAACAGATGAGTTATTACAGAGAGCTGAACATTCACAGCGTGATGGAAGTATGCCAGAAAGCCGTCACAGAGTTTGCGGTCAATGAGGAAAATGAAGCTGCCAAAGATTTCACAGACGTTCTGCTGACAACAAGTACTTTAAACTTTGTTCTGCATACAACCAAAGATGCCTACGTGGAAAATGAATGGGGCTCGATCGGCTCCATGGATACTTACATGCGTCCTCTGGTTCAAGGGCTGGACAAAAAAGGACAGGCGATTTCTTCTCCGGTGGTACTGATGGAAAACCGGGCAGGAGCTTATGCAGGAAGTCGCTGGATTTTCGTGAATGCAGATTTGACGGAGGAAGGATATGAAAAGGCTTCTGAGCTGATTGCGCCACTGGCAGATTTCTGTGCATGCGGTCACAGAGAACTGATGGTGAAGCCCTCCTTCGCCATGTACGAAAATGGTGAAAAACCGGTGATTGCTCTTTCAGCACAGAACTTTAAGAGATCATCAGACTGGAAGGTTCAGTTTACCCTGCTGAGAGATCAGAAAGCTGTATGGGAGAACGAAATTTTCGTAAAAGGCGCAGGCTATCCGTCTCAGGTAAACGTTCTGATTGATATAGAAACCGTGCCGGGAATCTATGAAATCGTGACCCGATGGGTTTCTGAAGATGGAGAAAAACAGCAGATTCGTCAGGGCTTCTGTGTCCGTGATGAAGCTGTTTTAAAGTCAGCAGTACCGGTAAGCTGCGGCAGGGATTATTTTGTGATTGATGGAAAGATGCAGGCGGTTGTGGGTACAACCTATATGTCCGGTGAAGTTTCCAGAACGTATCTGCAGCTTCCCAATGTAAGCAACTGGCTGTCCGATATGCAGGAAATGAAACGTGTGGGCATCAACTGGCTGAGAACCGGGATCTGGTGCAACCACCGCAGATTTATGCTGGATGACGGACATTTTGATGAACAGATCCTGCGTTCTATCGATGCCTTTGTTCAGACAGCAGCTACTGTGGGACTGCATGTAACCTTTACCTTCTTTACCTTTGTGCCGGAAGCCTTTGAGGGATCTCATCCTTACCTTGACCGCCGCAGTGTGGAAGCACAGAAGAGATTTGTTGCAAAAGTAGTGGAACGCCATAAAGACAGCACGAATATTGACTGGGATTTGATTAACGAACCATTTACCAGCGATCATCCTTCCCAGAAGAAGAAAGAAAGCGATGTGCTGGAAGATCAGGATTTCCGGGCATATATGGCAGAAAAATACGGAGAGATCAGTGAGATGCTGTGGGCTCTGGATGGAAATATTTCCAAGGTTCCGGACTTCTCTGCCCTTCCGCTTCCGTTAAGAGAGAATACAAACTTTGAGATTACCGATATGGCGGCAGGAAAGAACGGAATCATCTGGGTGGATTATACAAAATACCGCATGACCATGTTCTACCGCTGGATGGAAGAATTGAAAGAGATGATTCGTGAGATTGCTCCGGGTCAGCTTGTGACTGTTGGACAGGATGAGGCTCTCCGGGCACAGCGTCCCAGCCCTCTGCTTTACGGAAAAGCTCTGGACTATAACACACAGCATAGCTGGTGGCTGCTGGATGATCTTGTCTGGGATACACAGTTTGCAAAGGCAGACGGGAAACCATTGGTTGTTCAGGAGACAGGTATCATGTATGTGGAAGCGCCCAATGGAGTTCCGAGAAGAAATGAAGAGGATCTTGCAAAACTGCTGAGAAGAAAATTCGCATATGCCTACGGTACAAAATGCGCAGGAGCGATCCACTGGCTCTGGAACACCAATTATCATATGAATAATGCCAACGAATCCAACATCGGAGCGATCCGCTGTGATAAGAGCCGCAAACCGGAATTTATGGTATATGAAAGATTTGCACGTTTCTTTGAGAAGGCGCAGGGAATGATCAGCGATATCAAGGAAAATGAAAAAACAGCTGTGATCTTCCCCTACAGCAATGATTTCTCCAACCGCAGTTTTGCGCAGCACGCCACCACGCATCTGACAAAATTGCTGTCCTATCGGCTGAAAGTGCCGTTTGTGGGTGTGAGTGAATTTGATTTACAGCCGCTGCGGGATCATGATTTCTCTGTGATCTTTGTTCCGGCGGCACATCACTTTGATACGAAACAGTTTGGGGAACTGCTGGAAATCGTGGAAGAGAAGGGATGCACCCTTGTATTCACAGGCCCGATCTCTTATGACGAGCATTTTATTAAGACAGACAGAGCAGAAGGGGTTGTGGGTGAAACAACATTGAAAGCTTTGGATCGTTTTGAGGAAGTTACTTATGAAGGAGAGGAATATCTGTTTTCCTTCGACAATACTTATATGGCAAAAGCCTTCAGAGAAGAAGGAACAGAAGGCGGATGCACCGTAAAACAGATCGGAAAAGGAAAACTGATCTGGTTCTCCGTTCCGCTGGAACTGTGCTGTGAGACAGAACAGTTGGCAGGTCTGTACAGGAAGATTCTGGATCAGTGTCAGGTGAAAGTACCGTTCGAGATTACGTCTGACAAAAAGAATGCGAGACTGCTGTCCGGTCTGTTTGCTACAAAAACAGAGTGGGAGAATGGAAATCTTTACACACTTGTCAACGAATCCTCCAAAGAGCTCTCTGTAGTGATAAAAGATGGGGTATCTTCCAAAGAATATGCTGTCAGCATACCGGCAGAAGATGTATGTCTGTTCCTGACAGATGCGGAAGGAAATATGACAGCAGAGTTTTAAAAATATTATTCGGAAAGCAGATAAAACCTCGGCAGATCGCAGAGCGGTTCAGAGTTATTATGCAGGCGAGCTGAGACACTGCTTTGGATTTGCAGGGAAATTGTGAAATTTTAAAAGAGCATCCTTGGGATAAATTTTGTCCTATGGGTGCTCTCTTATGTTATCGAAAACTTAGCAGCTAAAACGCATAGCTTTTCTGGCCCACGCACTGTCTTTTAAGATGGCCCTTCCGACTCCGATGAGGTCCGCCTTTTCCTGCTTCAAGAGCATTTCGGCTGCTTGTGCATCAGCAATGCCTCCTGTGAGGACAACAGGAATGGAAACGCTGTCTTTGATTGCTTTTGAAAGTTCATCAAAATATCCCGGTTTCTGAGAAAATGGGTTCATGTAACCGCAAAATCCGCCGGATATGTCTATAAAATCAATTCCGGCTTTTTGAAATTCCTTTACAGCAAGGATACTGTCCGCTATCGTGCTTCCGCCTTCTATATAGTCACAAGCCCCTAACCGCAGTGCGAGGGGATAATCATTTCCCACTGCTTCACGGATGGAGCGAATAATTTCCAAATGCAGTTTTATTCGTCCTTGGATTGTATTTCCGGTGTATTCATCTATTCGTTTATTTGTCAGTGGAGAATAAAACTGATTGAGCAAATAGCCATGGGCAGAATGTATCTCCACGCCGTCAAAACCGGCTGTCTTTGCTCTTAGCGCTGCACTTGTAAAATCAGCGACTGCTTTTTGAATGTCTGCCACACTCATTTCTTTTGGTAAGGGGATCGTTGGGCTTTGCTTTTGTGCTGTTAAGCTGCCATTTGGCATTCTGACAGCACTGGCACTAAGCTGCTTTAATCCGCTCACATCAGGCTTTGCTGCCGCACCGGCATGGTTGATCTGTGCCATAATTTTTGTGCCATTTTTATGAACAATTGAAACAATTTCCTGCAATCCCTGAATATCGCTGTCGTCTGAAATCGATAACTGTCCTTTGCCGGCTTTTCCCTCCGGACTTACATAGCTGTGTTCCGCGATAATCAAACCGATATATCCGCCGGCAGATTTTTCGTCGTAATAGTTGAAAGTCTCTGATGTTGCTTTTCCGTTCTCATCCGCTTTGGATATTGCCATTGGCGGCATGACAAGACGGTTTTTCAATTCCATATTATTGATTTTTATGCTTGTGTTTAATAACCTCATATCGGCACCTCATTTACTTTTTCTGTACATTTGTAAGTATAGCATGATATAATCAATGAAGACAGAACGCACTTTTAAGATAGATACTATCAAAAAGGAGAGTATTGAGTTGGAACACAAAGAATTTTATTGTAAAGAAGTTGACGTCCGTCCCTTTGCTTACGCGATTTCATTAGTAGACGGAAAGTGGAAAATGCATATTCTATTTTGGCTATGGAAGAAAGAAATACTGCGATATGGCGAATTGAAACGTGCATTGGGAAATGTAACACATAAAATGCTTTCCAATCAGCTAAAGGAATTAGAAGCGGATGGAATTATTATCCGCAAAGAATATCCCCAAGTTCCCCCAAAAGTAGAATACCGTCTATCAGAAGTAGGGAACACTTTAATGCCGATTCTTCAACTATTCTGTAAATGGGGATATGAGCATATCCCGGATGACTGGACATTATAAATCAAAAGAGGGCTGCCCGTGGGTGGAAGCCCTCTAAAAGATAGAAAAATGTTCTTCAGGAAATCAGATGAAACTATACATCTGCAGAAGCGCGGTATAATTCCGCATACACGCCCTGTTTTGCCATAAGCTCCTGATGGGTGCCCTGCTCACAGATACCGTTTTCATCCAGCACCAGAATACGTTCTGCATCCCGCACCGTGGATAAACGGTGTGCGATGACCAGAGTAGTGCGGTGCTTTTTCAGCATTGCAAGAGACTGCTGTACTACTTTTTCACTGCGGTTATCCAGAGAACTGGTTGCTTCATCGAGAATCAAAATGGGCGGATTTTTCAAAAATGCACGGGCAACGGAGAGCCGCTGCTGTTGTCCGCCGGAGAGTTTGACGCCGTGTGGGCCGATATCTGTGTCATAGCCGTTAGGAAGCTTTTGGATAAATTCATCTGCTCCGGCTTTTTTTGCTGCCTCCTGAATTTCATGACGGGAAGCGAGAGGATTGCCATAGCTGATATTTTCTGCCACTGTGCCGGAAAACAGGTAGACATCCTGCTGGACGATGCCGATTTTTTGGCGCAGGCTTTTCAGGGTGAGCTGCTGTACGGGGATACCGTCAAGCAGGACTTCTCCCCTTTGGGGTTCATAAAAACGGGGAATCAAAGAACAAAGGGTAGTTTTACCCACACCGGAAGCGCCTACGAGGGCGACATATTCCCCATCGGGTATGGTAAGATTCAGATCCCGAAAGACCTCTTCTTTTTCGCCATAGCAAAAATCCACATGCCGAAATTCGATTTTACCATCCACATGTTCCACTTCTTTTGCGTCAGGAAGATCCTGAATCTCCGGCTGGGTTTCCATGATTTCTAAAAAACGCCGGAAGCCGGTCTGACCTTCCTGAAGCAGCCGCAGGGTATTTACAATGCTTTTCACAGGCTCTGTGAAATAGCTGAGATACAAAAGAATCACCAGAAGATCCCCCAGAGTCAGAGAACCTTTTAAAATCATCACTCCGCCATACACCACGGCAATGGTGGTGAGAAACACGGCGAAGGTTTCCATTCCACACCAGCAGACAGCCTCGCTTTTGTAGCCATCACCCCGGCTTTTCAGAAATTTTTCATTCCATTGGATGAATTTTTTGCGTTCGGAATCCTCAGCGGTAAAAGACTGAACCGTACGGATACCGGAAAGGGAATCTTCCGACTGGGCATTGATACCTCCCATCTGTTCTCTGCTCATCTGCAGAGCCGCCGCCATTTTTTTGTTGAAATACAGAGTGTAGGCGGTCATAAACGGCAGGAAACAGAGAAGAACCAGAGCAGTCTGCCAGTGGATGAAAAACAGAATGATGGCTGCTCCCAGTAATTTTACGGCATTGGTGAGCAGATCTTCCGGAACATGGTGGAAAAATTCTGCCAGAGCGAGAGAATCGTTGGTAATACGGCTCATCAGATCGCCCACCGTGTGATTGTCATAGTAAGAAAATGACAGCTTTTCGCAATGGTGAAACAGATCGTTTCTTATGTCGCGTTCCATCATAGCGCCCATATAATGTCCCTTATAATCTTTGAAATAAGAACATCCCGTCTGGATAATAATGATAACCAGCATGAAAAGTCCGGTGAGAAGAATCTGATTCAGAGCATCCGGTCCGGGGTGAACAAGAATCTCATTGGTGATTCTTCTGGCGCCCAGAGGCAGAAGGAGACCTGTTGCAGCACAGCCGAAGGCACAAAGCAGATCAGCGATAAAAAGTCCAAAATAAGGTTTGTAAAAAGAAAATAAGGTATATGTATGCAGTTTTTTTTGTGAATCCAAAATAAATTCCTCCCTTGGTGTGGGAGGGATCAGTTAAAAAAGAACATCCCTCCCGTTATCTGTAGCTTTCAAAAGAAATGTTTTGACTTTCATAAACTTTATCCTCCTTTCAAAATGCCGCCTGAGCGGAATATGAAGTTATTATAGCATGATTATCTGGGGATGAAAAGTCTCAAAAACAAGGACGTTTGTTACTTTGTAACTATTCAGGACTCTGTCCTTCATAGTCACGAATGCATGCACACAAACTGCATTTTATGCAGTTTGGCGCACGTATGTCTCGGGATTGACTTGCATTTGCAAGTCAACACCTCACGGGACAGTAGAAGGCTGAACTGTTACGTTACTTTTTTCTGATCTTGAGTATACATATTGGGGAGCAGTTACTCACATATGCCCCCAAAAATGTTCCCCAAAGGAGGAATGCCTATGAGGGTTTGTTTTTTGTGCTCGCATATTGTTAAGGAAGCTCTCAGTGTGATAAAATAAAGGAGAAGTATATGAGCAAAAAACGAAATATGGTACCATTGAAAGAATTGAATTTTACAGACCGGTTTCTGTTTGACGAAGTCATGGAGGACCCCCAGACTCATCAGGATGTATTGAGTATTATTTTTGGAAAAGAAATTCCGCTGCTCGAGAAGAATGAACATCGCTTTTGGATCCGGGCATCCCGGACTATAATTTGCTGAATCAGTCCTATATTATTATGATTACGCCCTTCGATCTGTTCGGATATGGAAAATACCGTTACACATTCGTGTCAAAATGTCTGGAAGAACAGGTAAAAAAGAAACTTGCGAAAGGAAAAACAACGGAAGAGATTGCGGATGCGCTGGAGGAGAGCATGGAAACTATAGAGGAACTGATTGAGAATATGAATCACAGAACATGAAGAATCCCGCAAAAACAGGTACTTTCCTAACGGTCGGGTGGCAAAAACAGGTGCTTTTATTGACTTTTCAGGGGATGAAAGATATCCTGAATACAGGCTTGCAAGACCGGAGTACCCATCGTACTTTTGATGGAGTTAGGAGAGATTGATGAATGGAGAGTAAGAAAACATTTGGCGCGTATATTCTGCGGAGGCGGAAAGAACTGGGAATGACACAGAAGGAGTTTGCCGGGAAATTATATGTGACAGAATCGGCGGTCAGCAAATGGGAGCGGGGAATGAGTTACCCGGATATCACACTTTTAAGAAGCATCTGCAGCGTGCTGGACATTACCGAGCATGAACTGCTGACCGGAAGTGAGGATACGGAAAAACGCAGGGCGGAAAATCTGGCGGGCAAATATCTGCGTATGACACGAAACTACCGGGTTTCCCAGTATATTTTGTATGGATTGATTCTGTTAGGATGTGCAATCGGAAATTTTACAGCGCAGCACAGACTGGACTGGTTTTTTATTGCCCTCTGTGGTGTACTTATGGCAGCATCGCTGACTCTTGTTCCTGCGTTGGCGGCGCTGCATCCCGGATTAAGTCATTATAAGACAGCGACAGCTTTGGGAAGCTTTGTGTTTTTCATGGAAATGCTGCTGCTGACCTGTTGTATTTACAGTGGAGAGGATTGGTTCATAATTGCAGGGCCTGCGGTGTTGTTTGGAACCACCCTTGTTTTCCTGCCGTTTCTGCTTCCGGCGCTTGTGTCGCTTTCATGGATGAACGGCAGGAAACTTTCTGTTTATTTTATTCTGGAAACGGTTCTCCTGCTGCTTTTACTGTTGGCTTGCTGCATCTATAGCGGTGGAAATTGGTTTGGAATTACTGCTGTGAGTATTCTTTTTGGATTAGGATTTTTTATTCTTCCAGTCTTTCTCCGGCAGTTGCCGGTTCCAGAGCCAATCTGTCATCATAAGGTGCTTTTGTACTTTATCATTCAGACCGGGCAGTTGTTTCTTGGGCTGGCCACAGCAGACTGGTATGGAGAAACTCGTTTTTTTCTGTCTCACAGTCTGCCGATTGCCGCTTTATGTCTTATGCTGCCATGGGGTGTGATGCTGGCTCTCCGCTATCTTCCGGTCAGCGGATGGTTTCGGGCATCTGTCTGTTGTGCATGGTGCGGCTTGTGGGTTTGGCTGTTTCCGTTTCTGCTTGACCGGATTTTGAGCAGAGCCTATGGGGAAGTATATAATGCGTATTCGCTGTGGATTCCTTTTGATTTTTCTGTATGGAGCGGAAATACAGGGGTTATGAACATCATTGCGATTATCATATTTTCTTTTGCGGGAATTTCTGTAGGACTGGCGGCAGCAGGGATCGGAAAATATTGGAAAAGCAGTAGAGAAAAAACAGGAAGGGATACATAGTTTAAAAGGGCGCATTCTTTCCTATAGTGATTGAACGTATTTGGGGGGATTTTCAGGTCACTGACATGAAAATCCCCAAATACGTTCAACCAATTTCAACATCATTCTATTTTGTGTGTATCTTTATATTCGGAAATAAGTTCTTCTGTCAGATATTCATCACTCATGCAGTGCAGATCAGAGACTCCTTCGCTGATGAAACGGTAAATTTCCGAATGATAGAAAAAATTAAGAGAGGCATCTAGAGAAATATTTTCTTTTTCTGCGAAATGCTGGATGATTCGGGCATATTTTTTCTGCAATAAAATAGGATTGGCGGTCAAATCTGTTCACTCCCTTCATAGCGAAGATACTTTTTCAGAGCCGTATACGTTCGGAAACATATCTGCAAGTTTGGTTTTTCATAACGCAGACGACGGATGGCTTCCTTTTTGTCAATCAAATTGTCAAAGTAAAGCTCCACAGTATTGAAAACTTTATCATTTGCCACACCACCGACAACAATATCGTAATCAGTTGCATCGTTACCTGTTCGGCAGCTCAGAATAAAATCGAGCCATTCTTCCGAGTAGCTGTCAAATTTCAGAACTTTGAGTTCCTGATAAGCTTTCTCGTCAAAGTTATACCGGGAAATGATACCGTCTCTGCCACGGCGCTTAAATTTTTCACACCACTTTAATGCTTGATTATAAAGAGGGGTTGTATAAAAGCCATGTCCGAAATCAACATTTTTTCTGGAATGCGTTAAATCCGGCGTTTGAATTTTCAGGTAGGAGCCGTGATATAAAATCATAATTCGATACCCCTTTCTTCCATTAAACTGATAATATCATCGATAATATAATCTTTACTCTGTGTATGCAGCACCTCATATTCGGGTATGATATAGCTGATTAAGATATTACTTTTTTCAGTGAGGGCACAGTAAATTTCTTCAGCATTTTTCCTTAGTTTGATTGCAATATTTTCAATGCAGAAAACAGCAAATTCCAGTTCATCTGTATTTTTAATATTAGTACCGTTCAACATAGCTTGAGCACCTCCTGATGTTCCTATTAAAAAGGTTTGTGAAGTTTAAGATCAATTTTAATTATATGTTGGAAATCTATCTGCGTCAAGAATTACTGATTTCAGCACTGTGAGCTAACTGCTCTTTCAGCCTTTCATAGAAAGAAATGTAATAATCAATACGCTGTACCCAAATTGTTTCTGCTGTATCGGTTGCAAGCTTCAGATTACGGAGTTTTTTCAGGTTTTCCAGTGTAGAAACAACTTTTTCCTGCTTTTCCTGCAATGACATTTTATCAAAATTTATATACTGCAGATTTTCATAAATTCGATAGACATCAAAACGGTCAATGTTATCCGCATCGGAAATGGTTTCAGCAAAAGCAGTACGCTGCCCTTCAAAATCCGCCAGATCATCCACATGGATAGCGATACCATAGCAGATGTCGTTTACCCGATCTGCTGGCAATCCTAACTCCATAAGAAAGGGTCTGGCTATTTGCGCAGAGAGTCTTCCATGATTCTTCCGCTGCTCGTCGGTAGAAAGCTCATGGCAATAGGCAATATCGTGCAGCAGACAGGCAATTACCATTTCTGTAACATCGAAACCCTCCTGTTTCGCAATGATTTTGCCGATGTTCGCCACACGGTAGGAGTGTTCCAGCCGATAAGCGCATTCTGTAATGTTGGCTTTCAGATAATCACTCCCTGCAAAGGTATGTTTCAAAAATTCTTCGGTTTTTTTAATCATCGTCATATCCTTAATCTCCATTGCTGTTTTTTACATCTTGTATGAATACAGTCACGGCAGCTTCATAGTAATTCAAAGTATATGCTATTTGCAGAACAATATCAATCAACATTGAGCGAATACTTCTTGATTTTTCCCATCCAATCCGTTAGATTAGACTATATCATGAAATTTTCCGGTAAGAAGACTTCCGGAGAAAAGAAGAACTGTAAAACCGAGGTGGACACGATCATGAAAATATTACTGCTGGAAGATGACACCAGCCTCAACAGAGGCATCACCTTAAAATTGCAAAAGGAAGGCTATGAAGTATTCAGTGCTGCCGGGGTGACGGAGGCGGAGCTTTTATTTTCCCGGGAAGATCCGGCGCTTGTCATCAGCGATATTACCATGGATGACGGAAACGGACTGGAATTCTGCCGGAAGCTCCGGGAAAGAAAGCCTGAGATATTCATTATTTTTCTGACAGCGCTGGACAATGAAGTGGATATTGTCAACGGATATGATGCCGGGGCTGACGATTATATTACGAAACCCTTCAGCCTGATGGTTCTGATTGCAAAGGTAAATTCCTGTATGCGGAGGATTGGTGAGGGCTCTTTTGGGGAAGAAGTGTTGGTTTCCGGTGATATCCGCGTCCGGTGCAGAGAAATGAAGGTGTATCAGGGAACGCAGGAAATTCCTTTGAGTAAGATGGAACTGAGGCTGCTGCTGTTTTTTCTGGAGCATCCTAAGCAGATTCTTTCCAGAGAACAGATTCTGGATGGCGTATGGGACATCGACGGACAGTTTGTGGACGACAATACGGTTCCTGTGACGATCAGCCGTCTGAAACGGCGCTTGTCTGAAGAAGGACAGCAGGAATATATCAAAAATGTCAGGGGGATTGGATATCTGTGGATGACCGAAGTATTGAGAAAATAATCCGGAACAGAGAGAAACACTATATCTGGCTTGAAAAAGAATGGAAGCTGAGACTGGCAATCAGTACCGGAATCCTTGCAGTCTTTTTTCTGGGGATGTGGATTACGGGTTTCGGAGAGAAGCATCCTGTTCTGCTTCTGGCAGGGGCGATTCTTTTGAATGGACTGTGGAATTATCTGGTTTACCGGAAGGAATACCGTAATTACAGGAAAATACAAAAATATCTGGAAGCATTTGAAGGGGGAAATTACGAGTATCACAGCGGCGAGGAGTTTATGAAGGCGGAAATCCGTTCCCAGATCATTGACCAACTGGAAAGGATGGGAAATGCCTTCGGAGTATTAAAGGGAAAACTGACTGCCGAGAAGGAGGAGACGAAAAAGCTGGCAACAGATATTTCCCATCAGTTGAAAACCCCTGTGGCGGCCCTTCAGGTGAGTATGGAACTGATTCAGGATGCGGAAACTACGGATGAAGAAAAGGAAGAGTTTCTGACAAGAAGCAGCCGGGAAATCCAGAAGCTGTCTGACCTTACGGAGGCTCTCACCCATCTGTCAAAACTGGAACTGGGAATGATTCAGCTAAATCCCAAAGACGGAAGTTTAAAGGAGACGCTGGTGCGGGCGGTAAACGGAGTTTTCCTGAAAGCAAATGAGAAACAGATAGAAATAGAGATGGAAGATTTTCAGGATTTGATTCTGTGTCATGACTCACGGTGGACAGCGGAGGCCTTTTCCAATGTGATCGACAATGCGATAAAGTATTCGCCGCCGGGAAGCAGAGTGCAGATCCGTGTGGAGCCACGGATTTCCTATGTGATCGTGGAGATTGAGGATCAGGGAATCGGAATCTCCAAAGAGGAATACCCGGAGATTTTCAAGCGTTTCTACCGGGGAAAGAACCGCTGGGTGGAACAGTCAGAGGGCGCAGGAGTAGGACTGTATCTGGTACGAAAGATTCTGGAGGGACAGGGAGGCAGTGTACGCGCCATTCCTGCTTTGGACAAAGGAACGATATTTCAGATGATGATTCAGAAGAAAGGTTATGAACCTGTAAAATGAGCAGGATCATAACCTTTTATCTTGCGTTTGAAAAATAACAAAACTGTTATTCTTTCTGATAGCTTTCTGTAAGAAAGGAAGTGTAGGATAGAGTTATAGTAAATGTTCAGAAACGAGTTCTAAAACAGGAAGGAAGGTAAGCAGAATGAAAGCAATTTTAGAGACAGAGGATCTGGTAAAATATTACGGAGATGGGGAAAATCAGGTGAAAGCCATAGACCATACAAGCCTGAAAGTGGAAAGGGGAGAATTTGTGGCGGTGGTGGGACGGTCCGGCAGCGGGAAATCCACATTTCTGCATATGCTGGGCGGATTGGACAGACCGGACAGCGGAAAAGTATATATTGAGGGAAAAGATATTTTTACACTGAAGGATGAGCAGCTTGCAGTGTTCCGCAGAAGGAAAATCGGATTTGTTTTTCAGGATTACAATCTGATGCCTGCGCTGAACGTATGGGAAAATATTGTGCTCCCCATTGGACTGGACGGCAAAAAAGTAAATAAAGAATTTGTGATGGATATTATCAAAAGCATCGGTATGGAGGATAAGCTGCACGCAACACCCAGTATGCTCTCCGGCGGACAGAAGCAGCGGGTGGCGATCGCCCGGGCGCTGGCCTCCCGCCCGGCACTGATCCTTGCTGACGAGCCTACAGGAAATCTGGATTCCAAAACAGAGATGGAAGTGATTTCTATTTTGAAAAACTGTGTGAGCAAATACGGGCAGACGCTGATTATGATTACCCATGATGAGACCATTGCCCAGATGGCGGATCGGGTGATCATCATTGAGGATGGCAAGGTGGTGAGATAAATGAATATTATTACAAAAACAGCAATTACCAATCTGAAAAGAAATAAAAGCAGGAACATTTTGATTGGGATCGCTATTTTTCTGACGACCCTGCTGCTTACCACTGTGCCTACAGTTCTGTTTGATATGATGGATCTGCAGTTTGCGTCTATCCGGGATATCTACCCCACATGGCATGCCATGTTCAGCGGGGTGGATCAAGAAACGGCGGAAAAGCTGAAAAAGGATGAGAAGCTGTCAGAGGTTGGAATCCGGGAGGATGTGGGAAAAATAGTCTGTGACGATCCGGATATTTTTATCGGCATGTATTGGTTTGATGAAAATGCTGCCCGTGCCAACCGGATGGAGATAGAAGGAGAGATGCCTGAAAAAGAGGATGAGATTGTGGTTTCCAGAGAATATCTGAAGCTTCTGGGACTGGAGGCTGCGATTGGAAGCCGGGTAACTCTGGATTTTCAGCCGGCGCTGCAAAGCGGACTGGGCATGGAGGAGACGAAAGAATTTACAATCACAGGTTTTATGCCGGTTAGCAAAGAAGCCGTGGAGGCGGGAAGCTTTACAGCTTTTGTCGGAGAAGACTTTGCAGATCAGATTATTTCTGCGGAAGATCACAAGTACCGGGTATATTTTCAGGTGGCAGAGACGAACGGGATGACTACGGATGCCATAAGAGAGACGTTTCGGGGCATTGGGGAAAACTATGGGATTGAAGAAGGCAATGTTGTGGAAAACAGCGATCTTTTGTCAGCGATGTATGTGGACCCGGCTATGTATCTGGGCGTGGTGATGCTGATGACGCTGATTATTCTGGCAGGTGTACTGACAATTTACAGCATTTACTATGTCTCCATGATGGATAAGGTGCAGGAATACGGAAAATTGCGGGCTATCGGGGCGACCAGACGGCAGATCCGCCAGCTTGTATTCAGGGAAGGATTTGCGGCAGCGGCAGTGGCGATTCCGGCAGGAATTATCTGCGGAACTGCGTCCGGCATCCTGATTTTGAAAGGAATGGTAAATTCTGAGATTAATGGGGAAAATCCCATCGTGATGAACATGAAGAAGGTGATGGAAGCCTCTGAGGTCTCTCTGATAAAACCGTGGATTTTTGCGCTTGCGGCGGGAGTTGCTCTTGTGACGGTATATCTGGCCCTTTTAAGACCCATGAGTGTGGCAGGGAAAATTTCTGCAATCGAGGCTATCCGGTATCGGGGAGCGCAGGAAAAAAGGAAGAAGAACAGAAAGAGAAAAGGCTGGGAGTCTTTGAATACCGGAAAACTGATGATGTCAAATCTGGGAAGAAACCGGAAACGGACAGTGATGACCATCGGTACACTGGGAACCACAGGGATTTTCTTCATGGTTGTGGCGACGGTGCTCAACTGCATGAAGCCACAGGTGCTCACAGCAGATACCATTCGGGGAGATATTTCCATTTCTTTGGATGCATGGAGTAATGATATGATGCATCCGGAGCGGGAAATTCAGAATATCCAGCAGAATAATCCGTTGAACGAGGAGAGAAAGCAGCAGATTCTGTCCATAGACGGGGTAAGCGGAGTGGAAGTTATGTTGTCTGCGGGAGCATTTCTCGAGGAAATGAAAGAAGAAGACGGGAGCGATCTGGAAACAGGAGTTACCGGATTGGGAGAAAAGGCCATGGAGGAACTGGAAAGGTATGTGGTGGAAGGCTCCCTGAAAGATCCGGCGCTGTATGACGGCAGCGGAATTATTCTGGGAGAAGGCTATGTTACCAAATATTTAGATATTGCCATCGGTGACACCCTGCATTTGAGGCTCAGAGATGGAAATGAGATGGTGGAGAGAGAATTTAAAATCGCGGCGTATGTCGAGGCTCCTAATAGCCTGATGGGTTCCAGTTTCATGATTCCATCAGAGGCTCTTCAGAAGATGTGTAAAACGGATCTGTCAGAAACGTTCAATATTACAGTGTCCGGAAAGGAAAAAGAGGTATCTGAAAAAATCGAAGAACTTTTTGGAAAGGAAGAATTTGTAGAAATTCTTACCTACAGTAAAGTGTATGAAGATTCCCGGAGAGCGGTGGGATATTTTAGGTATGCAGGTTATGGCTTACTGTTTGTATTTGGAATCATCGGGCTTTTGAATCTGGTAAATACCATGATCAACAGCGTCTATGTGAGACGGCGGGAGCTGGGGATGCTTCAGGCTATCGGGATGTCCGAAAAACAAACAGTGAGAATGCTTCAGATGGAGGGTGTGTTTTATACGGCGGGAACGTTGGTTTTATCCATGGGACTGGGAAGCATCGCAGGCTACGGCTGCTTTCTGTGGGCAAAAAAACAGGGAATGTTTGCCATAAGAACCTATTCCTATCCGGTGGTTCCGGCGCTGGTTCTGGCGGCCGTGGTGCTGGGGGTGCAGCTTTTGATCACATATCTGGTAAACCGGAACTTTAAAAAGGCAAGTCTGATTGAACGGATCCGGTTTTCGGAGTAAGTCTCCGCGGATTGCAGAGATATATTATAAAAAATAAGCAGGGGATTCCTCAAGTCGGTTGTGACGGCTTTGGAATCCCCTTTTACATTTTAAAAAGTCTATTGACGGTATGCCACAAGAATTACCTGTTCTCCGGTCTCATCGGAAAGCTCCTGTTCCAGCCGGGAAAGCTTCCTGCAGCAGGAATCATTGAGATCAGCGAAAGTATCTTCCAATGCGAGCTGCTGTGCTGCTTTTTCTGCGGCTGATTTGCAGGAAAGAGGAAGTTCTGTGACGGTTGAATGGATATCTGACATATTGAAAAGCTCCTTTTTTGATGCCCCGTTGGTTGCAGCGGGTTTTTTGACTTCTGCGAGTAACGAGCCGGGGATATACTTGATACCTTCGGCTTGTACTCTTATTATGAAGAAAAACAGCAAAGAATATTCCCCGGGGATTTTGAAAAAAAGATAAATATAAAAATTTTTCTTGTGTTTCTTATATTACAGTGCCATACTGATTACATCGAAGCACAATGTACCGAAGCGTTTAAAAAGCTGATGACACTATGGATGTCATATCAAAAAGTATATGTGTGATGACCGAAACTGGCCGCTGCATTCTATTATGTCTCAGAAAGGGGCACATGAACCTGACGCTTATATCAACGCATGGGGGAGGCAAAAGAATGTGAAAAATGCAAAACGAAAATCAGAAAGGGGACAGGAACAGTGAAAATCAAGATTATACTGGGAGATATTACAAAAATCAAATGTGACATCATTGTGAATCCGACAGACAGGAAACTATCGGGCGGAGGCGGCGTGGACGGAGCTATTCAGAAGGCAGCCGGAGAAAAATACCATGCAGAAAAATGTCAGATCCTAAAAAGCGAAGCCTTTGATCTGAAGCAGAAGCCGTGGGTATCATCCGGAGGGAATCTTTTGGCAGGAAATATTATACATATCTGTGCACCCGGATGGAAGGGCGGAGAGCAGGGAGAGAAGAAAGAACTGGAAGCATGCTATCAAAGTGCGCTCGAGGCGGCAGAAGATGTGAAATGTGGAGCAACAGAGAGGGGAAGAAGAGTAGTGGCATTTCCATCTATTGCCACGGGGGCGAATGGATTTCCGGTGAAAATTGCAGCAAAAATTGCTCTGGCTTCGGTAAATCAATTTCTTTTTGAAAGTTGGAACAGAAAAACAGATACGGTTTTGTTTGTATGCTCAAGTGAAGAGAACCGTCAGATTTATCAGCAGGTGTACGAATGGATATTCGGGAAAGGAATTCCGTCAGCACATAGAATCCGCGGGTCAATGCTGGGAGGTGCAATCGGTGATGCCATGGGATATCCGATAGAATTTGTCAGAAATAATATTCCCCATATGAAAGATTATCAACTGAAAGATGGAAAAGCGCTGATTTCCGATGATACACAGATGATGCTGTTTACGGCCTGTGGTCTGATGGCCGGACACACAAGAGCGATGATGCGCGGGATATCGGGAGAAGCCTGGATGTATATTGAAATTGCCTATAAGGAATGGCTGGATACCCAGAAGAGACCCTTTGATAAAAAATCACTTGAAAATCGGGAATGGAAAGACGGATTAAGCTGGATTAGTTATATTCCGGAGCTGTATTCCCGGAGAGCGCCGGGAAACACTTGCCTGAGTGCTTTGGAACTAAGCAAAAAAGGAAGAAAAATTTCCAGTGAAAATCCGGTCAATCACAGCAAGGGCTGCGGCGGCGTCATGCGGGTCGCTCCCATTCCCCTTTATATGGCGGCGCATCGTATAAGAGAGAAAACGTATGTAGTGAAGGTCTGCTGTGAAGCAGCGGCTCTAACCCACGGACATCCGCTGGGCTGGCTGTCAGCAGGGGCGCTGGGATGCCTTCTTTACGACATTATGGAAAATTTTTCGCTGAGCTATGCAGTAGAAGACACGATAGAGTTTATGCAGGAGCATTACGGAAACTATCCTGAGACGGAAAGGCTTACAGAACTTCTGAACGCTGCAGTATGTGCCGCAGATATCCGGAGAAAGCACGGTGTTGAGTATGCCATGGGTGAACCGGAGTGTGAGTGCCTTGGCGAGGGCTGGGTAGGAGAGGAAGCGCTGGCAATCGGCCTTTACGGTGCGCTGGCAGCGGTAAACAGGGGATTTGAGGACTGTATACTAAACTCAGTTACCCATAAAGGGGACTCGGATTCTACAGGCATGATTGCGGGAAATATTTACGGTGCATATTTTGGTGATCGTGAAATTCCGGAAAAGTGGCTGGGTCCGCTGGAACATAGAAAAATACTGGAGGAAATTTCTGCAGATATGGCGCAGGGCTGCCGTATCGCAGAATACGAAAATTACCGGGATATTCCATGGGCAATGAAATATGGAAAATACGTTCCATGTCAGAAAACATCGGAGGCTTTTACTAAGTTTTGGTACGGAGAAGTGGGAGACGGAATACAGCATATAACAGTGCCCCGCGCGCAGTTTGTTCCAAAAGAAAATGGTGGGTTTAGAATTCTGACAACGGAAGTGTCGTATTGGCTGGAAGAAGGAAAAATATGGCATGAGAATGCTGAAGAGCCGGATGGCTGGATAAAATTTGAAAAAACACCGTACGGATGGTATCAAGGATTCTCCTTCCACCTGATCTATGATCCCTGTTATTCAAAGATTTATATTTTAAACAGCGATATGGCAAGAATGGGTGGGAATCCATGGATTGGGGAAATCACCAGAAACTGTATGGAAGTGGGAAGTCCAATCCAGATTACGCTGACAGAGGATATCGAGCTGGCTGTGGAGATGATGATTTCGTCAGAAGAATTTCCAT
Organism: Clostridiales bacterium; assembly: GCA_018374355.1. Taxonomy (GTDB): domain Bacteria; phylum Bacillota; class Clostridia; order Lachnospirales; family Lachnospiraceae; genus Oliverpabstia. The sequence continues at coordinate 65,624 of JAHAFI010000011.1, forward strand.
ACGAGATTTAATCGCGTGCCTGATAAAATGAAAAACTGGAGAGAAAATCATGAGTTTAAGTACACTTTGCTACATAGAAAAAGACGGAAAATACCTGATGCTTCACCGCACTGTCAAAGAAAATGATGTAAATAAAGACAAATGGATCGGCGTAGGCGGTCACTTTGAAGCACAGGAAAGCCCGGAGGAATGCCTGCTCCGTGAAGTCTGGGAGGAAACAGGATACCGCCTGACTTCATGGAAGTATCGTGGAATCGTCACCTTTGTATACGGCGAGGATACCATTGAATACATGTCCCTCTACACAGCCGACGGATTTACGGGAGAGCCCCACCCTTGTGATGAGGGAGAACTGGAATGGGTGGATAAGGAGCAGGTGCTGCATCTGAATATCTGGGAGGGAGACAAGATTTTCTTCCGGCTGCTGGAAGAAGAGAAGGAGTTCTTTTCCCTGAAACTGGTATATAATCTGCAGGATGTATTGACATCGGCGGCTTTAAACGGAAAGCCATTGGAGCTGTTTGATGTTCTGCATATGGATGGAACAAAGACCGGAATTGTACGGGAACGGGAGCTTGTCCACAGAGACGGAAGTCCCCATGCAACCTCCCACGTCTGGATCGTAAGGGAAAATCAGAAAAGCGGCTATGATGTTCTGCTCCAAAAGCGCAGCGCATGCAAAGACTCCAATCCCGGATGCTATGATATCTCGTCGGCAGGCCATGTCCCGGCTGGAGATGAATATCTGCCCTCTGCGGTTCGGGAACTGGAAGAGGAGCTGGGAATTGCCGCATTGCCGGAGCAGCTTCATTTTGCAGGAATCCATCAGGGCGGATTTTCGGATGTTTTTTATGGAAAGCCCTTTGTTGATTATGAGATCAGCGCCGTGTACGTGTATCGGGAACCTATAGAGGCAGAGAAACTGAAGATTCAGGAAAGTGAAGTGGAGGAGGTCATCTGGATGGATTATGAGGAATGCAGACAGAGGATTGAGGACAACACGCTGAAAAACTGTATTTACCCGGATGAATTTGAAATGCTTGGGAAATATCTGCGATCAGAAAAACGTTTCGCGGAATATTGCGGTGAACAGTAATACGCGAAAACACTTTTGGGAATACTGCCAGCGAAGAGCAGGTGAAAAATTTCATCGGATAAAATCCGGCATATTTGCCAGTGGACATTCCGGCATGCATCCAGTATAATATGAAGATGTGACGCCATTGCCCGGAAAAGTTTTTTTGTACAATGGCATTGGATGGGAATTGGAAAGGAAGCTGATTTTATACATGAGATATCATAATATTACGAAGGACGATATGCTGAACGGCGATGGTCTGCGGGTAGTTTTGTGGGTGGCTGGGTGCAGCCACGGCTGTAAGGGCTGTCAAAATCCTATGACTTGGGATCCGGAAGGCGGAATTCCTTTTGAAGAAAAAGACAAAGAAGAGATTTTCCAGCAGTTGGAAAAATCCTATGTGGAAGGAATCACCTTCAGTGGCGGCGATCCGCTGCACGAAAAAAATATCAGGGCCGTGACGGCTCTTGCAAAGGAAATCCGGGAAAAATATCCCCGAAAGACCATCTGGCTTTACACAGGTTATCTCTGGGAGCAGATAAGCAAATGGGAAGTCGTCAGGTATCTGGATGTGGTCGTGGACGGAAAATTCGACCTCGCCACAAGAGATGTAAGCCTGAAATGGAAGGGAAGTCCCAACCAGAGAGTAATCAATGTCCAGAAATCTCTGGAGCTGGGGCTCGTTGTACTGCACGCATAGGAGGAAAATCATGAGAAGAATTGCAAAATTTCATAAAGTAAGCCGGGAACAGTTTTCAGAAAGCTGGAAGGATACCTTTGGAACAGAGAACCAGCAGGAAATCGATGCCATCTATGAAAGCATCCGTCTGCCGAGAAGGGCCACTGCAGGAAGCGCAGGATATGATTTCTTTACGCCGCTGGATGTAAAGCTGGAACCGGGGGAGACCGTGAAGATTCCAACGGGCATCCGTGCCGAGATGGAAGAAGGATGGGTGCTGAAGCTCTATCCGAGAAGCGGACTGGGATTCAAATTCCGCCTGCAGTTAAATAATACGGTAGGAATTATCGACAGCGATTATTTTTACTCCGATAACGAAGGCCATATTTTTGTGAAAATCACCAATGACAGCAACGAGGGAAAAACCGTTGCACTGAAAGCCGGGGAAGGATTTGCTCAGGGAATTTTCTTAGAATACGGAATTACTGTGGACGACGAAGCCACAGAGAAACGAAACGGCGGATTCGGAAGCACTACAGGAAAATAAGTCAGGAGAGCAGGAGAATATCCGGATGAAAAGACCGGGAGCATCTCCTGTTCTTTTTTACAGGAAACCAACAGGAACAAAGAATAGGAGAAAAGAAAGAATGAGAAGTGAAAAAGAAACGCAGAATCTGATTCTGGAAACGGACAGATTATATCTTCGTGAAATGACGGACGAGGATTTTCCGTCACTGTGTAAAATGCTTCAGGACGAAAAAGTGATGTATGCTTATGAGCATGCGTTCAGCGACGAGGAGGCGTGGGAGTGGCTGAACCGTCAGAAATCCCGTTACGGGGAATACGGTTTCGGGCTATGGGCCGTGGTTCTGAAGGAGACGGGAGAGATGATCGGTCAATGCGGGCTGACTATGCAGGACTGTGAGGGACGGCAGGTGGTGGAAGTGGGATATCTGTTCTGCCGGGATCACTGGCATCGGGGATATGCCATAGAAGCAGCATCCGCCTGCCGGGATTATGCCTTTCAGGTTTTAAAGGCAGAGGAAGTCTATTCTATTATAAGAGATACGAATCTGGCCTCTCAGCGGGTAGCAGAAAGAAATGGAATGAAGGTTCAGGGAAGTTTCGTGAAACACTATTATCATATGGACATGCCTCACCTTGTTTACTGTGTAAAAAAATCGGAAATGTAAAAAAAGCTGTCATATTGGCAGCTTTTTTTTATTTTTATTTAACATAAGCCTGCTTTTGGTTTTAACAGACGGTAACTATACTTAACGGTGTCATGAGGCAAGAGAACAAAGAGCCCATGAAACAGAGAGGCAGTCAGGCTGCCGCTTCAGAAGGTATGTTTACAGGAACATACACATTTAAGGAGGAAAAAATATTATGAAAAAAAGATGGTTGACAATTGGAACTGCACTGATGGTATCTGCAATGATGCTGGCTGGATGCGGTGAAAAAGCAGAGGATACAACAACAGACACTACACAGGAATCCGGAAGCACAACAGAAGCTGCTTCAACAGAAGAGGCAACACCGGAAGCAGAAGAGGAGACAACCGGAGGAAGCTTTGAAGGAATGATCAATCCGGTTTCCCGTGAAGAAGGTTCAGGAACAAGAGGGGCATTCATTGAGCTGTTTGGTATCGAGACCAAAGACGCTGACGGAAACAAAATCGACAACACAACAGAACTGGCAGAAATCACAAACAGCACTTCTGTTATGATGACAACCGTACAGGGAAATGAATATGCGATCGGTTATGTGTCCATGGGATCCCTGAATGACGATGTAAAAGCTCTGAACATTGACGGAGCAGAAGCAACTGTAGACAACATCAAGAGCGGAACTTACAAAGTTTCCCGTCCGTTCAATATCGTAACAAAAGAAGGACTGAGCGAAGTCGCTGCAGATTTTGTAAAATATATCATGAGTGAAGACGGACAGGCAGTAGTAGAAGAAAACGGCTGCATCAGTCAGGGAAATGAAGGCGCTTACGAAGCAGCAGGTCTTTCCGGAAAAATCACAGTAGCAGGTTCCTCTTCTGTAACTCCGGTTATGGAGAAACTGAAAGAAGCATACGTTGCCCTGAACCCGGATGTAGAAATCGAAGTACAGCAGAATGACTCTACAACAGGTGTAACCTCTACAATCGAAGGTGTATGTGATATCGGTATGGCATCCAGAGAACTGAAAGACAGTGAAACAGCAGAAGGTGTGACCGGAACAGCTATTGCACTGGACGGAATTGCAGTTATCGTAAATAAAGCAAATCCGATTTCCGATATGACCGTTGATCAGGTATGCTCCATCTTCACAGGCGAAACTCAGGATTGGGCAGACGTACAGTAATCTATAGAAAACAGGTAAATGAAGGGATTCCATGAGTTTTCATGGAATTCTTTTATGGGAGGAAGCATGAAAGAAGCAAAAGAATTGATCATGAAGATCGTATTTCTTCTGGCAGCCTGTGTATCCATTCTGGCGGTAATACTGATCTGCGTATTTATGTTCGCAAATGGTATTCCGGCAATGGGAGAAATAGGAGTGTTCAACTTTCTGCTGGGAGAACGTTGGAAACCGATGAATAATATTTTCGGTATTCTGCCGATGATTGTGGGAAGTATTTATGTAACAGTGGGAGCAATCATCATCGGTGTTCCCATTGGTTTTTTCGCTGCCGTATATATGGCAAAATTCTGCAATCCAAAAGTGTACAAAGTCATCAAACCCGCAGTGGAGCTGATGGCGGGTATTCCCTCTATCGTATACGGATTTTTCGGACTGGTTGTGATCGTTCCGATCATGCAGAAGATTCTGGGGAACGGTAAAAATGTTCTGACAGCATCGATTCTTCTGGGAATCATGATTCTGCCCACGATCATCGGAGTGGCAGAGAGCAGTATCCGCGCCGTACCGGAATCTTACTATGAAGGTGCTCTTGCACTGGGAGCAACATCGGAGAGAAGTGTATTTACCGCGGTGATTCCGGGTGCGAAATCAGGAATTCTTGCAGGAGTGGTTCTGGGTATCGGAAGGGCGGTTGGAGAAACTATGGCTGTTATCATGGTAGCCGGAAATCAGCCGGTGATCCCCACCAGCCTGAAAGTGGGCGTTCGTACACTGACCTCCAATATTGTCATGGAGATGGGATATGCGGCCGACCTGCACAGAGAGGCTCTGATCGCTACAGCCGTTGTTTTGTTTGTATTGATTCTGTTGATTAATATGTGCTGTTCAGCGCTGAAAAGGAGGAGTATGTGATGAGTTCATGGAAAACACGCATGGAAGTTTACCAGCAGCATCCGGGATCATTGATCCTCCGCCTTTTGATGGTGCTGGCTTCGTTTCTGACTGTGGGTATCACGGTCTGCATTGTAGGTTATATTTTAATAAAAGGAATTCCCAATATTACCCCGGAATTATTTGCATGGGAGTATAATACGGAAAATGTTTCCATGATGCCGGCAATTATCAATACCATTCTTATGGTACTGCTGGTATTGGTTTTTGCAGTGCCCATTGGCGTGGGAGCAGCCATTTATCTGGTGGAATATGCAAAAAGAGGAAATAAACTGGTAAGTCTTGTTCGGATTACAGCGGAGACTCTTTCCGGTATTCCTTCTATTGTATATGGTCTGTTTGGTTATCTGTTTTTTGCAGTGTTTCTGGAATGGGGATATTCATTTCTGGGTGGTACTCTGACACTGGCAATTATGATTCTGCCTCTGATTCTCAGAACCACGGAGGAAGCGCTGAAATCCGTTCCCGATGCTTTTCGTGAGGGAAGTTTCGGCCTCGGTGCAGGAAGACTGCGTACAATTTTTAGAATTATTCTTCCCTCTGCAATACCGGGAATCGTATCCGGCATTATTTTGGGAATCGGCAGGATTGTGGGCGAGACAGCCGCACTTATGTACACGGCAGGTACCATTGCAAAGATACCGGGAAGCCTGATGGATTCAGGAAGAACACTTTCCGTACATATGTATGCACTGCTGTCGGAAGGATTGTATATGGAACAGGCTTACGCCGCCGCGGTAGTTTTATTAGTGGTGGTTCTGATCATCAACGCATGTTCTTCATGGATTGCGAAAAAATTGACGAAAGGGTAACGTGATGGATAAATTTACGATTAAAGATATGAACTTATTTTATGGAGATTTTCATGCTTTAAAGAATATTTCCATGAATATTCCGGAAAAGGAAATTACTGCATTTATCGGTCCTTCCGGCTGCGGAAAATCTACGCTTTTAAAATCCCTGAACCGTATGAACGATCTGGTGGAAGGATGTAAGATTACCGGTTCCATGCGGTTGGGAGATGAAGAAATCAACCAGATAAAAAATGTGACCCTGCTGAGAAAACGGGTGGGAATGGTATTTCAGAAGCCGAATCCCTTTCCTATGAGCATCTATGACAATATTGCTTACGGACCCAGAACCCATGGAATCCACAAAAAGAGTGAACTGGATGATATTGTGGAGGACTCTTTGAAGAAAGCGGCAATCTGGGAGGAGACAAAGGATCGCCTGAAAAAGAGTGCGCTGGGTATGTCCGGCGGACAGCAGCAGAGACTTTGTATCGCAAGAGCGCTGGCTGTACAGCCGGAGGTTCTTCTGATGGACGAGCCTACCAGTGCGCTGGATCCGATTTCAACCACGAAGATTGAAGATTTGGTTCTGGAACTGAAAAAACAGTATACGATTGTCATCGTTACACATAATATGCAGCAGGCTGCCAGAATTTCAGATAAGACTGCATTTTTCCTTTTGGGAGAGATGGTGGAAATGGGCGGCACGGAGAAATTATTCTCCATGCCGGGAGACGCCAGAACAGAAGATTATATCACGGGGAGGTTTGGCTGATGTCAAGAGAAGTTTATCAGGAGCAGCTGCGTAAGCTGAACGGAGAACTGATTGAGATGGGTGACTTGTGTGAACAGGCCATGTCACTGGTTATGAAGGCACTGCGGGAAAAGGATGAGGAAGTTGCTGCCGGAGTGCATAAAATCGAGGAAGAAATTGACCAGAAGGAACGGGATATCGAAGCTATGTGTATGCAGCTTCTGCTCCGCCAGCAGCCGGTAGCAGGTGATCTGCGTGAAATTTCTGCGGCTCTTCGTATGATCGCGGATATGGAAAGAATCGGAGACCAGACAGTTGATATTGCGGATATCACCAGAGTGTTTACGGATTTCCAGTTGGAAGTACATCCTTCCGTTTTTGAAATGGGGAAAAAAGTTTCCAAAATGGTAAATGACAGTGTCAATGCTTTTGTCCGCAGGGATGAGAAGCTGGCCCGTCAGGTAATCGCAGCGGATGATGAGATTGACCGCCTGTTCGTAAAGGTAAAGGACGAGCTGGTTGCAGGAATCCGGGCAAATAAGGTGTATAATGGAAATGAATTGGATATTTTGATGGTTGTGAAATATCTGGAGAGAATCGGGGATCATGCGACGAATCTGGGCGAGTGGGTTGTGTATTCCATTCGGGGTGAGAAATAGGAAATAAAAAAGAATCCTGCGTGTGAGGATTCTTTTTTATTTCCTATAATTCTTCAGCGTCCACGATCTCGTCATATTCTGCGCTGTCCAGCAGTTCATCGAATGCGTCGGCAGCAAGGTCATACTCGTCGTCATCCAGAATATTTTCAAGAACCGGCTGCTCTCCATCAGCCTGAGAGAAGCGGTACAGGAATACTTCGCCGTCCTGATTTTCCCCGTTTTCATCAAGAGGAAGAAGGGCAATGTATTTGTGGTCTCCGGCAGGGTAGATGGTCAGAACTGCACATTCCAGTTCGGTGTCATCATCTAAGGTCAGGGTTACTGTTGCGTTTGGATTGGAAAAATCCATGCTGCAGTCGGATTCACAGCCTTCGCAGCTTCCGTTGCAGCTTCCGTTTTCGATATCGCTCATGATAAAGTCCTCATTCTTTCTTAAAATAAATTAGGGATTACCTGTATTCCGGCAGTTGAAAGATGTCGGAATCTATGTATACTTTACCAGATGCAGGGAAGAAAATCAACGGAGAGGAGAGAAATTTTTGATAAATATGGAAGGGGAATGGACAGCAACATTTTACAGTTTTATCAAAACAAAGCGATTAACTATTGACGGGAGGAACATGTAGTTTTATACTAAAGTCATGTTTTCAGAGCAGACAGGCTCTAAACGGATTTTGAATGAGCAGGAGGAGACAGATGATGGATATCAAATTTATAAAAAGAGAAGAACTTCAGGAAAAACCGGATCAGACCAAACTTGGGTTCGGCAAATATTTTACGGATTATATGTTTGTTATGGACTATGATGAAGAAATTGGCTGGCATGACGCAACCATTATGCCTTATGGTCCTCTTCCTATGACACCAGCGACGGTAGTGCTCCATTATGCACAGGAAACCTTCGAGGGTCTGAAGGCCTACAGAAGAGCTGACGGGGAGATTCAGTTATTCCGTCCTGAGATGAATGCAAGACGTATGATTCGTTCCAATGAGCGTCTGTGTATGGCGGCCATTCCGGAAGAAATGTTTATCGAGGCAGTGAATGAACTGGTAAAAGTGGAAAAAGACTGGGTTCCGTCTGAACCGGATACCTCTTTATATATTCGTCCGTTTGCATTTGCTACGGAATCTACACTGGGAGTACATCAGGCAAAAGCTTACAAGTTCGTGATTATTCTGTCCCCGGTAGGCGCATATTACGCAGAAGGACTGAATCCCGTAAAGATCATGGTAGAGGATGAATATGTCCGTGCGGTAAAAGGCGGAACTGGTTTCGCAAAATGCGGAGGAAACTACGCAGGTTCCATTATCGGACAGGTAAAAGCAGAGAAAGCCGGCTGTGCACAAGTACTGTGGCTGGATGGAGAAACACGGACCTATGTGGAAGAGGTAGGCTCTATGAACATTATGTTCAAGATTGACGGAGAAATCTACACAGCGCCGATCGAGGGAACAGTACTTCCCGGCGTAACCCGTGATTCCATTATTCATATCCTGAAGGACTGGGGCTACAAGGTAAATGAGACAAAACTGGCAATCACCGATCTGATGCAGGCAGGAAGAGACGGAAAGCTGGAAGAAGTTTTCGGAACCGGAACAGCGGCAGTTATTTCTCCTGTGGGCGGTCTGGTTTACAAGGATGAAGAACTGACCATCAACGATTTCCGGATTGGAGAACTGACCCAGAAATTATACGATTATCTGACAGGCATCCAGTGGGGAAAAGAAGAAGATAAATACGGCTGGACAAGAGTGGTAAAATAATAGGTTTCATAGTTACAATAAGAGTAAGAGAAAGTGATATGGCTGTTGCACAAATATTTGGGTAACAGCCTTTTTCGCGGACAGCAGCCGTGTTTCGGGGCGCTGCCGTAAAGGAGGCGAAAGGGAAAATGAATCAGAACAGAACCCCATTGCTGGATGCGATTGTGGAGTACACAAAGGAGCGTCCGGCATATTTTAAAATACCGGGACACCGCTATGAAAAAGGAATCAGTCCCCGGTGGAAACAATGGACCGGAGACGGTATTTTCCGGTTTGACCTGACGGAGGCAGAAGGGTTGGATGACCTGCACTGCCCGGAGGGTGTGATCAAAGAGGCGCAGGAGCTGGCAGCAGAGGTTTTTCAGGCACAGAAAACATATTTTCTGGTAAACGGTACCACCTGTGGAAATGAAGCCATGGTCCTCACCTGCGCAGGGGAGGGGGAGAAAATCATGGTACCCCGCAATGCTCATAAGTCGGTGTTGATGGGCTTAATATTAAGCGGGGTCGAGCCGATTTATCTGATGCCCCGGATGGATGAAAAGACCGGGCTGTGCGGCTGCATTGCTCCGGAGGATGTGGAAGAGGGTTTTCGCAAACACCCGGACTGCAAAGGGGTATTTCTGGTCAGTCCCACCTACTATGGAGTATGCAGTGATATCAGAAAAATCAGTGAAATCTGTCACAGACACCACGGGATTTTAATGGTGGATGAGGCCCACGGAGGCCATCTCTATTTTGGAAAAGAAGGAAGCGCAGCGGGAATGCTTCCCAGAGGAGCCATCTTACAGGGAGCGGATATGTGCGCTCAGAGTATGCATAAAGTGACGGGGTCGCTGGGGCAGAGCTCTCTGCTCCATGTGGGGTCAGATCGGGTGGATATTGGAAAACTGGAGGGGAATCTTCATCTGGTACAGAGCACCAGCCCCTCCTATCTTTTGATGACCTCGCTGGATGCCGCACGGTATGAGCTGGCGCTCCACGGGGATGAAATGCTTGGGCGGACGCTGGATCTTTCCGAAAGAGCAAGAAAAAGGATCAACCAAATCCCGGGAATCCGGTGTTATGGACAGGAAATAGAAAGCGAGGCGGTATTTGAACTGGATACCACCCGCCTTGTGATTACGGCAGGTGAACTGGGAATTACGGGATTTGAGCTGGCAGACAGGCTGTATGAGGAGTACCGGGTAGGGCTGGAGCTGGCGGATGAGAGAAATGCAGTGGCCATCGTTACTTACGCCAATGAATGGGAGGATTTGGAACGTCTGATAGCCGGACTTAAAGATATCAGCAGGAAAATGGAAAATTCCATGCCGGAGGAAACCCGCGTGATGAAAAATGAAAGGCATCCTGCGGCGCTGCAGAAAGAAGAGTGCCATGATATTCCTCCGGTTCCTGCGTACGTGCTCAGTCCAAGACAGGCGTATTTTTCTCCTAAGGAGACTGTCTCATGGGAGGAGGCGAAAGGGAAAATTGCCGGGGAAGCCCTGATTCCTTATCCACCGGGAATCCCGATTTTGAACCCGGGGGAGAGGGTCAGCGAAGAAGTCTGGGAATATATGGAGTGGTACCGCCGCAAAAAATTACATTTTCACGGTCCATCCGACACCAGCCTGAAAACATTCCGTATAATTCCTGAATAGTCCTGTCCGAAGTGAGGGAAGTATGATATAATTCTATAATGAACAAGGAGCACACAATAAAAACTGGAGGAACGGACAAGATGAGACTGATATCGTGGAATGTAAACGGATTGCGGGCGTGTGTTGGCAAAGGTTTTTTAGATTTTTTTAAAGAGATAGATGCGGATATTTTCTGTATTCAGGAAAGTAAACTTCAGGAAGGCCAGATCGATCTGGAACTGGAGGGGTACCATCAGTATTGGAATTATGCAGTGAAAAAAGGGTATTCGGGAACAGCGGTATTTTCCAAAGAGGAGCCGCTGACAGTCAGCTATGGAATCGGAGCCGAGGAGCACGATCAGGAGGGACGGGTGATTACCTTAGAGTACCCGGAATTTTATCTGGTCACGGTGTATACGCCGAATTCACAAAATGAGCTGGCCAGACTTCCCTACAGAATGCAGTGGGAGGACGCTTTTTTAGCTTATCTCAAAAAACTGGAGGAGAAAAAGCCGGTGGTTTTCTGCGGAGACCTGAATGTGGCTCACAAAGAGATTGACCTGAAAAATCCTAAAACCAATCGGAAAAATGCAGGCTTTACCGATGAGGAGAGAGAAAAATTCACCTGTCTTTTAGAGGCGGGATTTATTGATACCTTCCGTTATTTTTATCCTGACCGGGAACAGGTGTATTCTTGGTGGTCCTACCGCTTTAAGGCCCGGGAGAAAAATGCAGGATGGCGTATCGATTATTTCTGTGTTTCTAAAGAATTGGAAGAAAAGCTTCAGGATGCGAAAATCCATGCAGAGATTCTGGGATCGGATCATTGTCCCATTGAATTGGACATAAACTTGTAGGAGGACTAAAAATGAGGACAGAGAGAAAGCCATGGGGAATCCGGCAGGGAGACCCCACAAAACCGGGAACAGCCAGAACTGCAGACGGATATAATTTTGCCCTGCATACGACAAGTGATGAGCCGGTAGAACTGATTTTTTACAGAAAAGGAAGCGGGGAACCGGAGCAGAAGATCGTGATACCCGACGAATACCGCACAGGAAATATGATTTCCTTGGTGATCATGAAACAGAGACTTTCCCTCTACGAATATGTGTACCGACAGGGAGGAAAAACATTTCCGGACCCCAATGGCAGGGTTGTGTGCCAAAAGGGCATTTTTGGAGAAAAAAATCAGGAAAAACAGCAGGAGATCAGAAGCAGCGTTTTAAATGAAGCGCCGATCATGCCCTGTTCACCGTATATTCCTTATGAGGATATGGTGGTATACAAGGTGCATGTGAGAGGATATACCATGCAGAAAAATTCCAAGGTTCGGAAAAAAGGGACTTTTCAGGGATTGCAGGAAAAGATTTCCTATTGGAAGGAGCTGGGAATTACCTCTGTGGAGCTGATGCCCGCCTATGATTTTCTGGAATATCCTGAGAAAAAGGAGAAACCATCCAAATATCAGCCGCCGGAGACTTCTCCGGGGCGCCTGAATTACTGGGGGTATACAAAGGGGAATTATTTTGCGCCGAAGCCCTCCTATTGTCAGGGGAAACAGGCGGAGCAGGAGGTAAAGGCCTTCATTTCCGCTCTTCACAAAGAAGGAATGGAGTGTCTGATGGACTTCTGTTTTCCGGCGGAGATCGGGCCGGAGCTGGTTGTGGAGGCGCTCCGTTTCTGGAGAATGGAGTACGGGGTGGACGGCTTTATGCTGTACGGAGACGGTGTGTGGATGGAGCTGATCGCCAGAGACGAAGTCCTTGCAGATGCGAAGCTGATCTGTCCCGGCTGTGATATGGATCGGCTGTACCGTTTTCAGGAAAAGAAAACCCGGCGTTTAGGGGAGGCCAATGAAGGCTTTCAGAATGCTGCCCGCCGTTTCCTGAAAGGGGACGAGGATCAGATTAACGGATTCTTATATCACAATAAGAGAAATCCCGCATCCCACGGGGTGCTTCATTATATGGCAAACCATGACGGATTTACACTGGCAGATCTGGTATCCTATGACAGCCGTCATAACGAGGAAAACGGCGAGGAAAACCGGGACGGCAGTAAAAATAATTATAGCTGGAACTGCGGGACGGAAGGCCCCACCAGAAAGATTTCCATTCAGGAGCTTCGGAAAAGACAGATGCGAAACGCCATGATGATGCTCATGCTCAGTCAGGGAACCCCTTTGATTTACGGAGGGGATGAACTGGGGAACAGCCAGAACGGTAATAACAATGCCTACTGTCAGGATAATGAGACCGGATGGGTGGACTGGAGCCAGAGCAGGAAATTTGCCGGATTTACCGGATTTGTCCGTAATCTGATACAGTTTCGCAGTGAGCATCCGATTTTACATATGCCCTACGAACTCTGTGCGACGGATTACAAATCTCTTGGCTGGCCGGAGCTTTCCTACCATTCAGAGAGAGCATGGTTTTCCAATACGGAGAGCAGCAGCAGGCATACAGGCATCCTGTACTGCGGGAAATATGCGGAAAAAGAGGACGGGACTGCCGATGATTTTATCTACGTGATTTACAATATGCACTGGAACCAGCGCAAATTTGCTCTTCCGGATCTGCCGGAGGGCATGAGCTGGTACGCGGCTGTGGATTCCGGCAGGAAGCCGGAGGAAGCCGTGTGCCCGGCCGGACAGGAAAAGAAGATTTCCGAGAAAAAATCTCTCACCGTGGATGAGAGGACGATATTGGTATTAATAGGAAAGCAGGGATGAGATGAACGCTTGGGGACATTTTAAGACGATTACCTCCCATAAATTGCTGGTGATGCGGTACTGCTTTAAAATCGGCCTGTACCGTCAGGGACTGCTCCATGATTTATCCAAATATTCTTGGACGGAATTCCGGGTGGGCATCCGGTACTATCAGGGAACCAGAAGTCCCAACAATGCAGAACGGGAGGCCGTAGGAGGTTCCACTTCATGGATGCATCACAAGGGAAGAAACCGGCATCATTTTGAATACTGGGTGGATTACGGAATCGGGACAGAACGGATACTTGCCGGAGTGCCCATGCCGAGAAAATACATTGCAGAAATGATTATGGACCGGATCAGCGCCTCCAGAGTCTATAATCCGGTCACCTACGATGACCGGGCGCCCCTTGAGTATTACGAGAAGGGAAAAGAGAAGCTGTGGTTTGTCCACGAGGACACCAAAATGCAGATGGAATATCTGCTGAAGATGCTTGCCGTGAAGGGAGAGAAAGAAACCCTTCGCTATATCCGAAAGGTTTATCTGAAAGGTAAAGGACGGTTTGGGGGAGAAGGAAGCACCTATCGGTCGAAGCCTTGGGTGTATCTGACAAAGAAATGAATACAGAGCTGCTGCAACGAAATAACTTGCAGCAGCTCGTTTTGTTTCTGGTTTATATTGACAAACCCATGTTATGGTACTATACTTTGAAAAAGAAATAGTTTGAATATCAAAATAAAAAGATGAGGGATTTACATGACAACCAGAATTATAGGAACAGGAAGCTGTCTTCCTGAAAGTAATATCAGTAATGAGCAGATGGCCCGGATGGTGGACACCAGTGATGAATGGATTTCCACAAGAACGGGAATCCGAAACAGAAGAATCGTAAAAAATGAAACCGGAACGGGAATGGCTGTGGAAGCTGCAAGAAAAGCTCTGGAAAACGGAAAGACAGCTCCGGAGGAAATCGACCTGATCATCGTAGGGACTTGTACCAATGACATGCAGTTTCCCAGCACCGCCTGTATGGTGCAGAGGGAAATCGGTGCAGACCGGGCGGCAGCATTCGATATCAGCGCCGCCTGTTCCGGTTTTTTGTTTGCGCTGCATACGGCGCACGCTTATCTCACCAGCGGAATTTACAGAAAAGCCCTGATCATCGGGACGGAGGTATTGTCGAAGATGGTAGACTGGACAGACCGTTCTACCTGTGTTCTGTTTGGAGACGGAGCGGGAGCTGCTGTTGTGGAGGCCTCCGGGGAGGGAATCGAAGGATTTGTCCAGCACGCAGACGGCGCAAGAGGCGGGGTGCTTACCTGCGGTGGAAAAGAAATTGTGAATCCGCTGCAAAAGGCTGGGGAAAAAGGGGAAAAACCTTCCGGCTATATAGAAATGGACGGACAGGAGGTTTTCAAATTTGCAGTGACAAAGGTGCCCCAGTGCATTCAGGAAGTTCTGGAACAGACGGGAACGGCTAAGGAGGAGATCCGCTGGTACATTCTTCATCAGGCAAACAGCCGGATTATAAAATCAGTG
>JAHAFI010000058.1 GCA_018374355.1 Clostridiales bacterium
ATTCCGCGAGGTGTTTTCGCGCAGTTTGCGCGGAAATCCCGAGACATACAGCGCCAAAATGTGATGTAATCACATTTTGTGTGCATCGCGAAGCGTGTTGCTGTGAACGGAGTGAACAGTAACAAAAAAAGGTGTCCCGAATTACTGCTTTCAGGACACCTAACAGGAACAAAATAAATTATATCCAACAATCAGCAAAATTGCTGCAATCACAATCGTCCAAAAGTTCGTAGGGACGATCAGTTGAATCAGCATTCCCACGCCAATCCAAAACAGGATAAAACCGAGAATTTTCGTAACCGGTCACTCCTACTGTTCTTCTTGTTTTAATATATGCTCGATCTCCTCAGAAGAACACTCCTCTTCTTTATTTTTTCCGGTGAATTTGTCGGCAAGATCAGGAATCATGTCCAGAATCTTAGTGATTGCATCCTGATTCTTCACATTAACCAGTTTAGTTCCGTTTTTGTTGATGACAAGAACCGCTGACGGGGAGATTTTTGCTCCCATACCGCCGCCTCCGTTATTTTTTGCATTTTCCGCAAATGCACCGGCTCCTACGCCGAAAGACACATCTACCAGAGGTAAGATAATCGTATCTCCTACGGTAATTGCATCTCCCACCACGGTCTTTGTGGTGATGAAGCTGTCCATCCCTTTGAACAGGGCTTCTACTGTGTTTTGAAAATTATTTTCTGCCATGATTAAGCCTCCTTATGCTGAAACCTCTGATAGGTTACTTTTACATCCTTATTTCTCCAAACCTTCCATGCCGTCCAGAGCAGATAGCAGACGAAAATCCGTCCTTTCAGACTGATCTCCCCCTCAAACACCGCCCGGTCAAAAACGGGAGTCATCTGTAATTTGTTTTTATACAGCGGACACAGCATCCCCATGATGCCGAGAAGCTGTCCCGTCAAAGCCGGATCCCCAAATCCAAAAATGATATTCCCTCTGACTTTTTTCGGAAGGATATGGCGCAGCAGCCCCTTTCCTCTCGTATACAGAAAGCGCACTGCCTGTTTTGTGGAATCTTTTTTGATAAATGTACGCCACTCTCTTATAGTATCACAAATCCCACGGAATGTTAACCTGATTTTTTTCAGTTTTTCCATGCAGGCCGAAGGAAAATGAAGGATTTTCGCCAACAGATTTTTCAGTTTGCCAAAGATTCCCTGACCGGGATTCTGTGTACTTTCCGGTTTTGCTTTCTTTTGTATTTGGGCAGGTTTCTGTATTTCCGGTTCCTGATGGATTTCTGCAGTTGTCCGGCTTTTCGATTCCTGCGGTGGTTTTACGGCTGCCTGCTGCGTTGGCTTTGCCGCTGTCTGCTGCTCTGCTTCCGGCAAGAATTCCTGTGTTGTTCTTGCCGCCGCTTGCTGCTCTGCTCCCGACAATGCTTCTGCGGCTGCATTTTTTCCTTCTTCCTGCAAAGCTTCTGCGGCTGCCGAATGTTCGGCTTTCCGCGGTCTTTCCTTCTGTTTTGCCCGCCGTCTTTCCTTGTTCCGGTCCAGTTTCCTTTTCACAGCCAGCAGAGGAATCCCAAGCAGGAACACCTCGAATCCCGTTTTCCCCTGCTCATAAACCGCCCGGACATGAATCAAATGGAACAGCCAAGAAAATGCTGCCCTTGCGGTCCATTCTTTTCCCGCCTTTTCCCCTTTTGCACTGTAGCAAAAAGGTACGAACAGCACGGCCAGCACAAGAGCCAGCACGATACTTAAAAGAACCAGAAGCAAAATGCCCAGTATCTTCAAAATTGTCAAAATAATATGTAACATACCTATTCACCTGCTCTGTTTCTGTTTTTGTCTTTCTGCCTGTACTCCAGATACCGACGTACATCCGTATCCCCCTGCTCCCGGCAGGTTTCGGTAACGATCTGCTGTACCAGTTCCAGCGCCTCCCCGTATCCCACTGCAATCCCTACAATCATCGGACATCGAAGGCGGAGACTATTTTGCAGCAGTTGGTTTGCAGCGATAATTTCCAGAAGATTCTCAGGATTACACGCCAGTGTCACCAGATAGATATCCAACTGCACTTTTTTATGCTTCACTTTCCAGACAATTTTCGGAGCCTTCTTTTTAGCATTATCCCCTATATAAAGATTCTTATACCATTTCAGCATCAATTAACTTCCTTACTTTTCCTCGTCCTCTTTCAGGCGCTTTTCGATTGCATCCACAACGGACTGGAGCACCTTAATCCGGGCATAATATTTATTATTGCCTTCCACGATAATCCATGGGGCATAGGTGGTAGAGGTGTGAACCAGCATATCGTCCACAGCCTGTTCATACAGATCCCATTTTTCCCGGTTTCGCCAGTCCTCATCTGTAATCTTCCACTGTTTTTCAGGATTTTCCATCCGCTCTTTGAAACGGCGTTCCTGCTCATCTTTGTCAATCTGAAGCCAGAATTTCATTACAATCGCCCCGGAATGCACCCAGTTGGCCTCCATGTCGTTCATTTCCTTATAGGCCCGCTTCCATTCTTCGGTTGTACAAAAACCCTCAATCCGCTCTACCATAACTCTTCCGTACCATGTGCGGTCATAGATTGCCACATGACCCTTTTTCGGGATATTGTTCCAGAATCTCCATAGATAATGATGGGCGCGTTCGATGTCATTAGGAGCAGCCGTAGGATTTACCTGATAGCCTCTCGGATCCATCTTCTCTGTCAGGCGTTTGATAGCGCCTCCTTTTCCTCCCGCATCCCAGCCTTCAAAGCCCAGAATCACTGGGATTCTTCTCCGGTACAGCTCTCCGTGAAGCTCCTGAATGCGTTTCTGCAGTTTATCCAGTTTTTCCTTGTACTCTTCCTTCGTATAGCTCAGGCTCAGATCCGCACTGTTTAGGCTGGAAGTTCTTAAAACTGCATCCTCTGGGGTCTGTTCCCCTTTCTTCTCCGGCAGTTTCTCCTCCACCTGCTTTGCTGCGGCTTTCGCTGCTTCTTTTTCAGCCTTTGCCTGTTTTGCTTCCTGAATCGCCTGACGCATCTTTTTGATCACTGCAGAGTAAATCTTCACCGTAGCAAATTCCCGGTCAGTGGATTCAATAATAGTCCATGGGGCAGATGCGGTGTCGGTCTTTTCCAGCATCTCGTCATTCATTGCTTTGTAAAGATCATACTCTTCATTTCTCTTCAAATCCGAATCAGTCACTCTCCATGCACTGGATTTGGATTCTCTCAGTTTCTTGAAACGTTTTTTCTGCTCCTTCTGGTCAATAGCCAGAAACAGTTTAATCATTGCATAGCCGCCGTCTGTCAACTGACGCTCGAAGGAATTGATTTCTTCATAGGCATATTCCAGCTCTTTTGCCGTGGTGATTCCGTCAAACCTGTCCACAAGAACTCTCCGGTACCAGCTTCTGTCAAAAATGGCAATCCTTCCTTTTTCCGGCGTCTTTGTCCAGAATCTCCAAAGAAACGGTCTCAGTTGTTCATCCAACGATTCCCCATTAATCGCATACACGGAAAAACCTCTCGGGTCTAAGGCAGAAATCAATTTGCTGATCTGCACCCCTTTTCCCGACGCTCCAAATCCCTCAAAGACAATCATAACTGGAATCCCCAATTCTTTACATTCCCTTTGAAGCTTTGAAAGCTCCGGCATCATCTCGCCCATTCTGGCTTTGTACTCTTCCTTTTTCATCTTCTTTGTCAGATCAATCTGTTCCAACATGGTAAACCCTCCTCCCGTAGATTCTATTTTCGAACTCCTCTAGTTCTTATAATTATACTCTAAACCGCTGAACAATGTAAACCTGTCAGATGCTTAAATTTTTACTTTTCGTTATTTTTATATTATGGGAAATGAAATCTATGATATAAATCAAAACAGGAATCCAGCCCCGCTTACCGTGCAGAGCTGGATTCCTATTTCCGTTAAAAGTATTTTCTGTTATCCCAAAGGTTGGATTTTCTCAAATCCAGATATTCATTATATGCCGTTTCCAAAATCTGTCGCTCATTTGAAAATTTAAGCAGATGGTAAGCTTCGTGGAATTTGTAATATCCGGAATCCACAAAATATTCCTCCCGCTGGGGTTTGCTGTAATAGCTGTTTGCTGCCATCAAAAACCAATGAACCTCTTTTTCCACAGTGTCCTCCGGCACTGTAAAACTATACTGGCTCTTCCCAATATATTTGATAATCGATGCCTGTACGCCAGCCTCTTCCCTTACCTCGCGAATCGCGGTATCTTCATATTCTTCTCCTGCTTCCACAGTTCCCTTAGGAAGAACCCAGCCTTCGTACTTATTTTTGTAGCTCTTGTACAAGGTCAGTATCTTTCCGCGATATATTACCACCCCGCCACAGCTTGTTGCCTCTATCATTTGCAATCCCTCCTGTTATGCGTTGTGCGATGAATTTAAATCAAGTAGTAACTATTCAGGACCCTGTCCTTCATAGTCACAAATGCATGCACACACACTGCATTTCATGCAGTGCGGCGCTCGTATGTCTCGGGATTGCCTTGCAT
>JAHAFI010000012.1 GCA_018374355.1 Clostridiales bacterium
TGAGGACTAGCAATATTGGGCGCATGAACCGCCCGTTATGGTAGCACCGAAGGTGCGGCATATAGATGCTCGGTAATTCAATTGCCGAGTAGTTCACGAGAGACAACTATTCAAAAATACGGAGGTGAACCCCATGTCCTATAAAATTGATCAGGATATCCTGTTATTCTTCGATCACAAGCCCTTTGCGCTCAGCATCTATGAAACATTTGCTCAGGAATTATTTGCGCTCTGCCCGGATACAGCCATCCGGGTGCAGAAAACGCAGATTACCTTTACCAACCCGAAAGTATTCGCCTGTGTCTCCATGGCCAAAGTCCGAAAAGCCAAAGACCGTCCGAAAGAATACATTGTTGTAACTTTTGGTCTGGGAGCGCCGCTTCATTCCCCACGAATCGACGTCGTAACAGAACCGTATCCAAACCGCTGGACACATCATATTCTGATTTCTGCTCCGGAGGAAATTGATGAGGAACTGATCGGCTGGATTCAACAGGCTTACCTGTTTGCCTGCGGGAATAAATAGGGATTTGTCACAAAAAAATATATCGTACAAGGAGTAAGAAACCATGACAGAATTTGAAAAAATGATCCATGGAGAGTGGTATGACACCTCTGATCCGGAATTGGTTATGCAGAGAAACAAAGCAAGAAACATTGCAGAGCAGTATAACCAGACAAAAGAAGAACAACTGGAAGAACGCAGGGCACTGCTGAGAGAACTTCTTGGCGCATACGGAGAAGGCTGTGAAGTTTATCCTACGGTAAAATTTGATTACGGATGCAACACTTATATCGGCGCGCATACCTACATAAACTTCAATGCCGTTTTTCTGGACTGTGCAGAAATCCGCATTGGCAGCAACGTTTTTATCGGGCCTAACTGCTCGTTTCTGACACCGGTTCACCCCATGCTGGCTCGTGAGAGAAATATGCGTATCGCAGAAGATGGACATACTTATATGATTGAAAGCTGCAAGCCGATTACAGTAGAAGATAACTGCTGGTTCGGAGGAAATGTCACCGTAATGCCGGGAGTCACAGTAGGTCATGACACCGTGATCGGCGCAGGAAGTGTGATTACAAAGGATATTCCTTCCGGAGTAGTGGCAGCAGGCAATCCGTGCCGTGTTCTTCGTGAAATTACAGAAGAGGATGTCATCGGCATCTGAAAACAAACGGCGCCATAACAAAACAGAGAAATTGTCATGGTGCCGTTTTCCATCAAAAATCAATTCTCAAAATACCATTTCCCAGGTTCTATTTTCATTATCCCCCGCATATAGTAAGTATAAAAAGCGTCATGAACAAACGCGAGTTTAAGGAGGAACCTAAGAAAATGGTACTAAACAAACACTATTCTTACGAAGAAATTTTTCAGGACATGGAATCCCTTTCCAAATCTTACACCGATTTTTCCGTATTCCGGGTTATGGGAACCAGCCATGACGAACGTCCCATTCCAATGATGCGGATTGGGCTGGGACTGGATTCTCTGGTATTGACTGCGGGCATCCATGGAAGAGAATCCGTCAATCCGGTTCTGCTGGTAAAGATGGCAGAGGAATACTGTCAGGCCTACGCAGATGATCTGGAAATCGCAGGATATTCTGTGCGGGAAACTTTAAACCAGTGTTCCGTCTGTATCGTCCCTCTGGTCAATCCGGACGGATATGAGATTGCCCTGAACGGCTTTCAGAGTATCCGCAATCCCATTCTGCGGCAGCTTTGTAAAATGCGGGGCATCGACTGTGAACACTGGAAATACAATGCCCGGGGCGTGGATGTCAACCGGAATTTCCCATGCAAGTCCTACATCCAGCAGCAGTTTGGAGAATACCCCGCCAGTGAAAATGAAACCCAGATGCTGATGAAAGTTTTTCAGGAGTATGAGACCGTAGGCTATCTGGATTTTCATTCCCGTGGAAGGATCATCTATTATTACCGTCATGCCATGCCGTTTGCCTATAACCAGAGGAATCACAAGCTGGCCCGCTATATGCAGAAGCTTTCCGACTACAGCATCGGAAAGAGAGAAGAAGAGTATATGTCCCGGCTGAACGGAGGCACCCCGGTAAACTATTACTCGGAACTCCTGAAAAAACCTGCAATCACCGTGGAAACCGTGGAAGAAGAGGCCGGATACCCTCTGGACCCTTCCTATCAGGAGAAAACTTACGCAGAGATTCGAGCCCTGCCGTTGGAAATTATCAATAAAACTTGAAACTGGAACAACAGATTGGTATAATGCAATATGGTATAAACTGTGGTTAGTTTTGCTTTCCCCATGTTACACCATAACCTGATAAAAATTTTTCATTCACGATACACTAAAAGAGGAGAGAAGATGAGTCAATTTACATATTCTAACGGACAAAGTCCCATTCTGGAACCACCTGCAGGAATTTCCGAATCCGAACGCCAGTATTTCTTTATGGAACAGGCAAAGCAGTTCGTTGCTAAAAAAGCGGAAGACCTTGGACGCCCGCTGACTTTCTGCGTTACCACCTTCGGCTGTCAGATGAATGCCAGAGACTCCGAAAAACTGGAGGGTATTCTGGAAACTATCGGATACCGGAAGGAAGAAAAAGAAGAGGACGCCGATTTTGTCATCTACAACACCTGTACGGTCCGGGAAAATGCCAACCAGAAGGTTTACGGCCGTCTGGGATATCTGGGAAGTATCAAGAAGAAAAAGCCGCATATGATGATTGCACTCTGCGGATGTATGATGCAGGAACCTCATGTGGTAGAGAAACTGAAAAAGAGTTACCGTTTTGTCAACCTGATTTTCGGAACTCACAATATTTTTAAATTCGGCGAGCTGGTATGCAGAGCCATGGATTCCGACCGCATGGTCATCGATATCTGGAAAGATACCACACAGATTGTTGAAAATCTTCCGGTTGACCGAAAATATTCCTTCAAATCAGGGGTGAACATCATGTTCGGCTGCAACAATTTCTGCAGCTACTGCATTGTGCCCTATGTGCGGGGAAGGGAGCGGAGCCGGAATCCGGAGGACATCCTTGCCGAGATCCGCCAGCTGGTGGCAGACGGCGTAGTGGAAGTCATGCTTCTGGGACAGAATGTAAACTCCTACGGAAAGAATCTGGAACATCCGATCACCTTTGCTCAGCTTTTAGAGCAGATCGAAGAGATTGAGGGACTGGAGAGAATCCGTTTCATGACCTCCCATCCGAAGGATTTGTCGGACGAGCTGATTGCAGTGATGGCGAAAAGTAAGAAGCTCTGCAACCATCTCCACCTGCCGCTGCAGTCCGGAAGCACGAAGATTTTAAAAGAGATGAACCGCAGATACACAAAGGAAAGCTATCTTGCTCTGGTGGACCGCATCCGTGCAGCAGTACCGGATATCTCCCTGACCACTGATATCATTGTCGGATTCCCGGGGGAGACAGAAGAAGACTTTTTGGAAACGCTGGATGTGGTGAGAAAAGTCCGCTATGACAGCGCATTTACCTTTATCTATTCCAAGCGTACCGGAACTCCGGCTGCGGCTATGGAGAATCAGATTCCTGACGATGTGGTGAAAGACCGTTTTGACCGTCTGCTTGCAGAAGTACAGGAGATTTCCAGAGAGATGTCCGGCCGTTTCGAGGGAACTGTTCAGGAAATTCTGGTAGAAGGAATTAACGAGCAGGATGAAACTCTGGTTTCCGGAAGAATGACCAACAACCTGCTGGTACATTTCCCCGGAGATGCTTCCCTGATTGGAACCTTCTGCCGGGTACATCTGGATGTTTGCAAAGGATTTTATTATATGGGAACTCCCGTATAAGAGAGGAAGGACAAAAGATTGGCTACTTTATCACCAATGATGCAGCACTATGTGCAGACAAAAGAAGAATATAAGGACTGTGTCCTGTTTTACCGTCTGGGTGACTTTTACGAGATGTTTTTCGATGATGCCATCACCGTATCCCGGGAGCTGGAACTGACCCTGACAGGAAAAGAATGCGGTCTCGAGGAACGGGCTCCCATGTGCGGTGTTCCTCACCATGCGGCGGAAAACTATATCAATAAACTGATCGAAAAAGGCTACAAGGTTGCCATCTGTGAACAGGTGGAAGATCCCAAACAGGCCAAGGGCATGGTAAAGCGGGAAGTTACCCGTGTGGTGACTCCCGGTACAAACCTGAACACCCAGGAGCTTGACGAAGGAAAAAATAATTACCTGATGGCGGTTGTGTGTATGGAAGATCATTACGGTGTTTCCATCTCCGATGTCACCACAGGAGACTGTCTGGTGACGGAGGTGGACAGGGAGCGGAAGCTTCTGGATGAGATCAATAAGTTCTCTCCGGCGGAAATCATCTGCAATGATTCGTTTTTAGTCAGCGGAATAGATATGGAAGATTTGAAACACCGGCTGCATATTTCTATTTCCGCTCTGGATTCCTGGTATTTTGATGATGATCTGTGCCACCGCACACTGATGGATCACTTTAAGGTTTCTTCACTGGAAGGACTGGGGCTGGGGGATTATGACAGCGGGATCATCGCTGCCGGAGCCATGTTCCGCTATCTTCTGGAAACCCAGAAAAATGCCATGGAGCATATGAATAAGATCACCCCTTATGTGACGGAAAAATATATGCTCATCGACAGTTCCAGCCGCAGAAACCTGGAACTGGTGGAGACGCTCCGTGAAAAACAAAAGCGCGGTTCCCTCCTGTGGGTTCTGGATAAAACCAAGACCGCCATGGGCGCCCGTATGCTTCGCAATTTTGTGGAACAGCCTCTGGTGGATGCGGATGAGATCAATGAGCGTCTGGATGCCATCACTGAGTTGAACATGCAGGCCATGCTCAGAGAAGAGATCCGGGAATATCTGAATCCGGTCTACGATCTGGAACGTCTGGTAAGTAAGATCAGCTACCGTTCCGCAAACCCGAGAGACCTGATCGCCTTCAAAACCTCTCTGGAAATGCTTCCTCACATCAAAAATCTGCTGAAGGATTTTACCAGTCCCCTGCTTACAAAGATCAATGAGCAGCTTGACGGGCTGGAAGACCTGTATGAGCTGATCGACAAGTCCATCGCCGAGGAACCTCCTCTGGCAGTAAAAGAGGGAAGCATCATCAGAGACGGCTACCACGAGCAGGTAGACATCTATCGGAACTCCAAAACAGAAGGAAAGACCTGGCTTGCCCAGCTGGAGGCAGAGGAGAAAGAAAAGACAGGAATCCGTACACTGAAAATCAAATATAATAAGGTTTTCGGCTATTATCTGGAAGTCACCAACAGCTTCAAGGATATGGTTCCCGACTATTACATGAGAAAACAGACGCTGACCAATGCGGAACGTTTTATCACCCCGAAGCTAAAGGAACTGGAAGATATGATTCTCGGTGCGGAGGACAAGCTGTATGCTCTGGAATATGAATTATTCTGTGAAGTCCGGGACAAAATCGCCGGGGAAATCCCGAGGATTCAGGAGACAGCAAAGGCCGTCGCCCTTCTGGATGTATTTGCCTCTCTGTCTGTAGTTGCACAGCGAAATAATTTTGTCCGTCCGACGGTGAATTCCAAGGGAATCATCGATATCAAAAACGGCCGTCACCCGGTAGTGGAAAAGATGATCACCAACGATATGTTTATCGCCAATGACACCTATCTGGACAACGGCTCCAGAAGAGTATCCGTCATCACCGGACCGAACATGGCAGGTAAATCCACCTACATGCGTCAGTCCGCCCTGATCGTCCTGATGGCTCAGATCGGTTCCTTCGTTCCTGCGGAAAAAGCGAAAATCGGTGTGGTAGACCGTATTTTCACCCGTGTAGGCGCCTCCGACGATCTGGCAAGCGGTCAGAGTACCTTTATGGTAGAGATGACAGAGGTTGCCAATATCCTCCGAAATGCCACATCCCGCAGTCTGTTGATTCTGGATGAAATCGGACGGGGAACCAGCACCTTTGACGGTCTTTCTATTGCGTGGGCGGTCATCGAACACATCAGCAATACGAAGCTTCTGGGAGCCAAAACACTGTTTGCCACCCATTACCACGAGCTGACGGAGCTGGAAGGCAAGATTCCGGGAGTCAATAACTACTGCATCGCCGTGAAGGAAAAAGGAGATGATATCGTTTTCCTTCGAAAGATCATCAAGGGCGGCGCTGACAAAAGTTACGGAATTCAGGTAGCGAAGCTGGCAGGTGTTCCCGACAGTGTCATCGACAGAGCCAAAGAACTGGTGGATGAGCTGGTTCATGCGGACATTACCGGAGCGATCAAAGATCTGGCGCAGAGCCAAAAAAAGACGAAACCAAAACCTGTGCGTTACGATGAGGTGGATCTGGAACAGATTTCCCTCTTTGATACCGTGCAGGATCAGGATATTTTAGAAGAACTGAAAACCATAGATATCACGAATCTGACACCTATGGATGCATTGAATACTTTATACCGGCTGCAGAATAAACTGAAAAACCGGTGGTAACTGAGAACAGGATTCACGTTACTGTGATGCACAGCGGGAAGGAGTACCATGAAAAGAACAATTTCCGTTTTAGATCAAAATACCATTGATAAAATTGCCGCAGGTGAAGTAGTGGAACGTCCGGCTTCTGTCGTAAAAGAGCTGGTGGAAAATGCCATCGATGCGGGAGCCAGCGCAGTTACCGTGGAAATCAAGGAAGGAGGCACCACTTTCATCCGAATCACCGACAATGGTTCCGGAATCGAAAAGAGTCAGGTGCCTCTGGCCTTTCTGCGCCATGCCACCTCGAAGATCCGGGATGTGGACGATCTTCTTAGAATTTCCTCCCTGGGTTTTCGCGGGGAAGCGCTTTCCAGTATCGCCGCCGTCTCTCAGGTGGAGCTGATCTCCAAACCGCATGACCAGTTGATCGGTGTGCGGTATCTGATCGAGGGCGTAATGGAAAAAGGGCTGGAAGAGATCGGCGCCCCGGACGGCACTACCTTCCTGATTCGGAATCTGTTTTTCAATACGCCTGCCAGAGCCAAATTTTTGAAAACTCCTGCCACGGAAGCAGGATATATCAGCAGTTTTATCGAACAGCTTGCCTTGTCCCATCCTCATATTTCTTTTAAATATATGCAGAACGGGCAGACAAAATTACATACTTCAGGAAACGATAATCTGAAAGAGGTCATTTATCAGGTTTACGGAAGAGAGATTACAAAGGAATTAATTGAGATCGATTATTCCGATCCCTCCGGCGATTTTCAGATTCGCGGTTTTATCGGAAAGCCCACCGTTTCCCGTGGAAACAGAAACTTTGAAAATTACTATGTGAACGGACGGTATGTAAAAAGCAGGATTCTTATGAAAGCCATTGAAGATGCGTACCACACGTTCATGATGCAGCATAAATATCCGTTCACCTCCCTCTATATCACCATCAAGGGAGAAGATGTGGACATCAACGTTCATCCTACAAAGATGGAAGTTCGCTTTTCCAAACAGGAATACGTTTACCGTCAGGTATATCAGGCAGTGCTGGAGGGGCTGCAAAGAAAAGAACTGATTCCTGAGGTGACACTGGACAGCCCCAAAAGAGCGGACAGGGAGAAGGAATCCAAAGCAGAAAAGAAGGTGATTCATGCGCCGGAGCCCTTTGAGGCTCGCCGAAGACAGTTGGAGCAGGAAGCAAAGACTGCGGTTCGCACACTGGAAAGCAATCACACAGATACTTATTCCGGCGGCAAATCGGGGATGCCTGTAAGAGAAACTCCTTCTTATCAGGCAAAAGAGGCTGTAGTGAAAGAAATTTCTAAGCCTCAGGCAGAGCCTTCTTCAGCGAAAAGTTCTCTGCTGACAGATTCTTACGCGCTCGAAGCTCCCGTACAGATAAAATCACAGGAGTCTCCGTTGTCTGAGAAATCATCCGTACATGCACAGGCAGTACCGGAAGTAAATGAAACACCAGTTACAGTCTCAGATTCGCCATCCGCAAAACAGTCTGTCCAAAATCAGAAGCTTCCGGAGGTTCAGGAAAGCACTCAGATGGAACTTTTTGACGGCAAACTCCTGTCTCAGGAAGCAAAAAAACATCACAAAATCATCGGGCAGGTCTTCGACACCTACTGGCTGGTACAGATGGAAGATAAGCTCTACATCATCGACCAGCACGCAGCCCATGAAAAAGTTCTCTACGAGCGGATTGTCCGCGAAATGAAAGAGCGTCAGGTGACCTCACAGCTTTTAAGCCCTCCGCTGATCATTTCCCTGAACCTTCAGGAGCAGGAGAAAATGAAACGCTACATCGATGTTTTTCACTCCATGGGCTTTGAGATGGAATCCTTCGGGGGACGGGATTACAGCATCCGCGCCGTACCCCAGAATCTTTTCGGCTTGACCCGGGAAGAATTCTTTATAGAAATTCTGGATCATCTGGAAGATGACCCGTCCTCAAAAACACTGGAAGTCCTGTCCGACCGGATGGCCACCATGGCCTGTAAGGCAGCCGTCAAGGGAAACCAGCAGATGTCTGCCACCGAAGCCGCAGCCCTGATTGACGAACTTCTGGAATTGGAGAATCCGTACAACTGTCCTCACGGCCGTCCAACGATTATCTCCATGACAAAATATGAACTGGAAAAGAAATTCAAACGAATTGTGTAGGTGAAACTATTGAAAAAACCATTAATTATTCTCACCGGACCCACGGCAGTGGGAAAAACCCATCTGTCGATTCAGCTTGCAAAAGCAGTAAACGGAGAAATCATTTCCGCTGATTCCATGCAGGTGTACCGCCACATGGACATCGGTTCCGCCAAGATCAAACCGGAGGAGATGGACGGTGTTCCCCATCATCTGGTGGACTGCCTGAATCCCGATGAGGAGTTCAACGTTGTCCGTTTTCAGGCTATGGCAAAGGAAGCCATGACATCCATTTATGAGCGGGGGAAAATCCCCGTTCTGGTCGGCGGAACAGGATTCTATATTCAGGCTGTGACCGGAGATATTGATTTTACCGAGCATGGAGAGGATGACAGTTACCGGAAGTCGCTGGAAGAGTTGGCAAAAGCAGAAGGCGTCCAGACCCTCCATCAGATGCTCCGGGAAGTAGATCCGGAATCTGCCGCTGCCATCCATGCCAATAATGTAAAGCGGGTAATCCGCGCTTTGGAATATTTTAACCAGACAGGCCAGCCGATTTCCCGTCATAATGAAGAACAGAGAAAGAAAGACTCTCCCTACAATCTGGCGTATTTCGTTTTGAATGACGAGCGCAGCCGCCTCTATCAGCGAATTGATCAGAGAATTGATGAGATGCTTTCTGAGGGACTGATTGACGAAGTACAGAAATTAAAAGATCTGGGCTACCATAAAGGCATGGTATCCATGCAGGGACTGGGATATAAGGAAATCCTGTCTTATCTGGATGGCACATGGAGTCTGGATGAAGCGGTCTATGTCCTGAAAAGAGACACCCGTCATTTCGCCAAACGGCAGATCACATGGTTTAAACGGGAGCGGGATGTGGAGTGGTTCAACAAACAGGACTTTGATTACAGCGAAGAGAAAATTCTGGAGAGTATGCTCGCATCTCTAAAGAAAAAGCACATGATATAGCCTGCCGGGATACCCGTCTTACAGCAGGCCTGCAGATAAAAAACAGAAAGAAGGATATCATAAAATGGATACAGCAATGACACGAGAAATGTACAAAGAAATGGGAATCAGCGCCCCGGTCTACGAATTCGGTCAGAAAATCGCCGAAGGACTGGAAGAGCGTTTCCACAAAATCGATCAGGTGGCAGAATACAACCAGCTCAAAGTGGTAAATGCCATGCAGAAATGTAAGGCAAGCGAAGCCTGCCTGTATGCCTCCAGCGGCTACGGCTACAACGATGTGGGAAGGGATACGCTGGAAGAAATCTATGCGGCGGCTTTCCATGCGCAGTCCGCTCTGGTACGTCCCCAGATCGCCTGCGGAACCCATGCTTTAGCGGTTGCTCTGTCAGGAAATCTCCGTCCGGGAGATGAACTTCTTTCTCCTGTGGGAAAACCCTATGACACACTGGAAGAAGTGATCGGAATCCGCCCGTCTAAGGGCTCTCTGGCGGAATACGGTGTAACCTACCGTCAGGTAGACCTTCTGGATGACGGATCTTTTGACTTCGATAATATCCGAAAAGCCATCAACGAAAAAACCCGTCTGGTTACCATCCAGCGTTCCAAAGGATATCAGACACGTCCGACCCTGTCGGTAGCACGGATCGGCGAACTGATCGCTTTCGTAAAAGAAATCAAACCGGATGTCATCTGTATGGTCGATAACTGCTACGGCGAATTCGTAGAGACCATCGAGCCTACCGATGTGGGTGCGGATCTGATCGTCGGTTCTCTGATCAAAAATCCGGGGGGCGGACTTGCTCCCATCGGCGGTTATATCGCAGGAAAAACGGAATATGTGGAAAATGCAGCTTTCCGTCTGACTTCCCCGGGTCTGGGAAGAGAAGTCGGCGCTACGCTCGGTGTAAACCAGCCCTTCTATCAGGGATTTTTCTTAGCTCCGACGGTTACCGCAAATGCTTTAAAGGGCGCCATTTTCGCAGCAAACATTTATGAGCGGCTGGGATTTTCCGTTGTTCCCAACAGCACGGAAAGCCGTCACGATATTATTCAGGCTGTTACTTTAGAATCCCCGGAGAGAGTGATCGCTTTCTGTAAAGGAATTCAGGCGGCAGCTCCCATCGACAGCTATGTAGATCCGGAACCATGGGCGATGCCGGGATACGACAGTGATGTAATCATGGCAGCAGGTGCATTTGTTCAGGGTTCTTCCATTGAGCTGAGCGCTGACGGCCCGATCAAGCCGCCCTATGCGGTATACTTTCAGGGAGGACTCACATGGGAACATGCAAAGCTGGGCATCATGATGAGTCTGCAGAAATTATATGAAAAAGGACTGGTTACACTGTCATGAAAAGAATCGTCATCATCGGCGGCGGAGCTTCCGGACTGATCGGAGCGATCCATGCCGCCCGCATGGGAGCACAGGTCACGATTCTGGAACAGAATGAAAAACTGGGAAAAAAGATTCTTGCAACGGGAAACGGCAGGTGCAATCTGACCAATCTCCATCAGGAAGCCTCCTGTTACCAAAGCAGTCAGCCGGAATATCCATGGTCGGTGATCCGGCAGTTTCCCCTTTCCGATACCCTTCACTTTTTCTCAACGCTGGGTATCTGTACCAGAGAGCGGAACGGCTGGCTGTACCCTTACAGCGATCAGGCTGCCAGTGTGGCAGAAGCTCTTGAACTGGAAGCCCGCCATCGGAAAGTAAAAATCAAGACCCGGGAGGAAGTGACCGATATCAAAATCCTTCCCGAAGGTTTTCAGGTACTCACAAAAACATGGCACTATGAATGCGACCGGGTTCTGATCTGCTGCGGTGGAAAAGCATCTTCCGTTGAGGGCAGCAGTGATTTCGGATATCACCTTGCCAAAAAGCTGGGACATACCGTTATAGAACCCATGCCTGCTCTGGCAGCTTTAAAGGGCAGCAGCAATTATTTTGGGAAATGGGCAGGCTCCCGTATGGATGGAACCATCCGTCTCGATATTGCAGGAGAATCCGCCCGAACAGAGCGGGGGGAGATTCTGTTCACCGACTACGGCATTTCAGGCATCGCTGTTTTTCAGTTAAGCCGCTATGCCATACGGGCAGCGAGAGAGGGGCGCAGAGTCACCTGCCATCTGGATCTGATGCCGGATGTTTCCAAGGAGGAGCTTTTGAGCCTTTTGGAAAAACGTCAGGATGACTGTCCTTACAAATCTGTTCAGGAGCTTTTGATCGGCCTGCTGCCTAAGAAAATGATTTCTGTACTGGCTCCGGCTAAAGCAGATCTGGACACCGTAGCAGCAAATTTAAAGGACTGGGCGGTTCCCATCCGTGATGCCTATTCCCTGAAGCAGGCTCAGATCTGTTCGGGAGGGGTGGATACCAAAGAACTGACGGACCATCTGGAATCCCGCATTCATCCGGGCATTTTCTTTGCCGGAGAAGTGGTGGATGCAGACGGTCCCTGCGGAGGCTATAACCTACAGTGGGCATGGTCCAGCGGCACGGTAGCCGGACAGAGCGCCGCCCGGTCTTAAAGTAACTATTCAGTCTTTCTGGCTTCACAGCTACTGCTTAAATGGTCATCATCAAATAATAAGGAGAATCCAATGATTCGAATATCTCAGCTAAAACTTCCTCTCAACCACACCCGCCGGATGATGGAAGAGAAGATTTGCCAGCAGTTAAAAATAAAAAATACCGATCTGATTTCATGGAAGATTGTCAAACGCTCCGTAGACGCCAGAAAGAAACCGGAGCTCACCTTTGTCTATACGGTTGAGGTGGAAACGGAAAAAGAGCGGAAAATCATGCACCGCATAGATAAGGTTGGCAATAAAAATATTATGTCAATCAAACAGGCGGAATATCAGATTCCAGCTCACGGAGAAGAGAAGCTTCATCACCCTCCCGTCATCATCGGAAGCGGTCCGGCCGGACTTTTCTGCGCTTGGCTTCTTGCTAAAGCAGGCTATCAGCCCATCGTTTTAGAGCGTGGGGAAATGGCCCGGAAACGAAAGGCTCAGGTGGATGCTTTCTGGGACGGAGGTCCACTGCATCCAAACAGCAATGTACAGTTCGGTGAAGGCGGAGCCGGAACCTTTTCTGACGGAAAGCTGAACACCTCCGTCAAAGATCCGTACGGCAGGAATAAAAAGGTTTTGGAGCTTTTTGTAGAGGCAGGAGCTCCTGAGGAAATTCTTTATGACCATAAGCCCCATCTGGGAACGGATCTCCTGATTACCGTTATCACCAATCTCCGTGAAAAAATCGAAGAAATGGGAGGATCCTTTCGTTTCAACAGTCAGGTAACGGATCTTCAGATAGAAGACGGAGCTGTCAGAAAAATCCAGATCAACCATCAGGAATGGCTGGAAACCCAAGTGGTGATTCCGGCTATCGGGCACAGCGCCAGAGACACCTTCACCATGCTGAAGGATAGGGGAATCGCCATGGAGGCCAAATCCTTCGCCGTCGGCGTGCGGATAGAGCATCCTCAGGAGATGATTAATCTGAGTCAGTACGGCAGCCGGCAGGTGGATATTCTGGGTGCGGCAAACTATAAGCTGACCCACCAGCTTTCTAATGGCAGAGGAATCTATTCCTTCTGCATGTGTCCGGGAGGCTATGTGGTAAATGCTTCCTCTGAGGAGGGACATCTCGCCGTCAACGGTATGAGCTACCATGCCCGTGACAGTAAAAATGCCAACAGCGCTATGATTGTAACGGTCAGCCCTCAGGATTACACGGCCTACGCTCAGCAGTATCTCCGGCAGAAAAATAATTCCCTTGCAGAACGAATCGGAGAAAACCCGCTGGCCGGTATGTATTTTCAGCGTTATCTGGAGCAGGCGGCTTACCGCCTCCATGACGGCAAAATCCCGGTGCAGACCTTCGGGGATTTTCTGGCGAAAAAAGCTTCTGGCTCTTTAGGGGATGTGACTCCCTGTATGAAAGGGGCATACGCTCCCGGCAACCTGCGGGAGATTTTTCCGGAATTTATATCCGAGTCCCTTGGGGAAGGCATCACAGCCTGCGGAAGAAAAATACAGGGCTTTGACCGTGCGGACGCTGTCTTATCCGGTGTGGAGAGCCGTACCTCTTCTCCGGTGCGTATCCCCAGAAATGAAGAATTTATGTGTAATATTCAAGGGGTTTACCCTTGCGGCGAAGGGGCAGGATATGCAGGTGGAATCACCTCTGCCGCCATGGACGGTCTGCGGGTGGGCGAAGCCATCTGTAAAAAATATGTGAATTTCCTATGATAGCGGTATACTTTGCACGGATTTTGTGCTAAAATATTTTCCGTATAATATGACGTTTTGCTCTCTGCCTGAAGCAAAGAACAGGAGGGCAAACCATGAAAAACAACTATAAGATTCAAGAAATGCCTGCAAATGAGCGGCCTTACGAAAAGTGTCTCAGCCGTGGACCGGAGGTATTATCCGACAGTGAACTTCTGGCGGTAATCATACGTTCGGGAACCCGGGGAAGCTCCTCGGTGGAGCTGGCCCAAACCGTATTGGAGCGGGGAAAAGGGCAGGAGGGACTTTTAGGCATCCATCATCTTTCCATGCAGGAGCTGATGGAAATCAAGGGAATCGGACAGGTAAAGGCGGTACAGATCAAATGTATCGGAGAACTGTCCAAAAGAATTGCTGCTGTTTCTGCGAAAAAGCTTTTGGATTTTCAAGATCCGGAAACAATCGCACACTACTATATGGAGCAGATGCGCCATGAAGAGCAGGAACAGATGATCTGTATGATGCTGAATACCAAGAACCAGCTTCTGGGGGAGGAAGTGATATCCAAGGGCACGGTAAATGCTTCTCTGGTATCGCCAAGGGACCTGATTCTTGCAGCTTTCCGCTATCATGCGGTCTATATCATTCTGGTACATAACCATCCCAGCGGCAGTCCCGAGCCCAGCAGAGAGGATATTCTGCTGACCCGGCGGGTAATGGAAGCCTGCAGCCTTGTAGACATCCCCCTGCTGGATCACATTGTGATTGGGGACCGGAAGTATGTAAGCTTTCGGGAGGATGGAATATTGTCTTTTTAAAATGCAAAACAGAAGGGATCTGCATTTATGTTTAACCATGTCTATGGAATTGATCTGGGAAGCAGTATGATCAAAATTTATTCCCGGAAAAATGATGAAATTGTAAAAGAGAAAAATATGATTGCCATACGGAACAAAGAGGATATCCTTGCAACGGGAGATGAGGCTTTCGAAATGTTTGAAAAAAATCCCGGCAACGTAGAGGTTTCCTCCCCTATGTCCAACGGCATGATTGCAAATATCGGCAATCTCGAAGCTGTGCTGCATACCCTGCTGGAAAAAGCCAGCCGTCACGTAGGCCGCCGCCCCGAAATCTATTTTGCGGTTCCGGTGGATATGACCGAGATAGAAAAGAGAGCCTATTATTCTGTTTCCCAGAACGGACGGTTCCGAAAAAGTAAGGTTCTTTTGGTGGAGCGTCCCATCGCCGATGCCATTGCTCTGGGAATCCCGGTCATCAAGACCAAAGGTTCCATGATCGTCAATATCGGGGCTGCTACTACAGAGATTTCCGTTATTGCCGACTCCCGTGTGATTATCAGCAAAATCATTCCTCTGGGGGGAGAACAGTTTAATCATGATATCCTCAACAACATCCGGAGACGGAACAACTTCTCTGTCAGCCTGAGAACAGCCGGAAGGCTGAAGGTTTCACTGGCCGATCTGAAGCAGGAAAAGAAACTGGCGGGGAAAATCGTTGGTATTGACTGTGTTTCCGGGCTTCCCAGAGAAAAAATCATTACTTCCGCAACGATCAACGAAGCGATTCTTGATTCCGTACAGGGAATTGCCGCGGAGATCCGCACATTT
The DNA here is from genome assembly GCA_018374355.1 of Clostridiales bacterium. Lineage (GTDB taxonomy): Bacteria > Bacillota > Clostridia > Lachnospirales > Lachnospiraceae > Oliverpabstia. Next base: position 15,436 of record JAHAFI010000012.1, read on the forward strand.
CTGGAAAGAACACCGCCCCAGATCCATAAGGTCATTTTGTCTGAAGGAATCTATCTCACCGGCGGAAGTTCAAAAATCCCGAATCTTGCCCGGATCTTATCGGAGCAGGTGGGCTGTCCCATTTTGCTCTCCCGGTATTACGATCTGTGTACGGTATACGGTCTGAAAGAAATCATCACCCATGATGCTCTGCATCACTGGGCATTTACTCCGAAAAAACGGAAAAAGTAACAAGGAGCTGTCATGAAGAAAAAATCCAAATACAAACTGAAAACAAAACATCTGATTACCATGATGACTATTCTGTGCTTAGGTCTGATGGTACTGTCATTTTCCTCTGTTTTTTCCTTTGCCCCTGTCCGCAGTGCGCTGGGCTATGTGATTGTTCCGTTTCAGAACGGAATCAACACCGTGGGCGACTGGCTTACCGACCAGAAGGACGGATTTCAGGATATGAAAGAACTGGCAAAGGAAAATAAGCGCCTGCAGGAGCAGGTGGATGAGCTGACTGCAAAAAACACTACCCTGACTCAGGATCAGGAAGAGGTGGAGCGTCTCCGGGCTCTGTATAATCTGGATCAGGACTACTCCGAGTTTGAAAAAGTAGGGGCGCAGGTGATCGGCAAAGATCCCGGCAACTGGTACAGCACCTTTACCATCAACCGTGGAACAGAAGACGGCGTGGAAGTGGATATGAATGTCATTGCCGAGGGCGGTCTGGTAGGCATCGTCACAGCCACCGGAGACCATTGGGCTACCGTGCGCTCCATCATTGACGACAGCAGCAACGTAAGCGCCTCTGTTACCTCCATTTCCCAAAACTGTATGGTTACCGGCGATCTGCAGATGATGGATGACGGAAAGATCCGTTTTATCCAGCTTACCGATAAGGAAAATCTGGTGCAGGCAGGAGATAAGGTTGTCACCTCCTCCGTCAGCAACCGTTTCCTGAAAGGTATTCTGATCGGCTATATCAGCGATGTTGAAACTGATTCCAATAACCTGACCAAAAACGGTACGATCATTCCGGCAGTAAATTTCGAAGATATTCAGGAAGTTCTGGTTATCAAACAGTTAAAACAGCAGCCGGAGACGGAAGGAGATGCCCAATGAGACGGAAACTGATCCTGACAGTTTTGATACTTCTTACCTTTATTTTGCAGGGAACTGTGTTTCATGCTCTTTCCATTGCCTCCATCACGCCCAATGTGCTTCTGATCCTCACGGTATCCTTTGGATTTATGAGAGGAAAGAGAGAGGGGCTGTTTGTGGGCTTTTTCAGCGGCCTTCTGATCGATATTTTTTTCGGGGATATGATCGGATTCTATGCGCTTTTGTATATGTACATCGGATTCCTGAACGGATTTTTATATAAAGTATTCTATGACGAGGATGTAAAGGTTCCTATGCTTTTGGTAGCCGTCAGTGATATTGCTTACGGCGTGATCGTTTATGGACTCCGGTTTATGCTGAGAGGCCGGCTGGATTTTTTCAGTTACCTGCACCACATTATCTTACCGGAAATGGTATACACCGTATTAATGACAGTCATCCTGTACCGGATTTTCTATCGGTTAAATCACTGGCTGGCGGAAATTGAATGGGAGGGACCAAGATTACCCTGATGAGACGAAAAAAGAATTTACTGAACAAATTGAAACTTGAGAGAACAACCGTATTGCTTCTGGTATTTCTGGCTATGTCCGGGATTCTGATTCAGCGGCTTTTTTCCCTGCAGATCATTCACGGACAGGAATATGCCGATAACTTCAGTATCCAGACCACGAAAACCCGTACCCTGAAAAGTACCCGGGGAAATATTTATGACAGAAACGGCAACGTGCTGGCTTCCAATGAGCTGTCCTATTCCGTTACACTGGAGGACAGCGGAACCTACAGCAGCACACGGCAGAAGAATCTGGCGCTGAACGGTGAAATCTATCAGATCATTCAGATCATTGAAGGAAACGGCGATTCCATCAATCATGATTTTCATATTGTCTTGGACGATGCCGGACGGTATGCCTATGATGTGGAAGGTTTTTCCCTTTCCCGGTTTAAGGCTGACGTTTACGGATGTAAGACTATTGACGATCTGGAAGCGGATCAGGCTGTGGCTTCTGCCGAAACCATCGTGCAGCATCTGACCGACCAGTTTGGGTTCGAGCATGCAAAAGAACCCTATACAGCGGCGGAAAAAAAGGCAGCCGGACTTCCCGAGGAGCTTACCCGGGAGGAGCTTTTAAAGATCATAACTGTACGTTATGCACTGTTTACCACCAGCTTCCGAAAATACGTTCCGGTAACCATTGCTTCTGATGTGTCTGAGGAGACTGTAGCAGCTATTTTGGAAAGTCAGGATACCCTGCAGGGTGTGGACATTGCTGAGGATTCGATCCGTGTCTACACAGACAGCGAGTATTTTGCGCCTCTCCTCGGCTATACCGGTAAAATTTCCTCCGAGGAGCTGGCAGATTTGAAAACAGAAAATCCCGATTCCGGTTACTCCACCACCTCCATCGTGGGAAAATCCGGCATGGAAAAGGAAATGGAAACCACCCTTCAGGGAACGGAAGGTTCTGAGAAGGTCTATGTAGATAATCTGGGAAAGGTTCTGGATATCGATGAGGATTATACGGTGGAACCTCAACAGGGAAATGACGTATATCTGACCATTGACAAGGAACTGCAGATTGCCTGCTACAAAATCTTAGAAGAACGGATCGCCGGAATCGTAGCCAACAATATCCGGGATATCAAAACCTTTGAAGCTGACCAGAATACCGATGCTTCTGCCATCCCGATTCCTATTTATGATGTATATTTTGCACTGGTAAACAATTCCATTATTGACATCCATCATTTTACCGCAGAGGATGCCACAGAGACAGAGCAAAAGGTGCAGCAGGCTTTCGAAAAGAAACAGGAGGAGGTCTTTCGGAGAGTCAGCGAGGAGCTGACCAAAACCAATCCTGTCTCCTACGCAGAGCTGGATCAGGAGATGCAGGGATATATGAGTTACATCGTCAATGAGATGCTGATGAGCAAGACCGGAATTCTTTCCGAGACTGCCATCGACAAAAATGACGAAATGTACAAAAAATGGACTACGGAAGAGAGCATCAGCCTTCAGGAATATCTGACCTATGCGGCCAGCCAGAACTGGATCGATATCTCACAGATTTCCGATGAAGAAACGTATCTGGATTCTTCCGATGTCTATGAGGATCTTTCCACTTATATTTCCGAATATCTGAAGGAAGATTCAGACTTCAGTAAGAGTCTCTATAAATATATGCTTCTGGACGATGAAATTTCAGGATCCGATCTTTGCAGGATCCTTTATGATCAGGGTGTTTTATCTAAGGATGATGAAGATTATCAAAGCTTCCTTTCCGGAGATCTCAAAGCCATAGAGCTGATGAATAAAAAAATTTCCAATCTGGAAATCACCCCGGCCCAGCTTGCGCTGGATCCGTGTTCCGGCTCTATTGTAATCGTGAACCCGAATTCCGGCGAGACCCTTGCCTGTGTATCCTATCCGGGATATGACAACAACCGTCTGGCAAACAATATGGATACTGCGTACTACCGCAAACTGAACAACGACCTGTCCAAACCATTTTATAATAAAGCAACACAGGAACGTACCGCTCCCGGTTCTACCTTTAAGCCCCTTACGGCTATTGCGGGACTTTCCGAGGGTGTGATCGATGATTCCACGATCATCAACTGTAACGGTGTGTTCGACAAGCTGAAAGATACCGAAGGATTGAAGTGCTGGTTTCTTTCCGGTCACGGAAATCTGTCTATCCGGGAGGGTATCAAAAACTCCTGCAACATCTTTTTCAGTGAGACGGTATACCGGATGGGAGAGGATGAGGAAGGCAATTTCAACTCCGGCGAAGCGTTGAACACGCTGGCAGGCTATGCGGAATTATTCAATCTGGATAAAAAATCCGGTTTGGAAATTCCTGAAGCATCTCCGCAGGTGTCTGACCAGCTTCCAATCCCGTCAGCTATCGGACAGGGTACACACAACTATACGACTTCCCAACTGGCCCGCTATGTGGCTACACTGGCGAACAGCGGAACGAGTTATAACCTTTCACTTTTGGATAAAACCACCGACTCTGAGGGAAATCTGATTGAGGATTTCACACCGGAGGTTTTAAGCACCATAGAACTTCCTCAGTGGATTTGGGATGATGTCCATGCAGGTATGGAAGGTGTTATACAGACAGATGCCAACCAGCTTGTTTTCGGCGACCTTCAGGTATCGCTGGCCGGAAAAACCGGTACGGCACAGCAGACAAAGACCCGTGCCAACCACGGACTTTTTATCGGCTATGCACCTGCCGAAAATCCGGAAATTGCCATGGCAACCCGTATTGCCAACGGATACAGTTCCACAAATCTGGAATGGGTAGCAAAAGATGTACTGAATTACTACTTTGGTCTGAAAGATGAAACCGAGATTCTTACCGGTCAGGCCAATCGGGAAGGCGTTACCAATACACGAACCGATTGATAACAAAATTGCGAAGGATAACCGGATAATTGCAACTGAATTTTGATTAATCAGGAGGATAGAACATGAGTGAAGTAATTGTAGTAACCTCAGGAAAAGGCGGAGTTGGAAAGACTACTACAGTAGCCAATATCGGTACCGGACTTGCCGCTATGGATAAGAAGGTGGTACTGGTGGATACCGATATCGGTCTTAGAAATCTGGACGTTGTGCTGGGGCTGGAAAACCGGATTGTCTACAATCTGGTGGATGTGATCGAGGGCAACTGCCGTATGAAGCAGGCGCTTATCAAGGACAAACGCTATTCCAACCTGTTTCTTCTTCCGTCTGCCCAGACTCGTGATAAAACTTCGGTTACACCGGAACAGATGATGAAGCTTTGCGATGAACTGAAAAATGATTTTGATTTTATTATTCTGGACTGTCCGGCAGGCATCGAGCAGGGCTTTAAAAATGCAATTGCCGGAGCATCCAAAGCCCTCGTGGTGACAACCCCGGAGGTCTCCGCCATCCGTGATGCCGACCGGATCATCGGACTTTTGGAAGCTGAGGAACTGAAAGATATCCATCTGATCATTAACCGTCTCCGCATAGATATGGTAAAGCGGGGAGATATGATGTCTGTGGATGATGTGGTGGACATTCTTGCTGTTCCCCTGATCGGTACGATTCCCGATGACGAAACGGTGGTCATTGCAACCAATCAGGGGGAACCCCTTGCCGGAAAGCCGGGCCCCTGCGGGCAGGCATATTCCAATATTTGTCAAAGACTTTTGGGCGAAGAGGTTCCATTTCTGAATCTGGAAAATAAAAAAGGATTTTTCGGAAGACTGTTTCGGAAATAGGAGGGGATGATATGGGATTCTTTAACAGAAAGCGGAAAACTTCAAGTTCGATTGCAAAAGACAGACTGAATCTTCTTCTGGTTTCCGACAGGGTGAGCTGTTCCCCTCAGACCATGCAGATGTTAAGGAACGATATGATAAAAGCGGCTGGAAAATACATACCGATTGATGCAGGAAATGTAAATATCTGTTTCCGTCAGTCACCTCCGGTTCTCACTGCCAGCTTACCTCTGAAATCCAGAAGCGGCTCCATGCAGATGGAAATCTGACATCCTTCTTTTGGATAGTTACCTCAAATGTACAATAAGGATACAGGTGTATAAACATGCTAAAACTTTACAAACTCAGGGATTATAATTTCAGACTGGTGCTTTGGCTGATCATGATCAGCGGCATGGGTGTGCTTCTTGTGGGCAGCGCAATGAAATCCCTTCAGACAAAACAATTAGCCGGTGTTATTCTGGGACTGGTGGTTATGGTCATCGTTTCCTTAATGGACTACAGTTGGCTTTTGAATTTTTACTGGGTTATTTATATCGTTAATATCATGATGCTTCTATTTGTCAGGTTTTTCGGTGATAATTCCGGAGGCGCGACCCGATGGCTGGATCTGGGCTTTATCCGTTTTCAGCCTACCGAGCTGTCAAAAATTTTCATCATCATGTTTTTTGCCCGGTACCTGATGCATCATGAGGACGATCTGAATACGCTGAAAACGATTCTGACTTCTGTTATCCTGCTTGCTGTACCGCTGGTTCTGATCGTAATCCAGCCGGACCTGAAAAACACCATCACTGTTGCCATTGTTTTCTGCGTCCTGATGTATATTGCAGGATTGAGCTATAAGATTATTTGCGGTATATTGGCTGTTGCTATACCGCTCCTCATTGTGGCGATGATTTTAATTACCCAGACAGATCTCAAAATCATCAGTGACTATCAGAAAACACGTATCATGGCATGGCTGTACCCCGAGGATGAAGCGTACAAGGACAAGGTCATCCAGCAGCAGAACTCTATCACAGCCATCGCTTCCGGCCAGCTTACCGGAAAGGGCTACAATAACAACAAAGTTTCCTCCGCAAATAAGGGAAACTTTGTATCCCAGATCCAGACCGACTTTATCTTCGCAGTGGCAGGAGAGGAGCTGGGCTTCTGGGGTGCATCCGCTATCATTGTCCTGCTGTTTCTGATTGTGCTGGAATGTATTCTAACCAGTCGGCGGGCTAAGGATACCTCGGGAAAAATCATATGCTGCGGGATTGGAACCATTGTCGGTTTTCAAAGTTTCCTGAATATCTGCGTGGCCACCGGGCTGCTGCCGAATACAGGAACACCCCTTCCCTTTGTCAGCTATGGACTGACCTCACTGGTCAGCCTTTATATCGGCATGGGGCTGGTATTGAATGTAGGCTTACAAAACAGAAGATATTTGGGAGGTGAAACAAATGAACATCGGATTTATCGCTCATGAATCAAAAAAGAAACTGCTGCAGAATTTTTGTATCGCATACAAGGGAATTCTCAGCAAACACGATTTGTATGCAACGGGAACTTCCGGCAGACTGATCGAAGAGGCAACCAATCTGAGTGTACACAAGCTGCTGGCCGGCCATGTAGGCGGCGAACAGCAGATGGCTTCCATGATTGAACAGAATCAAATGGATTTAATTATCTCACTACGTGATCCTTTTATGGCTAAAAAACCGGAACCGGATGCCAATAAGATTTTCCGGCTCTGCGACACCCATATCATTCCGCTGGCTACCAATCTGGCTTCTGCGGAGCTTCTGATCAAATCCTTAGATAGAGGAGAACTTGACTGGCGTGAAATGTACAAAAAATAAAGCTTTAAAAAGAAAACTGAAAAATACATTGATCCTGCTGGCTATTCTCGTTCTTACAAGTGCACTGGGCATAACTGCACTCTGGTATATCCGCAGGGAAAATCAGATGGATCTCTCTTTCGCATACGACGATTCAGAGGAACTTTATGGAACCCATGGAACAGAGGTTCAGATGCAGAAAGCAGAATCCTTTGCCTCCACACTCTGTGTTTCCTCCCAGAATAAAAGTTTGGAGGGAGTGTCTCTCTCCAATGATGTGAACGCAGCTCTGTTTCATCTGGATCATGACGAGACCATGTATGCACAGGGCATTCATGAACGGGCTTATCCTGCCAGTATCACAAAAATCATGACCGCTATTTTGGCAGAAAAATACGGAAATATGGAGGACACTGTCACAATTTCCCAAACCGCTCTGAATCTGGAAGATGGTTCCACAGAAATCGGATTTCAGGCAGGAGACCAGATTACCATGGAGGAATTGTTTCACGGGCTTTTAATCTATTCCGGAAATGATGCCGCTATGATGATTGCGGAACACGTAGGAGGCACGGTGGAAAATTTTGTGGAGATGATGAATCAGGAAGCTGCTTTGCTGGGCGCCACCAATACACATTTTGTCAATCCTTCCGGACTGCATGATGAAAATCACTATACCACAGCCTATGATATTTATCTGATGTTCCGGGAAGCTGTTTCCTATCCTCATTTTGTGGAGGTGATGCAGCTCGGAGCCTATGATATGACGTATATGCGGGGAGATCAGAAGCTGGTAAAACGTCTGGATGCCACAGACCAGTATCTCACCAAACAGGTAACTCCCCCAAAAGGGGTAACTGTTATCGGAGGAAAGACGGGTACCACCAGCGCCGCCGGATCATGCCTTGCACTGTACAGTCAGAATGCTTATGGTGAGCCTTTTATTTCCATTGTTCTCCATGCCCCCACAAAGTCTGTGCTGTATAACAATATGAATCAGCTTCTGGAAAAAACTAATCAGTGATTTTTGAAAAAATTTGATTTTAGGATTGTATTTTTTGGGCAAATGTTCTATAATTGTAGAAACAACACAGAAGTTTTTAGTAAATACATACTATGAAAGCTAAGGAGGACACTGCTATGGTTCAATTGATTGTAGGCAAAAAGGGGAAAGGAAAAACTAAGCAGCTTTTGGATAAAGTTAACGGAGCAATTAAGACTGCAGAAGGAAATATCGTATATTTAGATAAGAGCACAAAACACATGTACGAGTTAAACAACAAAGTCCGTCTGATTGACGTATCTGCTTATCCTTTGAGAGATTCCAGCGAGTTTATCGGATTTATCTGCGGTATTATTTCACAGGATCACGATTTACAAGAGATGTATCTGGACAGCTTTTTAAAAATTTCTCAGTTAGATGGAAAAGATATCACTGATACACTGGAACAGTTGAAAAAGCTGTCAGAAGTTTTCAAAGTAGATTTTATACTCAGTGTTTCACTGGACAAAGAAGAACTTCCGGATGCATTACAGGAAGATATCCTTATTGCATTATAAGTAATCGAGAGGAACTGTTTCCTGAACAGTTACCATGAGAGAACAAAAGCAGTTATGAACTAACATGAAAAGTTGCGGTACTTAGCTTTTTAGGCTGGGTACCGCTTTTTTATATTTTTACACCCTTACAGCCAGATATATTTTTTTGCACTTAAATAGACTGTAAATCGAAATATTTTGGATGTAATTCAGAACTTTAGTCTATTTGTCCAATCTATCGTTGACAAGCAGAAAATGTAATGGGAACAGCATAACCAATGCCATGCTGTTCCCGCAAAATACAACACCACTTACTTACACCCGCCCAGCAGCACATCAGTCTCTGCCGTCACCGATTCTTCCAAAAAATGTGCAGAGATACAATCCTGACAGGCCAACCATCAGATAGACGATTCTGGATATCCATGTTAAGTTGCCGAATAAAAATGCAACCAGATCAAATTTGAACAATCCGATCAGTCCCCAGTTCAAAGCTCCAATAATTGTAATAATCAATGCAGTATAATCCAATCCTTTCATATCCTTTCCATTACCTCCTGTCTAGTCTTCGGTTCCTTCCTAGTATTTCCCTGTATCAGAAAAAAATGCATGAAATTATAATAGTTCAACCTTCTATTGTCCCGCGAGGTCTTAACTTGCAAATGCAAGTCAATCCCGAGACATACGGGCGCCAAATCAATCGCATATCATGCGAGTTGTGTGCATGCATTTGTGACTATGAAGCCTGAAAGGCTGAATAGACATGAAATTTGACAACGTTTTAAAATAACTTGTGTATTACCCCGGAGAATGGTAAAATAGCTTTATATGGAGATTTTGGAAAGGGAGTGTTCGATTGGCAAAAGAGAGAAAACAGATCTTCAAAAAAATTCGTAATTTGATTCCATTGAATATAGGTACCGTTATTTTTGGTGCTATTTTTGTATACATGGTAATCTCCATCATTCTGTACATTACGGCAGATCACATTCAGTCCTATCAGGTTACCGCAGGCCCTCTTGCACGAAACCAGAATTATACCGCTCTGGTTCTCCGCGAAGAACAGGTAGTCACTTCACCGGCTTCCGGGTATATCACCTATTATGCCCGTGAAAATTCCAAAGTAGCCAAATCCGGCGTAGTCTATACTTTGGGACAAGAGCAGGCAGAAGCAGCCGTTGACGAACTATCGGAAGAAGATTATTCCCGAATCCGTTCATCCATGGCAGGATTTTCCTCATCCTTTGACAGCAGTAACTTTTATAATACCTATAACTACAAATACGAACTGGAGGGTACGATACTCCAGTACAGCGGCTTGAAAACCACAGACAGCGGCGAGGTTCCCCAGACACTGGGCACCCAGTCCGTTTATACCGCTGATCAGGATGGTCTCATTCTCTATTCTACAGACGGATATGAGGATGTTTCCGCTGACAGTCTCAGCCCTGAGCTTTTTAAGCGAAAGGACTACAGCATTAAAAATCTTCAGACCGCCAGAAAGGTGACTGCTGGCGATGAAATCTACAAGCTTGTTACCAGTGAAAACTGGTCTCTGGTGATTCCGCTTACCAGCGAACAAACCGTTCAGCTTTCCGGACGAAAAACAATCCGTGTGAAGTTTCTAAAGGACGGCATTACACAAGTGGGCGCTTTTTCCATTCTTGCCAACGATGACGGAGAATTTTATTGTAAGATTACCTTTAACAGCGGCATGATCCGTTATTCCAATGACCGTTTTCTGGAAGTTGAACTGGTCACAAACACCCGGAGCGGTCTGAAGATTCCGCTCAGCTCCATTGTGAAAAAGGATTTCTACAAGATACCTAAAGAATTTGTAACACACAGCGAAGAAAACGGGAAAGCCGGATTCAACAAGCAGGTTCAGCGAAAGGACGAGGAACAAAGCTCTTCCGAGTTTATTCAGGCTGTGATTTATGAAGAAGACGAGGAATATTACTACGTAGATACTTCCACTTTTGAGGATGGTGACATTATTATAAAACCGGATTCCCAGTCAACCTTTACCGTCTCTGAAACTCAGGCACTGGAAGGTGTTTACAGTATCAATAAAGGCTATGCCGTTTTTCGAAAGATTTCCATCATCGACCAGAATGAGGAGTACTGTATCGTGGAAACCGGTACAGATTACGGTATCGCCCAATTCGATCACATTGTCTACGACGGAACAACCGTAAAAGAAGACGATATTTTGTATAATTAACATGTAACTGTTCAGAAGGTCACTGTTCCGCGAGGTGTTGCCTTGCAAATGCAAGGCAATCCCGAGACATACGAGCGCCGCACTGCATTTCATGCAGTGTGTGTGCATGCATTTGTGACTATGAAAGACAGGGTCCTGAATAGTTACATTAACATTTTATATGATAAAAGGAGTATTACTATGATGATAGCAAAACATCTGCAGGAAGTTCAGGAAGAAATCTGCAAAGCCTGTGAAAAAAGCGGAAGAAATCCGGAAGAAGTGACACTGATCGCAGTGAGTAAGACAAAACCTGTCTCCATGATTCACGAGGCCATGGAAGCAGGGCAGACAGTTTTCGGAGAAAATAAAGTGCAGGAACTCTGTTCCAAATATGAAGAGCTTCCCAAAAATCTGGTCTGGCATCTAATCGGGCATCTTCAACGGAATAAAGTAAAATATATTGCTGATAAAGCAGCTCTGATTCATTCCGTGGATTCCCTTCGTCTGGCAGAAACCATTGATCAGGAGGGAAAGAAACATCAGCGGGTGGTTCCCATCCTGATTGAAGTTAATGTGGCTCAGGAAGATACCAAATTCGGTGTTTCCGTAGAAGAAACTCTTTCGCTGGTGGAAGAAATCGCGAAATTACCCAATGTACAGATCAAAGGTCTTATGACAATCGCTCCTTATGTGGAAAATCCTGAGGAAAATCGTCCCGTTTTCCGTAAATTGAAGCAATTAAGTGTTGACATAAGCGCCAAAAACATGAATAATGTGTATATGGATATTCTGAGCATGGGAATGACAAATGATTATCAGGTAGCTGTCGAAGAAGGCGCTACTATGGTCCGTGTGGGAACAGGTATCTTTGGAGAACGAGATTACTCCAAAACAATTTAGATAGGAGATTATAAAATGAGTGTTTTAGATAAGTTTTTAGATGCGATTCGGTTAAACGATGATTTTGACGATGACGATGAATTCTTCGATGATGAGGAATTAGAAGCAATGGATGAAGAAAAACCGAAACACCGCTTCTTCAAAAAACTTGAAGATGATTTTGACGATGATGTGGAAGAGGAAGAGTATGTAAAACCTTCCAGAAAATCACAGCCTGCTGCCAAACCTGCTGCTCAGCCGAAACAGCAAAAAACAGCTCAGGCAAAAGCTCCCGCATCCTCTTCCAACAAAATTACACCAATGCGGAACAGAAAAACCAATGGCGCATCCGGAAATATGGAAGTCTGTGTTATCAAGCCATCTTCCATGGAAGATACCAGAGAGATTGCAGAAACTCTGTTGGATCGTTGTACTGTTGTACTGAATCTGGAAGGCATTGATGTAGATGTGGCTCAGAGAATCATTGATTTCTCTTCCGGTGCATGTTTTTCCATCGGAGGAAGCCTGCAGAAGATTTCCAGCTATATCTTCATTCTTACTCCTGCCAATGTTGAAATTTCCGGTGATTTTCAGGAAATTTTAAGCGGGGCTTTTGATGTTCCGTCTGTACGGACAAGTTTTTGATTATGAAAGAACAGGATGCATTATTCAAAAAACGGCTTCAGGATTTGGCTCGAACAGCATATTATCGCGATATTGCAGCCTTTACGGATTTTCTCGATTTAAATGAACTTCATATGGTACATAGTTTCCGCCCGGAGGAAAACGGAGTTGTAATCCGTTACTTCGGGGGCTATGAAGGAGCAGAGCGTCAGATAGCAGCATTTTTTCCTGATGCTCTTTCTTATGAAGATGAAAGGGATGGTCTGTCGATGTACCCCATTGACTGCCTGAAAATTTCCCCGTCCTCCAAAAAATTCTGTGAATATCTTTCCCACAGAGATTATCTGGGGGCACTGGTGCATCTGGGGATTGACCGCTGCAAATTAGGGGATATCGTAATCAAAGATCAGGAAGCGTATCTGTTCTGTCATGAACAGATGACAGATTTTCTTCTGCAAAATCTGGACAGAGTACGTCACACCTCTGTAAAAGCAGAAAAGCTTCTGAATCCCCAAGAGCTGCCTCAGCCGGAATTAAAAGAGATTCGGGGAACTGTGGCCTCGGTACGGCTGGACAGTATGATTGCTCTTGCATTTTCTTCCTCCCGCAGCGGAATGCTGGGACTGATCGAGGGAGGAAAAGTTTTTGTCAATGGAAAGATGGTTGTTTCCAACGGGCATCCCTTAAAACCGGGAGATGTGGTTTCGGTGAGAGGTCATGGAAAATTCCGTTACAAAGCCATGGAAAACACAACCAAAAAGGGACGGTGCTATGTTGTTGTTCAGCGCTACGTTTAATATCGAATAAGAGGAGGCATAAAGATTATGAGTAAACAACTGAGAGTTTACCGTGAAGGTGAATTTGATTATCAAATCATCTGGGAGGAGGATTTTTCCAACCTTGCAAAAGAAATAAAGGCTTTGAAACCTGCCGGAGATAAAATCTGCATCGTATCCGATGAGACTGTTGCTGGTCTGTATGGAGCGGAAGTACAAAGCCGATTGACCACTTTGGGAAAACAGGCAGATATTTTTACGTTTCCTGCAGGAGAAGCTTCCAAAAATCTGGATACCGTAAAAGCCCTGTACACATTTCTCATTGAAAACCATTACACCAGAAAAGATCTTCTGGTAGCCCTTGGTGGAGGAGTAACCGGTGATCTTACCGGCTATACGGCAGCCACCTATCTGCGCGGAGTGGATTTTGTCCAGATTCCCACCACCTTACTGGCACAGGTAGACAGCAGTATCGGTGGAAAAACCGGTGTTGATTTTGATCAGTATAAGAACATGGTTGGCGCTTTTTACCAGCCCCGTCTTGTTTATATGAATATGAATACCTTAAAAACACTGCCGGATGACCAGTTTGCCAGCGGTATGGGCGAGGTTTTAAAATCCGGACTGATCCGTGACGGAAAATTCTATGAATGGACTATCAATCATATGTCAGAGATTCAGGAACGTATCTATCCTGTACTGGTAAAGATGATCCGCAAATGCTGCGAAATCAAATCCTCCGTGGTGGAAAGCGATCCAACGGAACAGGGAGAGCGGGCAATCTTAAATCTTGGACACACGGTAGGACATGCCATCGAAAAGCTGATGAATTTTGAAATGCTCCATGGAGAGTGCGTGGCTCTGGGAACAATTGCTGCGGCTTACATCTCTTTTAAAAGAGAATATCTCACTCTGGAGGAATTTTATGAGGTTAGAGATATGAATGTCGGTTTCGACCTTCCGATCTTTTTTAACGGGCTGGACACGAAAGACATCCTGAAAGCCACAAAGTCCGATAAGAAAATGGAAAACGGCCACATTCGTTTTATCCTTTTAAAGAAAATCGGTCAGGCCTGCATCGACACCACTGTAACAGATGAAGAACTTACTGAAGCAATCAACTTTATCAATGGAGATCTGATCGATGGAGAATAAAAAATCTGCATGTATTTATGGTATATCCGGACTTTTGGGAATTGCTCTGCTGACATTCTTTGACCAGTGGACGAAACATCTGGCTGTAACCCATCTGGCCGGACAGGAAGACATCATTCTGATTCCCGGAGTATTTCAACTGCAATATCTGGAAAACAGAGGGGCCGCTTTCGGTATTCTTCAGGGACAGCAATGGGTATTTATGATTATGACGACCATTTATCTTCTGACTGCTGTATGGATTTATTTCCGTATCCCCAGAGAAAAGAAATATTTTATTTTCCATCTCGTAGCCGTAGTTTTAACGGCCGGAGCACTGGGGAATTTCATAGACCGGATTTCGCAGGGATATGTAATTGATTTCTTCTATTTTTCCCTGATTGATTTTCCCATTTTCAATGTGGCTGATATTTATGTGGTAGTTTCCTTCATAATCATCGCTATCTGTATTTTATTCGTATACAAGGACGAAGATTTTTCATTTTTAACAAAAAAGAAGCAGGAGAACTAACGTGGAAGAACTTTTCTTAGAAGTAACAGAGGATGATAAAAATGCACGGATAGACAAATTTCTTTCGGAACAGTTGGAAAGCCACTCCCGTTCTTATCTTCAGAAGCTGATAAAAGACGGACAGGTTACCTTAAAGGGCAGTACGGTAAAATCAAATTATAAGGTGCAGCCGGGAGAGCAGATTTGTGTCTGCATTCCCCAGCTCGCTGAACCGGATATTCTTCCCGAAGATATCCCTCTGGATATTCTCTATGAAGATTCCGATGTTCTGGTGATCAATAAACCCAAGGGAATGGTTGTCCATCCCAGTGCAGGGCATTATTCCCAGACTGTAGTAAATGCCGTAATGTTTCACTGCCGTGAGAATCTTTCCGGTATCAATGGTGTGATGCGCCCCGGGATCGTCCACAGGATAGACATGGATACCACCGGTGCCATCGTCATCTGCAAAAATGACCGGGCACATCAAAATCTTGCCGAGCAGCTCAAGGAACACTCGATTACCCGAAAATACCGGGCGATTGTCTGGGGTAATCTGAAAGAAGATCAGGGAACCGTTGTAGGAGCTATTGGACGTCACCCTATAGACCGAAAAAAAATGGCCATAAATGAAAAAAACGGAAAACCAGCGGTTACTCATTACCGTGTACTGGAGCGTTTTGGGAACTACACCTATATAGAATGCCAGCTTGAAACCGGCCGGACCCATCAGATTCGGGTGCATATGGCAAGCAAAGGGCATCCGCTTCTGGGTGATGCTGTTTATGGTCCTGCAAAATGTCCGTTCCGTTTGCAGGGACAATGCCTTCATGCAATGATTTTAGGCTTCATTCACCCGGCAACCGGAGAGTATATGGAATTTGAAGCGCCTCTTCCTGAATATTTCACACATTTGTTACAAAATTTAAGAAAATAATGACTATACATTTGCATCAAATTATTCTATAATATAGATAGAATAGACAGGAACGGAGGGTTTACTATGGAAACAAATACAATTATTACCATCGGAAGACAATATGGAAGCGCTGGTCGCCAGATAGGTCGTGCCCTTGCAGAAGAATTGGGAATTCAGTGTTACGATAAAGAGTTATTGGATCGTGCAGCAAAAGACAGCGGCTTATGTCAGGAATTATTTGAGAATCACGATGAGAAACCTACAAACAGTTTTCTTTATTCTCTTGTTATGGATACTTATTCTTTTGGATACACATCCGCAGCTTTTTCTGATATGCCCATTAACCAGAAAGTATTTTTGGCTCAGTTCGAGACAATTAAAAAAATTGCTTCTGAAGGCCCGTGTATTATGATTGGCCGCTGTGCTGATTATGCTCTGGCAGATTTTGATAACTGTCTCAGCGTGTTCTTCCATGCTGATTTACAGACCAGAATCCGCAGAATTGCAAAACTTTATGATCTGACTGATGCAAAAGCAAAGGATAAAATTCTTAAAACAGACAAAAAGAGAGCAAGCTACTATAATTATTATACCAGCAAACGTTGGGGAGACGCAGATGCTTATGATCTGTGCATTGACAGCGGCAAGATGGGTGTCGATGGTTCTGTGGAACTCCTTCTCAATGCGATTCGTATCAAAGAAAAAGGCTATAAAAAATCTATTTTTTAGTCTCTGATGTCCATATTGCTTTTAGAAAACAAGACGGCTGTAAGCAGAAATACTTGCGGCTGTCTTGTTTTTTAGTATCAAAGTCAGGACTTACTTCTTTTCCGGCCATCCTTTTATATTACCATTCAGTATCGCAGCAAACATCCTTTCTTTCGCACCGGGATGCTCCAAATTTAACTGACGCACCAGATTTTTTGCATATTCCCGTTTTGTATAACCATCTGCAGGGCAGGGACTTTTTACAACCGGCAGCTCATATTTATTCATAAAACCTTTTACATCCGCCTCAGACACATACATCAGAGGACGGATAACAGTCAGATCCATACGGTCCAGATAAGTTTTCGGTGAAAAGGAGTGGAATCTGCCTTCAAAAATCAGTGAAAGCAGCATGGTTTCTATGATATCGTCCCTGTGATGGGCATATGCCACTTTGTTGCAGCCGGTTTTCTTAATGGCTTCGTTCAAGGCGCCTTTTCGCATCTTTGCGCAAAGAGAGCAGGGATTTGATTCTTTTCTTTCTTCAAAAATAATCTGTGCAATGTCTGTTTTCACCACCGTGTAAGGAATTTCCATCTCTTCACAAAGCTGGCGGATTTTACCCACATCGAATCCTGGATGCCCCAAATCGACGGTAATCGCCTCCAGTTCAAATGGGTGAGGGTAGAAGCGCTTTAAACCGTGAAGGGCATACAGCAAGGTAAGGCTGTCCTTACCACCAGAGATTCCTACTGCAATCCTGTCCCCATCTTCAATCATTCCATAGTCATCAATCGCCTTTCTGGCATAACTCATTAACTGTTGTAGTTTCATTTTGGTTCTCCTTGTCAATAATCTATATGGATTATAGCGTAACATGCTTAAAAAGAAAAGAAACATTTAAAAAAATATCTTCCAAAACAAACATTCTATGCTATAATGTTGTTGTCAGATTTGCATTTTTACAGACAAATCGCTAATTTTAGTAACTGGAGGTAACTATGAAGTTTCGTTGGGACAAAAAATACTTACAATGGGGATTGACAGCATTCTGCGTCGTTGCTGCCAGCATGCTGTTTTATTTCGGCATTTTCCATATGGATACCTTAAAACAGGGATTAAGCAAAATCTATGAGATTTTGACTCCCATTATCTATGCAGCCATTATTTCTTATATTTTATGGCCAATCATCCGTTTTATGGAAAAAACGGTAATCTACCGTTTATGTGAGCTGAAGAAATGGAATCCGACTAAAAAAGTTCGGAAGGTGATTCGCATGTTTTGCGTTATTGTATCCCTGCTTCTGTTTTTCCTGCTTATTTACGGTCTTTTATCCATGCTGGTACCGGAAATCATAAACAGTATCACCAATATCGTAGAAAGCTTTCCCCGCTATATCAATAATATCGAACATTGGATGGATGATCTGCTGAAAAACACTCCGGAGCTTGCTACGAATTCCAATATGATTTTTTCCAAAATTTTTGCTCAGGCAGAATCATGGCTGTCGAATGACCTGCTTCCCCAGATTAACAGCGTGGTAAAAAATTTCTCTTCAGGATTTTTCGGTGTACTGACATTTTTGAAGAATTTTCTGATTGGAGCGATGATTTCCATCTATTTGCTGTATGGAAAAGAAACCTATGTTGCCCATGGAAAACAGTTTTTGTACTGTATTTTCCGTCCGGAGACTTCCAATAATATTATTCGTGATCTTCAGTTTATCGATAAAACATTTGGTGGTTTTATTGTAGGTAAAATCCTTGACTCTATTATCATCGGTATTTTGTGCTACATCGGAACCGTTTTACTGAATCTTCCCTATGCACTGCTGATCAGCGTAGTAGTAGGAGTGACCAATGTAATTCCATTTTTTGGTCCTTATCTGGGTGCAGTTCCAAGCGCATTCCTGATTCTTCTGGTAAATCCGGTGCAGTGTATTTACTTTGTACTCTTTATTCTGGTTTTACAGCAGTTTGACGGCAATTTCCTTGGACCGAAAATTCTCGGAGGTTCTACCGGATTATCCAGTTTTATGGTTATTGTAGCCATTTTGGTAGGCGGTGGGCTGTTCGGTATCGTAGGTATGTTTATCGGTGTACCTGCCTGTGCCGTAATTTGTACAATTTTGCGTAATCTTATCAGAATCCGTCTGGAGAAAAAGAAACTGCCTGCAGATGTGAAGGCTTATCAGGATATTGATCATCTGGATGCGGAAACACTGAAGCCGGTATACAAAACCAATCAGGAATCCAATCCGAAAGAAGCGTTTAGCAGCTACAGGAAAATACGGATTCACATGCCGGATATTCCTCACCGTTCTCCATTCCAGAAAGCTTCTCCGGAAGAAGAACAGAATGCTAAAACAGAAGATTCTTCTGAGAATCCATCAAAAAAAGAAAGCGAGCAAAATAAACAGCCATGAAATTAGTAATACAGAGAGTGACAAGTGCAAGTGTTGATGTTGGCGGCGTTACCATCGGAAAAATCGGGAAAGGCTTTTTGGTGTTTGTAGGTATCGGCAACCAAGATACCAAACAAACTGTCGATAAATTTTTAAAAAAAATGCTGGGACTGCGTATTTTTGAAGATGAGGAGGGGAAGACCAACCTGTCTCTTCATGATGTAAATGGAGAACTTTTGCTGATTTCCCAGTTTACCCTTTATGCCAACTGCCGAAAGGGCAACCGCCCAAGTTTTATAGAAGCAGGTTCTCCTGATTTGGCAAACGAACTATATGAATATATGATAGCAGAGGCCGGTAAGCAGCTTTCTGTAGTAGAGAAAGGGGAATTTGGCGCTGATATGAAAGTATCACTGGTCAATGACGGGCCATTTACTGTGATATTGGATGACAATACATTTTCATCTTGAACACCAAACAGGTTTAACCATTATTTTAGGAGGAAAAGTCTTGAAAAAGAAATCACTAATTGTATGGGGATTGACTGCAGCAATGTTATGCTGGCCTGTTTCCTATGCCCATGCAGCAGAATATGAAAAAGTACAGCAGATGCCCTCCCAGCCAGCAGCCGACATCACAGAAGCATCTGAAAACAATGATTCCACTGAAAATGACGCAGACACCGAAAACAATGATTCCGCTGATTCCGCTGATTCTGATCACGAATCTGACAATACTGTGCCTATTCCTGAACCGGTTTATACAGAAGGCTGGATCACAACCGCTAATGGAAACCGCTGGCAGAAAAAAGATGGAAGTATTGCTTGTAATGCATGGGTAACGTCAAATGGAAAAAAATATTATCTCGGACATGATGGTGCTGTTCAGACCGGTTGGCTGCAACTGGATTCTAAATGGTATTATCTGAATGCTGACGGAACTGCCGCAGAAAACTGTTGGATTGATACATACTATATAGATTCTAATGGAATATGGGATACTTCCAAAACGTGGCATCAGCCCGGATGGCAGAAAAATCGTACCGGCTGGTGGTGGCAAGATGAAGATGGTTCTTATCCTGCTGCGCAGTGGAAACTTATCCATCATACATGGTACTATTTCTTCCCATCCGGTTATATGGCAACCGGATGGCAGTATATAAACGGTTCTTGGTATTATCTGGCTCCCTCTGGCGCCATGGCAACCGGATGGCAGTACATAAACGGCACATGGTATTATCTAAATCCATCCGGTGCCATGACTACTGGATGGCAGTACATAAATGGTACATGGTATTATCTGAATTCCTCCGGCGCTATGACTACCGGATGGCAGTATATAAATGATAAGTGGTATTATCTGACATCCTCCGGCGCTATGGCAACCGGATGGCAGTATATAAACGGTTCTTGGTATTATCTGAATCCATCCGGCGCTATGACTACCGGATGGCAGTATATAAATAATAAGTGGTATTATCTGGATGCCTCAGGCGCTATGACTACCGGATGGCGGCTCATAAACGGAATCTGGTATTACCTGAATGGATCCGGAGACATGGCAACCGGATGGCTTTCTCTCAAAAACATTTATTATTATCTGGAAGACTCCGGAGCTATGGCTCAAAATATTTGGAAAGAAATGGACGGGAAATGGTACTATTTCACTAGTAGCGGAGCTATGGCAAGGAACACATGGATTGGAGAGTGTTATGTTGATAATACTGGTGCATGGATTGAAAATCCAGACACGGACAATTTATTTATATGGCCCTGTCCCGGATACACCACAGTTACCAGTGATTACGGATACAGAGGACAACCGGCTTCTGGTGCCTCCACTTATCATAAAGGCATCGATATAGGCGCTCCCCATGGGGCGGCGATTGTTGCTTCTTCTCATGGAACGGTTCAGGCTTACGGATATAATTCCAGCATGGGAAACTATGTGAAGCTTAAACATGCCAATGGTACTGTATCCGTATCTATGCATATGAGCAGCATTGCAACTACAATCTCAACCGGTAAAAGTATTTCAGCAGGCTCAGTAATCGGATATGTAGGTTCCACGGGCGTATCTACAGGTGCACATCTGCACTTTTCCATTATGGTTGGCAATTCCTACGTTTCACCATGGGATTATCTATCCCGTCCAAATATCTAATGAAGTCTTTATTCAAAACGAGGTGTATCCCATCGATATACCTCGTTTTCTAAATTTAATCAATTTTCTAACTATTCTATTTTTCTTCTCTCAAACGAACAGCAGAAGCAGCTTTTCTCCGCCTTTCATCACCGATTGCAGCATAATGCTTTCTGGTCGTATTAACATCCTTATGTCCCAAAACATCCGCCACAAGATAAATATCCCCTGTTTCCTGATAAAGAGCTGTACCATAGGTACTTCTCAGTTTATGAGGAGTGATTTTTTTTGCTGTCGTGACTTCTTGGGAATATTTTTTTACCAGATTTTCCACAGCCTGTACCCCCATCCGCTTACGCTGGGTAGAGTAGAAGAGCGCATGCTCGTGGCCGGCCACTGGCGTGATACCTTCCCGTACCTCCAGATATTTTTTTAGAGCCTGTTCCACCTCTTCACCAAAATAGACGAACATCTCATTCCCGCCTTTACGTCTCACCTTGAGCGCGTTATTCTTAAAATCAATATCGTCCAAATCAAGCCCCACACATTCCGAAACCCGGATACCGGTTCCAAGCAGGAGAGTAATAAGCGCCAGATCCCGCTCCTTGGTTTTTTCATAGTAAACCTTTTTCTGTCCCGTAAGCTGGTCACCACAATGTTCCACATAATCGAGAAATAGTGCAACCTCATCCGCATCAAGACGAATAATAGCTTTCTCATGAATCTTTGGCATATCTACCAATACGGTGGGGTTTGTTTTAATCATTTCATGTTTGAAATAATATGCATAAAAGCTTCTCAAGGCCGAAATTTTGCGTTTTAAGCCACGTTCGCCGTTTGTGGTATAAGAATCCTCATGATCCCGGTAAGCCTTCAAATATTCCATATATTCCTCGATATCCAGAGCCTGAATCTGATCCAAAACCTCTACAGTAAAATCAGAAATCTGAAAATCCCGAAAGGAGGGATTTTCATGAATCAAAAACTGGAAAAAAATACGGATATCATAAGCATAGGAAATTCTGGTTTTTGTAGTTGTAGTTGAATCGATTGCGCGGAAATAATCCTTTACAAACGGAGGCAGCGTTTTCAAAACCTCGCGCAGCCGCAGAATATTCTGGACGTCTGTCTGGTCATGGTAAGTAATACGTTCCATAATTTTTCCTTTCTTTAAGCCGTTCTAAATGTTAAATTGTATATTGCAGATATAAAGATAAATAATCATAGAATTTACCTTAAATCATTGAAAGTATAGCATATGGAATCTTTCCCTGTCAATCTATTTGGAAAACTTGTGTTTGTCGTATAGATGTATAGATCTAAATTAGAAAGGCTTTCGTGAAAAAACACGTTCCAGCCTTTCTAATTCTGTCTGTTTTCCTTCAACTTCTGTCCATAATCTATTTGAACTCTTCCGAATAATATGGCACACAAATGGTAATCCCATATGGCAGTTCGTCATCCATCAGACCGTTGATGGCTTTTACCTCATCCATATAATCCCGTACATCTGAATATTCTTCACTGACATACTTCTGGGAAATTTCCCATAATGTGTCGTCTCTGTCTACATAAACACTGGTGTAATATTTGTAACGGTCCGGTTCATCTGCTCTGACATCTATAGCTGTTATCTTCAGGAAAAATCCTATCGCCAATACCGCCATAACCGCTGCCAAAATGACCGTATGTACTTTTTTATATCCTTTGTTCCTTCTTTTTTTGCTTGTTCTGTTTGTTCCTTTCATCCTGTGACCCTCCACACATTCTACAGTAATTTTTTTATCCTTTTCTCTGTTCAGAACCCGTCTGTCGTGAATCCGGATGTTGCCTTTATAAACATCTCAGATTTCGAATGCCCGTTCGTGAACATTTGTTCCTTTCATGGTTCTATTATATTCCACGAACAAACGTTTGTCAACACTCTTTCGAAAAATTTTCGAACAAACTTTCGGAATATCTGTTTGCATTTTTCTGCTCCGTGTGTTATGATAAGAAAAACATAACTATTCAGGACTCTGTCCTTCATAGTCACGAACACATGCACACACACTGCATTTCATGCAGTGCGGCGCTCGCATGTCTCGGGATTGCCTTGCAACTACCGCAAGGCAACACCTCGCGGGACAGTAACCCTATGAATAGCTGCAAAAACATAACTATTCAGGACTCCGTCCTTCATAGTATCCGGATACGTCTTAGCGTATCTGTATCGTATTTTAGATTAATCATTACAGGGAGGAACAAGGGATGGCTTACGGAAAGATTACCACTAAGCAGCAGGAAATATTAGAATATATCAAACATGAAATTATCAACAGAGGTTTTCCGCCGGCAGTACGTGAGATTTGTGAGGCTGTAAATCTGAAGTCCACATCTTCTGTCCATTCGCATCTGGAAACCTTAGAAAAGAACGGCTATATCCGCCGTGACCCTACCAAACCACGTGCAATCGAGATTGTGGATGACAACTTTAATCTGGTGCGCCGGGAAATGGTAAATGTACCTATTGTTGGAAAGGTTGCTGCCGGAGAACCGCTTCTGGCCATCGAAAACATTGAAAGCTACTTCCCTATTCCGGCAGAATTCATGCCAAATGCTCAAACATTTATGCTGGTCGTACAGGGTGAAAGTATGATCAATGCCGGAATTCTGGATGGTGACCATGTCATTGTGGAACAGTGCTCTTCTGCAAGAAACGGGGATATGGTAGTTGCTCTTGTAGATGATTCGGCCACAGTAAAGACCTTCTATAAGGAAGACGGCTACTATCGCCTCCAGCCGGAAAACGATTATATGGACCCCATTATCGTCCGGGGAGACCTTCAGATTCTCGGAAAGGTTATCGGGGTGTTCCGTCTGATGCAGTAGCCTGTTTACATAATCATATTATGCAAACAACTCCTTGCAGAATTCAGTAGTCCGACGAACCCCATACGGATAAACAGTTCAAGGACACCCAGTAAGTACTGTCTCTCATACAAAAGAGAAAACCCACCCGGAGTCTTTCAAAAAGAAAGTGTTCCGAGTGGGTCTTACATATTACTTATTTTTATTGCCTATTTTCACATTCTACTTCAGTTCTGCAACCTCGATAGATTTTCCGTCTCTCCAGATTCTTTCCAGATCATAGAACAGTCTGTTTTCTTCATCGAAGATATGAATTACGATATCGCCGTAATCCATTAAAATCCAATTTGCCGAGCTGTATCCTTCTACCTGCTTCACCGGATATCCAGCCTTGCCAAGTATTTCGTCCACGTTATCAGACAATGCCTGTACCTGACTGCGGTTGCTTCCGCTTGCAATGATAAAATAATCAGCCAGAGAAGATACCTGTTCAATATCAATCACTTTGATATCGACAGCTTTCTTATCTTCCAGTGCTTCACATGCCATTGCTGCCATTTTTTTTGCTTCTGTCATATACGGTTTCCTCCTTTTTGGAAATCATTTTAGTACGGTTTCTTTATAATAATCATACGCTCTTTTTGTAGTCTGGTCAATGTCTTCCGGATGCTCATCCAGATATTCCAATGTATCCTTCAGAATCTCATACATACACCTGTCGAGATCCAGAAACGCCAGCCTGCGGATTTCAGGCAGCCGGGGAGCTTTATCCCGGGCAGGCTCAATATAATCAGCAATATAGATGATCTTTTCCAGCACCGACATCTGTTCCTTTCCGGTTGTATGCCAGATGATGGAATCCAGAATTTCCTGATCCTTCACCCCGTATTTTTCCCGGGCAATCCATGCGCCGACCTTTGCATGAAGAAGAAAAGGATGCTTCTTTTCAAAATCTGTCACCGGAATATGGTTCTCTTTACAAATTTTAAATTTATCTTTGGATGATACACATTTTGCACAATCATGAAGAAGTCCTGCAAGTTGGGCTTTTTCCAGATCTGCGCCATAAGCCATAGCCATAGCGGCAGCCGTATGCATCACTCCTATGGTGTGCCACATTCTTTCTTCATCCAGATATTTTTTCAGCTTCTTCTCAATCTTTCGTAAATTAACTTTTGATTCATCCATGGTTTTCCTCCCAAACAGCAAGTGCTCAGCCATTACAGTGATTTCTGTTCCCCGCTGTATATTTTCTGCTTCTTGATATACGAATATACTTCATCAGGAATATAGTAACGGACCGCTTCTTTATTTCCGATCCATTCCCGCAGCATTTTGGAAGAAATATCCAGATTCGGTATATCCAGCGGATAAAACTCCCCATGAAATTTTTCACTGAGAAAATCCATCTGCTTTTTCAAACGTTCTTTTCCCACATGATTCCGTCCCGCCACTAAAATACGGCAGGCCCTGCAGATTCTTTCCGGTTCCTTCCACTTGTCAAAATCAAACAAAGAATCACCACCGATAATAAAATAGTATTCAGCATCCCGATTTCGACCGTTTAAGCGCTCCAATGTGCGGTAGGTATAGGAATATCCCTCTGCATTCATTTCTTCCAGAGAAATGGCAAAATGCGGGTTTCCTGCAATCGCCCTTCGAACCATCTCCACCCGCTGCTCATCGGTCGCCCTGCCTTCGCGGTGAAGCTTGTGCGGTGGATTCCCGGAAGGCATAAACAGAATTTTGTCCAGTCCAAACTGTTCGTACGCCTTCTCTCCTAAAATCAAATGTCCTATGTGAATGGGATCAAATGTCCCGCCCATAATTCCGATTTTTGTTTTCATGCGCGTGTCTCTCCCCTTATGGAAGCTGAATCTTTTTCTTCTCTTTCTTTCCTTCTTTATACAGAACTATCTTTTTTCCGATAACCTGCACCACCTGTGACCCGGTTCTTTCTGCTAAAACCTGAGCCATCTGGTGAGGATCATCCATACAGTTCTGAAGAACGCTGATTTTAATCAATTCTCTGGCTTCCAGCGCTTCCCTTACAGACTCTGTATATTCCGGTGTCAGGCTGGATTTCCCGATCTGCATAATCGGGTCCATAGTCATAGCCAGACTTTTCAAATACGCTCTCTGTTTACTTGTCATAAGTATCCTCCATTATTTGTAATAATCAAATTCAAAACCATACATCCGAACGGTATCACCTTCTTGAATACCCGCTTTTTCCAAATCTGCTAAAATTCCGCCATCCTTCAGGAATTTCTGGAAAAATGCAAATCCCTTCTCGGAATCCAGATTTGTATAACCCAGCATTTTCTCAATTTTCGGTCCTTCTACAATGTAAGTCTCTCCGTCATCCAGCTTTTCGACCGTGTAAGGCAGGTTCTCCACGATGAGAGCATCCTCCGGGAAAAATTCCTGCTGGAAAGTAATAGGTTCCTTCTCAGTAGAATCCAGAAGGGATTTTGTATAATACAGAAGTTCCTTCAATCCCTTTCCGGTAACTGCGGAAATCGGGAATACTTTTACTCCCTGAGGTTCAAACTCGTCTTTCAGGCGCTGGATCGGATCTTCCCCATCCGGATAAATCACATCTGTTTTATTAGCCGCAATTACCTGTGGACGGGAAGCGATATCAGCGTTGTAAGCCTTCAGCTCCGTATTGATTTTGTAAACATCATCCACCGGATCTCTGCCCTCCGTAGAAGCCGCATCTACAATATGAATCATAACGCGGGTTCTCTCGATATGACGCAGAAACTGGTGTCCCAGTCCCACTCCCTGAGAAGCGCCTTCGATCAGTCCCGGAATATCCGCAATAACAAATCCATCGGCCCCTTCCAGATCCACCACACCCAGATTTGGTGTCAGGGTAGTGAAATGGTAATTGGCGATCTTTGGCTGTGCATTGGTTACCCGGGAGAGGAAAGTGGATTTTCCCACATTGGGATATCCAACCAGACCTACATCAGCGATTACCTTTAATTCCAGCCGCACTTCCAGCTCCTGTGCCGGCTGTCCCGGCTGTGCATACTTGGGAACCTGCATGGTAGCAGTGGCATAGTGCATATTACCGTTTCCGCCTCTGCCGCCCTTTAAAATAATCTGACGACGGTTTTCACCGGACATATCCGCAACTACTTTTCCGCTTTCCGCTTCATAGATTACCGTTCCTTCCGGTACTTTCAGTACAATATCCTTACCGTCGGAACCATGGCAGCGTTTTTTTCCGCCCTGTTCTCCGTCCTGTGCAGAAAATTTTCTCTTATGGCGGAATTCATTCAGGGTGTTCAATCCCTCATCCACTTCAAAGATTACGTCTCCGCCACGGCCGCCGTCTCCGCCATCAGGGCCGCCGTTTGGAACATAAAGCTCTCTCCGGAAACTCACATGGCCATCTCCGCCTTTTCCGGAACGGATGATTATTTTCGCTCTGTCTGCAAACATATTTTTCTCCAATCCATCAAATTTATAATATAACGTAACCATTCGCAGTGCTTCACAAAACAGTGACTCTCTGAACAGTTACAATATAACATACAAAAACAGGCTTCAAACCAAAATGATTTGAAGCCCGCTGCATGCATTACTCAGCTACCGGAACGATAGAAACCTGTTTCTTATCTCTTCCTTTTCTTTCAAAACGAACAACGCCGTCTGTCAAAGCGAACAGAGTGTCATCTTTTCCACGTCCAACGTTAACGCCGGGATGGATTTTAGTTCCACGCTGTCTGTAAAGGATATTTCCAGCTTTTACAAACTGTCCGTCAGCTCTTTTTGCTCCCAATCTTTTGGATTCGGAATCTCTACCGTTCTTAGTAGAACCTACTCCCTTTTTATGAGCAAAAAATTGAAGGTTCATATTTAACATGGTGTTTACACCTCCTCGAAGATTATATCAATAAATTCTGTGTACTGTTCATCTTCCATTCTCTGTAAACCGAGAATGAGCGAATTCAGAAGCAAGGTACATCCTTCAGAAGGAAGCTCTTCAACAGAAAGCCGGATGCAGGCTGTGGCCTCATCAACGTCCAACCGGAACTTGTCCTCTGTAAATGCTTCAATGGAATTCACTGTGTTGATCACCAGAGCAGAAATCCCGGCGCAAACGATGTCTTCGCCTTCTTCCGCATACCCTGCATGATTCTTTACTTCAAATCCCACACACTGATTGTCTGAATTCTGATAAAACGTTACTTTCGTCATCAATCCACCTGATTAAGCGTTGATCTTTTCGATTTTCACTTTTGTGAACTGCTGTCTGTGTCCGTTTTTCTTGTGATATCCAGTTTTTCTTTTATACTTGTAAACAATAACTTTTTTAGCTTTTCCATTTTCAACTACGGAAGCTGTAACGCTGGCATTTTCTACATCAGCACCAACTTTCAGACCGTCATTGTTTACTGCAAGTACCTGGTCAAATGTAACAGTTTCTCCAGCTTCTACACCAAGCTTCTCCACTCTAATGATATCGCCTTCGGCTACTTTGTACTGTTTACCACCTGTTGCAATAATTGCGTACATATGGCACACCTCCTATTATCATTACTCGCCAAATATGGTGGTCTTTTCAGACGCTTTTACCTCTTTGTGCGGCATACTTCGTTATAATATCACGATTTTTTTTCTCCGTCAACTATATTTCGGATTTTTTTCATTTTTTATCCAGAGAATGGCTTGCTGCCACTGCCAGAACTCCCGGACCGGTATGGCAGACGATACTCAGGGCAAGAGGATCTATAAAGTTAATCTCCAGATTCGGGAATGTATTTCTTACCTCTTCCACCCACTGTTCTGCCTCAGCTCTTTCCGTGGTATAAGCCACATGAAGCTTCAGTTCGCCTTTTTTCACATACTCGGCAAACCGTCCCTCCACATCATTTTTCATAGCCTCCAGCATATTCTTCTTTGCGGCCTTCATTCCCCGCACCTTCTTATATGCATCCAGCTTGTCTCCGTTGATCTGCAGAATCGGCTTCAGGTTCAAAGCAGAACCCAGCAGCGCAGCAGCAGGGGTGATGCGTCCGCCTTTTTTCAGATATTTCAGCGTGTCTACCACCAGATAAACACTGCATTCCAATGCCTCACGCTCCAGAATCTCTTTAATCTCTTTTCCGCTTTTTCCTTTTTCCACCAGTCTGCGGGCATCTAGGATACTCTGTCTCATCATTACGGAAACACGCTTGTTGTCCACAACTTGAACTCTGCCTTCAAATTCCTGTGAAAGTCCCTGTGCAGTTGCACAGGAGGCGCTGAGCCCGCTGGACATCGGAATATGAATAATTTCCTTATACCGGCGGAGCAGGTCTTCCCACAGATCCAGAATATCCCCGGGGGATGGCTGGGAGGTAGATACGTTCACATCCTCCGCAAGCTTCTGGTAAAACTGTTCCTGAGATAAATCAATGTCTTCATAATACACTTTTTCATTTATAAAAAATGGCATCGGAATCACATAAATACCCAGTTTCTTTGCTTCTTCCTGAGAGATTCCGCTGTTACTGTCGGTAACAATAGCGATACTGCCCATGTGTGTTTCCTCCTTACACTTATCTTCTGATACCCTGATAGGACAACAGAACCGGAGTGCGCATCAGGCAGTCCCCGATTCTGTAAACTTTTGTAACTGTTCAGATTGAATATTTAAATACTATTATACCATATTTTTCTGATGCGTAAAGGATAATTTTAATTTTTCCTGCTGTCCGTCAGCGCCCCATTCCCCTCAAGACTTCCTGCAAAATTTCTTTCATCACCGGATCAAAAAGAATTCCGTAAATAATTAAAAGAACGCCGATTCCCAGAATCGCTGCGGTAGGAACGACAATTCCCAGAATAATTTTCCAGCTCTTTTCCCTTGGTATAAAAGGTCTTGCAACACCTTTTCTATGATGGATCAGATAATTGCCCAGATACAATCCGAAAGGCACTGCTGCCGTCAGCATCATATAGATACCTATGGACGCAATGGGAATATTCGTAATTGCCTCACTTGCCATTATTTCATCCATCTGATTGGAATATTCCGTTGTCCTGCTCAAAAGCACCTGTTGTAAAACAAGCGGCAGGCAATTATTGATAAAATGAAAGAATGCCGGATACACCATATTTTCTGTCTCCAGCATAATATAGGACATCGCCGCTCCAAGAACCGCCGTAGGCACAAATCTCAGGGGATCTGAGTGGAAGAACCCAAAGTAAATCCCCATAATCAGCACAACGATCCATTCTTTCCGTATGGAGTACAGAGTATGGATGATAACACCCCGGTGCACGGCCTCCTCACAGACTGCCGGCATAATTGCCGTAATAAACACGGAAATCAGAAACGGCACACTGAAGATCACCTGATTCAGCCCTCCGCTCACCTCCATCATCTGTCTCGGAAACAGGCGGAACTGAATCAGCATCAGAACCATCGTAAACAGATAGGTGCTCAGCCACAGGACAAATACTCCCAGAAGCGGCAGAAACCCCGGCCCTTTCACGGGGAACATTACTTTCAGCGGATATCCCATGGCCTTTGCAAAAATAAGGGATATCACCAGAATCAAAAGCTCCGTCGCCGCCAGACCGTACATGCCCCAGTACATCTGCATAGGTACACAGATCAGGAAAAACACCGTCATAATTAAAATAAAAAACACAAGACCGTGCCATGGTTTCAAAACTTTTCGTCTCATCAGCCTCTGCCTCCTTCACTCCGGTCACGATACAGATCCATTACCTGCTCTTTCAGGGATTTTTCTTCCTTCTTTCTGGTAAGTTCCATGATTCCCAGCGCTGTCACATCCACCACCGTAGTTTTTACCCGGTCATCCTTCACAAAATTGCGCATAGCCCGGACAAGCTCTGACCTGTCCTCGTACTGCTGCATATTGATAAAATCAATCAGAATCATTCCATACAGATTCCTGAGACGCAGTTGACGGGCAATCTCCTTTGCCGCCTCCAGATTGATTTTAGGATAGACCTCCTCTGCCTGCTTTCTGCTCATATTCTTTCCGGAGTTTACATCTACCGCAACAAAGGCTTCTGTCTGCTGGATAATCAGAAAACCGCCGGATTTGAGCCAGACTTTCTCCTGAAGGGATTCCTCCAGCCCATGTTCCAGACGGTACAGCTTATAAAGCGGCAGCAGAGTATCCTGATAAAGCTGAACCTGACAGGTACTTTCCGCCGGAAACTTTTTTACGTACGCCGAAATCGTCTCGTAAATCTCCCGGTCATCGGTCACAATCTTTTCCAGCTCATCCCAGTAAACCCTCTTTAATTCCTGAAGAATAGGGGATTCCCCCTTTTTAATCTTTGTATAGCAGGGACTGTAACTGCCCTTTTTCAAAGTCTGGGCCAGCTCCTCCTGCAAAGAGACCAGTTCTTTTCGTATCTGTTCCCTGTGGGCTTCTCCTGCATTAGTGCGGACAATCACACCATAGCTGCGCTCCTTAGGAAGCTCTTTTTTGATAAATTCCTTCAATTCCTCCCTGAGAGATGCCGGAAGCTTTTCTGAAACACCGATTTTCTGATTTTCCGTTGTGAGAACCAGATAACTCCCGGAAAAACTCAGATTGCAGGAAACACAGGGAGCTTTCAGCTTCAACGCTTCCTGTGTCACCTGTACCAGCAGTTCATCTCCGGCCTTTAATTCCTGAGATTTTTTCACGCTGGTAAAAATCGGATCCAGCTTTTTATTACAGGGAAGATAGCAGGGCAGCCGGCCTTCGATCTCCACAAAGGCTCCCTTGATATTCGGCAGCACCCGCTGCACCTTTCCCACATGGATGCTTCCCAAAAGCCGGTCCGTTCCCGGACGTTCCAGATGAAGAGAACATAATCGGCCTCCTTCTTCCTGTGCCATAACCAGACATGGCTGTTCTTTGTATGTCATGTGGGCAATTACCAATCGTTTCATACCGCTGCCTTTCCTCTACCCGATCACAGTTCCAAGGTCTTCCAGAGATACCAGTTTCCGCACATTTTCATCACCCAGATCCGCATAAACCTCTTCTCTGTGAATCATCAGGGCAAATGGTTCCAGCTCCGTTCCCAGATATTTTGCAAAAGCCTCCATCACAAGATCCGGTTTCAGATTATGCACGCTCCCGGAGGAAAGCTGCATAAACACACCCTCTTCCTGCAGCTTCAGTTGATAAATCCAAGGCTTGATATCGGTTTCTTTCTCGCTTCGTTTCGTCTTTCGCAAAATGACGATCTCTTCCTGTGAGAAAAACTCTTCCAGTTTTTCTCTCCAATTTTCTGCCGGTTCTTTTCCTTCACGGAAGCGAACCACATAATCCGCCGCTGCCACCAGTGACATACAGGCATGAGCCTTTCCATCCGGAATCTCCCGGACACTCAGAACCTTCATTCCCTCTGCCATCACCCCGTTAAAACGTTCTTCCAGCAGAGCAGACGCCATGGACTCTGTAAGCTCCATATCAAAATACTCACCGTTACTTGTCACGCCCACCCCCAGCGGTGCAGCAAATGACATGATCATATGAGGAGAAAAGCCGCCGGAAAATGCAATGGGAATCCCGGCCCTTCGGATTGCCTTCTGAAAATATCTCATGATATCCAGATGCCCGATGAATTTCATAGCCCCTTCTTTTGCAAATTTAACTCTTACTTTCAACGCAGACACCTCCTTGATATGTTCCTGCACCGCATCCGGAACACTGCATCCGGCAGTTTGGTGTTACTTTCTCGTTATGAGCATTTTTCCATTCCCTTAACAGGAACTGCTTGCTCACACCGATATCGATGAAATCCCACGGGAAAATTTCATCGTCTTTACGTTCTCTTACCGTATAGAAATCCGTATCAATGCCTGTTTCCCGGAACGCTTCTTTCCAATATTCCGGATGGAAATACTCGGACCATGCATCAAACAGAGCGCCATTTTCATAAGCCTTCAAAATGGCCGCACCCACTTTTCGGTCGCCCCTTGCCAGAATTCCCTCCAGAACCGTCACATCCGCTTCATGCCAGTTGTAACGGATGCTCTTCTGATTAAGCTGCGCATGGATTTCCTCCCGGACCACACGGGCGCGATCCAGAAATTCCTCTTCCCTGCACATCTGCGCCCATTGAAACGGCGTAAACGGCTTCGGAACAAAGAAGGAAGTACTTGCGGTAATCTGACATTTTCCATGACGCTCTTCCTTTGGAATCTCATAGTACCGCTCGGCAATCAGCTCGCACAGATGAGCAATGCCCTTCATATCCTCCTCCGTCTCCGTAGGAAGTCCCAGCATAAAATATAATTTTACCTTAGACCAGCCGCCCTCAAAAGCTTTTCCGGCTCCGTCAAGAATTACTTCCTCCGTCAGTCCCTTGTTGATTACGTCACGCAGTCTCTGGGAACCTGCCTCCGGCGCGAAAGTCAGACTGCTCTTTTTGATATCCTGAACCTTTTTCATAACATCCAGAGAAAATGCATCGATTCGAAGAGACGGAAGAGAAATATTTACACCCCTCTTTCCGCATTCTTCCATCAGGAAATTTACCAGTTCCGGAAGCTGGGAGTAATCACTGGAGCTTAAAGAACTCAGGGAAATCTCTTCATGTCCTGTGCCATCCAGCATCTCCACCGCTTTCTCTTTTAAAAATTCCACATCCCGTTCTCTGGTAGGGCGGTACAGCATACCGGCCTGACAGAAACGGCAGCCCCGGATACATCCTCTCTGAATCTCCAGAACCACGCGGTCCTGTGTTGCTTTGATAAACGGAACAACCGGAGCTTTGGGATAATACGTATTGGTTACATCCATAACGATCTGCTTCTGAATGGTCTGCGGCACATTTTCTTCGATCGGTTCGAAAGAAGCTACTGTGCCGTCCTCCTTATAAGTCACCTGATACAGACAGGGCACATAGATTCCCGGAATCTGTGCAGCCTTTCTGAGAAAATCCCTGCGGCTTCCTCCCTTAGCCTTATTTTCCTTATAAGCATCCATCAGATCAAAATAGACGGTTTCACCCTCGCCGATATAAAACAAATCAAAAAACTGTGCCAGCGGTTCCGGGTTATAGGTACAGGGACCGCCCCCGATGACAATCGGGTCTTCTTCCGTACGGTCTTTTGCCTGCATGGGAATTTTGGACAGATCAAGGATCTGAAGGATATTGGTATAACACATTTCATACTGAATCGTGATTCCCAGAAAATCAAACGCTTTGACAGGATCCTGTGATTCCAGCGCAAACAGCGGGATATCTTTTTCCCTCATTACTTTGTCCAGATCCGGCCAAGGAGAGTAAACGCGCTCACACCAGATATCCTCTCTCTGGTTGAACATATCATAAAGAATCTGGATTCCCAGATGGGACATGCCGATCTCATAGACATCAGGGAAGCACATACAGAACCTGACATCCACATCTTCCTTGTTTTTCATCACTGCATTGACCTCGTTACCGATATAACGGGCAGGTTTTTCAATGGTGAGCAAAATTTCATCACTTAATGCAAGTTTTCGCATACTCATATAAGTTCCATATTACCTTTCTGTATTATTTTTCATAAATAATGCGAGTATTTTTCTAATAAACCGTATACAGTATAACATAGGCGGTTCAGACTTTCCAGTTTATCTTGATGGGGATGTATAAAACGAAGAAAAGCTGTCTGTCCTAATGGACCGTCAATCCCTTTTTTCTACAACGTAAAAACACAAGATTCTCCACTGAATCAATAGTCTTTTCACTTTACAATTTCCCTATATTAAGGTATGATAGATAAAAATATAGAGGATTTTCACCGGAAAAATGTTCAATATCAACATGCCATTCCGATGTGAAACCCTATATCAAGGAAAATACACACAAAGGGGACAAATCAAATGGGCGAATACGCAAAAAAGTATCTGCTTGATACAGAAGAAAACAAAAAATTCTTAGAAGAAGTCCGTGAAAGCCTTTTCAGCTTCGGACACAAATTCCCGGCTCCCGGCGGAAGCTCTTATTATCTGGGCGACGACGGTACTCCATGGACAGACCGTAACCGTGAGACATGGATCACCAGCCGTATGGTGCATGTATACAGTTTGGCAAGCTTTCTCGGCCATGAAGGCAGCGAAGAGCTGATTGATGCAGGTTTAAAAGGGCTGACCGGAGAACTTCACGACAAGGAAAATGGCGGATGGTACGCAGGTCTGACAGCAGACGGAGCGGTTCTGCCAAATAAACAGTGCTATGCCCACGCATTCGTTATTCTGGCAGCTTCTTCCGCTACACTGGCAGGAAGACCCAGAGCAAAAGAATTACTGGATGAGGCGCTGAAACTGTACGATCTGCGTTTCTGGAATGAAGAGGAAGGACTTTCCTGCGATACATGGAATACAGAATTTACTGTTCTGGACAGCTACCGCGGACTGAACGCAAATATGCATACCGTAGAAGCTTTTCTGGCAGCAGCAGACGTTACCGGTGATGAAAAATACCGCGTAAGAGCAGGACGCATCATCGATCACGTTCTGGGATGGGCTGAAGAAAACAACTGGAGAATTCCGGAACATTTCACAAGTGACTGGGTTGCCGATCTGGAATGCAACAAAGACCAGCCGGATGACCAGTTCAAACCTTACGGCGCAACACCGGGACATGGAATCGAATGGTCCAGACTGATTACACAGTGGGCGCTCTCCACATTTGGCGATGACAAAGAAGGAGCTTCCAAATACATCGCAGCTTCCGAAAATCTGTTCAACAGAGCTGTTGAAGACGCATGGAACGCCGATGGAGCACCGGGAATCGTATACACCACAGATTGGGAAGGAAAACCGGTAGTTCACGACAGAATGCACTGGACGCTGGCAGAAGGAATCAACACAGCGGCTGTTTTATACCACGTAACAGGAAACCAGAAATACGCTGATAACTACGCTGAATTTATGTCCTATCTGGACGAGAAGGTTCTGGATCATGTAAATGGTTCATGGTTCCACCAGCTTGACCGCAACAACAATCTGCTGGATACTGTATGGCCGGGAAAATCCGATCTGTACCATGCAGTTCAGGCAACATTAATTCCATTCTATGCAGCAAACCTCTCTATCGCTCCGGCGGTACTGGGCGGAAAGAAATGCTGATAGCCGGAAAAGATAAGTCAAAACCCCCGCTGCAGGCAGCGGGGGTTTTTCTTCTACTCTGCCCTTTGCATTTCCAAAAGACGGATATAGTGATTCGCCTCCCGAAGCACATGATCAGCCAGCAGCGGCAGAATAAGGGATGCGATTTCACATTCCAAAATCCCTTTGGTTCCTGCTGTTTTAAATTCACGATACTTCACAGTTGTTGACAGTGACTTTTCTGTTAGAATATCCATCGTCTGGCATTCCTGCCGTCTTGCCGCTTCCAGAAGCGCGCTGTATTCTTTTGCATAATCATCAGCCGTGTCAACCAGCGCTTCCTCGGACGGGTCCAAAAGTCCTCTGATAAATAATGCGTGTTCCATCATGATCTGATTCCAGAAAGTTTCCGTCATACACATATCTCTACGGGAAATTCGGCCGTTTCGTAAAAGTTCTCCCACAAAGGAACGGTATAATTTCGCCTCCCTCAGAATATGTTTGATCAGTAGCGGATAATTGGCTGTAAACAGATTCCCCGCCGTAACCTCTCTTAAAATATTTTCCTTAAAGCAAATCAATCCATCCAAAAGCCGAAGCGCCCTCCGGTTGATTCCGGTGATTGTTCGATACAGCGCAGGATTTTCCTGACAAATCCTTCCACTCTGAAGCTTTCCCTCCTCTTCCGTCAACTTACTGTCAATACAGATTCCGCTTAGGCAGCGAGTTCTCTTTTCCGCCTTTTCCGTAAATTCCGTCACCAGTTCCCGGGATTCCAGAATATTTCTGTCGACTCTTCCGTCTGCAATTCTTACCGTATCCCACAAAAGCTGTTCAAATTCCCTTCGAAAGCAGTCAGCCTTCTGTATCCACTCTTCATTTTTACAGAGAAAACCCGCCTCTAAAAACAGAGCATGCTCCTTCATAATTCTCAAGAAAAAAAGGTTCACCTCGATAGATGACGCTACATAACCGCTCATATTTCCCATAGTTCCATTCCTTTTCCTGCTTATTGCTCCTGATATCATATATAGTATATGCACAAATCCCGAGAATGCTTTCCGTGTTTCTTCCCCTTGCCGTTTTCCGGAAATTATTGTATACTACATCCAGCAGCAATTAAGAAATCATTTGTATTAAAGGAGCAGACACTATGAAATTTATATACCCCGCTGTTTTCAGAAAAACAGAAACCGGAAAATACACCGCACATTTTCCTGATCTGGCCTGCTGTCAGGCAGAAGGCGATACGCTGGACGAGGCGATGGAAAATGCAAACGCTGCCGCCCATGACTGGATTTATGTAGAGCTGTCAGAGTTTGACGCCCAGCTTCCTCCCGTTTCCGATGAAAGCGATATGGACCTTCAGGATGGTGATATCGTAAGAAATATTCTGGTGAATGTCCGTCTTACGGATGGATGGGATGAATAAATCCCTGAATTTTTCTGAATTTCAAAACAAACAGTTACAACAAATTTTACAACAGCCAGTCGGTTTGCGACTGGCTGCGTCATTTCTCCCTTTCTTGAAATGTTATCTCACTTCCGCCCCAAATGGCATCAGCGCCAACTGAGCCAGCTTGAAATGCTGTAAGCCAAAGGGAATCCCGATAATTGTAATGCATAAAACGCATCCCCACAGCGCTGAAGATATCGCCAGAGGAAGTCCTGAAACGATAATCCATATAATATTCAAAAGCAGCGATCCAGCGCCTCCGTGATACACAATCTCCTTCCCAAAGGGAAAGAAACTGAGTGCTGCAAATTTAAAACACTGAAGCCCTACCGGGATGCCCACCACCGTGATACACCAAAGACATCCCGCCAGCAGCCATCCCAAACCGCTGATTGCTCCTCCAAAAATAAACCATAAAAAATTCCCAAGACATCCCATGCTAAAACTCCTTTCCATATCCATACATATTCTTCAATTGTTCTAAAATATTCTTCACTCTTTCGATCCCATCCTCCACCTGTTCCCGGGCATCTGCAATTTTGGACTGTACCATATAATCAGCGATCAGTCCGTCAAAGAAAAAATCCGCAAAGGAAAGGAATCCGCCAATCTCCATTCGAAGTTCTGCGGGAACGTCCACATCCTGCAGCTCTCTCTGGAAAATCATCAGGTGATTTCGTGCCTCCTCCATACTGGAAGAAGCATCACTCATACGGGAGTGTTTGATAAAATCGGAAATCATTCCTCCTCCCAGCATATCAAAAATCCCCCATTTTCTAGCGCTTTGCAACTGCTCCTGTGCCCGGTAAAGGCTGCTTAACGCCACCTCTCCGGCTGCGATTGCCTGACGTATTTCTGTTTTCATCATCTCATTTTTCATCTTCATTCTCCTTTCGTGATGCAGACTGATGTTGCGGCGAACTATTTTTTGTAATAAAAAAGACTCTTATCATGACATTCGCCACAATAAAAGTCTTGCTGTCTCATTTGATACGGATACCGTTTTAACAGTATCGGCTGACGTTTTCAAACCCATCCAAAACGGATGGCTAGCTACTCCCTTTCGATTGCTACAAAAAGAATATACCACGTTTTGCCCACTCCGTCAAGTCAAAAACTCCTCTACAAAACAGCTGGTTTTTTACCCTCGCAGTACTCGCCAAATGGATATGCCAGCATATCCATTTGACTCCGTTCCTGCGGGAATAAGATTTTCTTAAAATTTTCTCCACGTATCACGGAAAAATAAAAGCAGCAGCGGGAATATCTCCAGTCTTCCTGCCAGCATATCAAAAATCAGTACCAATTTCGCCGGATAAGAAAAGAGTCCAAAGTTTGCAGAAGGCCCAACCAGTTCCAATCCCGGTCCGATGTTGTTGAAGGTTGCCGCTACAGCCGTAAAATTGGTAATCAGATCCAGACCGTCAAAAGCCAGAATCAGCATGGAAAACGCAAAAATCATGGTATATACCACCATAAACACGTTGACATTCCGCACAACCTCGTGCTCCACAGGTTTTCCGTCAATCTGGATTTTGCGCACCTGACGGGGATGGAGATATTGACGGACTTCTTTTCCCATAGATTTTAACAGGATGATAAAACGGGAAACCTTGATTCCGCCTCCTGTACTTCCCGCACAGGCTCCCACAAACATCAGCATGATCAGCACGGTTCTGGAAACCTCCGGCCACAGATTGAAGTCGGTACTGGCAAATCCGGTAGTAGTGATGATGGAAGCCACCTGAAAAGCAGACTGCTGGACAGCCTGACCAAAGTTTTCGAAAATCCCCCGGATATTCCATGCAATCGTCAGCACCGCTGTGGCTATGACTATCAAATACCAGCGGACCTCCTCATTTTTCAGGGCCTGTTTTCCTTTTCCTACCAAAAGCAGGAAATACACGTTGAAGTTCACACCAAAAAGGATCATGAAAATGGTTACAACCACCTGAATAGAGGTGGAATACCCTGCCATACTGTCATTTTTTATTCCAAATCCGCCGGTACCAGCCGTACCGAAGGCCGTGCACAGTGCATCAAACAGCGGCATTTTGCAAAGCAGCAGAATGACGATTTCCACAAGCGTCATTCCCAGATAAATCCCGTACAGGATTTTTGCTGTGGAACGCACGGTAGGCACCAGTCTTGAAACGGAAGGACCCGGGCTCTCTGCTTTCATCAGGTTCATATGGGAACCGCCCACCATCTTAATAATGGACAGCAGAAATACCAGAACACCCATACCACCGATCCAATGGGTAAAACTTCTCCAGAAAAGAATGCATTTTGGCAGACTTTCCACATCGCTTAAAATACTGGCTCCGGTAGTTGTGAAACCGGAAACAGTCTCAAACAGCGCATCAACAGGATGGGGAATGCAGCCGCTGATGACAAAGGGCAGCGCTCCCATAGCGCTTAGCATCAGCCAGCAAAGCGCCACTGTCACAAAACCCTCACGGATATTAAAATGCTGTTTTTTCGGGCGTTTCCAGACCAGTGGAACGCCGAATAGCAGACAGATTCCTGCGGATATTACGAAGGACATCAGAGATTCTTCTTTATAAATCAAACCTGTCAGAATGGGAAGCACCATAAATGCCGCCTCGATATTCATGACCCATCCCATCACATATGCAATAACTCTGTAATTCATCTCTTTCGTCCCCCTACTTCGCCAAAATGTCCTGAATATCGCCAAGACCCTTCTGGGTAGTAACAACGATAACCGTATCCCCTACCTGAATACTGTCGTTACCGCGGGGAATGATAACCTGACCCTCCCGATGGATACAGCCAATCAAAAGATTGCTTTTCAGTCTCAGATCCTTCAGGGTTTTCCCTACCGCCGGGGAGTTCTCACGGATTACGAATTCCAGCGCTTCCGCCTTATTGTCCAGAATATGATACAGGGTTTCCACATTGCTTCCGATGGAATTCTGGGTAGCACGGGTATACCGCAGTATGTAGTCTGTTGTAATATATTTCGGATAAATGATGCTGCCCAGATCCAACTGATCCAGAATATGATCGAAGGAAATCCGGTTCACCTTTGTAACCAGCTTTGCCTTTGATTTTTCCTTAGCAAATAAAGCCAGCAGAATATTCTCCTCATCCATATTTGTCAGGGTAACAAAAGCTTCCGCATTTTCCAGATTTTCCTCCATCAAAAGCTTTTTATTTGTTCCGTCTCCCTGAATAATCATGGCTTCAGGCAGAAGTTCCGCAAGCTTGTGACATTTTTCCTCGGACTGTTCGATGATCACAACCTTGATTTTAGATTCCAAAAGCTTTCTCGCCAGATAGATGGCAATGGTTCCACCGCCCACCATCATACAGTTTTTAACCTGATTGCTTTTCACACCAATCTTCCGGAAAAAATCTGCCGCACTTTTCGGTGAAGCAATAATAGACACCATATCTCCGTTCTGCAGAACAAAATCTCCATTTGGAATAAAAGCCTCGTCCTCCCGCTCAACGGCAGACACCAGAATATCGCACCTGAATTTTCTTGGAAGCTCGGCAATGGAAATCTGGTCCAGATCAAATTCCGGTTTCAGACGGAATTTCAAAAGCTCCACCTTTCCTTTCGCAAAGGTATCAATCTTGATCGCTGACGGAAAACGGAGCAGACGGGCAATCTCAGCCGCAGCCGCCATCTCCGGATTGATGATCATGGAGATTCCCAGACTCTCCTTAATAAAATCAAGCTCTTTGTTATAAATCGGATTACGCACCCGGGCAACTGTCTGGCAGTTTCCCAGTTTTTTCCCGATCAAACAGCACAGCAGATTCAGTTCGTCCGAACCTGTCACGGCAATCAAAAGATCGGTATTCCTGATTCCGGCCTCATTCAGCGTGCTGATGCTGGATCCGTTTCCAACAATCTGGAGCGCATCCACATCATCCGCCGCTTCCTGCAGCCGTACTGCAGAGGTATCTACAATGGTCACATCGTGGTTTTCCTGTGTAAGTTCTTCCGCCAGAGCAAATCCTACTTTGCCGCATCCAATAATAATAATTTTCATGTTCCCTCCAAAGCCCTTGGGCTTATTCTCATATAATAATATGTTCAAGCACACGAATCCTGTTCGGGCGCACATCGTTATTATACCATCCGAAAATAATTAAACAAGAGGGAATTTTCAAAAGAATTTTCCTTATCTTCTCGCAAGTTCTCTGGTAATATCTTCCCAGCTAACTTCTTTTTCCGCCATCAATACCATTACATGGTACAGGAAATCGGAAATTTCGTATTTAATTTCTTCTTTATCCGGATTTTTCGCCGCTATGACGATCTCCGTACATTCTTCTCCTACCTTTTTCAGAATCTTATCCACGCCCTTATCAAACAGATAATTTGTATAAGATCCCTCCTTGGGATGTTTCTTGCGGTCCAGAATCACATCGTAGACCTCTTGGAAAACCCGGAGAGGATTGGTATCGTCATACGGCTTTTTCACCAGCTCCTGAAAGAAACAGGTGCGGTTTCCGGTATGACAGGCAGCCCCCACCTGAGATACCTTTGCCAGAATGGTGTCGTTATCGCAGTCCAGCGTAAGGGATTTCACATACTGCACATGGCCGCTGGTCATTCCCTTCGTCCACAGTTCCTTTCTGCTTCTGCTCCAGTAGGTCATCTTTCCGGTATCCAGCGTAGTCTGAAAGGCTTCCTCATTCATATAGGCCAGCATCAGCACCTGATCCGTCTTGTAATCCTGAACGATGACGGGAATCATATCCTCGCTGTTCTTTTTGAAATCACTCCAAGCGATCCGGCTCTCAAAGGTATTGACAGAGATTCCCTGCTGCTTCCATTCTTTTTTCAGCTGCATACGATCCAGCGCCGGATCACTGACAAAGCTTCCGCTGATTCCGTCAACCAGATCTTTTTTCAGAAGCTCTGCAATTTCTTCCTCGCCCAGTGTATTGCTGTGAAGAATAACCGGAAGCTTTGTTTTCTGCCTGATTTCTGCCTGAAGGCTTTCCAGACAGAGAATTCCTCCTGCAAACGCTTCAATCCGTTCTTTCTGATTTTCGTATTCGGACATCATGAAAATACTCACCAGAATTTTTTCTCTTCCGAATTTTTTAGAAACCTCTTCCAGAATCTGAATATTGCTCTCCTTGGAGAAGTTCAGCACGGCCTTCTCACAGCCGGCATACAGAAGTTTTTTTACATCCTCCATCCGTTTCACATTTCCTGCTCCGATAATGGGAACCTCCGCCTCCTGCGCCGCTCTCTTGATCCAGCCGATAGCTTCCTCGTGCTCTGCATCATTGGAAGAAAAATCAAAAATCAGCAGCTCATCTGCTCCCGTATTTCCATATTCCTTTGCCAGCCGCAGGATGTCTCCATCTGCAAAGACCGTCTTTTGACCGAAACCGGTAACTGCCTTTCCATTTCCCATATAAAGGCAGGGAATGATTGTCTTGTAATTCATATGTATTCCTCTTTTCTAAAGGCTGCCCTTGGTGGACAGCACTCCCTGTATTCTCGCATCAATCTGCGTTGCTTCATCCAACGCTTTGGCAAACGCTTTAAATACCGCTTCCATAATATGATGGTTGTTCGTTCCATCCAGAACCTTGATGTGCAGATTGATTCCTGCTCCATAGCTGACCGCATGGAAAAATTCTCTTGCCATCTCCGTGTCCATGTCTCCCAGCTTTGGCGTTGTAAAGGATGCGTCAAAATTCAGATACGGTCTTCCCGACAGATCCACCGCACACAGTACCAGTGTTTCATCCATGGGAAGCACCACACTTCCGAATCTGCGGATTCCCGCCTTGTCTCCCACCGCCTCCTTGATGGCGTTTCCCAAAACAATTCCCGTATCCTCTATGGTATGATGGCTGTCCACCTCCAGATCTCCCTGCACCGCCACATCCAGATCAAAAAAGCCGTGGCGGGCAAATCCGTCCAGCATATGATCAAAAAATCCGATTCCCGTATCCAGACTGGCCTTTCCTCTGCCGTCAATATCCAGACTCATGGTAATTTTCGTTTCTTTTGTATTTCTCTGTACCCATACGGACCGTTTCGATCCGGTCTCTTCCTGTCTTTTGATCTCCATCGTCTCTCCCCCTTACAAATTTTCATACTGTTCAGGATTCTTTCCCGAACAGTTACCGATTTTTCTCCGTTATTCCTCTTCAAAGCGGACAGCGATGGAATTTGCATGGGCCGTCAGTTGTTCTGACTTTGCAAACTGCTCGATATCTTTGTGAATAGGCTCCAAAGCTTCCCTTGAATAGTAGATGATACTGGATTTCTTCACAAAATCATCCACCGAAAGCGGGGAGAAAAATTTCGCTGTCCCATTGGTGGGAAGAATATGATTGGGGCCTGCAAAGTAATCCCCCAGCGGCTCACAACTGTATTCCCCGATAAAGATGGCTCCTGCATTGCGGATTTTTGTCATCACCTCGAACGGATTCTTGGTAACAATTTCCAAATGCTCGGAAGCAATTTCATTGGCTGTTTCAATGGCTTCTTCCATGGTATCCGCCACCAGAATATAGCCGAAATTATCCAGAGATTTCCGGATGATTTCCTTTCTCTCCAGAACCTCCACAAATCCTTCCACTTCCCCGCTGACCTTCTCTGCCAGTTCCATACTGGTGGTGATCAAGATAGCGGATGCCAGTTCGTCGTGTTCGGCCTGAGACAAAAGATCGGCAGCCACATACCGGGGATTTGCCGTCTCATCTGCAAGAACAAGAATTTCACTGGGGCCTGCCACCGAATCAATGCTTACATGACCGTAAACCGCTTTCTTCGCCAGCGCCACATAAATATTTCCCGGACCCACAATCTTGTCTACCTTGGGAATGCTTTCCGTGCCAAACGCTAAAGCGGCAATGGCCTGTGCCCCTCCCACCTTATAGACTTCATCGGCTCCCGCCTCCTTGGCAGCCACCAGAACCACCGGATTCA
The DNA here is from genome assembly GCA_018374355.1 of Clostridiales bacterium. Taxonomy (GTDB): domain Bacteria; phylum Bacillota; class Clostridia; order Lachnospirales; family Lachnospiraceae; genus Oliverpabstia. Next base: position 59,807 of record JAHAFI010000012.1, read on the forward strand.
CTTTTCCTTCGGCATTACAGGGAGTCGTCATAATGATCTTCTCCACCCCGGCCACCTTTGCCGGCATAATGTTCATCAAAACAGAAGACGGGTAGACTGCCTTTCCTCCGGGTACGTACACACCCGCTTTTGCAAGAGGCGTGATTTTCTGTCCCAGCATCGTTCCCTGTTCCGTACTGTTGAACCAACTGTTCTGTTTCTGGAGGGCATGATAGCTTTCAATATTTACCAGTGCCTTGCGGATCACCCTCAGTAAATCCGGATCGATCACCCGGTAGGCTTCCTGAATCTCCTCCTCAGTCACCTTTATGTTGGAAGCGTCAATCTCTGCTTTGTCAAACTGTCTCGTATAATCAAAAACCGCCTGATCCTTTTCATTTTTTACTCTCTCAATGATCTCCTGCACCCGGCTTTCGTATGCTCCATACTGGCTGGGGCTTCTTTTCAGCATATTTTCCAGAATATTTTCTGTAGTTTCCTTGGTAAGTTTTACGATTCTCATTAGTCAGCCTCCCTGATTACTTGTTTAAGCTTCTGGATCAACTGGGAAATCCGCTCACTTTCCATTTTCATGCTCACCTGATTCACAACCATGCGGGCAGACAGCGGACACACCTCCTCCAAAACCCCCAGACCGTTTTCTCTCAGTGTGGAGCCGGTCTCCACAATGTCGCAGATCACCTCGGAAAGCCCTACGATGGGCGCCAGTTCAATAGAACCGTTCAGCTTGATGATCTCCACCGTCTGATGTTTTTTATTATAAAAATAATCCTTTGCAATATTGGGATATTTGGTAGCTACACGTATCAGATGATTATGCTCCAGAAGCGGTCTTGCAGATTCCGGGCCGCAGATGCACATTCTGCATTTCCCAAATCCCAAATCCATCACCTCATACAGCTTTCTTCCCTCTTCCAGAATCGTGTCTCTTCCCACCACCCCGATATCTGCAGCGCCGTATTCCACATAGGTGGGAACGTCCGGCCCCTTGGCAAGGAAAAATTTCAGTTTCAGCTCTTCATTGACAAAAATCAGCTTGCGGGTGGTCTTGTCCTTCATCTCCTCACAGGTGATGCCGACAGCCTCTAAAAGCTTCAGTGTTTTATCCGCCAGCCGGCCTTTGGTCAGCGCAATGGTTAAATATCTCATGGGTTTGGCCTCCTTATCGAAAACTTCTCAGATTCGTAATCTGCACTTCATCCGTGAACAGGTTCATCACCCGGATTTCCTCCTCTGAAACCGGATAAATCAAATCTCCGAACTGATGATGCTTTGCATACGCAATATAATCATCTCTGGTTTTTCCCTCTTCCAACCGCATACACTGAACCTCCATCTGATGCAGACGGTGTTCTTTTGCTATACAAATCGCCAGATGACGGCTGCTCTCCGGATACAGGATCAGCGTTCTTGCCTTCATGATCGGAACGTCGATTTTCTGACGCTCCAGAGCATTTAACACCTGCTCCATCACAAGACCAAATCCGATGGCCGGTGCCGGGCTTCCGAAATGCTCCAACAGATGGTTGTACCGTCCTCCCTTCACCAAAGGCTCTCCCGTTCCATACGTGTAACCCTGAAAAATAATTCCCGTATAATACTGGTATCTGCTCAGCATTCCCAGATCGAAGGATATGTAATGTTCACATCCGTACTGCTGCAGCACCTGATAGATTTCCTCCAGACGATCAATAGCCCGCAGGGCCTCCGGATTCCCGGTCAGCTTTCTTGCCCGCTCCAAAACCTCCAGCGAACCGAATAACTGGGGAAGCAGAGAAAACACCTCCACCAGCTCTTTTGAAAGGTTCTGGCTTTCCAGCAGTTCCTCCACACCGAAATAATTTTTATTGGATATCAGTTCCCGAAGCTTTTGGACCGTATCCTCAGACAAACCCGCTTCCACAATCAGAGCTTCAAAAAAATCCACCTGTCCGATGCTGATCTGAAATTCTTTCAGCCCGGTCTCCTTTAATAGCTGAACCGTCAGCGCGATGATTTCCCCATCCGCATCCACGGAAGCGTCACCAATCAGTTCCACGCCCATCTGCGTGGATTCTTTCAGCCTTCCCTGATAGCTGGAGCTGTTTACAAAGGTATTTCCTCTGTAACAAAGACGCACCGGAAGTTCTTCTTTATGAAAGTACATAGATGCCGCCCGGGCAATCGACGGGGTAAAGTCGGGACGAAGCACCAGTGTGTTTCCTTCCCGGTCAAAAAATTTATATAAATCTCTGGATGGCGTTGTACCCACCTGTTTTCCGAATACATCAAAATATTCCAGACTGGGCGTTTCTATATTCTGATAGCCGTATGCATGGAATACCTTCTGCAGCTTTTCCTGCAAATACAGCTTTTTCTCGCATTCCATTCCATATACATCCCGAACCCCTTCCGGAGTATGAAATAACTGTTTCATTCTGTGATCCCCTTTCCCAATCCTTCGCATTTCACTTTACCGTGATAGCGTGTTATCAAACGAATATAAGAATTATACTTGCACTCAGGAAAAAAGTCAATCCCTCTCTTCCAAATCCCGTTGTATCCCTTCCAGATAAGGAACCAGCACGCCGCTGTGCCGGGGAAGGACGTAGGCCGGATTTAATTCCTCATACCGGAACCGCTTCTTTCCCCCGTTTTTTCCTCTCTCCCAGAATTTCATCAAATCCCGCAGAGGCAGGTAATAAAATTCATTTCTTCCGGAAAAGAAAATAATCAGAAAAGCAATCCCCTGCTGCCGTTCAAACTCCTTCATAAACCGGATCTGGTGCTCATGCACATTGGCCAGCGGAAATCCGTCCTCCTTACACTCCTTTGCGTCAAAGCACACGGGAATCCCCTGCACAGCGCCGATATAGTCCACCGTACTTTTCTGTTCAAAGTAAGCCAGCGTAATATGCCGGCTTTCCTTTGAGATCTTTACAGGTGTAATGGGCGTGGGAATCTTCTGGATCAGCGCCAGCCCCTTTTCCCTGTATTCTTCATTGCTTCTGTTGATCAGTTCCTCCAGTGTAGAACCCCTCAGTCCTCTGGAATTCCATGTTGCCATTTGTTTGCCTCCCCGGTCACATCAGTTTTATCCGATTCAAAGGATAGTACCTAAGAAAGGCTTTTGCCAGCACCTGATCCCTTGTCACGAAGGTATGCTCCCATTCACGGGAGTCCACGGAATTGTACCGGTTATCACCCATCATAAAATAACCATCCTCGGGTACATAAAATACGCCGTAATCTGGAGATGGACCGTCGGGAAGATAAGGTTCCTCCAACGGCTCTTCGGAATCGTTGATATAAACCAGCCCGTTTCTAAGCTCCACCTTTTCTCCCGGCAGACCAATCAGCCGTTTAATATAAACCTGTTCCTCATTGTCCGGATATTTAAAGATCACAATGTCCCCCCGCTCCGGTTCACCGAACCGGTAAGCAAGACGGTTTCCGATAATCCGGTCTCCGATCAGGATGGTATCCTCCATGGAACCGCTGGGAATCACCGCATTGACGATCACGAAATTTTGTATACAAAATACAGTTATCAGAACTATGGCAAACAGAATCAAATCCTCTGTCAGCTCCTCTTTCAATGTTTTTTTCCGGACAGTCTTCTTTTTTTTCTTTTTCCTGCCCTTCCTGTTTTCCTCTGTCTCTTCTATTTCTTCTGCTTCTTCCTGCTCTTCCTTTCCCTCTTCTTTCGGATTTACCGCTGCTTCTTCCCTTTCCTTATCTTCCTCTTCGATTTTCGATGTCTCTTTCTGTTTCAACATATCTTTCCTTCTTTCTGTCCTGCTCTGCAGCAAAGCTGCCTATTTTCTCCAGTTACATCCCACCGCCGTCAAAGTCCTTCCCAGTTCCCGGGGCAAGGGCGCCTGTATGGTTTTTTCAGACAAAGGGGCCAAAATTCCTTCTCCTGAGGGAAATACCACCTCCCATGCATGGAGAAACTGTCTGGAAAGCCCGGCCTTCTTTCTAAGCTCCTGATTCCATCCCCCATCCCCATACTTGGGATCTCCCGCCAGAGGATGTCCCAGACTTGCCAGATGGCTTCGAATCTGATGGGATTTTCCCGTAATCAGTTCCACCTTTAGAAGAGTTTCCCTTCCGCTGCTCCACAGGGGTTTATACCCGGTTTCAATCAGTGCTGCTCCCTCCTCTTTATGATCCAGAATCTTCACCTGATTGGTGCGGGCATCCTTCTGAAGATATGCCCGGCAGTAGGTTTCTTCTTCTACTCTTCCCTTTACGAGACAGAGATAATATTTTTTCATGGAGCGCTCTTTGATGATACCGGAAAGTATCTGAAGTCCCGGCAGGGTTTTCCCCGCAAGAATCAGTCCGCTGGTATTTCTGTCCAGACGGTTGCAGACCGACGGATGGAATGTGGCAAGCTCTTCTCTCGTAATCTTCCCATTTTCCAGAAGATAACCCAGCAGGTATTCCACCATGGAAACATCCGTCGGCGATGCCTTCTGGGACAGCATTCCTGCGGGCTTATTTAAGAACAGAAAATTTTCATCTTCATATAAAATCTCCAGATTTGTCACCGGATACGTGTCCTTCTGTTCTGCCTCCGAAATCCCGCGGAATTTTTCTATGGTTTCTTCCGCAAGATAAAGGGTGATAAAGTCTCCCTCCCGAAGCATTTCCTTTCCGTCAGCCTTTTTGTCATTCAGAAGAATGTTCTTTTTTCTCAGCATTTTATATAAAAAACCGGAACCAGCTTCCCGAAAATACTTTTTCAGGTATTTGTCCATTCGCTGACCGGCTTCATTTTTTCCAATTTCAAGTTTTCTCATTGTTCACCTTTACAGGGGGAACGGGATTTTCTCTCCCGCTCCCATCCTGCCGTCATTTTTTGTTTTACAGTGATATTGCCAGAATTGTATGCTTGATCAGTTCCTCCCTGCTCAAATCAGGATAGCGGGAATCCGGCTCAAACACAATATCTTTTGTAAGCTCTTCCTTGTGGGCATTCAGATAGTCCAATCGTTCCAGATATTGGTTCAGCTCCTTTAATACCTTTACGTCTGTCTTATACCCGTTCTGTTTCAGGATTTTTTTCACATGCTGTTCGATAAACTGGGGAGAGCCATCCATCCGTGAAGAATATCCCACAACTTTATTTCCGCAGATGGCAAAGCTTTCCACAAAAACACTTTTCTCATAGGTGGTCAGATACATCTCATAGGACATGACTAGACCGCCTGTATGTTTTTGTATCTTCTGATAAATCTCTTTGTCCATGGGTTTCTGCATCCACATGACAATTGCGCTCACCAGCGCCCGGCAGGCCGGAAGACATCCCACCATGGCAACCACTGTGATGATATTTTTTTTCGTTCCCGTAACCAGCACGCCGCCGATAAAAGCTGCCAGCGGCAGGGCAAAAAGCCCCAGCGTCAGTAAACCCCGCCTGATTTTCTGTCCATGAATATACCCAAAATCACCTTTTTTAACTTTCATACTGTTTCCTCTCGCGTTTGTTTTAATCACAGGCTATTTTAACAAATTCTTTCCGGTTTACCAATAGTTTCACATAAAAATTTAGGAAAATTTTAGTTATCCCTCTTATGCTTTCTTTTTATGGATCTGACGGATCGTGCGTTTCTTTCCGCTTTTCTTTTCCTGTGTCCGTCCGGATTTCTGTCCTTGTCCCTGTTTTTTTCCATGGGCATTTCCCGGGCGGAGAAGACATTTCGGTCCGAATCCAATCAAATCTTCCCTTCCGGCTTTTTTCAGCGCTTCTTCCACAAGTCCCCGGTTTTCCGGATTGCGGTACTGAATCAGTGCTCTCTGCATCGCTTTTTCGTGGGGATTTTTCGGAACGTAGACCGGTTCCATGGTCAGCGGATCCATCCCGGTATAGTACATACAGGTGGAAACCGTAGACGGAGTGGGGTAAAAATCCTGTACCTGCTCCGGCATAAATCCCAAATCCCGGATATATTCCGCCAGTTCCACCGCCTCCCGAAGACCGCAGCCCGGATGGGAGGACATAAAATACGGAACCGCATACTGCTCTTTTCCCGCTTTTTTGCAGCAGGCCTGATATTTTTTTAAGAATTCCTCATATACCTGATGGGAGGGTTTCCCCATCCGCTTCAGCACCTTTCCCGAAACGTGTTCCGGCGCTACCCGAAGCTGTCCGCTGACATGGTGTTCTGCCAGTTCCTGCAAAAATGGAGTCTTTTTATCTGCCAGCACATAGTCGAACCGGATTCCTGAACGGATAAATACCTTTTTTACTTTGGGGAGCTTGCGCAGCTTTCGCAGAAGATTCAGATAATCCCCATGATCCGCTTCCAGATTTTCACAAGGGGTCGGGAAGAGACACTGCTTATGACTGCATGCCCCTTTCGTCAACTGCTTTTTGCAGGCCGGCTGGCGAAAATCTGCCGTAGGACCTCCCACATCGTGGATATAGCCCTTAAACAGGGGATCTTCCGTCATTTCCCTTGCCTCTTTCAGCAAAGATTCATGGCTTCTCACCTGCACGATTCTTCCCTGATGGAAGGTCAGAGCACAGAAATTGCAGCTTCCGAAGCAGCCCCGGTTACTGGCCAGACTGAAACGGATCTCCTCTATGGCAGGGATTCCCCCGTCTTTTTCGTACATGGGATGCCAAGTCCTCTGGTAAGGCAGGTCATAGACATCGTCCATTTCCTGTTTGGTAAGAGGAAATGCCGGAGGGTTCTGTACTACATAGCCCTGATTTCCATAATCCTCCACCAGCGTTTTCCCCTGAAACGGGTCTGTATTTTTATACTGAATGCCGAAGCTTTTCGCATAATCCGATTTGCTTTCCCGGATTTTTTCAAATTCCGGCAGAAAGACCGGATCCGGGATATGCTCTGTAGTCCTGCTGCGGTATACCGTTCCCCGGATAAAGGTAATATCTTTGACCTCCAGCCCGGAATCCAGCGCTTCTGCGATCTCCACGATGGAGCGTTCCCCCATCCCGTAGGAAATCATATCTGCCCCCGAGTCTAAAAGCACGCTTCGTTTTACCTGATCCGCCCAGTAATCGTAATGTCCCAGACGGCGCAGGCTGGCTTCGATTCCTCCTAAAATCACGGGAGTTTTCTTATAGCTTTTCCGGATCAGGTTGCCGTAGACCGTCACGGCCCGGTCGGGGCGAAGCCCCATCCTTCCTCCCGGAGAAAAGGCATCCTTCTGCCTGTGTTTTTTCGATACGGTATAATGATTCACCATAGAATCCATGTTTCCCGAGGACACTAAAAATGCCAGCCTCGGCTCACCAAATACCTGAATACTCTCCGGATTTTTCCAGTCCGGCTGCGCTATGATTCCCACCGTATATCCTCTGCTTTCCAGTACACGGCTGATGATGGCCGGGCCGAAGGAGGAGTGATCCACGTAGGCGTCTCCGATCACATAAACAAAATCCACCTGTCCGATTCCTCTCTCCTCACACTCCCGCCGGGATACCGGCAAAAATTTTCCACTCACCCTTCAAGCACCTCATATCTTTCTTCTAATATATCGTAATAGTCTTTGATGTAATAATCTGCAAGTCTTCGTTTCTCTTCTGACTGATTCAGGCTGAATGCGTCCTCCACGGCGCAGACCTTCATGCCTGCCCGCTTTCCCGCAAGAATTCCCATGGGAATATCCTCCATTACCAGACATTCCTCCGGATCTGCCCCCAGCCTTTCTGCCACCAGAAGATAGATATCCGGGTGGGGTTTTCCTTTGGAAACCTCACAGCAGGTATGTACCGAGTCCAGATGCCCGTCCACTCCGTTCGCCTTCAGCACTGCATGAACCAGTTCAATGCCGTTGGCGCTGGCGATACCGGTACGAATGCCTCTTTCTCTCAGAACCTCCAGAAATTCTCTTGCACCCGGTTTCAACGGCACCTGATACATGTATTTGTCCCGGGCCATATCCATCCATTCCTGTTTGATAGTTTCTAAACTCTCCTCCAGATGGAATCTGTTTTTAAAGTATACGGCTGTCTCTGTAAGGCTCATCCCTTCAATATCCCTCTGAAGCTCCGGCGGCACTTCATAACCCCGCCGGCCCAGATATTCGCTGTCGATATCCTTCCACATCCACATGGAATCCACCAGTGTTCCATCCAGATCAAATAACACTGCTTTTATCTGTTTTAACATCTTTTTATCCTTTCTTTACTCCCAGCGCCAAAAGCTCCTCCTTGCGCAGTTCCCGGTATTCTCCCCGGCAAAGGGTATCTTCCAATACCAAAGGCCCCATGGAAATGCGCTTTAAGTAGATCACCTTCTTGCCTCTCGCCTCAAACATCCGCTTCACCTGATGAAACCGTCCTTCATGGATGGTCAGAAGAATCTCCGACTCCTCCCCTCCATGGAGAATCTGAAGTTTTCCGGGAAGCGTAAGTTTCTCATCCCCAATATCCAAGCCCTCCAAAAATGCTTTTCCGTCCTCCTCCGTCACAAGCCCCTGAATCCGGGCGTAATACGTTTTGTCCACGTGCTTTTTCGGCGAAAGAAGGCGGTGGGCCAAATCCCCGTCATTGGTAAGCAGAAGAAGCCCCTCCGTATCCTTATCCAGCCTTCCCACCGGAAACAAATCCCGGGAAATCTCCTTCGGCAGCAGGGAAATCACCGTTTCCTCCTTTGCGTCCTCCGTGGCCGACACACAGCCAGCCGGCTTATGCAGCAGAATATAACGGTATTTCACATACTCCACCTGTTTTCCCTGAAACTCTACCCGGTCCCTTTCTGTGTCCACCTTCTGCTCCGGCTTTTTTGCCGGCTCCCCGTTGACGCATATCTGTCCTTTCTTTATCATCTGCTTCACCTGCGACCGTGTTCCCACACCCAGATCGGCAAGATATTTATCCAAACGCAGTATATTTTCCATAAACAGCTCCTTATTGCCAGCGCCATCCGGCATAATATTTATTTTTCAGGCTTGTCCCGGCCAGCTTTCCCCAGCCCAGAGGATAGCCGTCCACGCAGACAAGCTGCCAGCCCTTTTTCTTGCTTAAATCCATATCTGAGAGATCCAGCGTTTCCCCCTTCAGATAACGGATCACCCGCTCGTCTTCCCTTGAAAAGGAAATGCAGGATGCATAGGAGTCTTTATCCAGCGCCATGGCAAGGGCCTGAGACGGTTCAAACCGCTTCTTTTTGCAGGTTCCCAGAAATAATCCCGTCCGCAGATAACGAAGCTTTTTCGGCATACCGTCACAAGCTCCTACCCCGTACAGCCTGTCCTCCTGCAGATAATACGTCATTTCTCTCTTCTCTGTCAGCCCTTTGCAATCCTTTAAAAATTCCTCTGCTTCCGCAGGAAGCTTCCCGGAATTTCCTTTCACTGTCTTTCGGGGCTTCGGCGTACCCTCTTTTTCCAGCAGCGCAAGAAAATGCCCTTCTCCTTCCATACGATGTGGGAAAATCCTTACACAGTCCGTAAGACCCCCGCGCCCCGCTGAAAAGCCCTCGTAGGGTTCACAGGGAATCAGATGCATCTCGGGACGTTTTTCCAGAAGCCATCCGATGGTCCCCTCATTTTCCAGTCTGCTGAAGGTGCAGGTGGAATACAAAAGCTTCCCTCCCGGACGAAGCATGTCCGCCGCCTGAAGGATCAGCTCCCTTTGAATTTTGCTGTAGTATTCCGGTCCCTGCTCCTCCCAGTAACTGATCATTTTGGGATCCTTTCGAAACATGCCTTCCCCGGAACAAGGGGCATCCACCAGAATCTTATCAAAAAATTCCGGCAGGTGCTCCAAAAGCCGGGCGGGATCCTCACTGGTCACATAGATATTGGGGATTCCCATCAGCTCCAGATTTTTCAAAAGAGCCTTTGCCCTGCTGTTGCTGATATCATTGGCCACCAACAGCCCTTTTCCCTGAAGCCTTGCTCCCAGCTCCGTAGCCTTCCCTCCCGGAGCCGCACATAAATCCAACACAAAATCTCCAGATTCCGGCGCCAGCCGGTCTGCCGGCGTCATGGCGCTTGGTTCCTGAAGATAGTAAAGTCCTGCATAATAATAAGGGTCTTTTGATAAGGTTCCCTCCTGATAGGTAAAGCCATTGGAAATCCATTCCACTCTGTCCAGAGAAAACGGAGCCAATCTCCGGAAAGCTTCCGGGGAAATCTTTCCGGTATTGACTCTCAGGCCGCTGTGGGGGGAAACGTGATAGCTGTCTGCAAATTTCTGAAACTCCTCCCCCAGAAGTTCTTTCATATCCTGTTCAAACTGAATTGGTAACGTCATCATTTTCATCGTATCCTTCGTGTATTTTTTACCGCTGCTTTTTAAGCTTCTATATCACAGGTAACTGCCTGCGCCCGGTATCCTTCCGCAATAATATCCAACTGCTGGTGAAACCGCTTTAGCTGCTGAAGGTCATTGGAGGCATAAATCCTGTAAAATTCGTTCTGGATTTTTTCCACTTCCCTCTTATTGGTCTTCTGGTAAAGATTTTCAATGTTGCCGATAATATCCATTACCAGATTCCGCTGCAGAAGAGAGGAATTCTGAGCATTCATAATCTCGCTGCGCACAGAAGACATCTCATAATCCAGAGCAATAATGGCATCTGCCGCTTTGGAAAGCCGCTCCTTTACATGAGGCGGAATATTCGTCTTATATTTGTATTGAAGAGAATGTTCAATGGTCGCCCAGAAATTCATCGCCATGGTACGGATCTGAATCTCCGCCTGAAGCTTCTTCGGCCCGTTCAGGGTCTCCACCTGATAATTGATCACCAGATGATAGCTGCGGTAACCGCTCTCCTTCATATGGGTGATGTAATCCTTCTCACAGGTAATCTCCATATCGGACCTGTGGGCAATCAGCTCTGTTACCCGGCTGATATCCTCCACAAACTGACAGATGATCCGGATTCCTGCAATGTCCTCCACCTGCTGTTCCATCTCTTCAAATGGAATTCCTTTTTTCTTCATTTTTTCAAGAATGCTGGTGACACTTTTTACCCGGCCTGTCACCTGCTCAATCGGAGAATAAAGCCCCCGTTCTCTATGCTCCTTAATCAGATGGTTGAATTTGTCAACCAGCTCTCTTACTGCCAATTCATATGGGCTTAAAATCTCGCGCCACAATTGTATTTCCATAACCGTTCCATTCCTTTCGCTTCGCCCAAGGCAAAATACCTTTTCACCCCAACGTCTTATATTTTATTATAGCATATTTTTCTCAATATTGGTACTCTACAATCTGTTTCTCCGTAAGTAATAACACGGGATAGGGATTGATGCTCATTTCCTTATAATGGCTGGTTGGTATGTAGATTCCCAGATGCAGGTGTACCGGAAAACGTCCGCTGGTTCCCTCCTCACCGTACCCGGTGTCTCCCATCAGCCCCAGAAGCTCTCCTGCCCTTACCCGGTCTCCCACCTCAAAATGTTTCTCATACGCCGATAAATGCGCATAATAAAAGTAGCCTCCGCTAAAGCTGCGCACACCTATCCGGTAACCGCCTAACGGCAGCCACCCAATCTGCTCGATCACACCGTCTGTCATGCTCACTACCGGATAAAATCCCGCTGCCTCACGGCTCCCGAAAACATCAATTCCTTCATGGGTTCTGGCTCCGCCGTAGCTTCGCTCTGCCCCATAACCGTTTTCGAAGAAAAACTGTTTTTCCTTCCCTCTATCCCCTTCGCCGGGCAGTGGAAAATACACGAGACCCGTGAAAATCATTTCGTAAGCAGTTACCAGTTTCTCATAAGGTTCCTTCCGTTTTTCCTTCAGCAGTTTTTGCAGCCGAAATACTTTTTCCCGGTTGATTTTTATCTTTTGGAACAGGTCAAATTCATGTTCAACCATCAAAACGGAAAGACACTCTGCAAACTTTACGTTGTTCTCCTGAGAAAATTCCCGGATCTGCTCCAGATTCTCCCGGCTGATCTTCATCTCCCGAAATTCAGCGGATTCTTCGCAGTTTTCTTCCAGATTCTGTATCCGGGCATATTGTAAGAGATGAGCAGACAAACCGCCCTGAAAAGCCAGAAAAACTATCAGCAGTATCAGATAACCGGATAAACGTTTCACATCATCGTTCCCCATTCGCCGCCCGCTTTTGAGTAGGCTTTGCCCCTTATGCTCATTACATCATATGCCGGGGGATGGGAGTTTAGAACAGGTTTTTACAAAAATTTTCCGGATACTTTATCTTGGAGGAGTTTGGACTCCCAAGATAAAAAGAGGACAGAGATATGCCTCACATTATCTCTGTCCTGAAAAACTATATCTATGTTTTATCTGCTTTTTGTCTTTTTTCCAAAGCCCCAAATCAACAACATGCCTGCAACGGCAGCAATACTGAGAACAACCAGCGCCTCATACATAAACAAGGGTGAAACGTCTCCCGTATTCGGAGTCTGATCCGGCTGATTCTGCTGATTTTGTTGGTTCTGTTGATTTTGTTCCGGTTTCGTTTCCGGTGATACAGTTTCTGTTTTATCTCCCGTTCCAATGTTCGTACTGACCGGAACCAGTCTTCCAATCGCATCCTGTATAGAGGCAGCCGCCAGATCAATTTCTTCCTGCGCTGCATCCTCACGGTCACGTAAAGCCTCCGCTTTTTTCACCGCATCTTTCAGCGCTGCATAACTGTCTGCCGTATAATCTTTTTCCTGATATCCGGCTGCTGTTGCCAGCATCTCCAAAAGTACCGTTTTATCTGCCTTTGGAATTTCGTCTCCTCCGGAAGTTCCGTCTCCTCCGGGATTTCCATCTTCCCCGTGATTTCCGTCTCCTCCCGGATTTCCGTCTTCTCCGGGATTTCCATCCTCTCCCGGATTTCCATCTTCTCCGGGATTCCCACCTTCACCCGGATTCTCCGGTTCTGTACCGCCTCCGGTTCCGGACACCGTAACCTTAACCGGCTCCGGCTCCTGTACGAGCGTTACCCCTGCAGTTTTTGTTCCCTGTACTACTTTCAGGGAATCTTCCTGAAAACGTATTGTCACATCTAAGGCCTCTTTCCCGCTCTGTGTCAGATTCACTTTTCCGACGGTAAGGGAATCATCGGAAAATAACGCCTTCGTTCCGGCCACATACACGTTCAGTATTCCGCTTTCTTCATGGTAGCGCGCTTCTCTTACCTTTCCGCCCAGTTCTCCGTCAAAATCAAATCCTGCCGTGATTGCCTGAAGATTTGCAGACTCCAACTTCAAACTGAACTGCAGAGAAGAAATTTTCTCTCCTGCTGCATTGGGCAGTGTCAGTACCACCGCCGCCTGACTGCCATCTTCCTGCAGCTCGGCGGTACCGTTCCCTGCCGCCTCCACCCGCATCGGCAGCAATAAGATAAGCGTGAACACTGCCATAACCATTCCTGTAATATATTTTTTCATGTTCTACTCCTTTTATGGTGCTGCGTTTTACCGCCTCTGCTGGTTTCTGCTTAATTCAATATCTGGCAGTTCTGCCGGAAGTACTTCAAACAGTGTATCGCTGACCATTCGCTGTCCCTCCTGTGTCAATGCATTATTTACACGATAGAGTTCTGCCCGTACCGCATTCACTCCTGCCAGCGCTGCCTCGTCCTGAGGGTCAATCCAGTAAATCCATGTACCGTCTGCCGTATCTGCCAGATCCCCGGTTTCCGGAACATCTGCAAGAATAATCTGCTGTGCCTTTAAGGCTCCTGTTTCATCCGTTCCGCCTAGGATATTTCCATCTTCATCGTACAGAAGCACTGTATTGTATGCCGGATTTCCTTTATAGCTTCCGGTAAAGATGATAGAGTCTTTCGGAATGACATCTTCCGGATTCTCGCCGTACTGGTATGCTTCTTTCAATTTTCCGATTGCGGCTGTTCCGTCACCGGTTCTTCTAAAGTCCACATTATCTCCGGTCACGCCCAGCACATCCAGTTCTGATACTGCAACTTCCTGTCCTGCTTTCGCATTTGGAATTACCAGTTTCACCGCTATGATCTCATAGGTAGAAATATATGCCCCATCTTCATTTGCAAAGTAAACAATCTGAGACGGTTCTCCTTTGAAAGTTCCTTCTGCAATCTTCTTCCATTCCCGCTCCTCTGACTGTACATATAACTCATAATCCTGAATGGCCTGACCGGAAGTTACCGTATATTTCAATCCGGTTGCAACCAGCGTCCGGTTAAAGTTCAGAATAATTTCTGCTTCTTTTCCCGATTGTACGATACCTGTATAGGTGGTACGAATATCCTGATCGATGGTCTTTTTGACTGGATCCTCCGTCTGAGGACCGCACGGCATATCTTCGTCCCCCGTTCCCGGCTCCTGTGCGTCTGCAGCAGCCAGAGTTGTGCTCACTGTCCAATCCGATTTTTCCATACTTCCGTCATGCTGGATTTTTACTGCATCCAAGGTTCTCACTGCGGAACGATTCAGATATTTGTCAATCAAAGTGATTTCATAAGATACCGTCCGGTTGTTGATCGTCGTCACCGTATCGGTATAGGATGTCCCTGTAGTAAATCCGACTACTTCTCTTTCCTTCTCTCCACCGGAAATAGTGCTTCTTACAATTTCGTATCCAAGGATATCTTCCGGAGAAATATTCTGGGAAGTCAGGCTGATATCCACCTGATTTGCCACATTCGGATTGACTGCTGCCACGGTATCCGCTCCCACAGCTTCCACCGTTTCATTCAGGCTGCTTCCTCCATGGGTCAGTCTGTAAGCTCTGGCATCATCACTGACATAATAAATTGCCCTGCTCTCTTTTTCAAACTGTGCCGCATAGGCTCTGGTATCTTCAGCAGGTGTCATGCCCCAACGCTCGAAGAAATCCAAAATATCTTTTCCGGCTGCTGCCACACACAATTTCATCAGATCCTGATCCTTATTTCCAGAAAGAGTCAGTGCCGTTCCTCCCGGAGCCGGAGCTTTTTTCGGTGTTCTTGCATAAGTATCTACTCTTGCAAAAAACAGATTGGCCAACTGTTCCTCATACGTTTCATACGTTTTAAAATTGTATCCATTGTCATAAGCCAGATGAAGCTGCCAATACATACCAAGCTGGGTAAAGACGTTCGAGGCACTTCCCTTTGTCCCTGAGGTCACCTTATCGTATACATTTTCATACTTGAACCGCACACTGTCATTGGTGTCCTTGGCCTGCGCCAGTACAGCAAAATAGTTATTGGTCACTTCTGCCACTGCATACGCTCCCTGATTGATACAGTGTCCGATTTCATGGGCGATTCCCCATCCAAAATACCGGCCGCTCACATATTTTCCATCTTCAGACTGTACCGGCACACCAGTCATCATCCCTTTCGTTTCATTCCATTCGATACCGATATGCGCGCCGGAAGCATACATAAATGCCCCTGCAAACATTCTCTGGTAACGGATATTCAGATGGCGGGAGGGATAACGATCCACCGTATCGGCTGCATTCCGGTTTAATCCTTTATGCTGGTAGAACAAATCCATCATCTTTTCCATGGCATCCATGGAATTTACAATCTGCCGGGCTTTCTCTTCCACGCTTCCAGAGCCTTCCCCTGTAAGAATCTGCTGAGCCGGAAGTGAAAACATCATCGTATCCAATAAAATATCCGAAGCTCCGAGAATACAGTTTTTCTCATCATAGGCGTACTGAACCAGCGTATTTCCGGAATTCTCATGGTACGTCTTATGCAAAGCTTCCATCTGTCCTACATACTCCGTCAGTTCTTCCACATATACTTTTGTTCTCGCAAACCGTTCTGCAGAATCACTGATCTGATACAGATCCAGTTTCGGCACCTTTACACCGCCGCTTATACGAACCGCATAACGGTCTGATGCATTTCTTCCCGTATACTGGATATACAACGCGCCGCCGGATTCCGCTGTCAGTGAAGAAATCTGAGGAATCGTAATCTCATTCTTACCGACTTTCAGCCTTGTACCGATCACCTTTTCCATCGCTGAAGATTCTGCGTGATACTGGGTTGCTACTAATTGTAAATCTGCATTGTCTCCGGTTTTTTTACTGTTGTGCCCGATATAAAGAGTCACCTGTTCTCCGGCTGCTGCTGTGATACCCAAAGGCTGCCATGCATTCAGCCCGCCAAATCCTCTGTTCTGATCTGTGGTGGTGATCCCTGCATGGATACTGATTGGATCCGTCAGTTCTGCCTTCAGGATATCTTCTGCATTTTTCAGTTCTCTTTCCAGCATCTCCCGATTCGGATTATACTCTCCGCTCACTTCTTCTTTCGTATTGATTTTATTGCGAAGTACATCAATCGTTTCTTGGGTAACTTCCGGCTTGAGAACCGTATGGAGATCGTCCGCATACAAGTCCATAATCTCCGCCTTTACCTCATCGTAATGGTAAAAATATACCTCGGAGACGGAAATAGTTCCGCTTGCAACCGCTCTCGCCATTCCAATCTGAATTTTTTTTGCAGTAATCACTCTGGGAATCTGAAGAAGATAATATACCCGTTTCTCAGAGTCCGTCTTCCGCGCAACAGAAACCTCTCCTCTACCAAACTCATGCTGCACTCCCTGTTCGTCCCAATACCGGATTTTTGCATATCCATATCCTGTGCTCTGGGGTGAAAGCTCCTGAAGGGCAATGGTTTCTATCTGGTAGGGCTGGTCAAATTCATAGGTCACTCCATTAATTCCCAGATTATTATAACCGCCGCCATCCCATGTACTATGGGCATAACTGGAGGCCGGGTTATTGTCCACCGTTCCCCATGCCGTCTTTCCTGACTGTCCCTGTGTTTCATCCAGAGGACTGTCTTTCATCTCACCGTTTTGAATGGAAGCGCTGACAATATGCCCGCTCACTTGTCCATCTTCCGCCCGGTTTATCAGATGATACTTGGGCATTACTGCCGCATCCAGTATTGTTGTCTCTGCCGCTGCCGTAAGAGACGGTCCGCTCTCTCCCAGTTCATTGACCCCGGTCACATAAATTTCATAGACCGTCTTATCTTTCAAACCGGTAATCGTATAACGGTTTGCTTTTACTGCTTCACTCTTTACAAATTCCTCTGTTCCTTTTTTCCTATAATAGACATGGTAGGAATCCGTATCTTCCATCATTTTCCATGATACATCGATGCTCCTGTACTTTCCTGCTGCTGAAACATTATCCGGGGCATCCGGTTTACTGTCCACCTTCGGCACTGCCGTTACAGCGCTGCTAAAGCCGCTTCGCCACGTTCCGTTTACAGACTGTACCTGCACAGAATATTCGGTACCGTTCACCAGTTTTTCACCGTTAAACTGGCTGACACTCAGAGTATTTCCCTTGGTCTGTACAATTTCCCGGCTGTCTCCCTGTATAATCTCCACTTCGTATCCGGTTACATTGACACAGGCATCCCAGCTTACCGTAAAGGTTTTGTTTCCTGCGGCAACCGTAAGATTTTTAGGGATATCCATCTGCGGCGCCGGTATCCGATTTTCCATATCATTCAAAAATTCCACCTTGGAAATTTCTGCCAGATTGTTATTATTTTTCATGCCTGTGATCGTGATGGTAACCTTTTTCACCGCAACCTGACCGCCCAGATTGATGCTCAGAATACCCTGCTTTTCTTCTACTGTCACACTTCTTGCATGCAGCAGAAATTCTACCCCTTCACGGACAGGTATCTGTACCGTCTGTTCTGTTCCGCTTTCATCCAGATATACAATTTGAATATCTGCATTCTTAATAGGATTTCCTCCACCGGCTGCTATCTCAATTCCGGCCATAGGAAACTGCTCTCCGTTTTCAAAAGAAAAATCCATTACCACAGGATTTTCTTCTGAAATCTGACTTCCGTCCTCTCTTTTTAAGACGAAGCTTCCATCCTGATTTTCATTCATCAGCGTGCCAGACCCTGATTCTGCAGTAATCACCGAATCGGGAATGCTTGTCCCGATCGTTGCTGCTGTATTCTCTTCAATCTGGTAGCCTTTCGTAAAATACTCCAAATCCGCAAGATCTGTCTCACCATCCCCGTTCAGATCCGTCAGTCCCGTAGTATCATTCTCAATATCATCAATCACTCGGTTCTTATCGTTGTCATCCACACTGCCGTTTCCGTCGGCATCTCCGATTAAAAGCACACCCGGATGACTGTTTCCGCTTTCATATGTATATCCGCTTACAAATCCGGTGGTCAGCTGCACCGTATATGCCATCTTTCCAACCGAAAGTTCCTGCGAATACGTTGCAAATCCCGGTGCAGACACATTCAATGTGTAACTGCCTTCCTCCAGATGCTCAAAACTGACGGAGCTTTCCACCGCCCCGCTCTGTAAAACTGCATCTTCCTCAGACTGTCCCTGCAGTGTAATGGTCTTACTTTCCTGTCCACTCAGCGAAATCGTAAAATCAACACTTCGATACAACACCAGCGCTGACGCAATCGTCACCTTCACCTGCGCACTGTCGGACAAAACAGGAATTTCCTGTTCATCTGCCGTATCGTCATTTGTTGTTATCTCTGTCTCTGCTTCTGTCTGTGTTTCTGTTGTTGGCTCTGTTTCCAACCGTGTTTTCGGTTCTGTTTCCGTTTCCAACTCTGTCTCCATTTCTGGCTGTGTTTCTGTCTTCTGACCTTCCTCCTGCAGTTCACTTTCCACGTTGGTGTTCGCCATCACCGCATCCGGTTCTGCCGCATACGCCTGCAATGCAGGAGTCAGAACAAGAATCATTGCCAACAGGCATAAAGCAATTCGCTTCATACTCCTCTCCTTTCTCGTATCCTTTACACTTTTTCTTTGGTTTTCAACCACGTTTTTTCATATACCGAGCAAACAAATTTTTTCGCTAGTATACCAAGAATAGTCTATCATAACAACACTATCGTTATCAAGTTTTTTTTACAAAAAATACCCCGCTTTACTAAGCGGGGCAGCAGCTCTCTTATTTTTGAATATTTTCTAACACCTTCAGCAGATAATTCCACATTCTTTCCACGGACGAAATACTCAGCTTCTCCTCTGTGGTATGAATATCCTGCATATCGGGACCGAAGGACACGCAATCCAGACCCGGAATCCGGTCATAGAACAGTCCGCATTCCAGACCGGCGTGAATTGCTTTCACCTCCGGTTCCTTCCGGAACATTTCTTTGTACGATGCCACCATCAGATCTCGCAGCACAGAATCTTTTTTGTATTCCCAAGCCGGATAATCTCCCTCCGGTACATACTCTCCGCCTAAAAATTCTGTCAGATACCGGATTTTATCGGAAACATGGAATTTCGCACTTTCCACAGAGCTTCTCACACCGCAGGAGGCAAACAATTCACCATCCTCCAGTTTCAGAATCCCTATATTATTTGAAGTTTCCACCAGTCCTTCAATCTCACCGCTCATCTTTTCAACTCCGTAAGGCACGTTCATCAAAAAGAATACCGTCTTCTCCTTACTCAGCATTGTCAGCGCCGGAATCTCCCGATATCCTTCAAAAGTAACCCTTACACAGATTCCTGCATCTGTAGCGCTGTACTCTTTCCTCAAATTTTCCTGATACTCCGCCGCATATTGTTCAACAATTTCTGTTTCCTCGGGATTTATCACCAAAAGCGCTTTACACTCTCTGGTAATTGCGTTGTCCTTTGTGCCGCCTTCGATTCCGGCAATTGTAAATCCGGCTTTCTGCCCCAGTTCATGGAGGAAACGTCCCATCAGTTTATTGGCGTTTGCCCGGATCTTATCAATCTCAGCCCCGGAATGACCTCCTGTAAGGCCGTCGATTACAACCTCTGCCACTTCCCCTTCCATATCCTGATACTGTACCGGAATCCTGCTGATTCCGCTCAGTCCACCTGCACAGCTAATCCACAGATAACCTTCTTCCTCCGAATCCATATTAATCATATATCTGCCCTTTAAGACGGAAACATCCAGACCCTTTGCTCCCCAAAGACCTGTTTCCTCATCCGAAGTGAATACGCACTCCAGCGCCGGATGCTTCAGGGTATCATCATTCAGAACAGCCATCATATACGCCACGGCAATTCCGTTGTCCCCGCCCAGCGTCGTACCTTCTGCAGTGATAAAATCCCCCTCAATTCTCAGCTTTAATCCGTCCTTCTCAAAATCATGGCTGGATTCCGGCGTCTTCTCCGCAACCATATCCATATGCCCCTGCAGAATCGTTACAGGCGCACTCTCATAGCCCACAGAAGCGTTCTTGTAGATTACGACATTGTCCAGTTCGTCCTGATAATATCTTAAATTTCTTTCCTTCGCAAAAGCCACCAGATAGTCACTAATCGCTTCCGTGTTGCCTGAGCCGTGGGGAATTTTGCACAGCTCTTCAAAAAAATGGAAAACTTTTTGTGGATTTAAATTGTTTAATACTGACATTTTTGTTTACCTCCGATCATGGGTTCTATTTTGGCATATCTAAAATAAAAAATCAAGGCATATATTTTTTGTGGGGGAGGTTAGCGGGCCGCAAAGTGGGAGGAGGGGCTGCGGGGGCAGAGGTAGCTGCGGGATGGGTGAAGTTCTAAGGGTGCATTCATCGGGCGGACAGGGCACCGGGACAATTCGACGAGAAAATCTGAAAGATTTTCTCATCTCAATGCCCCTGAGGTTCAGGCCCGATGCCTGAACCTCTCCCTCTCCGCCCGATGCCTGCGCCCTAAGAACTTCATCCCCTCCCTC
>JAHAFI010000013.1 GCA_018374355.1 Clostridiales bacterium
TGATCTTCCATGGTTTTCCCTGATAGAACCAGTCCCCGTCCGGCTGTCCTGAATCCCCTGCCTTACCGCCGATCCAGAATTCCCCTCTGTCACCGCTGATCTCCAGATTGATCCACAAATCATGACAAAACTGTGCGCACGGTTCCACATCCAGCTCATATTCTACAAACTGGGAATTTCTTTCTCTCTCATTAACTTTCAGCCCAGCCGGAGCTTTTTCACATTTTACCATTTCCACTTTCTTTTCAGGATAAACAGTTACCGTATTCTCTTCTGACTGGGTAAGAAGATAAAGCTCTCCCCGTTCTTCCATCAGGCATCCCTCTGCTGCATACAATTTCTTCCCGTGTTTGAATCCGTGTTCCGCTTCCCACGGCTCGATGCAGACAGCATTTCCCTGACCCTGCCAGAGGATCTCTGCTTCTCCCTCTCCAAAGAAAACCACATCGTCTCCCAGACTGCAAAGCGGTGTATAGTTTGAAGAATACAGACGGAATTCCGGTGTGAACTCCATGCCCTCTGTCTCCTGTGCCGCATAAGGAATCCACCCCCATGTATCCTCTTTCATATGGATTTCCGGAAGTTCGATGTTCCGGTTTTCTTCCTGAATCTGTATGGTTTCTGTCCTGCTGTTCAATTTTCCGTGACGCTGATGTCTGTTGTAAAATAAAAATCCCTGCCCTTTTTCTTTCTGATGGCGCAGACCGATACGCAGTCCGTCCCCATCCGACAGATTCTCACTGTTGCATGGCGGCAAAATGCAGTCTCCCCTTGCAACCAGATCTCCAAACTCCTTCAGGAACAGGTGGAAGGGACGAAGTTTGTAATAGCTTTCCCCTACTGCGCCGTATTCACCGATGGGCGCCTGAAAATCATAGGATCTCACCGGAAGATCATTACTATAACCGGTGGCTTTGGATTCCTGCAGGGTAGAATATTTTCCCCAAGGGTTGGTCCCTCCGTGATACATATAGTAGCCCAGAAGGTTGGCCCCTGAACCCGCTTTGCAAAGAGCCATGGCTGCCGTATCAGCTCCCGTCACATACGGTCTTCTGTGACCTGTCACCTGAAGGCCTCCTCCCAATTCTGCCATTAGATACGGCATTTTTTCTGTATCGTAGGTAAATCCTGTCTCATCCCCTTTGTGCAGATCACTTCCTACGTTTTTATCATCCTTATAATGAGTAAAAACGAAATTTGCGTTCAACGGCATCTGGTTGGTATGCTGATCCCATGGCGCTCCCACATAGGAAGCCAGCACCGGAAGGCATACATCCGGTACGATTCCACCGCCCCAGCCTGTGGCTGTATAGTATGGTGTTACGAATCCCATTTCCTCTGCCAGCTTTTTCAGGGTTTTCATATGCTGCATTCCATCTTCCCCCTGAAGCCCTCCGCAATGGCCGTATTCATTTTCAATCTGGATTCCGATAATATTTCCTCCCTGATGGTAAAAGAATCCGTCTGCCTGCTCGAAGATTTTTTTCCAGAAGCCTTTTACCAGTTCCAGATAACCGGGATCGTCACTGCGAAGCTCTATCCCCTCTTTTTCCACCAGCCAGTCCGGAAATCCCCCGTTTCGGCATTCTCCGTGAGCCCATGGCCCGATACGCAGAAATACCGGCATCTGCTCTTCCTGACACACTGCAAGAAATTTCCTGAGATTTTTCTGTCCTTCAAAATCCCACTCCCCCTGTTTTTCTTCGTGATGAATCCAGAATACATAAGTGGCAAGCACCTGAATCCCTCCGGCCTTCATTTTGGCCACTTCTTCCCGCCAAAAAGATGGATGGAATCTGGAATAATGAAACTCTCCCATGACCGGATACCATGGTTTTTCATCCTTCGTAAGATAATATCCCGTTGCTCCATATTTTCCCACGGATTCTATCAGTCTTTTTGATTTTTCTTCTCTCTGTTTTTTTTCTTGATCTGTATCTTTTTCGATTTTAATTGTAATCATATGATCCTCCTGATTTTCCGCCATAGAATATCTTAGCGCTATTTTAACATGGCGGGAAATCGGGATTCAATGTCATTTTTTCCTGTTCCATGGAGTATCTTCTGCTAACCATTATCTTTACAATCGGCGTTTGGAAATTTGGAAGATACACAGCCGCCGGGAATTTCTCAAAACCCGTACTTCAGCCATCAAAAAAACTGCCGCAGTAATGAAGTTTTCCCTCAAACTGCGGCAGTTTTTCTAATAGCGGATCATCAAGACGTACCTGAACATCCTTAGAAAGCCATCTTTTCTGCCAGATAAGCTTCCAGCTCTTCAATTTTAATTCTCACCTGTTCCATGGTATCACGGTCACGAACGGTAACTGCTCCGTCTGTCTCGGAATCGAAATCGTAGGTTACACAGAACGGAGTTCCGATTTCATCCTGACGGCGGTATCTCTTACCGATGTTTCCTCTGTCATCGAATTCGCAGTTCCATGTTTTGGAAAGCATTGCATATACTTTTTCTGCGCCTTCGTTCAGTTTCTTGGACAGCGGCAGAACACCGACTTTTACAGGCGCCAGTGCCGGATGGAAATGAAGTACGGTACGAACGTCATTTCTTTCTGCATCCAGAACTTCCTCATCATAAGCGCTGCACAAAAATGCCAGAACCATACGGTCTGCACCCAGAGACGGCTCAACAACGTAAGGAACGTATTTCTGGTTTGTCTCGTCATCAAAATAAGTCATATCCTGACCGGATACATTCTGATGCTGGGTCAGGTCATAGTCGGTACGGTCTGCGATTCCCCACAGCTCACCCCATCCGAACGGGAACAGGAATTCTACGTCTGTGGTAGCTTTGCTGTAGAAGGACAGTTCTTCCGGAGAATGGTCACGGTAACGCACTTCTTCGTCTTTCAGTCCCAGCTCATGCAGCCAGTTCAGGCAGAACTGTTTCCAGTATGCAAACCATTCCAGATCGGTATCCGGTTTGCAGAAGAATTCCAGTTCCATCTGCTCAAATTCTCTGGTACGGAAGGTGAAGTTACCCGGTGTGATCTCATTACGGAAGGATTTACCGATCTGTCCGATACCGAACGGCAGTTTCTTTCTGGAGGTTCTCTGAACATTTTTGAAGTTTACAAAGATACCCTGAGCAGTTTCCGGTCTCAGATATACGGTATTTTTTGCATCCTCCGTTACACCCTGAAATGTTTTGAACATCAGGTTGAACTGACGGATATCGGTAAAGTTGTGTTTTCCGCAGCTTGGACATGGAATCTGATGCTCGTCAATGAAGCCTTTCATCTTTTCCTGACTCCATGAATCTACGCTCTCTTCCAGCACAATCCCTTTTTCTGCACAGAAATCTTCAATGATCTTATCCGCACGGAAACGCTCGTGGCATTCCTTACAGTCCATCAGCGGATCAGAAAATCCGCCCAGATGACCGGATGCAACCCATGTCTGCGGATTCATCAGGATTGCACAGTCTACACCTACGTTGTAGGGATTCTCCTGAATAAATTTTTTCCACCATGCTCTTTTTACATTGTTCTTCAGCTCCACACCCAGATTACCATAATCCCATGTGTTTGCCAGACCGCCGTAAATCTCAGAACCCGGATATACGAAACCTCTGGATTTTGCCAGTGCAACAATCTTTTCCATTGTTTTTTCCATAATTGATCTCCTTTATTCTGCGGGACTTCGCCCGTCTGTTATTGATGCTGCCACGAAACCTGAAAGGCAGGATCGGCGCATATTTTATCCTGCACGGTAGATGACATAGCCGTACGCTTCTGTCGTCACCTGTGCATTTTCATATGAACTTCCGGTATCATCCGACAATTTTGCCTGATTTTTTCCCAGAAGCTCCATATTTTTACTTGCATAAAGAACCGTTCCCGGAACCAATACCGCCAGAGGTTCACGGATGATCATCACCATCTCCTCCTGACACTTATCCGGAACGGTACCCGGAAGAACCTTCTCCCCTTTGCCGTCCACAAATTCTCCGGAAAAGTCATATCCCTCTTCCTCTGCCTCTTTTACAGTTCCTGCGAAGAAATCCACCTGATTAAATCCCCGGTAATCCTCGTCTGTTTCAAACCGGAGCTGCACCACGGCCGTCCCTTCTTTTACTTCTGATTTTTTCAGGGTGACCTGCTCTTTGCCCGCTTTCTTGTTGTAAGCGTCTACCAGTTCCTTCACACTGGTTTTCAATTCTTCTCCATCATACTTTTCTGATGAAAAATCCTCAATCAGAACCTCTGTCACAACACCTTTTTTATTCACTGTCACCGTAGACTGTTTCACATCGTCGATGCTCCCGCAGCCGGATAAAAAGATAAGGGCAGATAAAAGCAAAGCCGTGCATTGTTTTCTCATAATGATTCCCTCCGAATCTGATCTCCGGTACAAATAGTGGCTGTACACAGATATCTGTATTATAGCTGTTAGGGGTGGGTTTTTCAAGATGAAATATTTCTACCCGTCCATAATCTTCAAAATCTCCAGACTCTTAAACCTTTTATCCGTATATCTGTCCATATACCGTTCCATCCATCTCGCCACTTCTTTCTCAATCTCCGGCTTCACCGTAAAAGAATAAAGTTTTTCCAGAGGCGACGCGATAATAAACTGCAGGGTATACAAAGCCGCCGGAGAAACCGGGCGGGCATCCCGGACCGTATGTACACACTCATGGCACACGCATCCCGCATGCTCAAGAGAAATATGGGTCAGTCCCTCTGTTTTTTGACAGGCCACGCACTCAAAAACCCGGGGATACTCCCCATTGAGCACCATGGATTTCAGTTCGAAAATAGAACGGATCAGCTTATCCGGAATCTGGTCCTTTAAAAGAGCTTTCATCGTCACATACAAAAGATTGAGCATCCCGGTCTCCCGGTTTCCCTCTCTTCCATAGTAATCCGCAATCTCCAGAAAATAAAACCCATAGTATACTCCCGGCTGTCTCGCCGCCAGTTCCGTAAAATATTCCCGGATTTCTGCCTGAGCAAGCGTGTAGGCGGTACGTCCTTCATATAACCGGAAGCTGCCAAATACAAAGGGATTGGCAATCGCCAGAAGGGGGCTGGTGCTTTTTCTGGCCCCTCTGGCAAATGCGGTAATCTTTCCCCTCTCCCTCGTAAGAAGGACCAGCCGTTTATCATAATCTCCCACCGGAGTGGCTGCAAGCACCATGCCGGTGACGGTAATGGGTTCACTCATTTTTCTTAAATCTCTTTCCTGTTATATCCGAAATTCTTCATCTGGATATCGCTGTCCCGCCAGTCTTTTCTTACCTTTACCCAGATTCTCAAATTTACTTTTTCTTCCAGCATTTTTTCAATCTCGAACCGGGCGTTGCTTCCAATCTTTTTCAGCATACTTCCCTGTTTTCCGATAATGATTCCCTTATGGGAATCCCGCTCACAGATGATCGTTGCCTCGATATCCACGATCTTTTGTCCCTTACGCTCTCTCATCTTCTCGATAGTCACCGCAATTCCGTGGGGAATCTCCTCGTCCAGCGCATGGAGCGCCTTCTCTCGGATGACCTCTGCCACAATCTGTCTCTGTGGCTGATCCGTAACCGTATCTTCGTCGTAAAACATGGGACCGTAAGGCATATATTTGAACAGGCACTGGATAATATCATCCGTATTCTGTCCCCGCAAAGCGGAAATCGGAATGATCTCCGCAAAATCGTATAAGGTGCGGTATTTGTCGATGACCTGCAAAATCTCCTCTTTTTTGATGGTATCCACCTTATTAATCACCAGAATCACCGGAACCTTCGCCCGCTGAAGCTGCTCAGCAATATGCTTTTCTCCTGCTCCGATAAAGGTGGTGGGTTCTACCAGCCACATGATCACATCCACATCCTTCAGCGTCTGCTCAGCTACATTGACCATGTATTCTCCCAGCTTATTTTTCGCCTTGTGGATTCCCGGCGTGTCCAAAAATACAATCTGACCATCCTCGCAGGTATAGACCGTCTGGATTTTATTTCTGGTGGTCTGGGGTTTTTTGGATGTAATGGCAATCTTCTGTCCGATCAGATGATTCATCAATGTGGATTTTCCCACATTGGGCCGTCCGATGATCGCCGCAAAACCTGATTTAAAATGTTCGTTCATATACTTCTCCTTATCTTAACGTACCAGCGGTTCCACCTGCTTCAAGACTTCCCTGTTTTTCTCCAGCACGGATTCGCTTCCCACAACGCAGATATTTCCCTGCTCCAAAACAGCCTGAATCAGATCCCCCATCCTCCGGATATCCTCCGGTGAAGCATTCAGGATCTCATCTCTCTCCTTCTGCAGGTCTTCCTCTGTCAGACCGTTAAACCATGCGGTCAGCGCCAGAGCGCCTTTAGCGGAAGGGTTCATGGGCACATCCAGTTCACTGATGGTACCGATCACATATTTCGTCATCTCCCGCTCGTCCGCCTGAAAATTCTTCAGATACTCCGGTGTCCCCTTAAATACCTCCAGCGTATTTAAAAGGTTCGGGTCCCGGTAAGACACAAGGAAGCTGTCCCCGCCTCTTCGGAAATTGCTCATACAGCCGTAAGCGCCGCCCTTTACCCGGATATTCATCCAGAGATAATCGTAACTCAAAATAACCTTTACAATCCTCAGCGCACCGGAATAGTCAAAGCCCGCCTTGCGGAAATTTCCGCCTGCTGCCACATACTGTACCTGACCTGCTGTGTAAAAGCCTTCATTTTTCTGCTCAAAATCGTATCGGATACATCCGGTCTCCACCGGGTCTGTATAAAGAAGGGGACGAAGGAGAGCTATCTGCTGCTCAAATCCCCTATAGCCGGCCTCATCTGTCGTCACACTGACAAACAGATTTTCCGGGCGGAAAATCAGATGAATGAGCTTTTGCAGATTTTCCTTTAATACTTCTTTCCGCTCCTCAAAGTTCTTGTCCAGATCCTCCAGCAGCCGGAAAAAGCTGATACCGCCGATCCTGTCCTGAAAATTGGAGGCCGGAGAAAAATAGGAAGCGCCGCGAAGCACCGCCGTAGAATGTCCCGCCTCGCTGAGGGAGGACTCCAGCCGCGCCTTCTGTCTGGAGATAATCTCATAGAGACGCTTGTCATTGTCCAGTTTTGAGGTAAAAAGAACCTCCCGGATCATGGAAAATACAAAATTTTCTTCCGCAGTCAGGTATTTTGCCCGTATGCCGAACATCCGCACACAGTCATCCTCGCCATCCTTATGGTTAAATACCTGTAAGCCGCTGTTGATTCCGCCGCTTCTGGCATTAATCTCATTGAACAGATCCCCGTAGGTATAATGAGCCGTATCCACATACCCCAGAACAGCTTTCAGAATCCCCATGTAGGAAACCAGTTCATCCGGTACGTGTTTCGTATCAAACAAAAGAGTCAGGTAGGAAATTCCATTGGTATCGATCTCATGGTGAAGCACCGTACTTCCCAGCACATTGTGGGGCGTATTGTGGATCTTCACAGTTTCCCTGCGGATGTCAGACCGTTTCAGCATGGGAATTCTGGCTTTTGCCTCCTCGGAATCCTCACTCTCCTGAAACTCTTTTAATTTTTCAGTCTTCTCCACCAGTTTTTCCAGCTCTTCTCCGGTAAGGCCTGCCTTGTAGGCCGCCAGCTTTTCTTCCACTTCCCGCTCCTCGCAGTTGGCCAGTCCTTTTTTCGGAACTCCAAGAACCACTGCGGTATGTGGGTTATCCAACAGATAATCACGGATGAGCTGCTCAAAATATCCCTGCTCAGCCTTTTCTTTCAGAGCATCAAATGCTCCCAGACGCTGCAAATGAATAAACGGCTTATTATCATCATACAGCCAACTGTCAAATACATCGATTCCATACATCAGTCCTCTGGGATAGGACGCATAATCCGCCTCACGGAAACGGAATTCCAGATAGTTGATGCCCGCCGCTACTGCCTTGCGGTCAATCCCCTCCTGTACGATCTTTTCCAGCGTCTCGCGGATTACCTGAAGAAATTCTTCCTTTTTCTCCTGCTCAGAGTTTTTCACCACCACAGAGAAAAACGGCTGGTAAATCCCGTCATTGTATCCGCCTTCCACATCTTTTCCCAGCCCTGCATCAATGAGAGCCTGACGAAGGGGCGCTCCCGGCACAGACAGCAGCACGTAATCCAATACCTCAAAGGCTGTGCAAAGTTCCACATCCAACCCATTTCCCACAACCATGCTGCAGGTAAGATAGGTGTTTTCCTCCTCCGAACCGTTTTCGGAAACCGGATACTCGATGACATGCTCAATGGGCTTTTCAAAGGGTTTCTGCAGAGCAATCCGGGAATCTACCGGAATCTCATCAAATCTGCTCAGATATTCCCGGTCCAGCCATTCCAGCTTTTCTGCCATATCCATATTGCCGTAAAGATAAATGTAGCTGTTGGAGGGATGGTAATATTTTCCGTGAAATGCAAGGAAATCCTCATAGGTCAGATCCGGAATTTTTTTTGGATCCCCGCCGGATTCCACTCCATAAGGAGTGTCCGGAAACAGCACATTAAAAATCTCCCTGTCCAGAATCTCTTCCGGGGAGGAAAATGCACCTTTCATTTCATTATAAACAACACCGTTATATTTCAGAGGGGCATCCACAGACTCCAACTGGTAATTCCAGCCCTCCTGACGGAAAATCTCCTCTTTTTCATAGATGTTCGGATAAAAAACCGCATCCAGATACACATGCATCAGGTTCTGAAAATCCTGATCGTTGCAGCTTGCCACCGGATACATGGTCTTATCCGGGTAAGTCATGGCATTTAAAAAAGTATTCAGAGAGCCTTTTACCAGTTCCACAAAGGGGTCCTTCAGCGGAAATTCCCGGGAACCGCACAGTACGCTGTGCTCCAGAATATGAGCCACTCCGGTACTGTCTGCGGGAGGCGTGCGGAATGCGATATTGAACACTTTGTTGTCATCCTCATTTTTCAGAAGCATCACCCGGGCGCCGCTCTTTTTATGGCGGAGCAGATAACCGTCTGAGCGGATATCTTCTATTCTCTGCTGCTGCAGTATTTCATAAGCCTTACACTCGTTAATTTTCAAAACAGGCACCTCCACATCATCACTCTATTTTTTAAAATATTTTAATAATATTTCGATCTGTTCTTTTTTCAAAATCAGATTGATTCCCTCAGGATTCAGCACATAGCCCTGTACGTCCTGAATCATATAGCCGGGAAGCTGCTCGAATTTTGCCTGAAGAATCCGGTGCTTCTCTTCCTTATTCCGGTAATGCTTCATCAGCTCTCCCGTATCGGAAAAAATAGGCTGGAACTTGTCCCCCTCTTTGTTCTGCACATATAACAGGCGGATATTTCCCGGGCCGTCTTTTTCTTCCTGCACATCCACAGGCATCAGATAGACGGATTTCACCAGATTGGCCGACATCTCCTCCTCCAGTTCCTTTAACTGGGCTTTGTCATACTCCGCTCCCGGTTTTCTCAGCTCCTGTAAAAAATAAACTGCTGAAAGCTGAAGCTGAGGATTTAAAATCGGTCTCTGCTTCTCCGGCAGTTTGCTGTAATCCGGCATTTTTACCACCTTGGTAAGCTCCAGTGTGTGCCGGGTCTCCCCGTCCACAAACACAATCTCATTGATGCCCATGGCAAACAGATTCATATAAAACATCGGCGCTTCCGACCGCTTAACTTTTACGCTCAGAAGCAGTATTTTTTTCTCTTTATAGCTTAACACAAACTCCTGTACTTTATCCTTGTCTGTGAAAATCCATACCTGATCGTTGAAGGTTTCTTCATCACATGTGGCAAAAGGCATCCTTGTCACAGCGGAGTAAACCACAAACATTTCTTCCAGATTCTGCAGTTTTTTAATAATAAATACCTGATCTACTGTCATACTCCCTCATATATCCTTTCGTATTTCTTCAAGTCCGCCTTGCCGGCGGGATATTTTGCTGTCGCTTACCGCTAAGTATAACACAGATTGCGGTTTGCACGCAATCTCCCGAAAGAGGTTTTCTTGACAATAAAAATCAGATTCTCTATAATGCTGGTAGAATGAAATTTTTGGAGGATGGTTATGTATCTGGCATACTGTGACGATGAAGAGGTACAACTGGAATACCTGAAAAAGCTGGCAGAGGAATGGGCAGACGCTTCCGGTGTTTCCCTGACATTTTCTTCCTATAAAAGCGGGGAAGAGCTTCTCTTTGAGCATGACGAGAGCTTTCCATTTGACCTTCTGATTCTGGATATCGATATGAAGGGGATAAATGGGATGACTCTTGCCAAAAAAATCCGCCGGACGGATGCCCGGCTTCCTCTTTTATTTCTCACCAATAAAAAAGAATACGTTTTTGAAGGATATGAGGTCAATGCTTTCCGCTATCTTCTAAAGCCGGTGGACCGCCAAAAGCTTTTTCCTCTTCTTGACGAGCTTCAAAGTCTTACCCGGACCGAACGGCGTTATCTGGTGGAGAGCATTGACGGTCAGATGCAGAAAATCCCTCTGGATACCATCCTGTATCTGGAAGCCCGCGGCCACTATACCGCCATCCACACGGAAGCCCGGACCTATGAGCTGAAAAAAAGCCTTTCCCAACTGGATGGTCAGATACAAAATGCGGCTTCCTCGGATCAGGATTTTATCTTTTCCCACCGAAGCTATCTTGTCAATCTGGCCCATGTGGACCGGGTGCTTCGAACGGAATGCATCCTCTCAGACGGCTCCTCCGTTCCGGTCAGCCGCAATGCCTATAAAACCCTGAATGAAGCGTTCATCCGTTACTATGCTCCGCTTTGACCGCGCTGTATTTTCACAGGCACCTTACTATTTTACAAGGACACAAACACCATGGGAATTTTATTTTTTACGAAATATTTCGAGAAGAAAAATATAGAATATCAGAACCAGCTTCTGAACCGTCAGGTACAGGAGGTACAGAATATCTACCTTACCATGAGAGGCTGGCGGCACGATTACCACAATCACCTCCAGTCCATGAAGGCCTATGTAAAGCTTGGACAGTACGAACAGTTGGAACATTATCTGGATCTTTTGGAACAGGATCTGGACAATGTAAACCAGCTCATCGAATCGGGAAATGTCAATCTGGATGCCATCTTAAACTCCAAAATTTCCCTTGCCCTGAAAAATGGAATTGAGGTGGATTATAAGGCTTCCTGTCCCGCCAACCTGACCGTCAGCGATGTGGACCTGTGCGCTCTCATCGGAAACCTCTTTGACAACGCCGTGGAGGCCTGTGAAAAACTCACCGAGGGAAAACCCTTTATCCGTCTTTACATCGGCGTGCTGAAAAAACAACTCTACATCTCTGTCACCAACGCCACCGGAGAAAAGATCCGGAAGCTGGACAGCGAATATATTACAACCAAGCGGGGAAATCACGGACACGGCCTGAAACGGATCAATCTGGTGGTGGAAAAATATCAGGGCTACTTAAACCGCCAAAATGAACCGGGAGTGTTTGTCACCGAAATTATGCTGCCGCTGTAACGTTGAACGTTTACATACGATTACCATTCGTGCACGGAAAATGACTTTCTGTGCACTTTTTCTGTTTTTGGAAAAAAATCTGCTATATTGAATACAAGGAAAACATTCCGCAATAATTTTACGAAAGGAACGTAACTTATGACTCAAAAAGAAAAAAAGCCCACCTATTCCATGTTCAGCAACTACTGGTTTATTTATAAAAGCCTGTGGAAGTTTGATAAAAAAGTCATCTTTTTTTCTCTCGCAGAAGTTCTCTTCTGTGTGGCAACTGCATTCGGCGCGCTGCTGATGCCCTCCCTGATCATCGGTATGCTGGAGGAGGGTCTTCCGCTAAAACAAATGCTGATACAGATTCTTCTGATTTTTATCGGCTATGGCTCCATCTGTGCCCTGAGCACCTATCTGACCAAAAGAAATTCTATGCAATATGTAGCTTTCCGGATCATTGACATGATGCCGCGGCAAAAGCGGAAAAACATGCGTATGGATTTTGCCCTCTACGAAAGCAAGGAAATCCAAAAACTTTCCGCAAAAGCCGATGAAGCCTTCTGGGGAAATTCATGGGGATTGGAAGGAATCCTTCACAACGATGTAAAGCTTCTGGCCGCTCTTTTCGGTCTCCTGCTCTATTCTCTGGTAATTTCCGGCGCCAATCCATGGATCGTGGTTTTGCTTCTGGCAGTTTCCATCATTCAGCTTTTAGCCTTCAACGCTGCCAGCCGTTACGAGATGAAACACAAGGATCAGGAAGCCGAATTCCGGGTCACTCAGCGCTATCTGGACAGACAGGCTTATGAAACATCCGTGGGCAAAGATGTCCGTTTATATCAGCTTCAGGACTGGCTTTCCGGGCTGTACCGCCGGGTAAACAAATCCCACCGCAGGCTCCTTGCCCGCATTCAGGCACATTATTTCGCCACGGATCTGCTGGGGCTTTTCTTACAGCTTGCCCGGGATGGCATCTGCTATGGCTATATGATCTACCTTCTGACCAACGGTATGAACGTTTCCAGTTTTGTACTGTATATGGGAATTATTTCCGGGTATTCCGGATATTTCTCACAGTTTTTCGAGTATCTGTCCCAGAATTCCCGTTTCCACAAAATGGTGAGTTTTTTCCGGGAATATATGGATATCCCACAGATTTTCCATCACGGAGACGGCGAAATACTGGACGCTGATGCTTCCACACTGGAAGTAGATTTTTCCCACGTTTCCTTTTCCTATCCCGGATCGGATAAGAAAATTCTGGACGATATCAGTTTCACCATGAAACCGGGAGAAAAAATTGCTCTTGTAGGTATCAACGGCGCCGGAAAATCCACCCTGATCAAATTGATCTGCGGATTCTACCAGCCCACCAGCGGAAAAATCACCGTCAATGGAAAAGATCTCCGCGATCTTGATATGGATGAATACATCAAGGAGCTTGCCGTAGTATTCCAGGAATCCTTTACTACCTCCTTCTCCATCGCCGAAAATGTAGCCTGCTGCACCGAGCAGGAATTTGACCGTGAAAAGTGCATCCGGTCTCTGAAAAAATCCGGACTCTGGGAGAAAATTTCCGCTCTTCCCAAAGGGGAAAATACCTGCCTGAATAAGGATGTGGAGGACGACGGCATCCTCCTGTCCGGCGGCGAGACCCAGAAACTCCTGTTAGCCCGGGCCCTTTACAAAGGCGGACGGATGCTGCTTCTGGACGAACCCACCGCAGCGCTGGATGCCATCGCCGAAACGGAAATGTATGAAAAATATCAGGAACTGACCGCCGGAAAAACTTCCCTGTTTATCTCACACCGCCTGGCCTCCACCAGATTCTGTGACCGGATTTTGTTTCTGGAAAACGGAAAAATCACGGAACAGGGAACCCACGAAGAACTGCTCACAAAAAACGGCAGTTACGCCGAAATGTTCCGGGTTCAGAGCCAATACTACACGGAAGGAGACTCTCACGATGAATACTAAAACTCTTTGGAAAGACATCATTTCCTTTGGCAAACTGATCAGCAGCGGCAATAAGTCGGTACTTCCCACCCTCTTTGCCGGGGGCTTTGCAAAAGCCGCACTGCCCTTTCTGCGGCTGTATTTCACTGCAAGGATCCTGACCCTTCTCATTGCCGGGGACTATCAGACCTGCATCCCCACCGTTGCATTGTTCCTGAGCCTTTCTCTGGCCGCAGGACTGGTGGAGCAGTTCTGTAATAAAACGATTTCTGTTTTACGGGAAAGCTGTAAAGAAAATGTGAAACAGCAGATGGCTGAAAAAGCCTTTACACTGGAATATGAAGAATTTGAAAAACAGGAAACCATGGATGCCATCCGGCGGGCCAATCTTTCCGCTATGGGCTCCGGCGATATCGGCGATCAGGTAGACACTCTTTATAAGCTCTTTCATGATTTTTTCTCCATCCTGTTTTCTCTGTATTTCGTGGTACTTTTATTGTTTCAGGTGGATTCGGTAAACCGAAATTTCTTTACCTCAAATATCTCCACTCTGGCATTGCTGGCGATCTATAGCGGTATTCTGTTTTGTTTTGTAAAGATTCTTCATAAAGTAGATGCAATTGGTATTAAAATGTCAATGGAAAATGACCGTGGAAATTCTCTGGCCAACTACATCTTCGACCTGTGCAACAATGAAAAAAATGCAAAAGATATCCGGATTTATCAGTTTCAGGAGTTTTTTCTGGAAAAAGATCTTACATTGTCCAGACATGTCATTCAGGTTTTCATGCGTTCCCTAAAGGAACAGGGTACACTTTTTGGAATTAATGATTTCCTCGCCCAGATCAGTGCAGGACTCTCTTACCTCTTCGTAGGCGCCAAAGCCTACTACGGGCTGATTCCCATCGGTGATGTCCTCCTTTATGCAGGCTCCATCAATCAGGCGTTTTCATCCCTTCAGACCTTCTTTAAGGATCTGGGCACTTTCCGCTACATGGCTACCTACTTAGGAACCTACGACGAATTCATCCGCCGCCCGTCCATGAGCTACGACGGAACCCTGCCCATCGAGAAACGGGACGATGCCCGCTACGAATTTGAGTTCCACAACGTCAGCTTCTCCTACCCGGAAACCGATATCCCGGTGCTGAAAAACATCAGCCTCCGCTTCGAGATCGGCAAAACCATGGCTATCGTAGGTCAAAACGGCGCCGGAAAAACTACTTTGATCAAACTCCTGTGCCGCCTCTACGAGCCCACAGAAGGATATATCACCTTAAACGGCATCGACATCCGCAAATACAACTACCAAGAATACACCCGAGCCTTTTCGGTAGTATTCCAAGACTTCCACCTGTTCTCCCTCCCTCTGGACGAAAACATCGCTTCAGGCGCTTCTCCGGACAGGGAAAAACTCTGGAGCGTCCTTGAAACCGTAGACCTGAAAAAACGTGTAGCCACCATGAAAGACGGCCTCCGCACCCGCCTCTACAACAACAACGGCGAGGGTGTAGACGTCTCCGGCGGAGAAGCCCAGCGCCTTGCCATCGCCCGGGCCTTATACAAGGACGCCCCCTTCGTCATCCTTGACGAGCCCACCGCCGCCCTCGACCCCATCGCCGAAGCCGAAATCTACGAAAACTTCAACCAGTTAATCCAGAACAAAACAGCCATCTACATCTCCCACCGAATGAGCAGCTGCAAATTCTGCGACACCATCCTAGTTCTGGACCACGGCAAAATTGCCGAACAGGGAACCCACCCCCAGCTGATCGATGCCAACGGCATCTATGCAAAGCTATATGAAGCCCAAGCGAAATACTACACAGCCTAAGAATACAAGCAGCCTCCCGAGGGAGGCTGCTTGTATTCTTAGGAAATCGGAAAACTGTGGCCATATGTCTCGGGAATGCCTTGCATTCGCAAGTCAGCACCTCGCGGGACAGTGACCATTTGAAGTTGCCTGCGGAAGTAAAATCCAAATTCAGGGCAATTACCGATAACCTCCAAAAATATATCCCATTTAGTAGGTAATTTTCTCCCCCAAATGGCCCCATCTACTCTCATTTACCCATAATTCCATCCTTTCCAGAAGAATTTATCGGTAATTATCCATTAAAATCCCCATTTTTCACCTTTAAACACGGATAAACCACCCACCATTCTATGTTTTTATCCGTAAATCCAACATTTCCCCTCAAAATTTTACGGATAAAAATGATAAATTTCATAATTTTATCCGTAACCACCACTTACAAACATACACTCCACCCAAAAAACGTGCCGGAGCCAGCGGCGGGCGCGGTATTCTTCCTGCGGGGCATACGAAGAAGAGGCGGTATCACTAAATGCACAGCGGCCGGAAAATTTGGGAGACAGACAGGCTCACAAAGCCTGACTGTCAGATGCAATTCGATAGGAAAATCTTTCAGATTTTCCTATCGAATTGCATCGGTGCCCAAAAATTCCGGCCGCTGTGCATTTAGTGATACCGCCTCTTCGCAGTTGTCCCGCAGGGAGAATACCGCGCCCGCCGCGTCCCCCTGCCAACTCCCTATTTTACAACTTAGAATACCCAAACCCATTCACAATCGCATCAATCCTCTTCTGCGCCCTACAATGAGGACATTCCCGAGTAGTATAACTATGATACCCCGGCACCTGTGCCAACGAGAAAATCGACACCACCGGCAATCCATTTACCTTACGAACCGCACTAAAAATCGCACAAGCCCCCTGCAATTTTCCTTCATAATAACTCACACAATCCTTGCAAGCCTGCAAAGATCCGCCCGTAGTAGCCGAAGCCGTAAGGATCAGCACATTTTTATTCCGAATCATAGGAATCATATTCTCCCGGAACATCAACTGCCCGTTAATATTAATCTCAGGAGCAACCACATAAATCGTCTCATGGGCATTCATAGACATAATCCCCGCCTTCGTCAACTCTTCCGCCAGATACGCCCCAATAACTTCCGTTCCATCCATACAGATAATCGTATCCACAATAGTACTCAACTCATAATGTCTGGCCAACACCCTCGCCACCGCCGAAGCTTCCGATGCTCTCGTCCTAAGTGTAGTCATATCAAAATAATGTGTGATATGAGAATGTGGTGTTGCAAAATGACCCTCGTATACCTTCAGGGCAATCTTTTTGTCTTCCTGTGCAAAAATCTTATGCATTCTGCTTTCCATAAGTCTACCTCCTTACGTTCCTGCAATTTGTTTTCAGTTTTCAAGTACACGTTTCATCTGAATTCATTATACCATCACAATTCTCAAAAATAAAGCGTTTTTTCAGACAATTATACCTATTTCTTATTGCATATCCTCCCCCTCTCCCCAAAACACCCCCGCTTCACCTCCTCCACAAACTCACGCATTGGCCCCACGGGCCAACAGACCACTCCCTGCCTAATTCCCTCCCCACTCACCACTCCCTCACGCTTCAGCGCCCCTCCGCCCTGAAACATGTCGAACAGCAGAGGGCTTGGTTTTCCCCTTCTGCATCATCGCGGAGGATTGCTGAAAATACCAGACGAGCGACGGCGGTAGTTTCCGGGAGACAGGCAGGCTCACAAAGCCTGTCTGTCAGATGCACTGAGGTGAGAAACCATCAAGGTTTCTCGCCGAATTGCATCGGTGCCCGAAAACTACCGCCGTCGCTCGTCAGGTAATTTCGCAAATCCGAAGCTGATGCAGGAGGGGAAAACCAAGCCCTCTGCGTCCGCCACACACCTTCTACCTACTCCACAACCTTCCGAATCTCAATCCCCAACTCTTCCAGTTGTTTCTCATCCACTCCCCCCGGAGCTTCCGTCATCAAACAGGACGCATCCTTCACCTTCGGGAATGCAATCACATCCCTGATACTATCCTGTTTCGCCATCAACATAACCATGCGGTCCAGCCCATAAGCCAATCCGGCATGAGGCGGCACTCCATACTTAAACGCAGTCAGCAGGAACCCAAACTGCTCATGTGCCTGTTCTTTCGTGAATCCCAGCACCTCAAACATCTTCTCCTGAATATCATTCTGATGGATTCGCACACTGCCTCCGCCAATCTCCGTACCGTTCAGTACGATATCATAAGCTTTCGCCCGCACTCTGCCCGGATCAGAATCAATAAACTCCAGATCCTCCTCCATCGGCATCGTAAACGGATGATGCATAGCCTTAAACCGATTCTCTTCCTCAGACCACTCAAGCAATGGGAACTCTGTAATCCAGACGAACTTGTACTCACTGTTATCCAGAAGCTCCATCTGCCTTGCCAGTTCCAGACGAAGCGCTCCCAGCACACTCCAAACCACTGCATTCTTATCAGCAGCAAACAGCAGCAAATCCCCATTCTGACCATCCATTGCCTGAATCAGCGCAGCCATCTGCTCATCTGTCATAAACTTCGCAAAAGAAGACTTAACACTTCCATCTTCCTGAATCGCAACATAAGCCAGCCCCTTTGCGCCGTAATCTTTGGCGAAATCCACCA
This sequence comes from Clostridiales bacterium, assembly GCA_018374355.1. Lineage (GTDB taxonomy): Bacteria > Bacillota > Clostridia > Lachnospirales > Lachnospiraceae > Oliverpabstia. Next base: position 17,913 of record JAHAFI010000013.1, read on the forward strand.
GCTTGTCAATTTTCTTTCTCGGCATGCTTCCCTGTCCCTTGGCATTGATACCGCGCACAGATCCGCCATTCTCCAGAGCATTCTTAAATACAACAAATTCGCAGTCTTTCACAACCTCAGACACATTCTGAAGCTCCATACCGAATCTCAGATCCGGCTTATCAGACCCAAAACGGTCCATCGCATCCTGCCATGTCATTCTCTGGATTGGAAGGGAAACCTCCACATCCAGTACCTCTTTGAACAGATGCGCCAGCAGACGCTCATTGACATCAATCACATCGTCCACATCCACAAAGGAAAGCTCCATATCGATCTGTGTAAATTCCGGCTGACGGTCGGCACGCAAATCTTCATCACGGAAGCAGCGGGCAAACTGGATGTAACGGTCATATCCGGAACACATCAGAAGCTGTTTGAAAAGCTGGGGAGACTGGGGCAGCGCATAGAAATTCCCCGGATGCACACGGCTGGGAACCAGATAGTCTCTCGCACCTTCCGGTGTACTCTTCGTCATCATGGGAGTTTCAATTTCCAGAAATCCTTCCTTCGCCATAAACTGACGGGTCAGAGTGGAAACCTCGGAACGCATGATCAGATTCTTTTGGATATCCGGTCTTCTAAGGTCAAGGAAGCGGTATTTCAGGCGCAGCTCCTCTTTGGTCTTACTGTTCTCCTCGATAGGGAACGGCGGTGTCTCAGATTCCGCAAGGATTCTCAGATCATTTGCACGCAGTTCGATCTCTCCGGTTTTCAGATTTTCATTGACTGCACCGGAACGTGCTTCCACTACACCGGTAACGGCGATTACGAATTCACTTCTCAGCTTTCCGGCCTTTTCAAATCCTTCCTCACTGATGCTTCCATTTTCAAAAATCAACTGCATGATGCCGGAACGGTCTCTCAGATCCACAAATACAATTCCGCCTTTATTTCTGCTTTTCTGTACCCATCCCATCAGGGTAACGGTTTCCCCGATGTTTGCTGTGGATACCTCTGTACAGCGATGAGTCCTTTTCAGACCCTTCATTGATTCTGCCATTTTCTTTCTTCCTCCACTCTTAGATTCTATCTGCAAAGAATTCTACGATTTCCTCATATCCTTCTTCTTTTAACTGTTCCTTCTGGAATTTTTTGTTCTTTTTCATCACAGCAATGGTTACCTGCGCACCGTCTCTGCGCTCTTTTTCTGCCTGCTCCAGAACCTTTACCATGCCTTCTGCCGGCATATTTTTCTCGATCAGAAGGGCTTTTTTCACCCCTGCTCCCGGAATCTGGAAACCTCTTTCCAGAAGAAGCATGATAATCCGCTCAAAACCGATGGAAAATCCGCAGGCGCAGGTATCATTTCCGGTAAATTTACCAATCATTTCATCGTAACGTCCGCCGCCGCCTACGCTTCCGCCGAACTCATCCATGGAAATTTCAAAAATCGGGCCTGTATAATAGGACATGCCGCGAACCAGTGTAGGATCGAAGGCAAGCTTGAAATCAGCGGTCTTCACAGCATCCACACTGCTCATAATGAGTTCCAGTCCCTCTGCATACTCAGCATCCAGAACTCCTGCCAGCTTTTCTTTCACATAGCGCACACCCTGTATATCCGCGGTGATTTCTTCAAACATAGCCAGATAGGTGTCGATGGATTCCTTTGCAAAACCTTCTTTTTCCAGCTCTTCCCGTACACCCTCCAGACCAATCTTGTCCATCTTATCCAAAATGATGAATACGGTGTCGTAAGATTCCGGAGCAAATCCGCTGTAAGCAGCCATGGCCTTTAAGATTCTTCTGTCATTGATGCGGATGGTAAAATTCTTAAAATCCAGTTTGCCAAGCAAAGTCGTAGTAGCCAGAATCAGTTCGATTTCAGCCAGATTGGAGGGCTCGCCCAGAATGTCGATGTCGCACTGCATAAACTGGCGGTAACGTCCCCTCTGGGGACGGTCTGCTCTCCACACGTTACCCATCTGTAAGGCCTTAAACGGCGTGGGCAGTTCATTTGCATGGTTGGAATAATATCTGGAAAGCGGCACAGTCAGGTCATAGCGCAGACCGCCGTCCACCAGATCCGCCTCACACTCTGCGGTATCCAGTTTCAGTTTTTCTCCTCTTTTCAGTATTTTGAAAATCAGTTTTTCATTTTCTCCGCCCTGTTTGCTGGACAGATTTTCGATATGTTCCACACAGGGAGTTTCAATAGAAGAAAATCCGAATGTGCTGTAGGTCTCTTTAATCAGCCGGATCACATAGTCACGGACCGCCATTTCTGCTGGCAGAATATCCTTCATTCCGGTTACCGGTTTTTTCTTTAATGCCATAATCCTATCTCCTTTTTTACAAAGTATATCTGTAACTATTCAGGACCCTGTCCTTCATAGTCACGAATGCATGTACACAAACTGCATTTCGCCAAAGCCCCGCCTCATTTCACAGCAAGCTCCGGCTCAGTCCGCAAAAAGCTCCACATCCATCGGCAGGTCAATCACCCGCTCCTCCTCATTGTGAAGCACCCGCTGAAATGCCAGAAATACTTTAATGTCAAAATCTTTCACATCTTCAATTAATAATTCCATCGCTGTTTTCTTATCAAACGCTTTCCTGTACGGACGGTCAGAGGTCAGCGCCGCGTACACATCACAGATTCGGATGATCCGTGCTCCCAGAGGAATCCCTTCCCCGGAGAGATTTTCCGGATACCCGCTGCCGTCCATATTTTCATGATGGTATAAAACCGTCCGAAGGATTCTCTCCGAATATCCTCTCGCCTTCAATATCTCATAGCTTGCCTGAGAATGAAGCCGTACATAATGGATTTCCTCCACGATCAGCCGCTCTTCCTTTTCATCCAAAGCGCTGCCAACCAGTTCCTTTCCTATATCGTGAACCATCCCGGCCACTGCCATATCATAGCAGAAATCGTGGGATAGTTTCAGTTCCTTCGCCAGCCGGTAAGCCAGATTGCTTACTCTCATGCCGTGGATCAACTGTTCTCTAAGAGTGTACTGTAACAGATGTTTCTGGTTCACATACTTTTCTGCTGCCACCGCAATCATTCCTCCAAAATAAGTTCGCCCCTACCGCATCTTTTTTTCGTTCAAGTACGTTAAATCATACTTGCTGCCGGGCTTTATCTTCTTTCAAGATAGGCTTCTATACCTGCACGTTTTCTATCCAGCATCTCATCAATTCTCTGAATGTACTGGTTCACATCTTTCACGTTTTCCACCCGTTCAATACGGTTTCCCTGTTCGAAAACAAATTTGGTGGAAGCTCCCGCTCCCGCCGCCAGAATGGTCTGTTTTTCTTCCATAATCAGTATATTGTAAATTCCTGCTTTGTCAACCTCTGCATAACCTACATTTTCAAAATTTCCGGCAATATTCTTCTGACGGTACAGATAATAGGGACCCATCCCCATGTTCTGAGCGCACTTCTGGGTCAGCTCCATAATCTCCTGACTGTTCTCAAAGGACATTTCCTCAAACTGATCCTTGAAAAGATTCAGCCGGGTGGCCCGTTTCAGCGCCAGCGAATGGATGGTCAGGCTGTCCGGATGCATTTTTTCAATTTCATCCAGCGTGTGCATCACTTCTTCCTTTCCTTCACCGGGAAGGCCGATGATCAGATCCATGTTGATATTGGAAAATCCCATCTCGCGGGCCATCCCGAAAATATCCCGTACATCCTCCACCGTATGTTTTCTTCCGATGATATCCAGCGTTTTCTGGTTCATGGTCTGGGGATTGACGGAAATCCTGTCCACCGGAAATTCCCGGATGGCTTCCAGTTTCTCTCTGGTAATACTGTCGGGACGTCCCGCCTCCACCGTATATTCCTTCACATAAGTAAAATCAAAGGTATCCCGGATATGTCCCAGAAGTCTTCGTATCTGATCCGGTTCCAGAGTGGTTGGAGTGCCGCCGCCGATATAAACGGTATTCAGCTTCCGGTCTCCCATGGCTTTTCCTATAAAAGTCAGTTCCTTTAAAAGTGCATCCAGATACTCGTCCACCCGTTTTACCCACCGTTCCAGCGGATGGGAACCGAAGGAACAGTACAGACAGATGCTGGGGCAAAAGGGAATCCCCACATACAGGCTGTAGCCATTTTCATAATCCAGCTCTTTTAAAAGCGCCCGCTCCCGATTGGCAATGGTAATAGCCAGAGCCGTCTTTTCTTTGCTGACGCTGTAGGTATCCCGCATATAACGGGCAATCTCTGTGTTTTTCCACCCTTCCTCCAGAAGCTTCATGGGAATCTTTGTGGGACGGATTCCGGTGAGGTTACCCCACGGAAGGGAAATTCCGGTTAAATGTTCCAGTGAACCGTACACCAGACGCTTCAGCACATTTTTTGTCTCTTTTCTGTCTTTTTCATACGCTACAGAGACCCGGTCGCAAAGGACTGTCCCGCCGTCCTTTACAATCTCCAGACAAATCTCCTGCTCACCGTAAGTAAGCAGGAGCAAAAGCTGGTATTCCCCGGTAGGTTCCTCATCCGTATAGTACATCTGTACCTGACTCTGTGGATAGAAGGCCCGCACCAGGGAATAAACGTCATATTCAAAATCTTTCCTGTTAAATCGAATTCCAATATTAAGCAAAGGGATTGTACCTCTTTTCATATCCTATGGTAGTCTCTTCATTATGTCCCGGGAAAACTCTCGTCTCCTCGGGAAGCTCCGAAAGAAGCCTGTGCAGGCTTTCTCTCATCTGTCCGCCGTTTGAGGTGGGAAAATCTGTTCTTCCCACACTGCCTGCAAACAGGGTATCCCCGGAAAACAGCACGCCCTCGTCCTGCAGGTAGTAACAGCAGCTTCCTGCCGTATGACCCGGGGTGTGTAAAACCCGGATGGAAAATCCGGCAAGGGAAATCTCTGCCCCTTCCGAAACCCACTGATCGGCAGAAAGCACATAGGGCTTTGCCCATGCGCCGGACAGATTCGCCTGAGAATCTGCCAGAAGCTGTTTCTCCCCTGCAAAGGCATAGACCGGAATTCCATATCGGTCATGCAGCTCCTCCGCTGCCAGCATATGGTCGAAATGCCCATGGGTGAGAAGCACCGCTGCCGGCTTTCCCTCCATCTGTTGTATCTTCCGCTCAATGGCATCCGCCTGATCTGCCGGGTCAATCACTACCAGCTCCCCGGTCTCTTTATTTTTTAACAGCCAAGTGTTGGTAGCTACCATGCCCAACACCTGCTGTTCAATCACTGCATGTTTCATTCTTGCACCTCCTGTACGCCGTCTGTCCTGTCAGCCTTTCGTACGCTCAATATCCAGCACACTTTCCACCTGACGCATTTTCTCAATCAGCGTATTCAGCTCTTCCGTGCTGTGAATATCGAATGCCATGGAAATGGTGGCCGTTCCCTGCTTGTTGGTCCGGCTGTTCAGAGAGGTCACATCAATCTTCCTCTCGGTAAGAATCTTGGAAATATCCACCAGAAGTCCTGTACGGTTGTTTGCGTAGACATTGATCTCCGCCGTATACAGGCCTGTGGCAAAGCCGCTTCCCTCCCACTCCGCGTCGATCAGGCGCACCCGGTCGGACTCCGGCAGGTTCATCACATTGACACAGTCGGTTCTGTGAATCGTCACACCTCTTCCTCTGGTGACAAATCCCACGATCTCATCTCCCGGAATAGGACTGCAGCATTTTGCAAACCGCACCGCCACATCGTCGATGCCCTGTACCACAATGCCGCCTTTTTCCTTCTTCACAATCGGAAGCTTTTCTTTTGCCTCGGCAACCGCCTCCAAAACCTTTTCATCGGTGATTTCTTTTTTATGTTCTTTCTCATAGGCTTCCAGAAGCTTGTTGAAAATCTGGCCTTCTCTCAATCCCCCATGTCCCAAAGCCGCCAGTACACTCTCCCAGTCGCGGAATCCGTACTTTCTCATGACCGCTTCCATATAGCGGGGCTTGGTCAGTTCTCCCAGCATTTTGCCTTTCAGTTTGGCATAGTTAGACAGCATCTCTTTTCCCTTTAAGATGTTGTCTTCCTTCAGCTCCTGTTTGAACCACTGATTGATTTTATTTTTCGCCTGCGTGCTCTTCACCAGCTTCAGCCAGTCACGGCTTGGGCCTTTGGAATTCTGGGAGGTGATGATTTCCACCCGGTCACCATTTCGGATTTCATACTCGATAGGTACCAGCTTTCCGTTGACTCTGGCTCCCACCATCTTATTTCCCACCGCGCTGTGTACGCTGTAGGCAAAATCTACCGTCGTTGATCCTCTCGGCAGTGTCTTTACATCACCTGCCGGACTGAAACAGTATACATTTTCATTAAACAGATCCAGATCGCTTTTTAAGAGACTTAAAAACTCCCTGTTATCTGACATGTCACGCTGCCATTCCAGAATCTGGCGCAGCCAGCTCAGCTTCTCTTCCTCCTGCTGTGCCACCGGTTTCTTTCCGTCCGAAGCCTCTTTGTATTTCCAGTGGGCCGCAATACCGAATTCCGCTGTCCGGTGCATCTCAAAAGTACGGATCTGAATCTCAAAAGGCTGTCCGTTGGGACCGATCAGCGTCGTGTGAAGAGACTGGTACATATTCGGCTTCGGCATGGCAATATAATCTTTAAATCTGCCCGGAATCGGCGTATACAGCTCATGAATCACGCCCAGAGCCGCATAACAGTCCTTCACGGACTCTACAATAATCCTGACGGCAAACAGGTCATAGATCTGATCCAGAGTCTTGTCCTGATTGACCATCTTTTTATAAATACTGAAGAAATGCTTCACTCTGCCGTTTACCTCGGCAGTGATTTCCGATTCCTCCATATGTTTTTTTACATCTGACACGATCTGCTGAACGAACGCTTCCCGCTCACTTTTGCGCAGGTTGATTTTTTCCACCAGATCATAGTAAACATCCGGTTCCAAATATTTCAGGGATAAATCATCCAGTTCGATTTTGACTTTGGAGATACCCAGCCGCTGGGCAATGGGCGCATAGATATCCATAGTCTCTCTGGCTTTTTCTTTCTGCTTCGATTCCTTCATATACTGAAGGGTACGCATATTATGCAGCCGGTCAGCCAGCTTAATCAAAATAACCCGGATATCCTTTGCCATGGCAAGAAACATCTTACGCAGATTTTCCGCCTGAACCTCCACCTTATCGGCAGAGTAATTCAACTGTCCCAGCTTCGTCACTCCGTCCACCAAAAGGGCAACCTCTTCTCCAAATTCCCTTGTCAGGTCTTCCGAAGTCATCACCGTGTCTTCCACTACATCGTGAAGGATACCTGCTGCGATCGTCTCCTTATCTAACTCCAAATCTGCCAGAATAATACCCACACACAGGGGATGAATAATATACGGCTCCCCGGACTTACGCACCTGCCCTTCATGGGCATCATGGGCAATCTGATAGGCTTTTTCTATCATGGAAATATCAGTAGAAGGATGATATTTCCGGATACTGCGGATCAGCTCGTCATAAAGCTGTTCCGGGCTGGTAAAATCCTCCATCCGCTTTACGCTGGCCTCCACAGACTCGATATCAAGCTGCCGTTCTTCCATTTCCTTAATTTCTCTTTCCTTTTCCATAAGAATCCCGCCTGTTCTGGTTATTTGCCTTCGTAACAAATGACTGATGCAACATCATACCCTTTTAAACGTTCTCTTCCATTTAAACCGGCCAGCTCCATCAGAAATACGATTTTCACCACTTCACCGCCCAGTTTTTCAATCATCTTCACAGCAGCCTCAATGGTGCCGCCTGTAGCAATCAGATCATCAATCAAAACCACCTTCTGGCCCGGTTTTACCGCATCCTTGTGCATCTCGATCACTGCGCTTCCGTATTCCAGATCGTATTCCTGTGAAATGGTCTCACAGGGCAGTTTTCCTTTTTTCCGTATGGGAATAAACGGCTTATGTAAACTATATGCCACCGGAACACCAAAAATAAACCCTCTGGACTCCGTACCTGCAATCACATCAACTTCCACATCTTTCAACAAATCCCGGATGGAATCAATAGCAAGCTGCAGTCCATCCGCATCCTGCAAAATACTCGTCACATCCCGGAAAATAATACCTTTCTCTGGAAAATCCGGGATACTTCTCACATATTCTTCTAATTTCTTCATGATGATCTCCCTTCTGCTTTTTTCTTTTTTCGACAATTAGCTTATTTATTATATCATCAATCCCCGGTAACCGCAAATTTTTTTTACCATTTTACCTGAATCGCTTTGTAGGGGCACATTTCCTGACAGCAGAAACACCGGATACACTTTTTATAATCGTATTCCGGCGGCTGTTTTCTTCCGTTTTTGAAAGAAACAGCTTTTCCCTGTACGGGACATACCTCCACACAGATACCGCATTTTCTGCAGTTATCCTTCACCACATAGGGACGTTTCTGAAATGGCTTCATCAAAAAATCCAGTTTGTTCCACATGGTACTTCTCTGCTTTCTTCTGTCCACACGGTACTCCGGATTTCCGTAGTTTTCCACCGCCTGTTTCATGGAAATCTCTCCCTGCGGGGTGAGAAGCTGTATCTTCTCCTCCTGCCAGAATCCCAGTCCCATCCGCTCCCCATGGATATTTGTGGGCACCAGCCGGGGATCCAGATGTACCAGATGGCAGAAAACGCTGTCCAATGCCACCGGGTCTTCACTGATCAGAATCAGATTCATCTTCACCGGATCTCCCGAGGTGGGGCCATTTCCGTCCATTGCCACGATTCCATCCATAATGCACAGCCGGGGCTTTACGGTCTGGTTCAGCCGGATCAGCATCCGAGCGAAGCTGTCTGCATTGGAATACTTTGTGTGTCCCTGCGCTTTGTGAAGGCCGCTGACACAGCCATAAAGATTTTTCACACCTCCGGTCACACGCTCCAGCGCATGGGTTTTCATCTTACACAGATTGATCAGCGCATCGGCCTCTCTCACCGGATCCGCCAGAAAAAATTCTCCGGTCATGGTTCCTTTCCCAAAGTCTTCCATGGGAATCCCGTACCCATCCAGCATGGTATCCATTCCGGTTCCTTCCATCACCTTTCTGGCGGAACCTACGCCGCAGGAGTCACCGCATCCGATCTTTGTATACCCTGCCTCTCTCAAAAGCCGGGCTGCCGCTCCCACCACAGACGGATGGGTAATGACCGCCCGCTCCAGCTCCGCTTTTCTCACCAGATTGGGCTTTAACAGTATCTTTTCCTCTCTGCCGATCAGGCGCTCCCATCCTCCCAGAAGGGAAATCCCCTGTTTGACCGCCTCGTATACCTGTTCTTCCCCGTAGGAACCGCAGGGAAGAAGTACCACCTTACTCTTTTTTTCTTCCATTCAGACCTCCTATACCATTCCCAGACTTCTCAGAACATACAGCCACATCGTCATGGTAAATGCGCTTCCCAAAGTGGTGAGCATCACCACACTGGAGGTAAGCACCCCCTCGTGCCCCATGTTCTTCGCCATGATAAAACAACTGACTGCCGAAGATGACCCGGCCAGCACCAGAATCGATACCATTTCCTGATCCCGAAAGCCCAGAAAAGCCGCTGCGGGAAGAATTACCAGTGCAAGTCCCACCAGCCGCACAAAAGCGCAGCCCATGGCCGGACGAAGCATGGAGAGGGCTTTCTTTCCTTCAAAAGAACCGCCGATAGCCATCAGCCCCAAAGGGGTAGCCAGAACTGCCAGATTGTGTACGGTCTTTGCCGCCACCGGAACCTGCGGAACCCTGAGCACCGACAAGAGAAGTCCTCCTGCAATTCCCAGAATGATCGGATTCGTCACGATTCCCTTCAGCGTGCTTCTGATCAGCTTCCCGTCCATTTTCTCCCGCTCCGGTTTCATAAATGCAAGAATGATCACTGCAAACACATTATAAAAGGGAACGGTTCCGATCAGCATCAGGGATGCGATTCCTGATTCCCCGTAAATATTTGTGACGAATGCAATTCCGAGAATTGCCGTATTGCTGCGGAAAGCCGCCTGCACGAATTCTCCCCGGATACTCCTGTCTCTTACCAGTCTTGACAACAAAATGCACAGTAATACACCCAGCATGGTTGCTCCGATACAAAATCCTACGAACCGACCATCCCACAGGGTCTGAAAGTCTGCCTCCCACATATCTTCCAGAAGAAGCATAGGAAGAGCCGCCTTAAAAACAAACCGGTTCAGCTTTTTTACAAAGCTCTCGTCCATCAGCCCGATCTGCCGGAACAGATATCCCAAAAGCATGGTGCAGAAAATGGGCATGGTGGCATTCAGACAAAAAATCAGATTTTCCATATTTCCTTCCTCTCATTCATAATGCAACAAAGGAAGCTGCCGCTATGCGGCAGCCTCCCATCATTTATTCGTAACTATTCAGGACTCTGTCACCCCGCTGCTTAGCAGCGTTACAAATTTGATGCCCCGTTGCTTACAGCGGAGTTTTTGACTCAAATATTTTCCGGTAAATAGGAAAACAGTCCAAGGTTGCAAAGTAATCTTCCGGTTTTTCTGCCCGGCGGATCAACGTAAAACTGCCGTCCTCTTTCAGAAGAATCTCCGCAGATTTCAGTTTTCCGTTATAGCTGTAGCCCATGGCATATCCGTGGGCTCCGGTATCATGGATCACTAAAAGATCACCGATTTCTATCTCCGGAAGCATCCGGTCAACCGCAAATTTATCATTATTTTCACACAGGGATCCGGTGACATCGTATTTGTGGTCACAGGGTCTGTCCTCTTTTCCCATCACGGTAATATGATGGTAAGCGCCGTACATTGCCGGGCGCATCAAATCTACGGCACAGGCATCGCATCCGATATACTCCTTGTGGGTGTGCTTCTGATGGATGGCTTTTGTTACCAGACATCCGTAAGGTCCTGTCATGAAACGTCCCAGCTCCGTAAAGATGGACACACCGCCCATACCTGCCGGCACCAGAACCTCTTCAAATACTTTCTTCACCCCGGCACCAATCACACGGATATCATTGGCCTCCTGATCCGGTTTGTAGGGAATACCGATTCCGCCGGACAGATTGATAAACTGAATATCCGCTCCTGTTTCTTCTTTTAACTGAACCGCAACCTCAAAAAGAATCTTCGCCAGCATCGGATAATATTCATTGGTCACGGTATTGCTTGCCAGAAATGCATGAATTCCAAAACGTTTCGCTCCCTTTTCCTTCAGGATCTTAAACGCCTCAAAAAGCTGCTCCGTAGTCATGCCGTACTTGGCATCTCCCGGATTGTCCATGATGCTGTTGCTGATCTTAAACAATCCGCCCGGATTGTAGCGGCAGCTAATCGTCTCAGGAATATATCCCAAAGCCTTCTCCAGATAGTCAATGTGGGTGATATCATCCAGATTGATGATTGCCCCTGCCTGTTCGGCATAAATATACTCTTTGGCCGGTGTGGCGTTGGAAGAAAACATGATGTCTCCCTTCCCGCAGCCCAGCGCTTTGGACAGCATCAGCTCCGTCATGGATGAGCAGTCACAGCCGCAGCCGTATTCCTGCAGAATCTGAATCAGATAAGGATTCGGGCAGGCCTTTACTGCAAAATATTCTCTGAATCCCGGGTTCCATGAAAATGCCTCTTTCAGGGCTTTCACATTTTCCCGGATTCCTTTCTCGTCATAAAGATGAAATGGTGTTGGAAACTGGGCGGTAATCTCTTCCAGCTTCTCTTTTGTCACAAAAGGCTGTTTGTTCATTCTTCATAATCTCCTCTTTTTGTATCCCGGAAGACCGGTTATTTCACTTGGATGATCTGCATGATATTCGTTACCAGACCTTCCCCTGAAATATCATTGGTAGACGGATCTCCCGCGGTAAATACCGCAATATCTCCCTTTTCCACCAGATGTTCCCTTTTCACCACGTACATAGCGTGGGAAATAATATTTTCCGTTGTATCCTCTGCGTAGCCTGCGATCGGCTTTACTCCCCAATATAACTGCATTTTTCTTCTCGCCCATGCATTGGGGCTTACACCGTAAATCGGCACCTTCGGGCGGAAATTGGAAATCAGCCGTGCAGTCTGACCGGACATAGTCGGCGTAATGATACAGTCCGCACCCAGATTTTCCGTTGTCTGTACCGCTGCCATACCTACCGAACTGGATACATTCTTACTTCCCCGCAGCGCCCGGTAATCCATATGGCGCTTATAATCCAGATGCGGCTCTGTGGACTCTGCAATCTGCACCATCATGTTTACCGCCTGTTCCGGATATTTACCTACCGCCGTCTCTCCTGAGAGCATAATCGCATCTGTTCCGTCATAGATTGCATTGGCAACGTCTGTCACCTCCGCTCTGGTAGGACGGGGATTGCGGATCATGGAATCCAGCATCTGGGTAGCTGTGATTACCGGTTTGTAGTGCATGTTACATTTCTGGATGATCATTTTCTGAATATGGGGAACCTTATGGGCCGGAATCTCAACGCCCAAATCACCCCGGGCTACCATGACACCGTCGGCGGCCTTGATAATCCGGTCGATATTCTCCACGCCCTCTGCATTCTCTACTTTAGCGATCACATCGATTCTCTCACCGCCGTTTTGGCGAAGCAGTTCCTTGATTTCCTTGATCGCATCACTGCTGCGGACAAAGGAGGCTGCGATAAAGTCAATCCCCTGTCCGATTCCAAACAGAATATCTTTTTTATCCTGCTCCGTAATTGCAGGAAGATTTACTTTGACATTGGGAACATTGATTCCTTTCTGCTGTCCCAGCTCACCGCCGTTTACCACCCGGCAGATGACCTCTGTCCCGGATGTTTCTTCTACCTCAAGCTGAATCAGGCCGTCATCGATCAGAATAGTATCTCCGCTTTTTACATCTTCTGGAAGCCCTTCATACGTCTGAGAACATCGTTTTACATTTCCCACAATCTTCTCTGTGGTGAGGATAAACTGCTCGCCCTCCACCAGCGTCACCTTCTGTCCATCCTCCAAAAGTCCGGTACGAATCTCCGGTCCCTTGGTATCCAGCAAAATCGCAACGGGAAGCTTCAGTTCCGCGCGGACTTTCTTTAAAATATCCATTCGCTCCTTCTGTTCCTCATGGGTTCCGTGGGAAAAGTTGAAACGGGCGATATCCATCCCTGCAAGCATCAGCTTTCTCATCATCTCTTCGTTGTTCGTGTTCGGTCCCATGGTGCAGATAATCTTTGTTCTCTTCATCGGTGCCCCTCCTATTTTACATGAGTATGTGTAAATAAATGGTCCTGACAATATTCATAGTTGCCATTACATTTTGAGCAGAATCGGAATTCCAGATGGGCTCCATCCTCTTCCGTTCTTCCGCAGATTGCACATTTATGCTTTGTTACATTTACCTGACTTTGATGGACTGCCTTTTTAAACTTCTGTCTCCGCTGGATCTCTTTTGGATTGTAGCGGCTCATATTTCTTGTGGCGAAGAAAAATATAATGAAGTTCATCAAAGAACAGATAATAGCAACTCTTGTAGGCCATCCATACACAATCATGTCCCTCACCAGATAAATACCGTAAAGAATCCCCAGCCATTTCATCTTCAGGGGGATAATGCCCATCAGCCATACCTGCGCATTTGCATAGGTTGCTGCAAATGCAAGAATAATGGACAGGCTGATGTAATAAGTACTGAACACTACTCCACTGAATATAATCAGGCCGCCTGTAATGAAGTACAGTGCAAACGCACCGACGATACTCAGAAGAATTCCGGAAAAGATATAGACATTATACCGGAAAGTTCCCCAAGTCCGCTCCAGCGTGTTTCCCACGGAATAATAGAAAAACAGCATAAGAATTGTAAAAATATCCAGTTTTCCCGGTGGAATCAAAAGCCAGCTCACCAGTCTCCAGACCTGTCCCCTGAGAATCTGCGCCGGCTCTAATGTAAGATACATCACCATCTGGGGAGCCAGCGTCATAAGGATGTACCCCGCCGCATAGGTGATGATAATGTATAGGGTGAGGTTCGACACAGCAAACCTGCCGAACTTCCGTTCCAGCTTATTTAAAAAGTTCATAATATACCTCCGTAAATCAAACGCTTAGAATAGATCCTTCTTCCTGAAAACAAATGCAACCAGCAGACTTAACACCAGCGAAAACAGAATCACATACAGAAATCCCATGGGATTCTGGGAAAAGGGCATTCCCTTCCAGCTCAGGTTCATGCCGTAGGCGCTGAAGATCATGGTTGGAATGGACATTACAATGGTAACTGTGGTCAGGAATTTCATAACGATGTTCTGGTTGTTGGAAATAACCGACGCAAAAGCATCCATGGTGCCGCTCAGGACTCCGCTGTAAATATTTGCCATCTCGATGGCCTGCTTGTTCTCGATAATAACATCCTCCAAAAGCTCCGTGTCCTCCGGATACTGCTTGATGTTCTCCACCTTCAAAAGCTTCTCCAAAACTGCCTCGTTGGATTTCAGGGAGGTGGTAAAATACACCAGTGATTTTTCCAGCTCCAAAAGCTCCAGAAGTTCCTCATTTTTCTGCGCTTTGTGGAGTTTTTCCTCTACCTGTACGCTTTTTTTGTCGATTACTCTCAGATAATGCAGAAACATGGATGCGTTTCTGTAAAGCATCTGCAGGATGAATCTTGTTCTTTTATATGTGAAAAAGTTTCTCACCCGCCCGTCCATAAAAGAACTGAGTACCGGAGTGTCCTCCAGACAGACGGTAAAAATCATCTCATCCGTCACAACGATACCCATGGGAATGGTTCCGTACCACTCCTTGTCATTTCGTTCTTCGATAATAGGAATATCCACCAGAATCAGAGTATAATTGTCCTCCACTTCCACACGGGAGCGTTCCTCCTCATCCAGCGGTGCACGAAGATGATCCACATCAATCTCGTATTTTTCCGCGATCTCCACCAGCTCCGTCGCTGTAGGATCGATCAGGGCAACCCAGCTTCCCTCCTGCGCTTCATTGATCTGGTGCACATTGCCGTCTATGGTTCTGAAAATTTTAATCATTTTTATGAGCTCCTTTCATCGTCCGCCGCAAACCGGACACGAAAAAAGAACCCGCCTGTCCCGTTTACAGCCTCATTTTTCTGTTTTTACCTTTGGCTTCCTGCTTCGAGGACAAGGCCCGCCTTCCATACTCTACACATCCTTTCACATAAATCAGGTACGCTTCGGCGTACTTGCTGTTTATCTTTTTCTAAGATAAAATGACAAAATTCATATTCATTATAAATCTCGTTTCCGCGTTTTGTCAATTTCTTTACAAACTTTCTTCTTTCCTTTATAATGAATAAGGATTGCTGCCGTCTGCAAAAAGCTGACGGCATACACTTGCAAAGCTACAAAACCGTATCAGACGGTGATAGAACAGATAAGGAGATCATATGGCTGGTTCATCATTTGGAACAATTTTTAAAATCACCACATGGGGAGAATCCCACGGCGCAGGCATCGGTGTTGTCGTTGACGGATGCCCTGCCGGACTTCCTCTCTCTGAGGAAGATATACAGATTTTTTTAAACAGAAGGAAACCGGGGCAGAGTAAGTTTGCCACTCCCAGAAAAGAGGATGATGCCGTGGAGATTCTTTCCGGTATCTTTGAGGGAAAAACCACCGGAACTCCCATTTCCCTGCTGGTAAGGAATACCTCCCAGCGCTCCCGGGATTATTCCGAAATCGCTTCTTATTATCGCCCGGGACACGCAGATTATACCTTTGACGCCAAATACGGCTTTCGGGATTACCGGGGCGGCGGACGTTCCTCCGGAAGAGAAACCATCGGACGGGTAGCTGCCGGAGCCATTGCCTCCAAACTGCTTTCCGAGATGGGAATCCACCTCACCGCTTACACAAAATCCATCGGTCCTGTAGAGATTTCTTCCTTTCAGGAGGAGGAGATTTTCAACAATTCCTTATATATGCCGGATGCACAGGCCGCCGGACAGGCCGCCGCTTATCTGGAACAGTGCATGGCTGAGAAAAATTCCTCCGGCGGTATCGTAGAATGTGTGGTGCAGGGACTTCCCGCCGGGCTTGGCGATCCCGTCTTTGAAAAACTCAGCGCCAATCTGGCAAAGGCTGTTTGTTCCATCGGCGCTGTAAAAGGCTTTGAGATCGGCGACGGCATGAGTGTGGCCGCTTCCACTGGACTTACCAACAATGACAGCTTTATTCCGGGAAAAGAAGGTTCTGTGAGCAAGGGCACCAATCATGCGGGAGGAGTTCTGGGCGGAATCAGTGACGGAAGCCCGCTGGTACTCCGGGCGGCCATCAAACCAACCCCGTCCATCGCAGCCAGCCAGAACACCATCACCAGAGAAGGGGAACCGATCGCAGTCTCCATCAAGGGCCGTCATGACCCTATTATCGTTCCCAGAGCCGTAGTGGTGGTGGAATCCATGACTGCACTGGTTCTTGCTGATGCGCTGCTTTTAAATATGAGCTCCCGGATGGAACATCTTTATAAAATATATTCGTAGCTCTTCCCTTTAAACGCAAAAAAGCTGCGGCAGAATAAAACCTGTTCTGCTGCAGCCTTTTCTTTTGTCTTTTCATTATTTTCGGTCTTTATGTCTTCTCTACACCTCGATGTTTGTCATCAGAATGCAGTTCGGGGTCTCCACCTTCATAGGTCTGCCCTTCATGATCAGAAGCTTTTTCTCATAGTCCACCGTAAATGTGGTAATACTGTTTGACTCATGGTTTACAACCGCGATATGCTTTCCATCCGGGAACAGCGCAATATCTTTCGGATACTCTCCGCTGATAGGGAGGGCAAAATCCTTCGTCAGTGTTCCGTCCTCCTCATTGATCGAGAACATGGCAAGGGAATTGTCTCCGGCTGTGGTGGTAAACAGATGCTTTCCGTCCGGCGTAATGGCAATAGCCGCCGCACAGTCATGCAGAGGATCCAGCTCGTCAGACAGTGTCTCAATGGTCTGCACCAGCTCAAATTCCGGTGTCTTTCCGTTGTCTTTGTAGGTAAATACGCCGACTTTATTTGCCAGTTCAAACAGAATATATGCATATTTTCCGTCCTTACTGAATACAATCTCTCTCGGGCCGGACTCTCTCTTGCATCGGAGAATATCCACCAGTTCCAGACGGTTTCTCAGTGTATTAATCCGATAAAGCTTTACCTGATCGATACCGTTGTCCACCGCACAGATATATTTTCCTTCCGGCGTGGTAGCTACACAGCTTACATGAGGGCGGAAATTCCGCTCGGCAACGCTTCCTATTCCTTTATGGAATACTCCGTCAAAAACTCTTCCCAGTCTTCCGTCTCTGTGAGTATGGACCGCAGTGATCTTTCCGTCATGGTAACCGCCTACGAAAAGATATTTGCCTGCATCGTCTACAGACAGATAGCAGCCTCTCATACCGTCGATATCCACTTTGTTGATCAGTTCCAGATCGCCGTCCGATTTGATTGCAAACACTGCAACGCCCTCATCAGCGATAGAGTAAAGGTATTTGCCGTTTTTTGACTTTACGACATAAGATGAATTATTTACAGGAACCACTTTTCTTTCAGACAGTGTTCCCTCTTCCACATCCACATCATACAGATGAATCCCAATGCTGCTGCCATGTGTGTATGTACCCACATATGCAACATATTTTTCATTGTCCATAATTACCATCCTTTCGTTCCTTCGAAAATTTTATACATTTTTTCGAATTCCAGTCTATCTGCTGACTATTTTACCACATTTTTCCCGATTCTACAATTGAATATCTTACTTTTCTTTTCGGGGATTGACGGATTCCCGCCAATGGCTATAATGATGTTGGGGTCAAAAGATATTTTGACCTCTATGATACCGATTGATACCTATGGAGAAAAAAATGAATCGTACTTTTAATTATCAGATATCTATACAAGACCACCAAATGAGAATCGGTGATTTTCTGCAAATGAAGGGATATTCCCGCCATATCCGCACCTTTTTAAAACAGCGCCCCGGCTCTGTACTGTTAAATGGTGAGCCTGCCCTTTTTTACCAGTTTCTCACCGAGGGCGACCGCCTTACCGTCCACCTTTTCGAAGAGGAAGCTTCCGAAAAAATCCTTCCGGTTCCTCTGCCTGTGGATATTGTCTACGAGGACGAGGATCTTTTAATTGTAAATAAAAAGCCAGATACCCCCATCCACCCCTCTCAGGGGAATTATGAGAATACTCTGGCTAATGGCATTGCATGGTATTATGCTTCTCAAAACCAGCCCTTTGTCTACCGATGCATCAATCGTCTGGACAGAGACACCACCGGGCTTTTGATTCTTGCAAAAAATATGCTCAGCGGAGCTATCCTTTCCGCACAGATGAAAAACAGGGAAATCCACAGAACTTATCTGGCCATCGTCGAAGGGTGTCCCCCGGAAAACGGCACCGTCTCCGCCCCGATCGGGCGGGTGGGAAGTTCCGTAATCCAGCGTCAGGTGGATGAAGTGCATGGAGATGCGGCTGTCACCCATTTTGCCCGGCTGGCATATCGAAGTCCCGAAACCCTTCCCCTGTTTCCCCGGATGCCCGCCGAAGGACTGTCCCTCGTCCGGCTTCGTCTGGAAACGGGACGCACCCATCAAATCCGGGTTCATATGACCTGCATCGGCCATCCGCTGCCCGGAG
This sequence comes from Clostridiales bacterium, assembly GCA_018374355.1. Classification (GTDB taxonomy): domain Bacteria; phylum Bacillota; class Clostridia; order Lachnospirales; family Lachnospiraceae; genus Oliverpabstia. The sequence continues at coordinate 36,501 of JAHAFI010000013.1, forward strand.
ATACCCTGTATAATCCGGGCACTGCACTGATGAAACGTCAGGCGCTTCACTCTTATTCACTGGAATTTATCCACCCGATTACCGGGGAGAAGATGCATTTTACCTGTCCTCTGCCGGAGGATATGGCGCGCTTTTTCCCCGGTATTTCCTAATCTCTTACTTATTTTTTATATCGTCTGTATCACCGGAGAAGGGGATAATCTCTCCTTCTCTGACACTTTTGACAAACAGTGCGGCAATCGCAGGATCAAACTGACGTCCTGCTTCCTCCTCAATAATTCCCAGCGCTTTTTCCACCGGCATAGAGCTTTTGTAGCTTCTCTTTGACACCATCGCATCAAAAGAATCCACCACGCAGAGAATCCTTGCGAGAATCGGAATGTTTTCTCCCTGTATTCTTCTTGGATAACCTTTACCGTCATACCGTTCATGATGGCCGATCACTGCCGGTACTACATAATCCATAGATGGGAGATGCCGGATAATGCTGATGGAGGCTTCCACATGCCCCTGAATCACACGGTACTCTTCCTCTGTCAGTTTTCCGGGCTTATTCAGAATCTCTTCCGGAATACCGATTTTTCCCACATCATGCATCAGTCCCGCCTGCCGGGCAATCTCTACCATATCGCTGTTACATCCGTACAGAGCTGCAAGCTGTGTGGCATATTTTGCCACATTGATGGAATGATTAAATGTATAATGGTCTTTTGCGTCAATAGCTGCTGTCAGGGCATAAATCGTGGTTTCATATTCCTGATAAGCCTGTACATTCATAGGCGATGTTTTGTGATCATCCTGAATCTGTACGTCAAACACACGAATTGCATTTTTTCCATTACGTTTTACATGGTAGACAGCCATATCTGCATTATTTACCAATTCTGCCGCCGAAGAGGCCCCAAACGGAGCAACGCTGATACCTACGCTGACTGTCAGCATCTTCATCTTATACTCTGAAGAATCCTGATTCATCTCGTAAATCTGTTTCCGAATTCCCTCTGCAAGGTTTTCAGCCGAAAAAACATCATACCCGGGCAGAAGAATGGCAAATTCTTTTCCGCTGTAACGGGCTACAATTCCGTTGGAACCTACAGTCGCCGTAACAATCTGAGCGATATTGCGAAGGGCAAGGTCAGCCTCTGACGCTCCATATAGCTGATTATACAATTTGAAATCATCTACATTTAAAATCAACAGCGCAAGAGATCCTTCTTTGCTGCGCTCATATTCTTCCTCCAAAACCTCATAAAAATATTTTCTGTTTAAAAGGCCTGTCAGCTCGTCTGTCCGCGCCTCTTCATAGGCCTTTTTATACAGTTTTGCATTTTTAATGGCAATCGACGCAATGGAACGGATGGAATCAATCATCCTCTGGTCATTCAGCGTTATATGTCCCTTTTTCCCCTTACTGGACAGGAGAATCATTCCCACCAGCTCGTCTTCACTGCGAAAACCCGAGCAGCATTCGATGTGGAGGTCTGCCAGCTTTTGCTTTTCGCTCTCCCACATGGATTTATACTCCCAAGAATGTCTGAATTCACGCATCATAAGGCTGTCATTTTCATCTCTGAGATAGGAAACCAGCGGATGATCTGTCCTCATGGAAAAAGACAGGTCCGACAACGGCTGATTGCTGTAAACAGTCCGGTAAACTCCATTTTTCTCATCCAGCAGACAGATATATACATCACAGATTTCTGTCATATTCCGGATCACCTTCACTGTCTGATCCAAAATCTCCTCCAGATTCAGGCTTTTTGATACATTATTGCTGTACTCCCTGAGATTCTCTGCCTGCTGCATCTCTTCTTTTACAAATACATTCTGAACGATCAACTGCCATATAAACGTAATCAGTATCAGAAGCAGGGCAAAACACACCACGAAAAACATGGGAGAATACTTTGCACCAAAAACGCTTTTTCCCGCCAGAAACGGTGATAAATTATAAAACAGGACCAATGACAGCAAAATTCCGACTCCGTAGCATACCCTCTCATTGGCAAGCATCTTGAGCTGGAAAAGTCTGCGTTTTACCAGCGCATAGAACAAAAAAATTACATTGATAATACCGGAAAATACATCGATGGGGAAACCGGAAAATACAGGAACTGACAACAGCGCCTGTCCTATAAAAATCACGATAAGCCCCAAAATTACAGGCTCAAAACGTTTGGCAAGTCTGCGGTTTCTTCTGCTCTCTATAACAATCACAGCAAAAATATAAATAATGGCAATGCCGCAAAGAAGAAACAGCCACAGAACCGATCCCGTCATAGAATACACAAAACGGTCTCCGTTTTCTCCGCTTATAATATCGGGATATCTCAGAAAACAATTGGTAAAGCTGTTCACTGCAACGGTAATTACCAGCAAAGCCACCATGATTTTTTCCAACGAATTCATTTTTCTTTCAGCCATCTCATTGATAAACAGCAAATAAGCATAGGGCAAAAGCAGCAAACCGTCAACGGACACATGATACCAGAACTTATAGGACGGCCACATCTGAAAACGCATGAGCATCGAACCGCCTGTCCAGCAAATCATGAGGAACATCAGAAATAAAAAACGGTTAATCAGACGATTTTTTTTCGCCGCAAGAAAAATCAGCATAAGAAATGTATAGCTGAATAACGCAATGACCGATACATAACCAAAACTTTCCATATTCCCCCCTATACCGTCTGTTCTACAGACAACAAATCCGCCATATCATGTGAATCGGGATTCATGCAGCGAATATCTTTTCCGTATTTCTGTTGATATTTTTCAAAAGTACCGCATTTCATAAGTGTTACCACCAATGGGTCCATTCCAAGTATTTTTTTCAAATCCCGATAGTCCTGATCGATATATTTGAAATAAGTTGTCAAAAGGTCTGTCAAAATATCCGCATTCACTGCAGTGTTGATATAACTCTGCTTTTCCATCTCTGCATAAAGGTGCAGATACGGCCGTCCATTCTCATTAAACTCCTTCAACGCAACCCATTGTTTTACCGGCTGATTGGACAGCGTAATCACACGGCGGATTCCGTTCTCCGATATCCGGGTAAATCCAGCAATATCGATAATCCACGGAACACGGTCCACATATTCGAACCGCGGTATGTTTGTCTGATCCTCTTTATTTTTACAGCCTACGCAACGGTACATATCACCTACGCGGTAACGGGCAAACGCACCGCCCTTGAGTACCGAAATTACCAGTTCATATTTTTCGCCGGGTACTACCTCATTCATCAAATAGGTCGGCGGTTCAAAAGAAGGATCCTCATAATTGTGCAGCATATCCTCTTCTCTTATGAATTCATAAAAACAGGTATCCGGGAAAAAATACATTCCGTTCTTTGTCCAGCTTTCCGTTCCAACAATCGACGGCTCTGTTCCTGCAAATAATTCCATAGGACGGATGCCCCACAGTTCTTCCAGATCATCTTTATAGCAATTATTATCTGTACCTGCGACTACCAGCCCCTTCAAATGAAACAGATCCTTAGGTTTCAGAGCTCTGTTTTCTTCTTTGCATTTCTTTTTGGCCTGTGACATGCGAAGAAGCATATGAGGTTTACATTTCAAAAGATCTTTCGCTTTTATTTTGTGGCCGGAGGACGACATATCGGCCAGACTGAGACTTACGGCATATGCCACACTGCCCAGCCCAAAGAAGAATTCCAGATCCTGCTTCATCGCCATCTTGAATCCGACTTTATTTCTCTGGGAAAAGCTCATCTCCACCGCTTCATCTACCGGCGGAAGGAAGCTGATATCTATTTCTTCATTTAAGGCCAGCGGAAACAGCCCCGTTGCAAAAGGCAGCGGCGCAAGTCCATACAGAAATTTGTCTGTAGCCTCCACATCAAAGGAACCTTTTTTCCTGCTTGTACAAAGAATCAGGCACGCCGTCACATTGGTTTTATATGTATCCAGCATACTTCTGGTATAGGGCGCAAGCTTGATCGGATGCTGGCCCCCTTCCCATGTTGTCTGTATCCAAATAACCGGATTTCCCGGAAGCATATCGGCCCGCTTTTTCAGCAGTACATCTGCGTAATCATTATAATCTGTCAGCGGCACCATTTGACGGAATTCATCAATCGTTGTCGGATGTTTCCCCTTCAATATTTTTTGTCCCAACAGACTTTTACACCAGAGATTCATCTGTTCTTCCATCAGGCGGTTCTGAATGTTCATATATTCATCTGTCGTCAAATCCAGAAATCCGCAGTACCGCTGCCAGATTTCCTCATCTTTATGCTCCTGAAGCATTTCATTCAGATTCATTTTTGCTGCTCTCCTTTTTCTCTTGTGTGCAAAGTTCTGATACAGTATTGAATACTTTTTATGTTTGGAATCAGAAACGGCGTGCTCTTTTTATACTCGCCGTAATCAGAAAATGTCTTAGGAAACGTCCATAAATCCTGAAATATAATATACAGAATATTCAGCGCAGTCAGAACAACTGACAAAATCCCTACCTCTCTGCTTCCCGTCATAAAGGTAAGACCTGCGTATACTCCTGCAAACCACAATACTCCCGGATGTCTGCACAAACCGTACATTCCCTGTGTATACGCCTTTCGTTCCGTATTCTCTTCCAAATACGTTTCTTTAAAAGGCAACGAAAAAAAGAGTGTGTAAATCAATAACAGGAAGAAAAGCATAACGGCTGCCCCTCCTATGATCAGTGCACTCCCAAATTGAAAATTCGCTCTTTGATTATATAACACACCTGCCGTAGACAGGGTAATCAAACCTGTTCCTGCAATAAACAGTTTCTGTAACCACCGGTTGTTCCAGTAAATACTATTGATGTCGTAAATAAAGTAAAAAACGAACCCCAAAATTCCCACACACATATCCATGCCCTCAGTAATTCTTATCCTGCTGCTCACAGCAGGCTGCTGATTTTCATTATAATGCATCTATATTCTGGATGCAAGTGGCAGATTGGGAAAGTTTTTTGGAAAATTTTGGTAAATATTTTGAATTTCTCCAATTTTACGCGCAGTGCAATCCCTCGGAGAATTTTCTGTCACAGCAAACAAAGCTTCTTACGACAAAAAAACAGCGCCAGTCCTTCCTGACGCTGTCAATCATCTGTTTTTCCTCAGACTGCACGAATTCTCGGCACCTCTGCAATATGAAGGTACTTACTGATACATTTCACTAAAAGATCATGATCCGACACATGATCCAGCCCGGATACCACAATACTTCCGATCACTCCCACTTCCTCAACCCGGATAGGGAATCCTCCTCCGCAGGCTGCATATTCTCTCGGATCCAGAAATCTTTCTTTCATGGTTTCCTGTGTCTCCCTAAGCTCCATATAAAACCGCAGGCTGCTTTTCTCCATCACCCGCACCGTATTTTCTTTTCTCTGCATCCACTGTTCGTTGTACAGATTCGTTCCGTCCATCCCATACTGGAATATCGTGTAACCATTATTCAATCGGATTCTGACTGCGATAGATACTCCCAGTCTTCTGGCCTCTGCTACCAGCATAGTTCCCAGTTCCCAAGCATCCCCGTTTGTGAAGCTGGAAAATTGAAGGATCTCTTCCTGCATTTCCAAAACCTTTGTTAATTCTTCTACTGTCATATTGATTCCTCCCAACTGTCATGGCTTTGTCGTCACTTTTCTTTTATTATAATCCCTTTTTTCTGTTTTTTCAAATTTTCTTTTTGTTTTTTCTTTTAAAATCGAAAGCAATTTTGTATAATACCATTCATAAGAAACAGCGCATTCACAGCGCTCTGACACAAGGAGGAAAGTATTATGCTATTTGAAAACGGTGACAGAATTGTTTTTGCGGGAGATTCCGTTACAGACATGGACAGCGCACAGCCGGTAGGGGAAGGGCTGTTTGACGATCTGGGACGCAGTTATGTGAGAATTATTGAGAATATGCTGGTGGCCTACTATCCGGAGCTGAAAATCAGAGTGACCAATTCCGGAATCAGCGGAAATACCAGCCGCGATCTGCTGGCAAGATTTGACCGGGATGTAAACTCCCTGAATCCCGACTGGGTATCCATCTGTATCGGAATCAACGATGTCTGGCGGCAGTTTGACAGCCCGGCAATTCCCGACGGTCAAGTGATGCCGGAGGAATACGAAGAAAATGTGGAACGGATGATTTTATCCGTAAAACCCAATGTGAAGGGGATTTTCCTTCTCTCTCCCTACTACATGGAACCGAACCGTGAAGACCTGATGCGAGCCAGAATGGATGAGTACGTGGAAATCTGCCGAAAGCTCGCCCTGAAACACCACTGCATCTTTGTAGATTTTCAGAAAATGTATGAGGACTTTTGTAAAATCCGTCATTCCAGTTGTATTGCATGGGACAGAGTCCATCCCAACCAGATGGGCGCCACCCTGATGGCAAGGGAAATCTTAAAACACTGCGATTTTGATTACCACCACTGATTTTTTCAAACATACCGGAGTTCCGGTACACCTTGGCGTACTTACTGCCAGCGGCTCAGAGGGTTGCTAATGTCGTCCCTCTGAGCCGTTCCTTCATCTACCGGAGCCTTTCTCATATCCCTTTTCTGTAAAGCATATAAGAATATACCACCGGAACAATCGCCATGGTACACAAAATTCCAATCAGCAGGACAGTCGCCGCCTGTGGAAAGCTCTTCTGCAAAAATGCTGTCACAATCATTCCAAATCCTTCAAAAATCCACAGATATCCGGCCAGCCGATGAGTCCGGTTCCAGTTCTCTTCGCTGTGCAGCGTCCATGGAAGCTTAATCCCCATGGTATAATTCTGTTTACACTTAGGCATATAATTTCCGATAGCTATAAACAGAATTCCGATCAGTAAAGGCGTGATGACATTTACCGGAAGCTCATAGCCCAGACCCCAGAAAAGAGCGGAACTACTCGCAATCATTGTCATCACAGGAAGCAGCCATTTGACGATTCTTTTCAGCATCACCGCCATCTTCTGTCTCTTTGGATCGGTATTCATCGAAAAATGCACAATCAGGTTGATTGCCGCCATAAGTCCCGGCAGCCCGAACACCGTTAGATTTTTATGGGCAAACTGCCCTACCGTGCCGTCCATATACCATTTTGTAGGAATTTCCTCCGGAAGCTTCCCATACACACAGATTCCTGCCACCATAGGAATCAGGCAGATAGCCGTAGACAGCAGCGCCTCTTTGACATTTTTATTCTTCATGCTCTTTCCCTCCAAACTGTGAGAACCATAACATCACTTCCTCAAAAACCGATGTATTGATCTCGTAATAAATAAAATTTTTATACCGCTCCTCACTGATCAGCCCGGCCTTTTTTAGCTGGGACAAATGATACGATATGGTTGCCCCGGTCATATCAAACTCCCTGCCGATCTCCCCCGCCGACTTTTTCCCATCCCGCAGCATCACCAGAATCTGACGCCGCACCGGATCTGACAAAGCCTTAAACGTCTCCCCAAATCCCATAGCATCCTCTCCTTCCCTAAACTATTTAGAAATATTTCTAAATACAATATATTCCCTTTCCCCAAGGAAGTCAATAGCTATTTAGATGTCTTTCTAAATACTTTCATAAAAAAAGACACGGCAAACGATGAAACTCACCCTTTTACCGCGCCCTCTTCTTTTTATTTCTTTTTATCTCTTTTCCATTACTTTCATTTCATCTCAAATGCTTCCATCAGCGGATCCGTTCCGGGAATCCCACCTTTTTCTGAACCTTCCGCAGTGTCTTATTCGCAAAATACTGAGCCTTCTCCGCATTATTCTTAATCACAGAATCCAGATAAGCCTTATCCTTTTCCAGTTCCTTCACACGATCCTGCAATGGTTTCAGCACGCTGACAACCGCTTCACCAACACCCATCTTAAAGTCGCCGTATCCTCTTCCGTCGAATTCTCTCACTACTTCTTCCGGGGTCTTTCCGGTACATGCGCTGTAGATATCGATCAGATTCTTCACTCCCGGCTGCTCGTCTCTGTATGCCACACAGGCCTCAGAATCCGTCACTGCCCGCTTACACTTTCTCATAATAGTATCCGGATCATCCATCAGGTAGATGCTGGCATTAGGATTCTCATCGGACTTAGACATTTTCTTTGCCGGATCCTGAAGACTCATGATCTTCGCGCCCACTTTTCCGATATACGGTTCCGGTACAGTAAATACATCACCATAAATATTGTTGAAACGCACTGCCAGATCACGGGTCAGCTCCAGATGCTGCATCTGGTCAATACCAACAGGAACCACATCCGCCTGATACAGCAGGATATCGGCTGCCATCAGAACCGGATAAGTGAACAGACCTGCGTTGATATTATCCGCATGCTTTGCAGACTTATCTTTAAACTGAGTCATACGGTTCAGCTCACCCATATAGGTAAAGCAGTTCAGAATCCATGACAATTCTGCATGACCGGATACATGAGACTGGTAATAAATACAGTTTTTCTCCGGATCAAGACCTGCCGCAATATACAGTGTCAGCAGCGCTCTCGCACGTTTTCTAAGCTCCGCCGGATTCTGCCGCACAGTAATAGAGTGCATATCTACCACACTGTAGAAGCATTCATATTCATCACTCAAAGTAACCCAGTTCTTCAGCGCCCCCAGATAATTCCCCAATGTCAAATTCCCTGTGGCCTGCATGCCACTGAAAAGTACCTTTTTATCGTTAATCATGATTGTATACCTCGCTGTTTCGTCATTTTATTATCCTATCAATCGGGCAAACCCCCTCAGTCCAAAGACATGAATTGCGGTGTACCCGGATGGATATAGTTTAGCATTGCACTAAAAGAAAGTCAACGAATTCTGTCAGCGAACTTCTCACTTCTGCCTTATACTGTTATCTATTTCAGTCATCCACATCCATCTCAAACTTCACATTCTCACCGATAACAGATTTACATCAATCGTCATAGAACAACTCCGACAAATTCCGGCAGAAGGCAAACAGTAGACACGAAGCAGAAAAGTCAAAAACCACCCCGTCCCCCGGTCTTCTCCCGGCATACAGATGGAAAACAGCAGAGGGAGCGTGTATTCGTCCTGCGGGTCATCGCGGAGAATCTGTGGAAACACTAAGCGCCCGGCGGCTGAAGATTCCGGGAGACAGGCAGGCTCACAAAGCCTGACTGTCAGATGCACTGAAGCAGGAAAATCTTTCAGATTTTCGTGCTGAATTGCATCGGTGCCCGGAAACTTCAGCCGCCGGGCGCTTAGTGTTTCCACAGATTCGCAGCTGACCCGCAGGACGAATACACGCTCCCTCTGCGTCCGCCACCATCTTCACTTATCTTATTTCGTCAACAACAACATAACCTCATTACTTCTAGCAATAAACTTCGTCATCTCCTCCGGACTCAACTGCTTATGCGCCAGCATCGCCAAATCATACAGCTGCTCACAAATCATCGGCACATGTTCTTCATCCTCTTTATGCTCCACCACATACTTCACCAGCGGATGATTTGCATTCAACACCAATGTCGTCTGGGTTCCACCCCCAAACATATTGGCATCCATGCCATACATCTTCATCATATCCTGCATTCTGCGGCTCTCTTCAGACAGAGTCATCATAGAAGAAATATTCTCATTTTTCAGCTTTTCAACCTTCACATCCAACTGCTCCTGATGCAATGCCTTCTTGAACACTTCTGTCAGAGAATCCGTCATCTCTTTCAGATCTTCCCCATCTTCCTTGAAGTTTTCTGTCAGCTCCGCATCAATTCTCTGGAATTTAACTTCTTCATTTTTCTGTTCCAGATGGGTAATAAACGCAGAATCAATATTATGTTTCAGAATCACAGCATCCATGCCTTCTTCCTTAAACATATTGATATACTGGCTCTGCTGCACCTCGTCTGTCACATAGAAAACCGTAGTTTTCTCCTTTTCGCCGCTGTCTTCTGCTTTTACATCCTCTGCTTTCGCATCCTCTGCCTTTGTATCTGTTGTATCTGCATTTTCCTCTGTCACATCATCTTTTTTATTCTCTTCGATATAGTCCTTCAGCGTCAGATATTTGCCGTCCAGATTCTTATACAGAATATAATCATTCATCTTGTCCGCAAACTTGCTGTCCTTGATGCATCCGAATTTGATAAACGGATTGATGTCATCCCAGTATTTCTCATAATCTTCTCTCGCTGTCTTGCACATGCCAGCCAGTTTGTCAGCCACTTTCTTGCTGATATAATCAGAAATCTTCTTCACAAATCCGTCATTCTGCAGCGCGCTTCTGGAAACGTTCAGCGGCAGATCCGGACAGTCGATCACACCTTTTAACAGCATCAGAAATTCCGGGATCACTTCTTTGATATTATCCGCGATAAATACCTGATTGTTGTACAGTTTGATAGTACCCTCGATGGAATCATACTCTGTATTGATTTTCGGGAAATACAAAATACCTTTCAGGTTAAACGGATAATCCATGTTCAGGTGAATCCAGAACAGCGGCTCCTTATAGTCCATAAATACTTTCCGGTAAAATTCTTTATACTCCTCATCCTTGCATTCATTCGGATGCTTTGTCCACAGCGGATGAATATCGCTCAGAGAAACCGGACGTTTATTGATCTTCACCTTATCTTTTGCCGGAGAAACTTCAACAACTTCCTTCTCTCCGTTCTCATTTTCTTTTTCCTCAGTCTTGGCTTCCTCATGAATATGCTCAACGACTACATCGTCTTCTCTCAGATCTGCTTCGTCGATGGTCTCATATTCCTGCTCCGCATTTTCTTTTGACAGGAAGATCTCAACCGGCATGAAGGAACAGTATTTTTCCAGCACCTCACGCACACGGTATTCATTTGCAAACTCCAGACTTTCCTCATTCAAAAACAGAGTGATCTCTGTACCCACGGTAACTTTATCACCGTCTGTCATATCATACTCGGAACCGCCGTCACACTCCCAATGCACCGGAGAAGCGCCCTCCTGATAGGACAGGGTATCGATGTGTACTTCCTCTGCTACCATAAATGCAGAATAGAATCCCAGTCCGAAATGTCCGATAATCTGGTCTTCATTTGTTTTATCCTTATATTTCTCCAAAAACTGGGTCGCACCGGAAAATGCGATCTGGGTAATGTATTCCTCTACCTCATCCGCAGTCATACCGATACCGGTATCGATAAATTTCAGGGTTTTCTTTTCCGGATTTACGATTACCTCAATTTTGTTTTTATGGTTTTCAGGGAAAGAAAATTCTCCCATCACTTCCAGTTTTTTCAGTTTTGTGATTGCGTCACAGCCATTGGAAACCAGCTCACGAACGAAAATATCGTGATCGGAATACAGCCATTTTTTAATAATCGGAAAAATATTATCACTGTTAATAGAAAGATTGCCACGTTTTGCTTCCATGGTCATTCACACTCCTTTATCTTCTTTTCAATTTTTAGAAATATCCATCCTAAGGATTTTTCCTGCTGCATTTAATAGTAATACGCAAAAATCCAATTGTCAAGATAAAATTAGCACTCATTCGAAATGAGTGCTAATAATTTGATAAAAAATATAAAATTCCTCTAAAGTCACTATGCTGTCTCCTGAATCACCAGCCGGTAATCCAGCATTTGTTCCCGTCGTCCGATTTTCGGATTCTGAATCATTTCCAGCAAAATTTCTGCTGCCCTGCGTCCGCTGTCCTGATATTCATAGTGAACGGTGGTCAGTCTGGGTGTCACAATATCCGCCACCACTCCGTGACCAATTCCGGTGATTTTTACCTCCCCGGGAATCCTTACTCCATGGTCCTTCAGACAGGCCGCCGCTCCTACTGCAATCATATCCGAAGCACAGAATACGCCGTCAATGGGCGCACCCTTTTTCAGCAGCTCTTCCATGGCCCGGTATCCCGACTCCATGGTAAAATCCGCCTCCCCATGAGGAATATCCTCCAGCCTCCTGCCGTATTCCTCCAAAGCCTTCTGTACCCCTGCAAACCGCTTTTCTCCGGCTGCCCGGTCCTTCCGGCTGACCCCCAGATAAGCAGGATGGGTGCACCCGGATTCAAGAAGATACCGCATCATATCACAGGCCGCTCCCTGATCGTTGTGGTACACACAGGAATACTCCCTGCTGTGCTGTCCCACAAGAACCACAGGAAATGCCATCCTCTTCAGCGCTTCCCTATGCTGTCCGGTAATCACCGATGCCGCCAAAATCAGTCCATCCACCTGACTCTGCTCAAAACTTTTTAACAATTGAATTTCCTTTTCCGGGCTGCGGTTGGAATTCATCAGCAGCACATTATAGTTTTCCCGATCCATCACCTGACTGATTCCTGACAGGATTTTCGGAACAGATTCCGAATCAATCTGGGGAACCACCACGCCTACCCGCCTGCTTTTTTTCGTCCGCATGGAGCGGGCATTTTCCGAGGGCTGATAGTTGGTCTCCTCCACAATTTTTTGAATCCGTTCTCTTTTTTCCTGACTCAGACTTCCGTCATTGAGGTACCGGGAAACTGCCGCGCTGGAAACACCAGCCAGTTTTGCAATTTCACTGATTGTCATCTCCGGTTACTCCTGATTTTTCAGCAGCCAGTAGCTGCCGTACGCCGGAATCTGCACTCCTCTCGCTTCCATCCTGCGTCCGCTGAGAAGATCGGTATACATTCCGTCCTCCTCATTGATCCATGCAACCTTATCGTACTCGCTGAAATTAAACAGCGCCACCAGTTTCTCTCCGTTTTTCCTCTTCACCAATCCCAGAATGGAATCGTCCCATGTATCCAGCGTCTCCACATCGGCATCGGCTGCAAAACAGTCGTGACTGCTTCTGATTTCTTCCATTTTCTGCAGTCCATGGAAGATTTCAGCCTGAATCGTCCCTTCGGTATTGCGAAGCGCCGCCTTTTCCCACTGGAATTTTCCTCTGTGCAGATAACGGGAATCCTCCCATTTTTTCGGATCCTGATGGTAAGAATAATCATTTTCCTGTCCGATTTCATCTCCGCTGTAGATCACAGGGATTCCTGCCTGTGTCAGCATGTAGGCATGAAGGGTCAGATCAAAGCGTACCGCTTTTTGCAGCGCCTCTTCATTTCTCTCATACGCAGCTTTTTCCACTCCGCAAAGTGAAGCGGTCGTTCCGCACTGGCGGGCATCTCCGGAGGTTGGATCGTCATTGTACAGTTCTCCTCTTCCGAAATATTCCGGATATTTTCCTGTGAAGAAATCGCTGAGATACCGTTTGTGCGCCACTTCCTCGATGCCGAACTGTTTCAGCCATTCATAATCCACTCCCCAGCCGATATCATCATGGCAGCGCAGGTAATTTAAAAATACATAGTCCTTGGGAAGATGGTTTACAATGTCCATCTGCCGGCGAAGGAGACGGGTATCCCTTGTGGCAACGGTGTGCCATGTGGTTGCCATGGTGGTTACATTGTAAAGCATATGGCATTCCGGCTTCTCAACGGTTCCGAAATACGGAACTACCTTTTCCGGTTCCATTACGACCTCACCTAAAAGCATTACCCCCGGACACACGATTTCACAGATCATACGCATCATGCGGACGATGGTGTGAACCTGCGGAAGGTTCCGGCAGTTTGTTCCAAGCTGTTTCCAAATATAGGGAACTGCATCGATCCTGATTACATCAATGCCCTTATTGGTAAGATTCAGCATATTGTAGATCATTTCATTCAGAACCACCGGATTCCAATAGTTCAGATCCCACTGGTAAGGATAAAATGTAGTCATGACAAATTTGTTCCGATCCGGCAGCCATGTGAAATTTCCCGGCGCCGTAGTGGGAAATACCTGAGGAACTGTCTGTTCGAACTGGCTGGGAATATCGTAATTATCGTAAAAATAATAACGGTTCATGTACTCCGGTTCCCCGGCTCTCGCTCTCTTCGCCCATTCATGGTCTTCTGATGTATGGTTCATGACAAAATCCAGACACAGACTGATTCCCTTTTCCCTGCATTCATCTGCCAGACTCTCCAGATCCTCCATGGTTCCCAGTTCCGGCTGTACCTTCCTGAAATCGGCAACTGCGTAACCGCCGTCACTTCTGCCCTCCGGGGATTCCAGAAGGGGCATCAGATGAAGGTAGTTTACCTTGCACTCCTGAACGTAATCCAGCTTTTCCCGCACCCCGTTGAGATTTCCGGCAAATGCATCCACATACATCATCATACCGAGAATGTCATTTTTCTTATACCAGTTTGGATTTGCCTCTCTTTTCCGATCCAGCTCCTTCAGACTGTCTTTTCTGTATTTATAGATGTTTTCAAGGTTGACGCACAGCTCATCAAATTCCTGCTGACCGTTCTGGTAGAGTTCGTTATATAACCATTTCAGCTCGTCATAATGAACGGCCATTCTCTGCCGGAATTCATCCTCTTCCTGTTTTTCTTTTCCTTCGGCTTCTGCTTTTGCCTTTTCTTTGGCCGCTTTTTCCTCTGCCGCTTTTTTTGCTTCGGTTTCTGCTTTTGCCTTTTCCTCTGCTGCTTTTCTTGCTTCGGCTTCCGCCTTTTCCTTTTCTTCGGCTGCCTTTTCCTCTGCTGCCTTTTTAGCTTCTGCCTCGACCTTTTCTTCCCGGATTTTCGTCTGGAGCATTTTTTTGTTCTCCATCTTTTTCTTCATTCTAGCTTTCATACCGTTCTCCTCAACCGTTTCTTCTTTGTAATCGATTTCAATCCAATTATAACACACCGTTTAAAAAACACAATACCACAAAACCCGATTTTACATACAATTCCACCCAAAAAGTGACTGTTCCTACGTCAAACCTCAAATGCCTGTTAGCTTAATCTAGAATTTCTCCCACACCTCCGCACTAAGACTATTAGAACACACCTGAATCATGCAAAAACAATTCTTTGGACATATGAAAGGAGATTCACCCACCTATGTCCAAAATGCAGATTGCGCACTTATTTAGACCATAAAACGCAGTATTTTGGATATTATACAAGGAATTCCCATATATTTGTCCAATACGCGAATTCCTTCCTCCGCCAAACGCAAGCTTCCGGCTTTTTCTTCTCCGACTTACTCCTATCGGTTCACCTCAATCTCCAGCATCCTGTCCACCACTGCATCTACCGTCTTTCTGCTCTCCTCACTGAGTTTTGCATATTTCTCCATATATTCCTGACTGGTCTCCGCCAGATGGGTTAATCTGGTTTTTCTCTCCACTGTTAATTTCTGTTCTGAAAATCCCAGCATATAATCAATGGATACGCCAAAAAGTTCTGCCATTTCAATCAGCAGACTGCCTCTCGGATCTCCTTCCCCTTTTTCAATCTTGCTGATTGTATTCTGGGAGCAGCCGATTTTTACTGCAAGCGTTAGCTGTGTCATTTTCTTTTGTTCTCTCAGCTCTTTAATTCTCGTCTGCATAAAATTTTTTCTCCTCACTTTTCTCCCAGTGTAACGAAAAAGAGGCCATTTCTTACTCTGTACAGAGTATTGCTCAACTTATTTTGGAGTATTTTCTTATATTTTATGCATTATCTTAATAATTCTTTTATCTTTCTTAAAGTTCTCTTAGAACCTCTGGATTCCTTTGCTTTCCAAAATCATCTGTGCTATAATCCCATATGATGACGTAGAATTTACTGAGGAGGTGCATGTTGTATGCTGAAACGCAGCAAACGTTTAATACCAATTGTTTTGTATGGGGCATTTTATATGATATGTTTTTCTTTACTGGAACAGAGACCCGGGAAGTATCATCTGATCAATTCCAGTCTGGACCAAAAAATACCCTTTTGTGAATATTTTATTGTTCCCTATTTTCTGTGGTTCGCTTACATAGCAGGCACTGTGTTATTCTTCGTATATTTTAACGAGGACCGGACCGAATATATCAATCTTCTGGTTAATCTGGGCCTCGGTATGACTTTGTTCCTGATTGTCTCCTATGTGTATCCCAATGGACTGGCTCTCAGGCCCCATGAGTTCCCCAGAGACAATATTTTCACCGCCATGGTTCAATATCTTTACCGGATTGATACGCCTACCAATGTACTGCCAAGCATCCATGTGTACAACTCGGTTGCCGCATTCTGTGCGATTAATAGCTGCAGGAAGCTTCAGAAACACCGGATCATCCGCTATTCCGCTTTTGTGCTGACGACTTTGATCGTTCTCTCAACGATGTTCTTAAAACAGCATTCCATTGCTGATGTGGCTACCGGCATTACCTTCAGCGTTGCCTCCTACATCGTCATTTATAAGGTTTATGCCCGCTCCACGGCAAAAGAGAAGCAGCATTCTACAGTACGAAAATAGAAACAACTTTTTTACATCGATATTTTTTCCAACGACATAAAAACATCCCGGCAGGAAACCATTTTGAAGCTTTCCTGCCGGGATATTTTATGTCTGAATTTTTTTATATTGGGAGCAAAAGATATTTTAATCTTACCATCTTCTTAATTAAATCCGTAAATTTTCTGGACGATCTTGTACCCTGCTACAGAAACCTGTCTTCCCCCTTTGCCCGGAAGATTGCACAGTCTTCCCAGCAGACTCAGACGAATGGAGAGATAGATCTTCTTATCTGCATCTTTCAGGTAACGCCACAGTTCTTTTTTCTTTTCATAATTTTCTTCCGTCTTTGACTTGATCAGGAAAATGGTGGAAACCGTGGTAATCATGGTCAGCATATGCAGCATGTAATCCCTCTGTTTTTTGTTCAGATTTTTCTGACGGGCAATATGGTCGATCATCAGTTTATTTACCCGAATCTGCTGATCAATCCTGCCAATCATCACATTTTCGCTGACGGACTGATCCTCTCTTCCGATAAAATACCGGTACAGATTCACATCCAGATAGTACATGGTATTTACCATGGACAGAGGTACGAAAGCCACCAGATTGTCCACATAAAAGGTATGTTCCGGCAGCACCAATCCGCACTCCCTTAAAAGCTCCGTGCGGTAGATCATGGAATGCATCAGAAGGTAGTGACTGTATCCCAGCGATTTTACGTCTTCCCAGCCGAAAATCCGTTCCTGCGGGAGAGCCACATCGTAGCGCATCACGGCCTTGCGTTTCGCTCCCACCTTTTCATATACATAATTGCAGATCAGAAGATCCAGTGTCCTCGGACCCCGGATGCACGCTTTCAGGGTATCCAGTGCTTTCCGGTAAGCCTCCTCATTCAGCCAGTCATCGCTGTCCACTACCTTGAAATACAATCCTGTAGCATTTGCAAGACCTGTATTTACAGCTCCTCCGTGTCCTTTATTTTCCTGATGGATGGCTTTTACAATCCCCGGATACTGTTCTTCATACTCTCTGGCAATCTTTAAGGTGTCGTCCCGGGAACCGTCGTCCACCACCAAAATCTCCACTTCATCACCACCGACCAGCAGTGAATCAATACATTTTTTCATATACTCCTGTGAATTATAACAGGGTACTGCAATACTTAATACCTTCACGTTTTTTACTTCCTTTTTCTTTAATGTTTTTATCTCTTTTCACGAAAGAAATCTACACCCAGTTTCATATTCATGTACGATGCATAGGCATGAAATGCCGCCGGAACCGGATACCGTTCTTCCACATCCGCGGCCTCGGCAAATATCATCTCATCCTGCTTTTCGGTATCCAAGGCTGCTACCTTCACCACATATCCTTTCATTCTCCACTCCACATGGGAAAAGATATGCTTTGCGTCATCCAGCGGCTGTATCCTCAGAGGGACAAGCTGATGCTCTTTCACCCATTCCAAAATCTGTTCTTCTGCCAGATGGCCTTCCAGATTCGGCAGTTCATATAGCCCTGCCAGCAGGCCTTTGGAGGGGCGTTTTCTCACAGCCACCCGTTCTCCGTCCCGGATCACCAGAACGGTTTTCTTTTCCAGTCTGCGCTCCTTCGGCTTTTTCTTGACCGGAAGCGCCTCCACAGTATGGTTGGCTCTCGCTTTACACAGCTTCGCCACCGGACAGATTTCGCATTTTGCCGGACCATTGGGTACGCAGACCGTAGCGCCCAGCTCCATGAGAGCCTGATTCAGATCCCCGGGACATTCCGTGGGCATGATTTTTTGAAGCTCCCGCTCCACATGGGACTTCACAGACTGCTTTAAAATATCGTCATAGCTCTCGGTAATCCTTGCATAGACCCGCAGAACATTTCCGTCCACTGCGGGAACGGGAATGCCGTAGGCAATGGAGGCCACTGCCCCTGCCGTATAATTTCCAATTCCCGGAAGCTCCCTGAGTTTTTCATAATCCGCAGGCAGGACGCCTCCATATTCTTCTACAATACGCACCGCCGCCTTCTGGATATTCCGTACCCGGTTATAGTAGCCCAGCCCCTCCCAGAGCTTTAAAAGCCGCTCTTCCGGGCAGGACGCCACATCCTCCACCCTTGGAAGCTCCCTGATAAACCGTTCAAAAAACGGCTTTACCGCCTCCACCCGGGTCTGCTGCAGCATAATCTCTGAAATCCAGATGTAATAGGGATTTTTCGATTCCCTCCATGGAAGAATTCTGTGGTCCTTCCGGTACCATTGAACCAGAGGTTCCCCAATCTTCTCTATCATTTTTTCATCTCCGTATTTTAAATTTGATGCCCCGTTGCTTGCAGCGGGGTTTTTTACTGTATGTCTCTTCTTAGATCCACCGGAATCTTCCGGTCTATATGAATTTCTCCCGGCTCTACCCTGCAGTCCCAAGCCTGTACCTGTACACCTGCCTCCTGCGCCTTTTGAAGCGCCTCCCCGAATTCCGGATGAGTACTCCAGTTTGGCCGGAAGGTATGGACTCCCTTCATCTGTATCACGAAGAATATCCAAGCCTCGTATCCGTCTTTGAGGCACTGTTCCAGTTCTTTGATATGTTTTACTCCGCGGGTGGTAGGCGCATCCGGAAATCTGGCAGCGCCATTCTCCTCCAGCGTTACGCCCTTCACCTCTATGAAAGCTTTCCTTCCCTGATACTCTGCATAAAGGTCAAACCGGGAATTTCCATAGGTCTGTTCCATTTTAAGCGCTGTAAGCTCCGGAAAAAACTCCCCTTTTTCCAGAAATTCCCTCACCAGATAGTTGGGCATCTGGGAATCCATATTGACCAGAACCTCTCCTTTATACACCTGCACAAGGTCATATTTTGTTTTCCTGTCCGGATTTTCGGCCTCTTCCACCAGAACCCTCGCCCCCGGAACAAGCAGTTCCCTGCAGCGGCCTGTATTTTTTACATGGCACACTTCCGTTTTTCCTTCCAATTCAATATTGGCGATAAACCGATTGGGACGGCTTATAAATTTTCCTTCTTTTATCCTGTTGTACTGCAAAAAACTCTCACCTTTCCCTTGTATTTTCTCCTCTTTCTCTATACAATGAAAAAAAACGATCACAAAGGAGAACTTTATGGATAGTATTATCTTTGATGTTGACGGAACGCTCTGGGATTCCACCGCAATCTGTGCTCAATCTTGGAACACGGTCATCCGCCGTGAAACCGATCTGGATCCGGTTATTACCGAGCAGACCCTAAAGGGACTCTTCGGACGGCTTCTGCCCGATATTGCAAAAGTCATCTTCCCGGATTACTCAAAGGAGCGTCAGCTTGACCTGATCGACCAGTGCTGTCAGGAAGAGCATCGCGCCCTCCTTGCCTGCTGTGCCCCTCTTTACCCCGACCTTGAGGAAACCCTTGCCCGGCTTTCCGAAAAGTACCGCCTTTTCATTGTCAGCAATTGTCAGGCCGGATATATCGAAGTCTTTTTAACCTCCAGCGGTCTGGGCCGTTACTTCGAAGGCCACCTTTGCCCCGGCGATACCGGAAATCCCAAAGGCGAAAATATTCTTCAAATCATCCGTGATTTTCATCTGGAATCTCCCGTATATGTGGGAGATACGGACGGCGACCGTCAGGCATCAAAAACTGCCGGCATTCCGTTTGTCTTTGCCTCCTATGGCTTCGGCACCGTCTCTTCCTATGATTATACCATTAAATCACCCAAAGAGCTTCTTAATTTTTTTTAAAAATAGAAATTGCCGCAAAATGCCAGATGTGCATTTTGCGGCGTTTTCTTTTTATGCTGCCGGCTCCGGCTGGGGCGCCTCTGTAGGTACCGGAGTTGGCTCCGGTGTGGTTGGTACCGGGGTCGGTTCCGGTGCTGGCGGTGCTGTTGGTTCCGGAGCCGGCGGCGTTGTTGGCGCCGGAGTCGGTTCCGGCGCTGCTGGAACGGTTGGTTCCGGTGTAGGCGCTGCCGTCGGTTCCGGCGTCGGTGTCACTACCGGCTCCGGCGGATCGGAACGCACCGAATAATCACCATTATAAACACAGACAATCGGAGTTTCCTTATCTATCATTTCATAGATTTTTGCCGCTTTCTTGTAGGGCAGATTGATGCATCCGTGGGAACCGCTGTATTTGTAAATGGTTCCGCCAAAGCTTCCCCGCCATGTGGCATCATGAAGACCGATTCCTCCGTTGAAAGGCATCCAGAAATCTACCGGGGACTCATAGCTGTAACTTCCGTCTGCCCGCTTTGCCCCTCTTAATACTTTGTCTCTCTGCTTATAGGTAAGGAAATACACTCCCGGCGGCGTATAACGGCTTCTGGTCATCCTTCCGGAAACAAGCGGTGAATCCAGTACAACCTTTCCGTCCTGATAGTAATACAGATGCTGTTCCGTGAGATTTACCTCAATATAGGTATTTCCCAGACCGTTGTTTTCCGTATATTTCTCTTCGCTGGAATAAACCGGCTTTCTGGAAAACACACCCTGTTCTTTCAGGTTTTTCGCCAGTTTTTTCCTTTCTTTTTTCTGGTCAATCTTCCAGCCGTAATTGCCTCCCTTGACAGTTACGTCAAGTCCTGAGGTGGTATGGAACGGTCTGGCCTTCCCAAGCGTATTCACTTCCTCTGCCATTTGCTCCACATAGGCTTTTATATTTTCTTCGAATTTTTCTTCATTCATGACATAATTGCCCTGCTCGTCCCGATCCAGCCAGCCCTTCAGTTCATTTCCGTCTAAAAGCTTTTCTCCTCCGGGCAGTTCGTAGGTAATGCTGGTTTTTACCAGACTGTTGAGCTGTTCCTGCTCCTTCACAATGGCTTCACTGGTTTCCGTAAATTCCGGCATCACATAAGCGCCGACTTCTTCCGCTGAAACCTTCTGAAGCCCGGAAGCTACCGACTCTGCCACTGCCTCCTGCAGAACATTGTCCTGAAGCTTTGTTCCCAAAACAGCATCCACAATCACGAAGGAATCCTCCTGAAAAGTTACATAAGCATTTTCCGGTTCTTTCTGATTCTCCGGATTCAGGCTGGCAAAGCTTTCCAGCTTGTCCGATAATTTTTTCTCATCAAAGGATATATCTGCTTTAAACTCATGGGACTGGGATTTGGAAAAGCCGGGAAACCACAAAAACGGATTCTGGGAATCCATCAGTTTTTTCACGGTTCCATCACTCACATATTTGTAATCGATGTCCTCCCCTGAAATTTCTTCCGTCACACCCTCTCTGAATTCGATCTGAATCCGGTAATTTTCCACATTTTCCTTAATCAATGCTTCCACCTGTTCTACCGTCAGTTCGCTGCACTCTATGTCATTGATCTTGGTTCCTTTGAAAAATTTATCCTTATAATAATACGTCTGCCATCCGTAATAGCCGATTCCGGCAGCCAGCAGCACACAGCCTGCGCCTATCCCCCATTTCAGAGCGGTCTTCCCTTTTAATTTTTCTTTTATCGATTTCACCTGTTCATCTCCCGTCTCTATCATTTTTCTGCTTGTTTGGAATTATTTCCTTCACAGTAACGATATTATAGCATAAATCCCAGACATTTTAAGACAATTTTCGATTTTTCAAAAACTTTAAGAAATTTGTTCATTTTTCTTCTTTTTTATAACTTTTACACCGCTGATGAAATTCCCCATCAAAATATTTACAATAAAGATGGCTGCTGCGATCACGCCCGCAGCCAGCAGCGTCTGCTGAAAATAATATCCGGCCATCTCTTCCTCAGACCGCAGAATATAATAAACGATCCGGTACATCCCAGCCCCCGGAACCAGTGTCAGGTTCGCCGGGATCACAAACATGGTCACCGGAGTCCGCAGTACCCTTGCACAAAGATGGGCTCCGACTGAAATCACCACCGCTCCCAGAAACGTACTGATCAGCATCGACTCTGTCACCTCTTCCGCCAGAAGATATACAAACCAGCCGATGGCCCCGTCAATTCCTGCCCAGATAAGAAAACGTCCCGGCACCTTCAAAACAATACCAAATCCGGCCACCGCCACCAATGCGCCGACACTCCGCCAAATCATCTCTATCATTCTATGCCTCCTACACCAAATACATTCCTATACCAATGCCTACAGCCACCGCCGAAGCTATAACAAACGCCTCCGCTGCTCTCGCCACCCCGGACAGATAATCTCCGTGAAGTGTATCAAAAACAGCATTTGTAATCGCAGCTCCCGGTACAAAGGGCATAATGGCGCTGACGATCATCAGGTCTTTGTCATAAGTTCCCGGAAGAAACCGCACCGCCAGTCCGATCACCACAGCCAGCACAATGGAACAGAGAATATTTTCCAGAAACATGTGTATATTTTTCTTACGGCAGAACAGCAAAACAAAGGATGAAATAAATCCGGCAAAGGCCGCAATCCCGGTCTCCACCGGATTTCCGCCGAACATAACGGCAAACCCTCCGGTAATGGCTGCCATGGGAATCAGGTTCTTTCTCACAATCCGGGGCTCCTTCCACAGCCCTTTCATCCTGTGAAAAGTCTCCTCGAGGGAAATTCTGTCCGAGCAGAACTCTCTCGAAATCAGATTCACCCGGTCGATCATTTCCAGATTGGTTCCTCTGCTGGTGATCCGCTTCATAACGGTCAGTGAATCCATAGAAGGGTCATCCAGTGTAGCCACAAAGCCTGTCATCATGACCAGTACTTCCACTTTTTTTAAATTCGATTTTTTCAATATGCGGTACATGGTGTCTTCCACACGGTAGGTTTCCGCGCCGCTTTTCATCAGGATTTCCCCCGCAAATACGGCGGTATCCAGCAATAATTTGTAATCCATCTTTTTCGCTCCCTGATTTGAACAATTACACTTATTTTATCTTATATCGGAAAATTTAGCAACTGCTGCTCCTTATTAAAAAAACATTGAGCAGGACAGCACAAAAACGCTTTCTGCTCAATGTTTTTCATTTGTCTGAAATAAAATATTTTTCAAATAACTGCTGAAGAAATCCATCCGCTTCCCTTGAAAATCCATCATATCTGCTCATCAGCACTTTCATCTCTTCGGTCAGATGGGAATAGCCGCCATTTTTTCCTCCCTGCTGCGTTTCAAGTACCGGATGGCCCATCTGCTGTTCAATGGTGGATATGATCGTCCTTCCCTTATTGAGGGAAATCCCCGTGTACGCACAGGCTTTCGACAGGGAACCCAGTTCCTCAACCAGACGGAGCAGACGATGCACCTCATCATTGTAAAAGATACGTTCCTTTCCGATGCCGATCTGACAGGAAACACGCAGCCGGGCAGCATCATGCATCGGCAGAAGCTTTTCATATGACTTCCCGCGCTGGATATCTGCCCGGACACCCGGATCGTCCACCTCAACAATCTGTTTTCCGATTCCGGCCTGTTCAATGGCCCCCCGCAGCCCATGCTGTCCATGATACGCTAAAATCTCATGAAAATGTTCTGCCCGCAAAAGTATCGGATGGCCCCATTGCCCACGGTAAGATGGGATGCAGACCCCGCCTTCCGCTTCTATAAGGGAGTGAATCGTTTCAACAGAGAACATCGGAACATCCACATATACAATCAGAACCTGAGTGCATTTTCCATCCAGATAGGCCAGTCCCGCCTTAATACTGTCCAGCATTTCTCCATCGGCAGGGCTTGGCAGAAATGTTATGTCGGCAGAGGAAGACGAATGATTCTTCTGAAGCTTATCCTCCTCATCACTGACGACCACGATACGCTGGATTCCTGCCTGCCGCAGCAATATAAAAATTCGTTCTGCCGCCGTGATTGTCCCTACTACCTTCGTTGGTTCAAATTTTGTCTTGCTGTTCGTTTTTCCGGAAGCAACGATTAACGCAGTTGTCATGTTCGGATATCCTCCTTCTACTGATTTAAAATTTCTGTTCAAGCTTAAATGACACCTTTATAAATGTTCTCAAGCTCTTCATCGGTAAGCTCCACATGGTAAAACAGGCTGAAAAATTCACGCACTTCTTCATCCACATCAAAGGTCAGATACTCCGGATAAAGTAAACCGGAAAGCCACCGCATTCCCAAGATACGGTTCGGTCCCTGCGGACGGTCCAGCCAACTGAACGGAGCGTTGGGGATGCCGTAAACCTTGCCATCCTGTACTGCCTTCAGCGAAGCGTAGTCCGGGTTATTCATAATCTCCTCCGCCGCCGAGCTGCCGCTCAGATCTGCTTTTGGCTCACCGTTTACCACGATCACATCCGGATTCCATGCAAGAAGCTGTTCTGCCGAAATCTGAACACGGGAACCGTCGCCCATCTCCAGATCTGCTGCGTTCACTGCACCAAGCATATCAATAATCTTCCCGTGTGGGGAACCGTTAGGAGCTGTTTCCAGTGAATCTTCACCATTACCGTAGTAAACGGAAACCTTTTCTTCTTCCGGAATCTCCATAGCAGCGATATCTCCAAATGTATCTTCTGCATAAACCGCCAGCTTTTCCGCTTCCTCTTCCACTGCAAACAGTTCTCCCATGAAACGGTAAACCTCCGCTGCAGATGCCAGATCACCGTCCACAGCAATAACCGGTATGCCAAGACTCTCGGAAAGCGCATCACAGTCTGAAATCATGGTATCGTTGATTGTTCCCGCATTCAGCGCGATGGTCGGCTGCGCCGCAATAACCGCTTCATAATTCACAGAGTCCCCCATACCGAAGTTGGGAAGGGAATGATATTTTTCAAGAATCACACTCTTCTCAATATCATTCAGCTCGTAATTCCATCCAAGAAGCTGATCCGGAACAAGCGTATACAGATAAATCGCCGCTACCGGGCCTGTGGAGAATACGGATGTTATCTCAGCCGGTACTGTCACTGTGCGTCCCGCCATATCCGTAATTTCCCGTGTACCAGTCCCCTCCGCAGTTTCCGCTTCTTCTGCTGCCTCCGGTTCCTCTGTTGTTTCCACTGTATCCGCAGTCTTCTTCTCCTCTGTGGCGGCTGACGTATCTGCAGACTGACTGGTACAGCCGGCAAACAGACTTACGGCCATAAGAAGCGCCAGAAGCACGGATAAACTTTTCTTTGACTTTTTCATGTCTTCCTCCTTTTGTTCCCTTCGTTCCTATTCAGGCTTCACAGTTACAAATACAGAAGTCTGAACTGTTACTTTCCTTGTTACTGTTCACTCCGTCACAGCAGCTTTTCCTTCTGTCGGACCTCTGTAATGTACCATATCCAATTGACACCCGAGCATATTTTTGTTATACTTCTAAAAGCGAATTATTTTCAAAAGTATAACGGTTGCATGCGTATCGTATCACGAAAAAAATGAACTGTCAAGTACGCCTGAGCAGCCTGAACGAATGGAGCAGCACTATTATGAATATCCGTCAAACTGAAATTGAAACCGAAGCTTCACAGAGACGGCGCTACCGGTTTCTGATACTGGCTATGCTTCTGATCATGACAGGCATTGTGTTTTTGTCTTTCTGGATCGGTTATTATCCGCTTTCACCATCGCAGGTAATCACCGCGTTTTTGTCAAAGTTCCATTATTCCGGGGAAATCCTGCCCCAGGCGGTAACCATTTTCTGGAATATCCGTCTGCCGCGCATCCTTTCCGCCATGTTCATAGGAGCTTCCCTTGCGGTTGCCGGATCCACCTATCAGGGAATGTTTCGCAACCCTCTGGTTTCTCCTGATATTTTGGGTGTCTCCTCCGGCGCAAGTCTGGGAGCCGCTTTCGCCATTTTAAACGGAGTCTCCAACTGGGTAATCCAGATTTCCGCTTTTGCCGGAGGCATCCTTGCAGTTGCCGCATCCTGCCTGATCAGCCGCAAATCTGCACATTCCCACACACTGAGTCTCGTGCTTTCCGGTTCCATGATCATGGCACTGTGCAATGCGGGAGTTACCATGATCAAATATGTGGCTGACCCCAACGATGTGCTGCAGCAGATTACCTTCTGGCTGATGGGCAGTCTGACCAAAACCAATATGGAGAGCCTTGGCTGGAGCATTTTCCCCATGATTGCCGGATTGCTGATCATATTTATCCTGCGCTGGCGCATTAATCTTCTTACCCTTGATGAAGAAGAGGCCAAAAGCCTCGGTATCCACATCCGGCGTTATCGTCTGATCTTTATCATTGCATCTACGCTTTTAAGTGCTTCCGCCGTATGCTTAGGCGGTCTGATCGGCTGGGTGGGACTGATGATTCCCCATATGGCAAGAGCTTTGGTAGGTGTTGATTATGGGAGGCTCATTCCTGCAAGCGCTATCCTTGGCGCCGGTTATTTAGTATTGATGGATGATCTGGCCCGATCCATTCTTTCTATGGAACTTCCTCTGGGAGTGGTGACCAGTATCGTGGGTGTTCCATTTTTCGTGTATCTGATTATCAAACGATAGGAGCAGTGAGTGCTATGCTTTTAGAAATACAGGACGTTCATGGAGGATATGGACACGGAGATATCGTGAAAGGGGTAAGCTGCTGTGCTGACAAAGGAGAAATCCTCTGCCTTCTGGGCCCAAACGGCTGCGGAAAAACCACTCTGTTCCGGTTGATTCTCGGTTCTCTTCCCATTACGCAGGGAAGTATCCGAATTGATGGAAAACAGATCAAGGATCTTTCCCCAAAAGAGCTCGCCCATCTGATTGCCTATATTCCCCAATCCCACACACCAATCTATGCATATACTGTTCTGGATGTGGTATTGATGGGACGGGCATCACATTTCTCCGCTTTTGATACCCCAAAAAAAGCGGACCGGGAAGCGGCATTTGCCGCATTGGAAAAAATTAATGCCCTGCACCTTGCCAACAAAAAATATACTGCTTTAAGCGGAGGCCAGCGGCAGCTTATTTTGATTGCCCGTGCAATCTGTCAGTCTGCAAAAGTGTTTGTCATGGACGAACCGGCGGCAAATCTTGACTATGCAAATCACCAGCTTTTGATGGATGTCATCGTAGACCTTTCCGAAAAGGGGTATTGCATCATCATGTCAACCCACAGCCCCGAACACCCCGCCTCTGTAGGAAACAAGGTTCTTCTTATGAAAGACGGAACAGCAGCCGGATTTGGACTGCCGAGTGAAATCATCACACCGGAAAATCTTGAATCGGTATATGGCATAGAAATGGACGTTTTATCTGTATATGACCGCTATGGCGCAAAAAGAACCATCTGTGTTCCGGTAAGAAATCCGCAAAAACACAGTTTGGTCAAGTCAAAAGCCCTGCGGGAATAATACTAAACAAATTATTATTATGAAGGGATATCATGAGGTGTATTATGAAAAGTATAAAAGAATTATTCAAAACCGCTCTGGAACTGATGAATCAGCATACCGATTTCGTCTTTGCAACGGTAATCGCCAGTTCCGGCTCAGTTCCCCGGGGGGCCGGCTCCCGGATGCTGGTTACCCCGGACGGAACCGCTTACGGAACTGTAGGCGGCGGGAACGTAGAATATCATTCTATCCAACAGGCGAAAAAACTTTTTGCCGAAAAATGTTCCTGTAAAAAAGAGTATATCCTGCGGGCAGACGAAGCTGCCGATCTGGGTATGGTCTGCGGCGGAGATGCCGTTATTTATTTTCAGTATGTTTCATGGGAGGATTCTGCATTTCGGGCCATTTGCTCCGAAATTTCTGCTTCCTTTCATAATCCGGAAGACAGTTGGCTGATTCTTGATATCACTGACACCGCAAAATGGTCCGCAGGATTTTACAGGCATTCCAAAGGTTTAACCGGCCTGACGCTGAATGATACCGCTCCACTTTTAGCTGCTTCTGCAGCACTGGTTTCCCTGAACGGCCGTCAGTATTATAGTGAACCATTGATACATGGCGGCATCGTTTACATCTTCGGAGGCGGCCATGTGGCACAGGAGCTGGTTCCTCTCCTTACCCATCTGGATTTTCACTGTGTCATTTATGACGATCGTGAAATGTTCAGCAGCAAAGAATTGTTTCCTGCGGCGGCCGGACATATCACCGCTGATTTTTCAGATATTTCCCGGCAGATCACGATCACTGATCAGGATTATGTCTGTATCATGAGCCGCGGACACCAGTTTGACTATATCATCCAGAAACAGATCCTGCGCACCCCTGCCCGCTATATCGGCGTTATCGGCAGCCGCAGAAAAAAAGCCGCCATCCATAAAAAACTTCAGGATGACGGTTATACACCGGAGGATCTCGCACGGATCATCACCCCCATCGGTCTGGACATTCAGGCAGAAACCCCTGCGGAAATTGCTGTCAGCATCGCCGGACAACTGATCCAGCACCGCGCTTCAGTGCAGGGAGCCTGAATAAAATCTGCGTTTTCCCATGGCTGTTTTTATGATTTCCAACTGCTGTTTTGTTACACAGTCTGTCTGGTTAAAGTAAAAGCAGCCATTTCTGTTTTGCATAAAAGCCTCGTATCCGGTAAGCAGAAGCTTCACCAGCTCCTCCTCCGTAACGGGATGTTCCGGGCCGCACTGCAGAATCTCTGCGGCAAGCTCCGCCCGGTAGCAGACATCAGCTAATCTGTTTCCGATTGCAGAAAGTCCGCTGACTGCAATGAGAAATTCACACTCCTGCGGAATCACCGGTTCCTGTTTTCCGGGCGCTTTCAACGGCAGACGTTTCGAGCCGTCCGCTTCTACCAGCACCATTTCAGCATATCGGTATATCTCCTCCCAGATCTCCGTTCTGACAGGCCCGAATTTTTCCGAATCTGTTTCCGTCAGAACACCTGTCACCGCAAAGCCATCTTTTTTCAGTTTTCTGCAAACCCTTCCCGCATCTTCCCCTGACACAAAATCGGTTTCCGGTACAAACATCTTCGTGGTGGTACAGACCAATACCTTTTTTCCGATCTTACGATATTCTTCCGCCAGCCTATACAACAAACTGGTTTTGCCGCCGGAGCCCACGGCACAGATACATTTGGTGTTCTCCGGGATTTCCAGATATTGATGCCACAAACCTCTCATATCACCAGCTCCTTACACAGGGTATAGCGCAGCACTTTTTCTTTCAGCACTTTTTCCAATTCTGTCCGATTATCCGCCGGTTCACTCCATGCAAGACCGCACCCGGCAGTAATCTGTAATGGAACCGGAATTAACCGTCCCAAAAGTCCGCTTTCCCTTCCTGCATGTTCCATTGCAAACGCATCCGTAGTCGTATCAAAGGCTACGACGCTTCGCAGTTCCTTTTTTCTCATCTGTATTCCTCTGCAATTTCCCTTACGGCACAAACCGCACGTTCAACCTCTTCCTCTGTATTAAAAAAACTGAAGCTGAACCGTACCGCCCCCGTTTCTTTTGTCCCCAGCGCCTCGTGCATCAGTGGTGCGCAATGTGCGCCGCTGCGTACGGCAATGTCATATTCCCCGGCAAGAAGCTCACCAATTTCCCCTGACGGAACGATTGCAGCTTCTCTTTCGTCAAAAATATTCAGGCATACTACCGCTGTCCGTTCCTCCTGTTTTAGATTGCCGTAAATCACCACTCCCGGGATTTCCCGCACGCCTTCATAAAAACGCCGCATCAGAAAAAGCTCTTTTTCTTTTATATTTTTCAGTCCCATCTGTTTTAGCCACCGTACGCCTGCCAAAAGACCTGCTATCCCATGTCCATTTAAGGTTCCGGCTTCCAAACGCTCCGGCATCTGTTCCGGCTGTCTCTTGGAAAAACTCTGTACTCCGCTTCCGCCTACACAAAAACTTTCCGGCAGCACGCCTTCCCGGATACACATTCCTCCCGTTCCCTGTGGTCCTAAAAGACCTTTGTGCCCGGTAAAGCATAAAACATCTATATGGTATTCATCCATATGCACCGGATAAACGCCTGCCGTCTGTGCGCAGTCCGCAATGAACAGCAGTCCATGATCTTTGCAAAATTGTCCGATCCGGCCGAAATCGACCAGATTTCCGGTGAGATTGGATGCTTGGGTACAGACAACCCCTTTGGTATTCGGCCGCAGCGCCCCTTCCAGTTCTTCGCAGCACAGATCCCCTTTCTCATCACAGGGCAGGATTGTCAGCTCCATCCCCTTTTCCTGCAGGCGGTACAGGGGACGCAGCACGCTGTTATGCTCCAGACAGGTTGTGATAACATGATCCCCCGCAAAAAAAAGTCCACCAATTGCCATATTTAAACTTTGTGTGGCATTTGAGGTGAAAATAACCTGCGCCGGGTTATTCATTCCAAAAAATTCCCCGATTTCTTTTCTCGCGCTGAATATGATACGCGAGGTTTCAAAAGCGGCCTCGTGTGCGCCTCTTCCTGAATTCCCCATACAGCCCATAGCACTGCATACTGCCTCCGCCACTTCTTTCGGCCTGTGCAGACTTGTCGCCGCACTGTCCAGATAAATCATCCCGCTTCCTCCTGCTGCCCCGTTCCTATCATCGTCCGCATCAAAATCCCTTCCAGCACACTTCCTGCAATACATCTGGCCTTATCAGAAATCGTAAAGCAATTTTTCTGTTCATCCTCCCGGGGATCAATATCAGCGATCTTAAATCCCTTCCTGACCGGATACCCTTCGCGGATCAGCCCCCGCAGAATGCCGTCAATGGAAGCTGTAACCGGAACCTCGTCCACCCGGGCAATGGTCTGCCCTTTCACAACCTTCTCTCCGATCTCCACAAGATTGTGTATGGTTCCTGCTGCCGGAGAGTGAATCACACGCTCCTTTCCGTACCCGCCGATCACCCCCGGAACCCCGGTATTTGCCAGCGCACAGCCTTCCGTGATTATACGCCCCAGATCATGCCCCCGCTGTGTCTCGATAACCAGATGCGCATCTTTCCCAGCCGTAAATCCCGGTCCCAGTGCGATGACGGTCTCCGCCATTTCCATGGTTGTCCCCAGATTTTTCTTTGCCAAGATTCCATCTACGACGATCTCCGGGCGCAGCTTTCTGATACAGTCCGCCCTTTCATCTATCATGATGGGGACACAGCCGTTTTCCAGATATTCTTCCGCCTCCTCCGTTGTTTCTGCACGGACAGCAGTTACACCTTCCACACTCCAGCTTTTTTCATAAACGGCCTCGGAAAATGCCACATGTCTGCGAATAGCTGACGGATGCGCCGTCTCCAGCACAATTACCGGAAAACCGCTGCGGAATAATTTATGTATGGTTCCGGTGGCAATATCACCGCCGCCCCGGACGATCACCAGTGGTTTGTTTCTCATGGTTTCACCACCTTCTGCGCTCCGGTAAGTATTTCTGCAATCTGGTACATGTTCGTAACAGAGCCGACTGCCAGCTTATCGTTCAATCCGTAATGCTTCAGACAGGTCCCGCATGTCAGTATTTCACATCCCTGTTCTTTTAAAAGCTTCAAATCCTCCAGACTTTCTGAGCCTGCCGTTGCCAGTTTTGCCCCACCATTATACAAAAGAACCGTTTCCGGGACATTCTCCTGCTCCGTCAATGCATAGACAAATCCTTTCATAAGCACATGTCCCAGCAAATCGTCCCCCCTTCCCATCGTATCGGAAGTCAGCGCAACTACCAGCCCTTTCTGTACCCGGTTATCCGGACTGCATTCCCTGCACAGCGGTTCCTTCTCTGTCTCCTCACCTGCATCTTTTCCGGAAGCGGTTCCTTTTTTTATGCGTACCAGATAACATTCCGGACGGATCTGCTCAAATGTACAGGAATGGCCCTTTTGCACGCTCATTTTTTGCAGGTTCTGCACCGCAATCTCATTATCCACCAGAACCTCAACTTCTTCGCCTTCTTTTATTTTTTCCAGTTCTCTTTTCGTTTCAATTACCGGAAGAGGACATGCCTTTCCTCTTTCATCCAACTGTATCATTTCATTTCTCCCCGTATCATATTTTTCTGATTTCAATGCCCGGATTCATAGGCTGCCTATCGGAAAGTCGTTTACCGTATTACCCGAATCATCTGTTTTTCCTGCTCTTCAATAGTTCCAATGATACCGCATGGTATTCCTGCCGCTTTCATTTCAGCCTCAGCTTTTTTCGCATCCTCCGGCGGCATACTTACTAGGAGACCGCCGGAAGTCTGTGGATCAAATAATATCTCTTCCAACTCAAACGGTATCTTTTCAAATGAAACAAGCTCCCCCACATGGTTACGGTTTCGCTGTCCTGCCGCTGTCAGATAGAATTCTCCGGCATAGGACAGACTTTCTTCTATTACCGGTATCCTGCTGCACTGAATAGCGGCGCTGTAGTTTCTGCCAATCATTTCTTTCAGATGTCCCAAAAGTCCGAAACCTGTCACATCCGTACATCCATGCACCTCATACCCTCTCATAATCTCTGAAGCCCTGCGGTTTAACATTGTCATGGATGTGACTGCCTTTTCCATTGCCGCCTGTGATGCTTCCTTCATGCGCCCCGCCGTACAGATAATCCCAACGCCAAGTGGTTTCGTCAGAAGAAGAACATCTCCCACGCGGCATCCGTTATTTGGATAGATGCGGTCCGGGTGCACCGTTCCCATGACGGAAAGACCGTATTTTACCCCGGTATCCTGAATGGAGTGGCCGCCCGCCAGCACACCTCCGGCTTCCTGTACCTTTTCATTGCCCCCTTTTAAAATTGCACCAAGGATATTCAGATCCATTTTTTCAGGAAAGCACACGATGTTTAGGGCTGTTTTTACCTCTCCGCCCATCGCATAGATGTCACTGAGCGCATTGGCCGCCGCAATCTGCCCGAACAGATAGGGATCATCCACCATGGGAGGAAAAAAATCAAGCGTCTGCACAATTGCCGCATCCTTCGAAATGCGGTAAACCGCCCCGTCATCTGAGCTTTCGTACCCGATTAAAAGATTTTCATCACGGACAGCCGGTTTTTCCAGTCTGCCAAGCACACGTTCCAAAACAGCCGGACCAAGTTTTGCCGTACATCCGCCGCCTGTGCAAAATTCCTGTTCTGCCATTACTGCTTCTTTCCTTTCTTTTTTGCACTTATTCGTAACTATTCAGGACCCTGTCCTTCATAGTCACGAATACATGCACACAAACTGCATTTTATGCAGTTTGGCGCCCGTATGTCTCGGGATTGACTTGCATTTGCAAGTCAACACCTCGCGGGATAGTGGCCTCCTGAACAGTTACACTTATTCTATTTATTATAGCTTAGACAGCCTGTTGAGGCAAGTTTTGTATTCCCTTTTCGCTGTCCGCAAAAAAAAGCCGGAGTTTTTATCTCTCCGGCCCGCAATTATTATTACTCACCAACAGTATCGGTGAAAATCTTATCTTTTTTCAGTATAATCTCCTCCCGCCTCGTATCAGAAAAGAGATACAAAAATCTCCCTCCTTCATCCCGGCTGGCCCGCAAAAATTCTTTCCCGTAACTGATTTGAAATCCTGCCTCTCTCTGATTTTCTCCTGTTAGCCGAAATCCTGTAAAACAGGGGATTCCATCCATGCCCATACGTCCCAATTGTTCTCCCAGCAGACGGTAAAGCCCCATCCGCTCCAACGGCTCCTCCCGGATCTGCCGGTAACGGAACAGTTGGCTGGCATATCTGTTGGTATTGATCATCTGCAGAAGATACTCCGTCATGGCTTCGGGCATCAGACGCCCCGGCTGTACTACATGGGTTTCCCCCCTTAGGATTCCGGCATCGGAAAGCAGGACGCTGACCATACTGGGAAAAACAATCACAAAATCCATTTTCTGTTCAATGTGAAACACATAATCTCTCATACTCCGATGTGCAGCAGGCCGCTGACTTTTTTCAGTGATTTTCTGTACATCAGATACTGGAAGCCCAGCATCACCAGCCCGGAGCCCATCGCCATAAAAGCCGTCCAGATTTCATTGGAAACGATTCTTCCGTCATTTCCCCAGAGAAGGAGCCCCTCATAAAACACCGCAATTCCCACACCTAAAAGGGACGGAAGGACATAGACCTTTCCCACCTGTTTTTCCAGAAGTTTTCTGCGGTAAGCGCTGTCAGCTCCCAGCTTTTTGATATCCTCAAACACCTGCGCATTGGTCATTCCCACATTCTGACTTCTTGTGTATCCGATGATTCCAACTGCTGCCAGACAGATCACAGCCACATAGACGAACAGCATAAACCGAATTGCATAGCCCAGATAAAGCTGCTGCATACTCAGAGGCTTCATCAGGGGTTTAAACTGCCAGTCCGTTTCCTTTGCCCATTCCTCCGGGTCCACAACGGCCTCGTCTGCCATACCGCTCTCTTCGTACTCGGCACCTCTTCTTAAAGCCTCCTGAGAATTGTAATACTCGATCACGTTCATGGACGCAGACATTCGGAGAGCAAATTCCTTGTACAGATTTGCGGCAAAATCATCCTCTCCCTCACTGCCGTCAGAGTTAAACAGTACCTGCGTCATCTGCCGGGTTTCGGAAAGTCCCGAAGAAAGAGCCGCATAGTCCTGATCGTTCAGCACAAAACGGCTTCCCCCTGCCAGTCCGCTGTTTGGAGTGATCACCAGTGAAGAATATTCTGTATTTCCCAGATATTCCATGTCAAACCAAGTATCACTTTCCTCATGGTACAGCTTGGTCATATCATCAAAAGAGAACCATGTAGTTTCTGCTCCCCCTTTCGGCTGAATCAGATAGTAGCCCCCTCTGGGAATCTCCAGAGAAATTCCGGTCAGTTCCTGATAAATGGAAGCGCTGGTACAGTCATATTCCGCAAAGCGCTCAATCTTTTCTTCGATAAACTGGTTCTGTTCATCCACATCACGTTCCACCCCGTCTCCGATCACACGGATGAAGTCTCCTTCCCGGTAATCAGAAACCACTGTTCCGTAGGATTCCGCCATGGCAAAGACCTCTTCCTTTGTCAGCTCATCGGCATCCTTCACATAGCGGTAAGAATAGTCGTCCTTATAGGACTGATTCTGCTCTATCGCGGGAAATGCCATAAGCGGAACGTAAAGAAGGGCATAATGTCCACCCACCAGAAGAAGGGCGATCACCAGCATATTTTTTACAATAGACGCTCCCTGAAATTTCAGCATTCCGTAATGCAGCAGATTGTTATAGTATTTCTGTGGATTTCTTCCCCGCTCATGGCAGGCGATGGAGTACACCATAATCTGATACAGACCGATCAGCACCAACAGATAGCCTCCGTTTGTCCACATTCCCGGCATAAATCCGAAAATCTCCATCGTCAGGGATTTCAGAAAATACCCGATAAAAATGCCCACTGCAATCAGGATTCCTCCCACGATCAGGGATTTCTTCGTCACATGCTTTTTGATCTTCTCCTGTTTTCTCTGTTCGTAGATCACATCCATGATATTGGTCCGCTTCATGGCTCTTGCAGTCATCACCACCGCCATGAAAAACAGAAGCAGACCGAAAACAACAGACGCCGCAAATCCACTCAGGGTAAAAGCAAATCGGATATCATTGACTCTTGCAGTGACTATGGCCATAATCTGACCGATTCCGAAAGCCAGTATTCCTCCCAGCAGAATTCCCTCTGCCGTATACAGGCCGATCATCTTCGCCATCTCACCATACAAGGCTCTTGCCAAAATCCCTTTTTCCGTACCCAGCGCCATAAAGATTCCGATTTCCCGGCTCTTATAGCGCAGAAAAATACCAATCGCATACCATACAAACATCAGACAGCCCACAGCAGCAACGGCAAATACCAGAGCGATGATTTTCAGGCTGTCTCCCCCGTCCGGCAGCGCCTTCTGTACAAGAGGACTGAAGATCATCAGCAGAAAGGATGAAATCAGCATCACTGCAAAGGTGATACAGAACTGAAACTGTCTGTAATCTCTTTTATTTCTTTTTCTGAGTTTACTCCAAAGTACATGCAATGTCATCTTATTCACCACCATTCAGATCCCGTAATACCGTCAGCAGTTCCTCCAGAAATTCCTTTCTGCTGCCTTTATTTACCAGTTCCTTGTAGATATTTCCATCCCGCATCACGATCACCCGGTCGCAGTAGCTGGCGGAAAAGCTGTCGTGGGTTACCATAAAGGTGGTTGCCTTCAGATTTTTCTGAGCCTCCAAAAATGCTCCGATCACCGCTTCACTGGAACGGCTGTCCAGATTTCCCGTAGGCTCGTCTGCCAGAATCAGAAACGGCTCGTTCATCAACGCTCTCGCCACCGCGGTACGCTGTTTCTGTCCCCCGGAAATTTCTGCAGGATACTTGTCCCGAATTTCAAAGATGCCGAACATTTTTAACAGCTCCTTTGCCTTTTTCTCCATTTCCTTATAGGGCTCCCTGCGGATGACCTTAGGCACACACACATTTTCCAGTACCGTCAGTCCGTCCAGCAGCATAAAATCCTGAAATACAAATCCCAGTTTTTCATTTCTCACGGCTGCAATCTCCTTTTCCCCCAGAGACGACAGATTTACATCCTTCAGCCGGATTTCTCCCTTATCATAGGGAATAAAGCAGGAAATGCAGTTTAGCAGTGTGGTTTTTCCAGAGCCGGAGGGACCCATCACCGCTACAAATTCCCCTTCCTTTACCTCAAAAGATACGTCCTTTAATACCTCATATTTTGTTTTTCCTGTCTGATAACTTTTATACAGATGTTCTACCTTCAGCATGTTGCTTCCTCCGGAATAGGAATCAGCATTTTTACTGTAAATTTTCCTTTATCAGCCTTCACAATACACTGTCCGTCATAGCTTTCCACACATCTGCGGATATTGGGGAGCCCAAATCCATGGTAGAATTTCTCTTTTTTAGAGGTTTCCCCCTTCATCTTTGCTTCCTCTGACTGTCCCATTCCCTCATCCAAAGCGTTATTTTCCACAACAATGGTGAGCATATTTCCCTTTCGGGCTCCTTTCACTGTAATCAGCCGTTCATCCGGGGGCAGTTTTACACTTGCCTCTATGGCGTTATCCAGAGCATTTCCGAAAATGGTGCTCAAGTCCAGCGGTTTTATAAAAGAACCATCTGCAAAATGAAGGATCGCGCTGAAATCCACACCCTTTTCTCTGGCCACCCGGGCTTTATCCCGCAAAATGATATTCAGAAAATCGTTTCCGGTCTGATAATAATTTTCGTAATCCTGCACCTGCTCCTGAAGGTTTTGGATAGATTCCTGACCTTCCGGGGAATTTGCCTGAGACTGAAGCACCAGCAAATGATTTTTGAGATCGTGATAGATACTTCTCACCCTCGCCTCATCCCTCAGTCTGTCCTCATAATACGCCTGCTGCATGGAAAGCTCCTGTGCCCGGTACGCTGTCTGCACGGAACGGCAGATATATGCAGCCAGATAGATACAGCCGAAACTGGTAAAAATCGAGACGCCGCAAATGGGATATGCCACAAAAGTATGGTCCGGCATCTTATAAATAATCGTAAAAATGGCCACAAAGGAGGATAACATCAAGACCTCCACCACCAGCCACATTTTCACGGTAAGATTTCTCGTGATCTGCACAAGGTATTTTTTCAGGAAAATTCCGGCCCCGATCCAGAACAGCAGCCTGAGCAGCAGAGTCAGGGTATGGATTGCCGTACTTGCCAGCAGATACGGGGAATTCCCATCTATCTCACAGCCTTCCGACATCCCCGTATACATCATGAAAAAGCGAAGTCCGCTGTCCTGCATCAGATAATTGACAGCAACCAAAGCCGGATAAAAAATCAGTATCGCCGCCGTTTTCTCCACCCACCGTCCCTGATGAAAAATCGTTGCATAGGCAATCATTCCAGCCAGAAGATATAAGATATTTGTCAGATCATTGGAAAAGACCACCACCACAGCCATCAAACTGAAGGGCAGAAGCGCCAGAATCCGCATGGGCCAGTTTTTCCGCAATGGAAGAAACGTACACCAAATCCAAAAGAATACAAACACATAAGCCCATTCCAAAACAAAAGAAACCACATCCAGAAACGCGATCATAACAATTCCCCCCAATACTCCGTCAAGTGTTCCATAAACTCTTTCCGCCGGGGTGACTGATGGGTAAGACTTCTCCGGAACGCATCTGAAGCTCCAGCTTTTTCACACCCTTCACAAAATCCAGATTCACCAGATAGCTGGTATGGCTGCGGGCAAAACCCTTATCCTGCAGTTCCTGCTCCATCTCCTTCATGCTTTTATAACAGAGAATATTCTCTTTTTCCGTGTGCAGAAGAAGATTCCTCTTCTCCGTTTCTATGTATTGGATGGCATCTAAAAACACCCTGCATTTTCCATCTTCATTGGCCACCACCAGAGAAGGTGATTCTTCCTTCCGGCGCTGGCTGCGGAAACGGTCCATCTCCGCTTTCAGCCGCACATACTGCATGGGCTTGATGATATAGTTGGTGGCCTGATACTTATACCCTTCCAATCCATACTGTACCATCGTGGTCAAAAAAATAATCGCCACCTTCTTATCTCTCTCCCGGATCTTCCCGGCTGCATCCAGTCCGTCCATCAAGTTCATCTGGATGTCCAGAAAAATCAAATCAAAGGAAGGGTCATACCGCTCAATCAAATCTAACCCGTCAAAAAAAGTGGTAATACGAATCTCCTCTCTTATCTCCTCTGCATACCGCTGTAATAATTGGGTCATGTGTTTTACAAAACTCTTCTCATCATCACAAATCGCTGCGTGTATCATCTTGTGTCTAACCTCGCTGTAATTTTTTGCTTTGATAATTATACTGCATGAGGAGGCAAAATTCAATCATATCGCAAATGCTGATACCATTTGTTTTGTATTTGTTTTAAAGCAAAAAAAAATGTTGAAAACACTTCGTAGAAGTATTTTCAACATTTTCTAACAGGGGATGAGGGATTCGAACCCCCATCGACGGTTTTGGAGACCGGTGCTCTACCATTGAACTAATCCCCTTCACATACCTTCAAAACTGCACATACG
>JAHAFI010000014.1 GCA_018374355.1 Clostridiales bacterium
TGAAGGGGGAATCCTCTTCTTCGGTTATTCATTAGATTAGATATGCAACTATTAACCAAGTAGTCTTTATTGACTACACCATTATTATACTAGGAGAAATGAGAATGAAGCGGATATGGAAAGCGGTGTTGTCGTTATTATCCTGCGGTGTAGCGCTTGCGCTGATTATTTTCGGATTTTTTTCCGGGTCTTCAGAAAAAGTGCCGGAAAGCATCGGACTGAAAGGGGATACGATAGTTTGTTCCAATGGAGACCGGGTGTATGTACCATCCAATGAAAGTCTGGCTGTGGATTCCGAAAGTGGTATGAGATACTATGAGGATGTGCTGAGTGTCTATCTTTGGTCGGAAATTTCAGAAAAGGAACAGACGGAGCTGGCTGGGCGCGTGGGCGGAACGGTGATTGGAAAAATGAGCGGCATCATGAATGTTCTTCAGATTGGAGTGGATGCCGGGGAGCTTGGGGAACTGGAAGCTTTGGCGGGAACGCTGGAGGAATCGGAGCTGGTGATTGATGCGTCTTATGAATATCCTATGGAGATTTCGGAATGTACGGTTCCCAAAGAGGTAATGGCCTCTTCTTTAGAGAAGGATAAAAATCCATGGGGGTATGAAAAAAATAAAGGCAACGAGGAAAACCCGGATGGGAAAGACTGGTGGGCAGAAGCCATCGGGGCTTATACGGCATGGCGGTATACGGATAAAATCCAAGAACCTATAAAAGCAGGAGTTATGGATAACGGTTTTTTGGAAGATCATGAAGAATTTTTGAATGATGAGAATGAGAGCAAGATGATCTTTACGGATGGGGAATATTCGGGAAATACCGTAGTGGATTCCCATGGAACCCATGTGGCAGGAATTGTGGCAGCAAATGACAATAGAAAAGGAATCAGGGGAGTGGCGGACCGTTCAGAACTTGTTTGTATGGATCATACTATTAAGGGCGGGGAGTTCTCTAGTGGATTATTTGTAGAGGGTACCAAGCAGATGATTGAAAAAGGCGCCAGAGTTATTAATAATTCATGGGGTTATTCGTTATATGATAAGGACGGGTATAAAGACTATAAAAAGGAAATAGACTCTACGCAGAAATATGAGGATTATTTTGAGGAAATGACTACTTCATTTTCTCAGAGAACGGTTAATGAGTGTATTCAAATGATTATTCAGCTTCTTTTGAATGAAGATGGCCATGAGGACTTTATGTTTGTGGCTGGCGCAGGAAATGGGTGGAATAACGGAAAGAAGGGTTATGACACAAAATGGGGGAATTACTATACTGCCATCTCAGAGGAACGTTATAATGTCTCCGTGGATCCGGAGGCACTTAGATATGCAGGGGTTACATATGAGACTATAAGAGACCACGTGATGGTTGTAGCAGCAGTAGAAAATGAAAAAGATCAGGAGCGGTATAAATTGTCCTATTTCTCCAATTACGGAGAAAACGTGGATATTGCTGCACCGGGAGGCAACGGTGGAGAATATGGTAGTAAGGATATTTACTCCTGCGTTGCAGGGGATGAGGATGATGCAGGAAAACTTACAGAAACTCATAAGGATGCTTATGGATATTATTGGGGAACTTCCATGGCTACGCCTATGGTAACAGGAGCCGCAACGCTTGTATGGTCAATAAATCCGGAGCTTTCGGCAGCGGAGGTCAAGGACATCCTGCTTGAAACAGCAGGTAAAGCAGTGGGGGTTACTGATGAGGACAAGGGAAAAGAATACCCCATGCTTAACGTAGGAGCAGCGGTAGAACAGGCTGTCAGGGATAGGGATGGCGCTTCTATAGAGATGTATCTCCAACGGGAAGCGGAGAATAATGGTGGTAATGTAGTGAAGTATCAGGGGACAACGTATTATTGGAAGTACCATGAGGGAAGTTTTGACGTTCCGGCATTGTTTGCTAACTATTCTTATATGGATCAGGCAGTTAACCAGTTAATTCGTCGGAGCGGTTCTGGAAGCGAAGAAATTTTGCTGGAAGCGCAAGGTCATGGACCGATTTTTATCGTAAAGGGAAGGATTTATCTTCAGGGCAGCGGTAATCAGTTGTTTTCGGTGAAGCTGGATGGAAGTGACCGGATAGAGCATGGGACGTTTAAACCATGGGCGGCAGATGAAGATTCCGGTATGCTGATTGGAGAGAATTATGATCTGGGGGAGGGAGTATATATGCTCAAATCCGAGGATCATACCGTGGAGCTGGTAACAGAAACGCCTATGAGATTTCGAGGAAAATTAGACGGTGATTATTATTGTGCGGCAGATCTTCCGGACTATCAGCCGGGGGCGATTTTGTACCGTATTACTCTTGACGGCAGCGAGGTGACGGAACTGGATCGCGTGGAAGGACCGTTTGAGGCTCATGAGAAAGTTGATATTCTGCAGGTCTCCAAATTTAAAAGTATTATTTTCTATTCTTATGGCTATTATGGGGGAACGGGAGGTATGCTTCAGGACGGAGGAATCAATCAAGTGGATGCTGACGGCAGAAACCCGAAAGTATGTGTGGAATATGGAAAAGTTAATGCAGAGGAGTTCCTTGTGGAAGAAGAAACAGACATGTTAACAACAATGCTCTGCTTTGTTGGAGAGGGGGATGTGTATGGATCCTATGTAGGATTTTGGCAGGATTATGCGTATGGAAATTGCCGGGTGCAAACGATACCCAGCCCAATGTCATT
Source organism: Clostridiales bacterium (assembly GCA_018374355.1). Taxonomy (GTDB): domain Bacteria; phylum Bacillota; class Clostridia; order Lachnospirales; family Lachnospiraceae; genus Oliverpabstia. The sequence goes on from JAHAFI010000014.1 coordinate 2,696, forward strand.
ATCACAAGAAGTTGATTTCAAGGTCAGCAGACCGGGTTCTTTTATATGTGGAGAGGATGGAGGAATTTACAGGATAAAGAGAAACAAAGCGGAATATGAATTACTTATTCCACCGGGAGCCGCTGGAGATTTTCAGTTTCTTCCAATGCCGCAGCATCCCCCTTATGATTCGATGAACACCATTTCTCTGATTCCAAGGCTGGATGTCGTTGGCGATCAGGTGTATTTTACAGCAGAAATAAGCGAGCATTTACCGGAGAATGATTTTGGATGGCGGCCTTCCTACAGGAGAACACGTTCGGTATTCTATACTATGAAAATCGGGGAAGACAAGGCAGTGGAATTGTATTCTTATTAAGTACCGGAGCGGATGGGAAGGAATGAAATGAGAGGGAATTCCTAACTTTGGGAAGAAAGGAAAAGATAAAAATGAAAGATGGAAAGAAAATCTTGAGCGCTGTGTTTGTGACGGCGGGGCTTTCGTTCCTGTTTTTGCCCGTGAGCGGTGAATATTCTGCAGCGGAGCTGTTGGCTCTGTGGAGAAGTGAGCATATGGCTTGGTTTTTATGCTTATGCGCCGCGATACTTTCTATTGGAGCCGCCGCCCCTGTGACGCTGTATAGCAGGCGGCGGGGAGCTGCCATTTTGGCAGCGGTGATGGAAATCGGCGGAGGAACTGCTATATGGGCGCTTGTAGAGCTTACGGGAAAGGAACCGGTATTGCCGGGAATAGGCTGTCTGTCCATGACGGTATGTGTACTGGCCGCTGGAGTCTTGTCGGTCTTATCGGGAAGCGGAGCGAAGGAATTGGAAGCAGAGGCCAACGATTTCCGGCAGGAAAATTACGCACGGGAAGAAACGGCAGCAGATAATTTTTCGCCGACATACGAAACGGACTTTTACGGGACAGATACTTTCCCCGGGAAAACTGAGTTTTCCGGAAATTTTAGAAAGGGCTGTCTGTCGGTCAGTTGTCCGCCTTTTCAGGGGGCTTCGATTTTGCTGGAACATATGGAACCTGTGACGATCGGAACAGATCCTTCCTGCTGTAATCTTGTTCTTCAGGGAGAGGAAATCAGCAGGAAACACTGTACCATATCTTACAATGGTGTCAGCAACACCTATCTTCTTCTTGATACCTCCACCAATGGCACTTATTTGGAAGGGGGCCAGCGGATTCCGAGGAGTTTTGCTATGGAACTTCATGAGGGGATTTCGGTTTATTTGGCGAGGCCGGAGTATAGGCTTGTGTTCAAGGGCGAGAATGACAACACATTTTAAAATTGCAGCTTATGTGCAGATAGCAAGGAAGACTTTCATTCTGAAGAGTGAGAGTCTTCTTTTTGTGCAGAAAAGTAATTATGAAGTCTGAAGAATATGTAGGTGAAGCAGTTGGCAGCATTCAAACATATCAGCTCTATAAATGCCGACTATCTGTTAAAGGTATTGATTGGAGCGAATACGGGTAAGGTGGGGCACCTTTATTTTTCTATTGCTTGTGTTATGACTAAAAATCAGTTAAAATTAGTTCTAGAAAGTCATAGATTAGTCATAGAATTTAGTCATAGAGATTTTTGAAAGGCGGAATAATATGATATATACAGATGATCAATTGAAAGAAAAGATTCTTCACATGTTAGAATCTTTTGAAAATGAAGTTATAGAGTTTAAAGAAGCACGAACAAACTATTCCTTTAATGATATTGGAAAATATTTTTCAGCACTTAGCAATGAAGCGAATCTGCGTGGATTGCAGGATGCGTGGCTGATTTTCGGAATTTCTAATGATAAGCGATATGTAGGGACAGAGTTTAGAAAACAGGGGAATTTGCAAAGTCTGAAAAAAGAAATCGTCAATGGAACAAATGAAAGATTGACATTTCTTGAAATATATGAGTTGACAATAGAAAAATGTCGAGTAATTGCATTTCAGATACCACCAGCAATTAGGGGAATTCCAACAACGTGGCAAGGTGCAGCATATGCAAGGGAGCATGAATCTGTATCGCCACTTCCAATGAATAAGGTGGATTTGATTAGAAGTCAGATAGGCATGGATTGGTCTAAAGAAATTGTAGAAGAAGCTGCCATAGAAGATTTGGACCAAGATGCAATTAGAAAAGCCAGAGAACTTTTTTCTAAACGACAGAGTGATCGAAAAAAAGCGCAGGAAGTTTTAAAGAAACTATCTGATATTGAAGTCTTGAACAAAGCTGGCATCACCATAAAGGGAAGAATTACCAGAACAGCACTGCTGTTGCTTGGAAAAAGTGAGTCAAAATACTTTTTTGACGGATTCATCCCAAGGATTACATGGACTTTATATAATGCTGATAATTCAGTAAAAGCATATGAACATTTCGATATGCCAATGTTGCTGGCGGTAGATAAGGCATATTCTAAAATTAGAAATGAAAAATATCGATATATTACCGGACAGCAGACCTTGTTTCCGGATGAAGTGGATCAATACGAACCGGAACTGATTAAAGAGATTATCAATAACTGTATTGCCCATCAGGATTATCGCTTGCGTGGGAAAATCAACGTAGAGGAATTTGAAGACAGATTGGTGTTCATTAATGAGGGAGCTTTCATACCGGAAACCATTGAACAGGCATTAGAACCGGGATACAAGCCACCGTATTACAGGAATGTGTTTCTTTGCAATGCCATGGTAAACTTGTATATGATTGATACAAATTCAATGGGCATTCCGATGATGTACCAGATTCAGCGTGATAAATGTTTCCCATTACCGACCTATGATTTGAATACAATCAACAGAGTAAAGGTTACTGTGTACGGGAAGATTTTGGATAAGAATTATACTCAACTTTTATATTTTAATGAAGATTTAGATATGAGAACGGTATTTTTGTTGGATAAAGTCCAGAAACAGGAGGTGGTTTCTAAAGAGAGTTTTAAAGATTTGAAGAAAAAAGGTCTTGTAGAGGGACGCTATCCTAATGTTTTTGTTTCTTTTAAAGTTGCAGATATAGTTGGGCAAAAGGCTGCATATGTTCGCAATAAAGGCTTAGATGATGATATTTGCAAGCAGTTGATTGTAAAAGCATTGCAATCAATGGGTGAAGCCAACAAAAAAGATTTGATGGAAGTTTTGGAGAAGGCATTGCCGGAGGTGCTGAGCGAGGAACAGAAATCGAAGAAGGTTTCGAATTTGCTGCAGGCAATGAAAAAGGATGGAATTGTTGTTACAACGGGAACTAATAGGTATGCAAAGTGGTATCTGAAATGATACTGCCGTCAATATGCAGGAGGAAAATAACATGAAAAAACTCTGGAAAAAATTCGACGAATTAAAAGAAAAATGCTATATGAATATGATTGGAGCAGACCCTGACTTTGAAGTATGGAATAAAGCGTTTGATGTATTGATGGATATTATCAGCACAGGAAGAAAAAATGACCCGAATTATGCAAAAGAACTTGTCCAATTGGAGGAGACTACAGATTTTTCGCACGATATAAGCGGATGGTTAGAGGACTATCTGAGTGAGCTGGATATGAGAGAGCGGTATGTAAAAGTTCAGGAAGTATGCGAAAAATTACTGGATCTATTTTGCTGGGAAGAAGACTCATCATCAGATCTGCGGTTTTATATGGCTTCAGCGCTGCAAAGTCAGGGCAAAAACCAGCAGGCGCTTGATTTCTGTGAAAAATGGTATGAAGCGGAGAAGGATAATATAGTAGCGGCAACCGCATTGATCTATGCCCGGATGCATATAAAGGATTTGGACGGCGCAGAAAAACTGGTGAAAAAATACATATCCGATGATACCATTTGCACAGATGAAAATGATATTGTATTTACTGCGGCAGCGATTCTGTATAAAACAAAAGGAAATAAGAAAGAGGAAAAACGGATAAATAAAGCAATAAAACAGTACGAAGAGGAATTGGAAGCGTATTGTACGGAAATGGATGAAGAGGATTTTGACTTTGATTTTTTGGATGATGAGCTTCCGTTTAATTAGAAAGTTGCCACTATGAATACCTGATGTGCTTGTCGCATAGGATGTAAAAACAGCGTCTTCGGGGGTCTAACTTGAAAGATTATATCGAAGAACGTGCAATTGAAATTGCGTCCTATATCATCGAAAAAAGAGCTACGGTACGTCAGACAGCGAAGAAGTTCGGAGTAAGTAAAAGTACGGTACATAAAGATGTCACCGACCGTCTCCTGCAAATCAATCCCTCCCTCGCCCATGAGGCCAGAAAGATTCTTGACGTAAACAAGCAGGAGCGCCATATCCGCGGCGGACTTGCAACCAGAGAGAAATATCTGCATCAGCATGGCTAAAAAATGAAGGCGGCGTTCGGTTATCTGCTAACGGATAATTGGACGCTGCTTTTGTAATTGTCGGAAAACAGAAATGAAAAACATATAAAAAAATACCAAAAGCAGGTGAAATATGGTACAATGAGTAGCAGTAATAAGTGGCAGCAAAGAGAGCCTGTTCAACGAAAGTAAACCGTGACAGGATAACAGGCAGCGGCCGGAAATATGGGTATATGCACCATGTAAAAAAAGAAAGAGAGGAGCAAAAATATGAAATATGAAATCAAAGGCGAAACATTGCCAGTAGTAATCTGTTATCTGGAAAGCGGTGAACGTATGATTACAGAAGGCGGAGGAATGGCATGGATGTCTCCCAATATGCTGATGGAGACAACATCAAACGGAGGAATCGGTAAGGTATTCGGAAGGATGTTTTCCGGTGAATCAATCTTTCAGAACTTTTATACAGCCATGAACGGACCGGGAATGATTGCGTTTACCTCCAGTTTTCCGGGAGCAATCCGGGCATTTGATATCGAACCGGGAAATGAGATCATTGCGCAGAAGTCCGCATTTCTTGCAAGTGAGGCAGGAGTAGAATATTCCATTTATTTCAGCAAACGGCTTGGGTCAGGCTTTTTTGGAGGCGAAGGCTTTATCATGCAGAGATTTTCCGGAAGGGGAACGATGTTTGCGGAGTTTGACGGACATGTTGTGGAATATGAACTTCAGCCGGGGCAGAAACTTATCGTGGACACAGGTCATCTGGCAGCTATGAGCGCTACCTGCACTATGGAGATACGGAGTGTTCCCGGCGTGAAAAATATGCTGTTCGGCGGTGAGGGAGTATTTAATACAGAGATTACCGGTCCGGGTCATGTGTGGCTGCAAAGTATGCCAATCTGTAATATGGCTGGCGTTCTGCGTCCGTATATGCCTACCGGGAACTAAGGATAGAAATTTCTGTCAGGATTCCATGGAAGACACCGGACAGGTACGATACAAGATAAAAAAACGGGGGCGAAAAAAATGGGACTATGGAATAGAAAAGTCCATGAAGACACAACAGGATATTTTTTCAGCAGCAGCGATTTGAAAAAGTTAATCATTCCGCTGGTAATCGAACAGGTTCTTGCAATTACCGTCGGAGTGGCGGATTCCATGATGGTGGCGAGCGCAGGAGAGGCTGCAGTTTCGGCGGTGTCACTGGTGGATACGGTCTTTGTGCTGCTGATCAACCTTTTTGCGGCGCTGGCAACCGGAGGCGCGGTGATCTGCGGGCAGTATATCGGTAAGAAAAGGCCGGAAATAGCCTGTAAAGCGGCCAATCAGCTTATTTTATTTACCGGAGTATTTTCCGTTGTGATTATGGCGCTGACTTACGGGTTTAAATCCTTTATTCTCCACGGGGTATTTGGAAAAATTGCACCGGACGTTATGGAAAACTGCAGCACCTATTTGCTGATCGTGGCGGCATCCATTCCGTTCATTGCGCTTTATAATGCGGGAGCAGCGATATTCCGCTCAATGGGAGACTCCAAAACGGCTATGTACATGGCGCTGGTGATGAATGGCATCAATCTGGTGGGAAATGCGATTTTGATTTTCGGATTTCATATGGGCGTTGCGGGAGCAGCGATCCCTACTCTGATTTCCCGCATGGTGGCGGCGATTGTGATTATCCTGATGCTGGCTGACCAGAAAAAAATGGTGCATCTGGAACTTCCGTTTACCTTCCGCTTTGATATCCCCATGATGAAAAAGATTCTGGGAATCGGTATTCCAAACGGGCTGGAAAACAGTATGTTCCAGCTTGGAAAAATCCTTGTGCTCAGCATGGCTTCCGGTTTCGGAACGGCGGCGATTGCAGCAAATGCGGTGAGCAACAATATTGCCATGTTCCAGATTCTGGCAGGAGCGGCTACAGGCTTTGCGATTCTCACCGTATCCGCTCAGTGCGCCGGGGCGGGGGATTTTAAGCAGGTACGGTATTATACAAGAAAACTGGTGAAACTGACGTATATCGTCCAGATTGCGATTAATGCCGTGGTACTGGCAGCGCTGCCGCTTTTGATCGGACTTTACAACCTGTCTCCGGAGGCGGCAGGCTACACAAAAGAAATTATCTGGTATCACGCCTTTTGCGTGGTAACCATTTGGCCGTTGTCCTTCTCCGTGCCCAATACCTTCCGCGCTGCGGCAGATGTGAAATATCCGATGATTCTGTCCATCATTTCCATGTGGGTATTCAGAATCGGATTCAGTTGGCTTTTGGGTGTAAAACTGGATATGGGAATTTTGGGTATCTGGATAGCTATGACGATAGACTGGCTTTTCCGGGCTGTCTGCTTCACAATCCGCTATCTGCGGGGAAGCTGGGTAAAAAGCTCTATGGCAGGATGAGCCGATCAAGTTAAGATTTGAGCAGCCTGAGGCAAGTACACAGAGGTGTACTTGAACGAAGATACATAGTTTCCCCCTGCATTTCATAAGATAGAAAGAACACAGAGAAATGAAGGGGGAACAGAATTGCATGATCGTGGTTTGGGGGTATTGGAACAGTATGGACTGACGGCGAAATCCGTAATCCGGGGCAGGGGCGCCCTGATCTGTGACACGGAACAGGGGATGAAAACTATCCGGGAATACTGGGGCTCCCCCAGAAAAATGGAGCAGCAGCGGCATCTGCAGCTGCATTGCAGGGAGGCCGGATTTGCACTGGTGGATCTGGTACTGGAAAATCAGGAGGGACAGGTGGTTACCACCGGAGAAGAAGGCGTGCCTTATGTGGTGCGGGACTGGTTTTACGGAAGGGAATGCGATACCCGGTCAGCAGAAGATGTCTGTAAAAGCGTCGCAGCTCTGGCAGATCTACATAAGGTAATGCAGATGGAGAGAGAAGAAACATCCATGCAGGGGGATCTGATCGAGGAATGCAGAAAGCATAACCGGGAGCTGAGGAGGATCAGAAAATTTCTCCAGAAGAAAAGAAAGAAAAATGAGTTTGAAGAAAAACTGGCGGCCAGCATCTCCCACTTTTTGGAACAGGGGGAGGAAACGGTCCGGAAGCTGGAAGATTCCGACTATTACCGTTTGAGGCAGGAGCAGAAAAACAGTATCTGCCACGGGGAATGCAACCAGCACAATATTTTATTTACCCGTGAGGGTATCGCCTTTACCAATTTTGAACACTGGAGCTACGAACTTCAGACGGCAGATCTTTATCAGTTTATGAGAAAAATTCTCGAGAAACACTGCTGGGATCTGCGGATCGGAAGAGAAATGCTGAAAGCTTATGAACGAAGAAAACCATTGTCCGAGGCTGAAATACTGAATCTGAAGCTCCAGCTTTCCTATCCATGGAAATACTGGAAAATAGCCAATTTCTATACCAACAGCAATAAGGTCTGGATTTCCCAGAAAAATACGGAGAAACTGGAACAGACCATAAAACAACTGGAACCGTGGAAGGCATTTTTGGAAAAACTATAATATTTTGCGTGGGTGTTTGACAAAAATTTGCATAAAAGTCTATGGAATCTTGCGGCTAAATAGTATATAATAAACAGAAAAGTAACTGTTCAGAAGGTCACTGTGACTATGAAGGACAGGGTCCTGAATAGTTACTACGAGAAAAAGATTTTGGGAGGTACTGTGATGGAGTACAGAGAGATTTACGAATCATGGCTGAGTAACCCGTATTTTGACGAGAAAACAAAAGAGGAATTAAAGGCAATTGCAGATGATGATAAGGAAATCAAAGAAAGATTTTACCGGGAACTGGAATTTGGCACTGCCGGCCTCAGAGGAGTTATTGGTGCAGGAACAAACCGTATGAACATTTATGTGGTAAGAAAGACCACACAGGGATTGGCAAACTATATCGCAGCGGTAAACGGACAGGAAAAAGGCGTTGCGATCGCATATGATTCCCGCCGCATGTCACCGGAATTTGCACAGGAAGCAGCTCTCTGTCTGGCAGCAAACGGCATCAAAGCGTATATTTTCGAGAGCCTTCGCCCCACACCGGAGCTTTCCTATGCAGTACGGAAGCTGGGATGTATCGCCGGCATTAACATTACAGCCAGCCACAATCCGCCGGAGTACAACGGATATAAGGTATACTGGGAAGACGGCGCTCAGATCACACCGCCTCATGACAGCGGCATTATGGGCGAAGTTCAGAAAGTAACTGATTATAATGAAGTGAAAACCATGGACAAAGAGGAGGCTGAGAAAGCCGGCCTGTATATCGTGATCGGAAAAGAAATCGATGACGCATATATGGAAGAGCTGAAGAGTCAGGTAATCCATATGGACGCTATCAAAGCCATGGCAAAAGAATTGAAGATCGTATATTCCCCGCTTCACGGAACCGGAAATATTCCGGCAAGAAGAGTTTTGAAAGAGCTGGGATTTGAAAATGTATATGTGGTGGAGGAGCAGGAACTGCCGGATGGCGAATTCCCAACCGTAAGCTATCCGAACCCGGAATCCGACGAAGCTTTCGATCTGGGACTGAAGCTTGCAAAAGAAGTGGATGCAGATCTGGTACTTGCTACGGACCCGGATGCAGACCGTCTGGGTGTGCGTGTAAAAGACGCCGTAACCGGAGAATATCATACCCTTACCGGAAATATGTCCGGCTGTCTGCTGGAAGAGTATGAACTGAGCCAGAGAAAAGCTGTAAACGGAAGCCTTCCGGAGGACGGTGCTGTAATCAGCACCATCGTAACCACCAATATGGCAGCAGCCATTGCAAAGTCCTATGGCCTTCGTTTCATCGAAGTTCTGACAGGCTTCAAATTCATCGGACAGCAGATTCTGGGCTTCGAACAGAGCGGAAAAGGAACTTATCTGTTTGGATTTGAGGAAAGCTACGGCTGCCTGATCGGTACCCATGCAAGAGACAAGGACGCTATCGTGGCTACTATGGCTCTGTGCGAAGCAGCGGCATATTATAAAACTCAGGGCAAAACACTGTGGGATGCCATGATTGATATGTATGAAAAATACGGATATTACAAAGATGATATTCAGTCCATCACTCTGAAAGGAATTGAAGGACTGGCTAAGATTCAGGAGATTTTGGATACTCTTCGTACAAATCCGCCGAAACAGATCGGAGCGTATGAGGTACTGTCCGCAAGAGATTACAAGAAAGATACGATTGTTGACCTGAAGACAGGAGAAACAACTGCTACAGGTCTGCCAAACTCCAACGTTTTGTATTATGACATGAATGACGACGCATGGCTTTGCGTAAGACCTTCCGGAACAGAACCGAAAGTAAAATTCTACTACGGTGTGAAAGGAACCTCTCTGGAAGACGCTGATGCAAAATCAACCGCTCTCGGCAAAGAAGTACTGGCTATGATCGATAAAATGCTGTAGGAAACGAAGACAAAATATCGGCAAAAATCCTTGACAAACTACACCTGACAGTATATAAATAGGTGTAGTAAAGACAAATACCAGATACTTATAGGAGGAACAAAATGAACAAAACAGAATTAATTGCAGCAATGACAGAACAGACAGAGTTATCTAAAAAGGATGCAGAAGCTGCTTTAAAAGCATTTATCGATGTTGTATCTGAAGAATTAAAGAAAGGTGAAAAAGTTCAGTTGGTTGGATTCGGAACCTTCGAAGTTTCTGAAAGAGCAGCAAGAGAAGGAAGAAATCCTGCTACTGGCGAAACCATGACAATCAAAGCTTCCAAAGCTCCGAGATTCAAAGCAGGAAAAGCTTTAAAAGACATGGTTAACGAATAATCTGAAATAGAACAGGTTGATCTTGAATGTAAAAGGAACGTGTTTTTGCGGATGGAGGGTTTTCTGTCTGTGAAAGCACGTTCATTTTTTGAAAGGAGTTACAAGCTATGAGATTAGATAAATATCTAAAGGTTTCCCGCCTGATCAAACGGCGGACCGTAGCAAATGAAGCCTGCGATGCGGGAAGAGTGCTGATCAATGACCGCCCGGCCAAAGCCTCCGCTCAGGTGAAAACCGGAGATGTGCTGGAGATTCAGTTCGGAAGCAAGGCCGTGAAGGTGGAAGTGCTGAATGTTCAGGAGACGGTCAAAAAAGAAGAGGCTCAGGAGCTATACCGGTACCTGTAAAACTTATAGGACAAAAACAGCAGAAGCCTGAAAGGCTTCATGGTTACCTGAATAGAGGTGAAAATCCCTTCATATAATGTACAATAGTCCGACTAGGTACATGATATGGAGGGATTTTTTATGGAGGAGAAACAGACGACAGTCCACCAGTTGCATCTGCGGGAACGAAAGGCAGGAACGATGACGGGAATTGTGGATGTGATGTCCTTTGACTCGGAGCAGATTTTTCTGGAAACCACTCAGGGAATGCTGACCATCAAGGGGAAGGAGCTTCATATCAGCCGTCTGCATCTGGAACAGGGGGAGGTGGATATCGAAGGGATGGTAGACAGTCTGGTCTATACGGAGAACGGACCTTATGGAAAAAAACAGAAAGGAAGCCTGATGAAAAGGCTGTTTGAGTAGGATATGAGCGCCTACATGGGAAAAGAGCTGGTTCTGTTCATGAAGTCCCTGTGGTACGGTTCCGTTCTTTTAATCGCCTATGACTGTCTGAGAATCCTGCGGACGGTATTCCGTCATTCCGGCAGGATGGTGGCTGTTCAGGATCTGCTCTTCTGGATCGGGAGCGGCCTGTTTCTGTTTTCCCGGTTTTTTCGTGAAAATTCCGGGATTCTCCGTACCTATCTGTTTGTGGGGACAGCAGTGGGGATGGCATCATGGTATTTCTCGCTGAGCGCATTTTTTGTCGGTTTTACGTCTGGATGGATGATAAAAATCAAGAGAAAAATACTTATTTGGGTAAAAAGGTTGAAATTTTGGATTACCCGTTGTAGAATCTCCTTAGATAAGAGAAGATACAGGTGAAAACAGAGAGAAAATCCGGACAAAGGAGAGAAACATGGTAAAAAAGAAAGAAGCCAGAAGAAAGAAAAACAAAAAAGCAAAACGGTCCAACATTCAGAATAGAGCAGCCATGCTGGGAATCAGCGGTGTGATCTGTATGCTGCTGGTGGTTCTCCTTTTTGAGGGACGTTCTCTGAAACTCAGAAGAGACGCCAACGAGGTGAAAACGGAGCAGTTGATCAAGCAGCAGGAAGAGGAAGAAGCCCGTACCGGTGAGATCGAAGATCTGCAAAAATACATCCAGAGCGATGAATACACCGAGAAGATTGCAAAAGAAAAAATCGGTCTGGTGAAAGAAAATGAAATTATTTTTAAGGAAGTCAAATAAGGGTTCGGATTTTGTCTAAAAATTTTTTTGCCGGCCTTCGGGAATTTGACAAGTTTTTCGAATAAAGACATCTATAATACTCCTTTAAGGAATACCGGGCGGCGAATGCTCCGGCAGAAAATAAGGAGGTCATGGATGCATGCAGATGTGGATGATTGCCATGCTCGCTGTCAGTGCCTTGCTGATTGTTCGGGACATGGCAAAACTTATTTTCACCGATAAGAAAAAAGGGAAACCAATATACGATGCCTATCCGCAGAAAGAGAAGATTGAACGGTACGCCAGAGCATTTCAGAGACTGGCCCATACCTTCTATGAGATGCCGAACCATCAGGAGCAGTTGACCCAGACGGAGATACAGGATATTTTTTCCAAGGTGCAGGATCAGGTGTGTAAGGACTGCCCCCAGATGGAAAAATGCTGGAAGCAGAGGGAAAACCAGACCAGCCAGAAGGTATTCAGCCTTTTGCAGGTGATCGAGGAAGGGAATCAGGACCGATTTTTAAGGGCGCAGGGAGAATGGATCGGAGAGTGCAGACAGGCGGTGAATTTTACCGGGGAGCTGCAGCGGATATTTTTTGAGGCCAGAGAGGAGCTTTTGTACAGGAACCGACTGATTGAGAACCGTTTGGCCGTGGCGGAGCAGTTGAATGAAGTTGCCCGGCTGATTCAGCGGATTTCGGGGGATGTGAGTGATATCTGTACTGTTCCCACGGCAATGGAGGAAAAAATCAGAAAACAGCTCCAAAAGCAGAATATCGTGGTCAAGCAGGTATGGATGCTGTCCAAGGCAGATGAAAAATGGAGGATTTTCCTGACTATCCGGGCGAGGGGCGGACAGTGTATGACCATGCGGGAGGTGGCGCGCCAGCTCTCCCAAGTCTGCGGCTGCCGGATGGTTCCCTCTAAAGAGAGCAGGGCGGTGCTGAACAGTGAACTCAGAACCGTCCTGTTTACCGAGGAAGTCAACTATAAAGTGCTGTACGGGGTGGCGAGAGTGACGAAGGAGAGGGAGACCGTTTCCGGGGATAATTACGCCTGTGCCTGTACGGACGAACAGTTTGTCATGTGCCTGTCAGATGGGATGGGCTCCGGTGTCGAGGCCTGCCGGGAGAGTGAGACGGTGGTGGAACTGCTGGAGCAGTTTGTGACCTCGGGATTTTCCCGGGAAACGGCGGCCCGGATGGTGAACTCCGCATTGGTGCTTCAGCGGAAAAACGGGATGTTTTCCAGTGTGGATGTGTGCTCGCTGGACCTGTATACGGGAATCTGTGAATTTCTGAAAGCCGGGGCGGCAACCACTTTTATCAGGCGTTCCAACTGGGTGGAGACGATTACCTCCACCAGCATGGCGGCAGGATTGGTGCAGCAGTTGGATTTTGAGAAAACCTCCAAAAAGCTGTACGATGGGGATTATCTGGTGATGGTCACTGACGGGGTTTTGGATGCCCTTCCTGATGAAAAAGAGGAAGAGACGATGAAAGAAATCATTCTTCAGGCAAGGGAAGATATGCCGAGGGAACTGGGAAGATACATTCTGGAAAAGGTATTGAGCTACTGCGATTACCGGGTACAGGATGATATGACGGTTCTTGTGGCAGGCATGTGGAAAAAATAAAAACCATGGGGATACAAAAAGAGAAAGGAAATTCTGCTCCTATGTGGAAAACAGTACAGAAAGTTCGGAAATTTGTGGAAAAATATGAGATGATATGCCCGGGAGAGCTGCTGGTAGCAGGAATTTCCGGGGGTGCGGATTCCGTGTGCCTTTTGTACCTTCTGAAAGAATTGCAGAAGGTGATGGATTTTCAGATTGTGGCGGTTCATGTGAACCACCATCTGAGAGGAGAAGAGGCGGAACGAGATGAAAACTTTGTAAAAGTCCTCTGCGACCGGGAGGGAGTCCCCCTTTTCTGCGTTCATAAGGATGTGGCGCAGATGGCCAGAATGCAGGGGATCTCTTCGGAGGAGGCGGGAAGAAACGCCAGATACGAGGCATTTGAGGAAATCCGGGAAAAAAACTGCGCAGACAAGATCGTGCTGGCTCACCATCAGGACGATCTGGCGGAAACAATGATTCATCATCTTGCCCGGGGAACGGGGCTGGCCGGACTTTGCAGCCTCAAGCCGGTTTCGGGAAACCGGATTCGGCCGCTTCTGTGTCTGGAGCGGGGGGAAATCGAAACCTGTCTCAGAGGGGAAAATAGGGAATGGCAGACGGACAGCACAAATCTGGAGGATGATTATACCAGAAATAAAATCCGGCATCACATCATCGGCTATCTGCAAAATGAGATCAATTCCCGGTCGGTGTCCCATATGGCAGGGACAGCGCAGGAGCTGGGACAGGTGGAGGAATTTTTGTGCCGGATCGCGGAGGAAAAAGCAGAGCGGTATGTGAAACGGGAGCAGGATTTCAGCAGGATTTCAGAGAGCTTGAAAGAGGAACCGGAGATTCTTCAAAAAAAACTTCTGCTGGAGGAAGTGAAATACCGGGCAGGGGCAAGAAAAGATTTTACCAGAATTCACGGGGAGAAGATCTGGGAGCTTTACGGAAAGCAGGTGGGACGGCAGATCGCGCTGCCCTACGGGCTTCTTGCCGTGAGGGAATATGACGGCATTTGGATTGGAAAGCAGGAGGCATGGAACGCGGGAAGTTTTGTGCCGGATTCTGTCGAAAATGTGCAGCTTCAGATTCCCGGGGAAACGAAAGCGGGAGAATATGTGATTTCCTGTGAAATTATTCCCTGTAATTTTAATGGAATTGAGGAAAAGACGTATACGAAATGGCTGGACTATGATAAAATAAAAGACAGTCTGGTATTTCGCCACCGATGCCCGGGAGACCGGATCCGCGTGCACCCTTCCGGGGGAAGCCGGAAACTGAAGGACTATTTGATTGACAGAAAAATCCCTCAGAAGGAGAGAGATGGACTCTGCATGATTGCGGAGGGACAGGAGATCCTGTGGATCATCGGAGACAGAATCAGCCAGAAATATAAGGTGTCAGATACCACCCGGCAAATATTACACATCAGGATAAGAGGAGGAAATATTCATGAGTGATAAAATCAGCGTATTGATTGATGAAAAAGAAGTAGACCAGCGTATCGAAGAAATCGGAAAACAGATCAGTGAGGCATATGAAGGAAAATGCGTTCATATGATCTGTGTATTGAAGGGCAGCGTATTTTTTGCCTGTGAACTTGCAAAACGGATCACCGTCCCGGTAACTTTAGATTTTATGTCTGTATCCAGCTATGGAGACGATACCAAGTCCAGCGGTGTGGTGAAAATTGTCAAAGATTTGGATGAGCCTCTGGAAGGAAAAGATGTTCTGATCGTGGAGGATATCATTGATTCGGGACGTACGCTCAGCTATCTGATCGAGATTTTGAAACAGAGACATCCGGCAAGTCTGCAGTTATGTACCCTGCTGGATAAACCGGAGCGCCGTGTGAGAGAGGTTCATGTGGATTACACATGCTTCAATATCCCGGATGAATTTGTAGTAGGTTATGGTCTGGATTACGCGCAGAAATACAGGAATCTTCCGTACATCGGAGTGGTTCATCCGGAAGCGTAAGAGGCCGAAAGGAGAGATGGAGTGAAGAAACAGGCAAGAAGTGTCCTATTATGGATCATTCTGCTTCTGCTGGCAGTGGGTGGCATCAATTACTTAGCCGGACAGATGCAGATCAGAAACAACTATTCTTATAAGGCCCTGCATTCGGATATAGCCGAGGGAGAAATTGCTGAGGCGGTCATCCGGCAGAATATGGAGGTGCCTACAGGCCATCTGAGCGTTTGGCTGGGAAATGGTGAAAAATATGATATGTATATAGACGATGTGAAGGAAGTGCGCGTACTGCTGGATGAAGGAGACATCCGTTACAAAATCGAGAATGTTCCCCAGCAGAGCAAATTTTTCACAACAGTGCTGCCCCTTGTGACGGTAGGACTCCTGCTTTTTATGTCCTTCGGTCTTATGAACCGGGGCGCCGGAAGCAGCGGCGGCGGTGGCGGAAACCGGCTGACAGGTTTTAGCAGAAGCCGTGCAAAACAGCCTACAGAGGCAGAGCGGCAGTTGAGCTTTAGAAGTGTTGCAGGTCTTGAGGAGGAAAAGGAGGAGATGCTGGAAATCGTGGATTTCCTGCGTTTTCCGGAAAAATACCATACAGTAGGCGCAAGAATCCCCAAGGGAATCCTGCTGGTAGGCCCTCCGGGAACAGGTAAAACCATGATCGCGAAGGCCATAGCGGGTGAAGCGAGAGTACCGTTTTTCAGCATTTCCGGTTCTGATTTTGTGGAAATGTTTGTGGGCGTGGGCGCTGCCCGGGTGAGAGACCTGTTTATGGAGGCAAAACTAAATACGCCCTGTATTGTCTTTATTGATGAGATTGATGCCGTAGCCAGAAGGCGTGGAACAGGAATGGGCGGCGGCCATGACGAGCGTGAGCAGACCCTGAACCAGCTTCTGGTGGAGATGGATGGATTTGCCGAGCGTGAAGAAATCATTGTGCTGGCAGCGACCAACCGGGTGGATATTCTGGACCCGGCGATTCTTCGTCCGGGACGTTTCGACCGCCAGATTGCGATCGGGCCGCCGGATGTGAAGGGCAGGGAAGCGATTCTGAAGGTTCACGCCCGGAAAAAACCGCTGGGCGAGGACGTAGATCTGATGCAGATTGCTCAGACGACTGCCGGGTTTACGGGAGCGGAACTGGAAAACCTGATGAATGAGGCGGCGATTTCTGCGGCAAAGGATGGAAGAACCTATATCCGTCAGGAGGATATCCAGAAATCATTTATCAAGGTGGGAATCGGAACAGAGAAACACAGCAGGGTAATTTCGGAGGAAGAGAAGAAGATTACTGCTTATCACGAAGCGGGCCATGCAATTTTGTTCCATAAGCTGGAGCATATGGAACCGGTTTATACGATTTCCATTATTCCTACCGGAAACGGCGCAGCAGGATACACCATGCCTCTGCCCAGCAAGGATGAGATGTTCAATACCAGAGGAAAGATGCTGGAACATATTCAGGTGGCTCTGGGCGGACGGATTGCGGAAGAACTGGTTTTTGACGATATTACCACGGGAGCTTCTCAGGATATCAAACAGGCTACCCGGATCGCGAAAGCCATGGTGACAAAATACGGTATGTCATCCAAGATGGGTATGGTTGCGTATGGAGATGAGCAGGATGAAGTGTTTATCGGCAGGGATTTCGGCCATGTGAGAGGATTCAGTGAGACGACGGCAGCGGTTATCGACGACGAGGTAAAAGAGATTATCGATGATTGTTACGACAAGGCCAGAGAAATCATTATGAAGTATGAATACGTGCTCCACAGTTGTGCGAAGCTGCTTCTGGAAAAAGAAAAAATCGGCAATGCAGAATTTGAAGCATTGTTTGAAAATGAAGAAAATCCTGAAAATGGGGAGGGAATTGTACAAAATTCCTAAGAGTAAAAAACAGTTTTTTGGGGAGACCGTAAAAATGAATAAAAAATCCTGTGAAAAAAAAACAGGTTTGTGCACACTTTTTCTTCCGGTCATGGTATTATAATAACTGTAAAAACCCCCCAATACATTATATAGTTTTTGCTACACCCCATAAGAAGAAATACCTTCTCCAAAAAAGACAGCTTCGGCTGTCTTTTTTACGTCGCGGGATTTAACTATTCAGCCGGAACTGTAACACAGGATTCTTCAAATTGCGGGAAATAGTTGTATTTCGGGCCCGGGGCATATAAAATAGAGTATAGGCGAAACTATTGAAATAGAGCGTTGGAAAGAGTGAGGGGAAATGAAAGGTAAAGGACATATGGAACAATATATTGAGGCAGAACGAACACAGGAATATATCACCAAGATGAGGCCTGTTTTTAACAAACGCGGGCTTTTCAGCGATGAGACGAAACAGTATAGAACTCCATTTGAGCCGGAACCCGGTGATGTGGTAACCATTCGCTTCCGGACAATAAAAAACAACGTGGACGCCGTTTTTTTCATCAGCGGAGCTACGCGTTCCAAGATGATTCTTACAGAGAGTAAGGATGGATTTGATTTTTACAGCATTGACATTGAAACCGGTACGGAAGCCATTCACTATTACTTTGAAATACAGTCGGGAAAAATCGTCTGCTATTATAATGAACTGGGTGTGACGAAGGAGCTGCAGGAGCAGTATTCTTTCGGTATTGTCCCGGGCTTTAAGACACCGGACTGGGCGAAGGGAGCGGTGATGTACCAGATTTTTGTGGATCGTTTCTGCAACGGCGATTCCTCCAATGACGTCCTCACCGGAGAATATTATTACATCAACAGTCAGAGCAATCGGGTGGAGGACTGGAACAGACTGCCGGAAACCATGGATGTGAAAAATTTCTATGGGGGAGATTTGCAGGGGATCATGGATAAACTGGATTACCTGCAGGATTTGGGTGTGGAAGTGATCTATCTGAATCCGATTTTTGTGTCCCCGTCGAATCACAAGTACGATATACAGGATTATGACTACATCGATCCCCATTACGGGAAAATCGTGGAGGACCAGGGGGAACTGCTTTGTCAGGGGGATCAGGACAATACCCATGCAACCCGGTATATCAGCCGTGTAACCAACAAGAAGAATCTGGAAGCCAGCAACCAGTTATTTATCCAACTGGTGGAAGAAATCCATAACCGGGGAATGAAAATTATTCTGGATGGTGTGTTTAACCACTGCGGTTCGTTTAATAAGTGGCTGGACAGGGAAAGAATCTACGAAAATCAGGAAGGCTATGAAAAGGGCGCTTACGTTTCGGCAGACAGCCCGTATCATACGTTCTTTAAATTCCACAATGAGCATAACTGGCCGTACAATGAGTTTTATGACGGCTGGTGGGGGCATGATACGCTGCCGAAGCTCAACTATGAGGACTCCCCTAAGCTTCAGGAATATATTATGCATGTGGCAAGAAAATGGGTTTCTCCGCCGTATAATGTGGACGGCTGGAGACTGGATGTGGCTGCCGATCTGGGGCACAGTTCCGGCTATAACCATCTGTTCTGGAAGGAATTCCGCCGGGTGGTAAAGGAGGCAAATCCTCAGGCGGTGATCATTGCGGAGCATTACGGTGATGCCAGCTCTTGGCTTCAGGGAGATGAATGGGATACGGTGATGAACTACGATGCATTTATGGAACCGATCTCATGGTTTCTTACCGGGCTGGAAAAGCACAGTGACCAGTACAACGGCCACCTGCGCGGAAATTCCGACTGCTTCCGGGATGCGATGAATTATAACAGCTCCAGATTTTATGCGCCCTCCCTGCAGTGCGCCATGAATGAGCTGGATAACCATGACCATTCCAGATTTTTGACCCGTACCAACGGCACAGTAGGACGGCTGGATGGGCTGGGCCACAGGGCAGCAGAGGAAAATGTCAACAAAGCAGTTCTCAGGGAAGCGGTAGTGATTCAGATGACATGGCCGGGAGCGCCTACCCTCTATTACGGAGATGAGGCGGGCGTGTGCGGATTTACCGATCCGGATAACAGAAGAACTTACCCATGGGGAAAAGAAGACCGTTACCTGCTCAGATTCTACAAGACTGCGATACGGATGCATAAAGATTATCCGGTCTTGAAAACAGGCTCCGTGAAGTTTCTGAAGGAAGAATACAATCTGATTTCCTACGGAAGATTTTCGGATCAGGAAAAAGTGATTGTGGTGATCAATAACAATAATGAAAATATCAGCACAGATATCCCGGTCTGGGAAACCGGAATCAGCAGAACCAAAGACTGCACGATGAAACGTGTACTGGACACCAATGCGATCGGATTTTCTACGGAAGAAAAAGAGTATACAGTCCGGGCAGGTTATCTGACACTGGAACTCTCGCCTTTGGAGGCAGTGGTGCTGTATATGGGAGAAGAAGAGTAAATATATTTTATTCCCGCAGGCAACGAGCCAAGCGGATATGCTTGCATATCCATTTGGCGACTGCTGCGAGGGTCAAATACCCCGCTGCTCTGCAGCGCTGCAAATTTGATGCTCCGTTGCTTGCAGCGGGGTTTTTGACTTGAGTATGGTTTTAGGCAAGACGCAGATATGGAATCAGGGATTTCATGCCTGCGTTTTGCTGTGTTTGGACATATATACTCCTTTTGGGGCGTATAGGTCCATAAATGCGGCAAAATCAGGAAAAAATTCTTGTGAAAATTTCAAATTGGACGTATAGGAAAAATTTCCCTTCATACGTCCAGAATTTGGTGTGAATTTTGGACGTGTGAAGAGAAAATTCTCCTATACGTCCAAAAGCGTTTGCTTGGGATGTTTTTTGAATGATTTCTGAATGATTTTCGTATATATTTGGACAATATTGCGGTAATCTTATGCCCTATGTCCAAAGTGCTGATTTCCTGTTAAATGAAGTGTGTCGTCAGGGGCTTTCTGTGGGGTGAGAGAGTTTCCGGCGAGTTGGATTAACGTGGATTCCGGGACAATGCGTGGAAATAATGACGGTGACGGGAAGGAGGGTATTGCGTGATATTTTTGCGTGAATTTTTTCGAGAAAATTTGCAAACACCTCTTGCAATCTGAAAAAAATTGAGTTATAATCTTATCTTGTCAGAGCTTGAAAAAGTTCTGACAAGTATGGATGGATTCCCGAGTGGCCAAAGGGGACAGACTGTAAATCTGCTGCAAATTGCTTCGGTGGTTCGAATCCACCTCCATCCATTAACATATGTGTAGGGTTCTGATTTAAACCATACATATATGTATGCCGCAGTGGCGGAACAGGCAGACGCACAGGACTTAAAATCCTGCGAGGGTTAAACTTCGTACCGGTTCGATTCCGGTCTGCGGCATTCTAAAAAGTCCCATTTTAGGGGCTTTTTTTCATGTCGTGTTGTATTTCGTGTTGCATAGTTCAGAAAAATGTTGGTTGGCAACACGCCCCATATCTAATGCCTTATCTTCCATTGCATGTTTGTAGATGCTGTTCAACGTAGACATATTCCCCCATCCGCCCCTTTGAGCAATATAAATATCAGGAATACCAAGAGCGTGTTGTATGCTGGCTGAATAATGCCTGAGATCGTGGAAGCGGAAATGCGGAAGCCCGGCACGTTTCAGAATGCGATGGAATTTATCTGTTATGTTGTTAGGGGTGAGCGTAGTGATAGCTCCCACGGTATTCAATTTCCGGATCACAAAGTCAGGAAACTCGATGTAGCGATCGCCAGCGTAGCTTTTTGGCGATTTTATGATCCAATCGCCGGATTCTGTTTTTACCATGTTCTTGTTTACGTGAACGATATTACCCGTGATGTCTGATGCGTCCAGCGCACAGATCTCCCCTCTGCGCATAGGTCCGAATGCAGCCAGTAATATGGGAACTTCCATCGGAGTGTCCGCTACGGCCTCCAGGAGCCTCTTTACCTCCGCATCTGACGGGATATAAAGCTTCGGTCGTACTTTTTGTGGCAAAGAGGTATTAAGCGCGAATCCGGGGCGATATATGCGCATGACGGCCGATATAAGCCCATGGATGTTTCTGACAGTTTTAGGAGAGTGGCCTTGCGCTTCCAGATTAACAGCTTTTTGAATATCATCCTGAGTAATGCGCTGCAGATTTTTATCCATCAGGGATTGAATACTCTTTTTCCTGGTTCTCTTATAATCCATGATGGTCCTGGGAGACAGCACAGCCTCACGGCCGGCGATATACCGATCCAGGGCTTCGCCGAAAGTAATATCGTATATTTTGCCTTGATTTTCTTTTTCTTCTGCCCATTCGGCAGCCATTTTTTCGGCTATGCGTTTTCCTTTCGGTCCTTTGATATCACAGGTAAATGATTTGTAGATACGTTTTTTCTTGATGGATCCGTCTGGCTGTATAAGCTCATCCGTGTGGGAGTACACTTGACAACGCCATGATCCTGATGGGAGTTTTTTTGCTGTTGGCATAGTATCATCCTTTCTGGCTCGACGTCGAGCCGGGGTAATTTTGGTATAAAAATAACAGCCATCGAAAATATGTTCCGATTGCGGGCTGTCTCCGAAGATGATACAATATGAATTGATTAAATCTCTATATCTCTTCGGAGGTGTATGTAAAGCCGTTCGGTATTGCGAGTACCGGGCGGTTTTTCTTTTGCGCAATTATTTGACTGATTAGATAGAAAAAGGGCTCTACATTTCTGCAGAGCCCAATGAATACGGTTTCCAGCTGACTGGAAACAATGTCTTTTATACGGCCGGTAAACGGCTATGTTTTATCGTATTCATTATACTCTCAGTATATACATAAGTCAAGAAAATATTCTATAATATATTATAACGTATCATAGTGTATTATAATTTACTTGATAAAAAGAGTATTCAGCTCTTGATCGATTAAATCCAATTTTTCATTTGATAATTTTACGCCACTAAGTATTCCGTGATCTGTCTTGGGATCGTAGATACGTATTTTACTAACAGTCGTAATCTGCCCAACCAAAGCGATGCTTCCCTTTTTCATTCTAAAAATCTCAGATCGCATACGTTCTAAAAGGTTCTGTTCTTTTCGGGCTGCCTGAATCCGATTAGAAAGTTCAACAAGTTCCTCGGGATTTTCAATTTTTCGCTGGTCATCATCAACGATGGATTCGAGTAAATGGATCTCTTCCCAAAGATGCTTGGTGGTTGCAGAAATCTTTGCATTTAAACTTGTAAATAATTCATTTCCGAGAAAGACGTGTCCCGGTCGCAAGTGTTGAATATCTGTGTTTGGTTTAACTGATGTAAGAGGAATTACAGTTACTACGGGAGATGATTTTGCATTCTGTTTATCCAATACAACAGCGTAATGTAGACCACCCTCTTCACTTCCAACGTTAAAGCCGAGATGAAGTTTTATTATTTCTCCTCGTTTATATCTCCTCAAACTTCTCGGATTAAACTGATTTTCAAATTCAAGGAAATTACTCCAATCTTTCAACCAATAACTTAATTTATCGCCTTTACTGGATAATTTTGGATCAGAAGAATCGATAAGAGAATCCATATAGGCAGAAAATTTCAATATAGCTTCTTCTTTGTGACGTTTCAAATCCTCTTTTGTAATATCCCTTCCCATGTTGTTCTCCTTCCTTTTTTTGTTTTAAAACGCCGTAGCGAATTAACATCCATGAGCATAAAGCTCAATAAGATCAGCATCACACGTCCGATCATAATCACCGCTTGTAATATGAAGGAGCTCGTGCTGATATGCTTCTAACCGCCTCTCATGAGTGAGACGGGAATTAAGTATTACAGAATATGTTCCGTCGCTATTTGATTTTACAAAAGCTGGAATCGTAACGGGCATATCCA
The DNA here is from genome assembly GCA_018374355.1 of Clostridiales bacterium. GTDB lineage: Bacteria > Bacillota > Clostridia > Lachnospirales > Lachnospiraceae > Oliverpabstia. The sequence continues at coordinate 25,651 of JAHAFI010000014.1, forward strand.
TGAGGTGTATATTAACATCCGGTGTCATCTCCATCACCACTCATTCTGTCAATCATTTGTTTTACGAAGTCAATATCGTTCTTTTTTACTTTTCTGCTGGCATCAAACAATACCTTGTACTCTGGATTTTTGAACATGAATTCAGCCATTTCTCTGGCATCGTCATTGAGATAATATTGTCCTGCTGTTTCTGGAAGAAGCGTGGTTTTATCTGTTCTTCCGAGTAAATAGTCAATGTCAACATTGAAGAAATCAGCTATTTCTTCAAGGGTTTCAAAATCTGGTTCTCTATTTCCATTTTCATACATACTGATAGTGCTTTTAGATATGTTCAATTTTTCAGCTATTTCAGCTTGGGTTAAACCACTTGATGTTCTCAAAATTTTGAATACATTTTTAAAATTACCCATGTATATCACCTCACTTATATAATATGTATTATACACGAAACGTGAATAAAAGTAAATATAAAAATTCACGAAATGTGCTTGACACAGTACACGAAACGTGTATAATATAAGCATGTACACGAACAGTGTACAAAAATTTTAAAAACAAGGTACACGAAGTGTGAATATAGGAGGTGATTAAAATGGTTTCGTATGGAAAACGCTTAGAAAAATTGAGAGGGGAGAAAAGCCAGTCGGAAGTGGCAAGAGATATTGGATTATCGCCTTCTGCTATCGGGATGTACGAGACAGAGAGAAGAATTCCGAGGGATTCCATAAAAGTAAAATTGGCTCAATATTATGGAACTACAGTTCAGGCAATATTTTACGATGACGCCACGTAATGAGACACCAAAAAGAAAGGAGGGCGAGAATAATCAATGGAATTGCACAAATTAAGGATTGATGAAAACGGTGTGTGGCTTGACGAGATCTTATTAAGAGGGGTCAGATCATACAAGGTTTCGCATCCTGAAAACTCTGATATTGATGAACTGACCCTTGTAATGGACACCACGACATTACGGAATGAGACTGGTTCCGATCTCGATCGCTTTTTCAAGCAGAGTAGAGAGCGATCCGGAAGCGATAGTCAGTAGTGTTGGCTTGATTTTTTCCCAGACAGAAGGCGTCTTAACGGTATCAATAAATTGGTAAGCCGTCAAAGATAAGTCCTTTATTAATGGAACAGGTTGGCGTATATATCTTTTTCCAGCAACTATTACACCGGAATCCATTAATTGTTTTATCCAGTATAATACTTCGTTTTGTGGATATTGTTGCAATTCTGTCTGAGACAATTTTACAGGATCCAGAGATGGAACAGATCCATTCATATCCGGAGTTAAGTTATCGGCGATTGCTAAGATAATATCTCGTATACAATCAATATTTAGACGCATTTGGTTTCTCCTTTCTATGTACTCGGCATGGCAGTGTCTGTACGAATAGTATAAGGAAAATAATTGGAAAAGGCAACCAGCAGATTGGATATTGAGATTCAAGTGGAAAGTATAGGAAGGGATAGGAGAGGAGAAGCGGGAAAGGAGTGAGAAAGAGTGACTGACAAAAAGTTAGATGAAAAGGTTATAGAGGAAGCAGGAAAGCAGATTGCAGAATACATAAAAACAAACTGCCACCCATACATCACGGTTATTATCACTGCTGAACGGGTGACAGTCGTAGAGGATGTTCTTTCAATTCCTATCAAATAATTCTTCTATAACTATGTATTTTATCCAGTCTGGACAATTCAGAACCTAAAGAACTGGCATTCATAAAGTTCTGATATTCGGAGTGCGATACATTGTAATACTGGTAGACAGCACCGTTGTGAAATTGAACTTCAAGTGTATCATTTTCCCATCCGATATTTGCAATACGGCTGGATAAAACAGGGTATCTCTGCATAACAAATTCTCCTTTCATCTTACTCGGCCTGACGGGGCCTGTAAGTACAGTATAGGAGATTCGGCAGGATTTATCAACAAGAGGAGGTGAACATTGTGCCGGAAGTATATGTAAGCAAAAATCAAAAACGAGCCAAAATGCTTCGGAAAATTATCGACTATGGAAAAGCTGATGGAACTCCGAAAGGAGAAATGGTTAAAAAACTGGGCATTAGTACATCAGCATTCTGTAGAAAACAGAACAATCCGGAAGATTTTACTCTGGGGGAAGTTTGGGAGCTGATGGATCTTTTGAAAGTTCCGGATGATAAGAGACTGGAGATTTTAAAGTAAGGAGACACAGTATGAAGATATCAGAATTCATTTTATCCAGTATCGGTCTGCTGGCATCCTGCGAGGCAGAAGAGTTACTGCCGGCAGTCATTTTCGGAATACTGGCGATCATGGCTTTTCGTAAGGCTATGTGGGAATTTCAGGATGCGGAGGAAGAAGACTGGGAAGGAGGTGAGGACGATGAGAGGGGAACGTTTTAGACGGTTTTACGAGAGCGCCGCAGCGTATGTGAAAGAACGCAGGGACAACGGTTCCAGTGAACATGACCTGATCTGCGGTGTGATCGGAAAGGTTACAGAGATAGACCAGAGGGAGTTTACCGGGAAGCAGCTGCGGAGGATCTTCGGGCTGGTGCTGGAAGGAGGAAGAGAAAAATGAGTAAGCCAACAAGAGAAGAGATCCACAAGATCGTGGATCTGGTGATGGATATTAACGATCTGCTGGATAGCCATAAGGACAAAGGCCTGCTGAATGATATGTCTGAAGTCCAAATAGATATTACATCTGAAAGATTTACTGTGTATATGTTCAGTAACAATCATGAAATTCTTTGCAGTTTGTGGTCGATAGAAGTTACGGTGGAAGAGGTGTGCAGGAAACTTTCCGATATACGGGATTATCTCCAACAGAAAAATGACCCCATGAGCTGCAACTCACAGGGCCGGTCCGTTATGGACAATCATTAACATCACGCCTTTATTGTAAGGCTTTGGAAGAGGAAAATCAAGTATGAGAGAAGAACTTATAACAGAAAATATCGGGCTGGCCTATTACATGGCCAATAGATTTCGGAGTACACATATAGAATACGAAGAATTGGTATCGCTGGCCTTTCTGGGGCTGGTGGAGGCAGCCAATGCAAATAATCCGGAAAAGGATACCAAATTCGCTACTTTTGCAGCAATCGTTATGCGGAATGAAATTATGCAGTTTGCAAAAAAAAGAGCGCAAGCACAAAGTAGTAACGGCTTCCCTGCAGGACGAGCTTGCTGAAGGGTTTTCTATCGAAGATACTCTTCAGGATCCGTATCGGTTCGAGGATGCCGTAGAGAAGAGGGAGACTATCCGGAACATAATGAAACGGGCAAGCCCGAGGGAAAAGGTTGTCCTGCGGATGACTTTAAGCGGTGCGACACAAACGCAGATCGGCAGGCAAATCGGATGCAGTCAGGTATCCGTATCTAAAATATTAAAAAAAATCAGAGAGAGAGGAAAAGTAAGTGCTTAACATTGAAAATAAACCGGAAACATTGATTTCCGTCCCACTCAACGACTGGGAAGAAAAAGTCCGCGACCAGCGCAGCCTGGAAATCCTTACCACGTTGATACAGGCTAAAAAACACATAGAAATGGATACCGTGAAAGTTATCTGCGGACTGCAGATTGAGGAGCCGGAAGTCCCGGAAGGATTTGAATTTCTGGAAAACCCGGACGAGATCCCGCTGCCATGTCTGGACGAGCCGGAGGAAAGTTCCAACATTCCAATTCCATGCAGTATGCCGGACGAAGAAAATCCCCCCCCCAGATGTCTGCGCACAGGAGCCAGAGGAAAGTGATTCTGCATCCAGAAAGGGGCGGCGGAAAATAGACCGTGGAAAAGTAATGGCGCTGCATAACGCAGGGTGGAGCAATGTAAAAATTGCAGAAGAGATGGGATGCTCTGCGCGGAGCGTGTGTCAGATCGTTAAGGAGGAACAACAGAAATGAGTGAATTACAGGTTGTAGTAAGCCAGATTCCCGGCAAGATTAAATTCAATTGCGAGGAGATCCGGGATTCTTTGGCGGAACGGATGGCTCTTTATAAAGATGCAAAGTTTTCAGACGAATATAAGGCGCAGGCCAGAGCGGAGGTTGCTTCTCTGCGCAAGATCAAAAAGGCAATTGATGATAAACGGAAAGAAGTAAAAAAGCAGTGCATGCTGCCTTACGAGGAGTTCGAAGAAAAAGCAAAGGAACTGACAGACCTGATCGATGAGCCGATCCAGTTGATCGACAATCAGATAAAGCAAATGGAAGAACGCAGGAAAGCACAGCGCCGGGAAAAAATCCGGGAAGCTTACCAGAATGCCATTGGAGAGATGGGGGAATACCTGCCGCTGGAAAAAATTTATGACCCACGATGGGAAAACGCATCCACCACCATGAAGTCCATTCAGGATGATCTGGAAAAAGTAATCACATCTACCAGAGAAGCCGTACATACCCTGCAGTCCATGGCCTCCGATGCAGTGCCGGAAGCACTCCGCAAGTATAAATCCAGTTTAGACCTGTCCAGTGCGATTGCATATCTCAACCAGTACGAGATGCAAAAAGTGGAGATCATGCGCCGGGAAGAAGAAAAACGCCGTCAGGAGGAGGAGCGGAAACGGCAGCAGGAAGAAGAACGCATCCGGCGGCAGGAACGTGAGCGGATCGCAGAAGAGGAACGGATCCGGAAGGAAGAGCGGGAAAAAGCACAGAGGGAGCTGGAGAAAGAAGCCGTTCAGGAAGCTGTGCAGGGATTTTTTACCGGAGAAGCAGATGACATTCTTCCATTTGAGCAGCCCAGTACCGTCACGGCATTCTACAAAATAGTAGCTACGCCGGAAGAACTGGAGCAGGTTGAAATGGCATTCAACAGTATCGGCATTTTCTTTGAGCGGAGGGATATGTAATGGGAGACGGAATGATCCATATCAAGGCAAAACGGCGGGAATACACTGCTACAAGCACAGCAGTAAAGCTAAGACCGGATGCCTACAATACGCTGGTGGACATCTGCAATGAATCATCAATGTCACTCAGCGAGACAGCATCCGAGATCATACTGCAGTCAGCAGACAGGATTGTATATGACAGGGAGGAACCGTAAATGGGAGAAACAGCAAAACAGACACTGCCGGCAGCAGAACCGGCGATCTTCCGGGCAATTGCCGGAGTGATAGCAGATGTGGGAGCAGTCGCAAAAGATAAGATCAACAAGCAGCAGGGATTTAAATTCCGAAGCATTGACGATGTGTATAATGCACTGCACCCGGCGCTGGCAAAAAACAAAGTATTTATTGTGCCCAGAATATTAGAACAGACCAGGGAGGTAGTCGGGAAAACCCAGAAAGGCACAAACATGACCTTGGTGATCTGCAAGATCAAGTTCACCTTCTATGCAGAGGACGGCTCCTACATAGAGTCTGTAATCATCGGTGAGGGGCTGGATACAGGGGACAAGGCAACCAACAAGGCCATGGCCATTGCTTATAAGTATGCCTGTTTTCAGGTTTTCTGTATTCCGACAGAGGAGATGGTGGATCCGGATGCGGAACGGCCAGAAATGGAAATGGAGCAGACTGCAGGAAAGAAGAACGGACAGACAAAGGCTTCGGATAAGAAAAAGGCGGAAGAACCGCCGAAACAGAACCTTCCTGCAGGAACAGAAACCGGGCAGGCTGAAGCAAAACCGACAGATCCGATCACTCCAGCCATGCTGCAGACAATCCGCGCGGAGCAGGAGCGTACAGGCGTGACGGACGAGCTCATCCTCAAAAGAAAGCAGGTTAAATCAAAGAGCATTGAAACGATGACTATTGAAGAATTCAAATATATTATGAGTGTTTTTGAAATAACACCGGACAAGAAAGGAAATCAGAATGAATAGCGTACAATTGACCGGACGTCTAACAAGGGATCCGGAGGTCAGATACACAGATGGCGGTCTTTCCATTGCCCGGTTTACCCTGGCGGTGAACCGTCGGTTCAAACAGGAGGGTGGGCCGGATGCAGATTTCATCCGCTGCGTGGCATTCGGGAAGACGGCGGAATTCATTGAAAAATATTTCACCCAGGGCAGGAAGATGGATCTGAACGGGCGGATCCAGACAGGATCTTACACGAATCAGGAAGGAAACAAAGTGTTTACTACGGACATTGTTGTGGAAAATGTAGAGTTTGGAGAAAGTAAGGGGGCGCAGTCCCAGAATACAGGAGGAAATTCCAGACAGGAAAATGCCATGGATCCGGGAGACGGGTTCATGAATATTCCGGAAGGGATTGACGAGGAACTGCCTTTTACATAAGGATGTGACAGCATGATTATACAGATCGACAGCCGGGAAAAGGCCCGGGCAATAACAAAGATTGTGGAAGAATTTGATAAACATGGAATCAGCCATCCGGTATCAAAACTGATGGTAGGGGACTATATGAACTATGATAATCCCCGGCTGATCGTGGACAGGAAACAGAATCTTTCCGAATTATGCTGCAATGTGACGGGAGACCACGAGCGGTTCAGGAAAGAAGTGCTGCTCGCCCAGAAGAATGAGATCCAGCTCATATTTCTCTGTGAGCATGGAAAAGGGATCTCGCAGCTTTCCGATGTGATCTGGTGGGACAATCCCCGGAGATGGAAACGGCAGAAAAACAAAGATACCGGGCGGTGGGAAGAGGTGGAGACGAAGGCAACTACAGGTGAAACCCTCTACAATATCCTTTCCACGTTTGAGCGGAAGTATGGCTGCCGGTTCTTGTTCTGTGACAAAGAACAGACCGGAGCGGAGATCATCCGGATATTGAGGGATGGCTTATGACAAAAGAAGAGATCAAACAGCGGTATTCCATGCGGGATATTGCGGGACAGTACGGATTCCATCCAAACCGGGCAGGGTTTATCTCCTGCCCGTTCCATTCAGGGGACCGGGATGCGTCCATGAAAATCTATGACCGGGACTTCCACTGTTTTGGCTGCGGCGCAAATGGGGACATCTTTGACTTCATCCAGCGGATGGATAGTGTGGATTTTAAGGAGGCCTTCCAGTCACTTGGCGGAACTTATGAGAAACCGACATTTGCTTCTAAATTAGCGGTATACCGGGCGCAGAAACGAGCAGAGATGAGACAAAAGAAGGAATGGCAGAGAATGGAAGAGATTGTGAGAAATTCTCTCATGATCGGAGCTTTCCGGTGGGGAGTGGAGCATAATCCGCCATTGTCGGACGCATGGTGCGAGAATTATAACAGGCTGCAGTATCAGTTATATCTGCAGGAAGAATTGACAGAAGAGAGGTGAGAGGCATGGTGCCTTTGGAAAATCTTACGAGAGAATCCATACTTTCCGATGAAGTATTTACAGAAGTATTCGAACAGGAAGACCTGATCTACAGGGAAAGGCTCCTGATATCACTGAAGGACAGGGCGAAGGAGCTTGGAGTAAAAACACAGTTCGATGCGATGGAAAGAGTGTTTAAGGCAGTGCTGAAAACAACTCTGCAGAAAACAAGAAAAAAAGCAATGATTGATAACTGGACAAATTTTAGCGGAGATTATGACAATATGAAATGCGGTTCATGGCTTGCTTCGGATGATGGAATTTATACGTTTAATAAAGACTATGATAACGAGGTTATTGTATGCTACCATCCGATACTGCCGATAAAGCGGCTGCAGAATATGCAGACCGGAGAGGAACGCTTAAAGATTGCGTTTAAAAGGAACCATGTCTGGAAGGAAATAATCGTAAACAAGGATTTAGTTTCTTCTGCTTCAAAGATTGTTGCCCTTTCAAAGCTGGGAGTAGCAGTCACAAGCGAAAATGCGAAGCTTCTGGTCAAGTATCTTTCTGATGTGGAAAATCTGAATGATGACTGTATTCCGGTACAAAAGTCAACTGCAAAGCTTGGGTGGATTGACGGCACGTTTGTCCCGTATGACGATGATGTTATTTTTGACGGGGACGTAAGTTTCCGCTATGTGTATGAAAGTATTAAGTCCTGCGGCGGAGAAAAAGAGTGGATGGATTACGTGAAAAAATTAAGGAAGACGAACCGGATAGAAATACTTCTGTCCCTGTCAGTTTCATTTGCCAGTGTATTGATCGGCCTGCTGGATATGCAGCCTTTTATATTTGACCTGTGGGGAGAAACAGGATATGGAAAATCAGTATCCATGATGCTTGCTGCATCCGTATGGGGAAATCCCGGTGAGAATCAGTTCATCGGGGACTTTAAATCAACGGATGTCCAGCTGGAAGTACGGGCAGATATGCTGAATCATCTTCCTGTATTATTAGACGATTCCAGCAAAGTGAACGATAAACTCCGTGATAATTTCGAGGGATTTGTGTATTCCATGTGTTCCGGAAAAGGAAAAAGCCGTTCCACCAAAGACCTGGGGATCCGGCGGGAAAACACGTGGAAAAATATCATCATGACTAATGGGGAACACCCGCTGGAATCTTATGTATATCAAGGGGGTGCAATTAACAGGATTCTGGAAATCGAATGCAAAAGGACGGTTTATGATGACGTTGCAGAAACCATAGGTTTCCTGCTGAAAAATTACGGTTTTGCAGGACGCAGATTCATAAAAATAGTAAAGGCTATGGGAGTGGAAGCTGTCCGAGAAATAAGGGACGATATACAGTCCCGGATCTTTGAAGACGGAAAACCCCAGAAACAGGGAGTTGCATTATCCATCCTTCTGACAGCAGACAGGATTATTGCTGATTTTCTGTTCAAGGATGGAATCTATATACCTATTGAGGAAGCTATGGAAATGCTGACGGATGAAAGTGAGCTGTCTGAGAATGAAAGATGTTATCAGTACCTGCTGGATAAAGTTTCGATGAATCCTCAGCGGTTCGATTTGGATTCCAATGTGGAAAAATGGGGTGTAATAGACAAAGGATATGCAATTTTTTATGTCCAGGCATTTAAAGATTTGTGTAAAGCGGGGAATTTTTCCGCAAAATCATTTTTCCCATGGGCTGACCGGAAAGAATTGATACAGACTCAGAATGGAAAACCGAGTAAAGTGAAAAAGATCGAAGGGCATTCCTGCAAATGTATCTTCCTGAAGCTGAGGGAAGAAGGACCGATGGAGGGATTTGAAGATGTGGATCAGGGCAAGCTTCCGTTTATGTAAGAGAAGGTTACCAAGTTACCCGGTTACCGGATAATTTGTATTATATATAGAATAAAAAATATGAAATGTTTTATTTTTAAAAATTTCCATATAGGAAAAAATGGTGGTAACCCGGTAACCGGAGATAAAAAATGGCGCTAATGCCTGATTTTAAAGGCTTTTCTGGTTACTACTAAAAAGTAACTTTCGGTAACTAAACACGAACAATCGTAACTTATGGAGTAACTATGGATAATAACACATTAAAACAATACTTTGAAATGTTCACAGCAGCATGGAAAATGTTCCGGGCGTTTAAGGAGTTACGGACAGATGAAGACCGGGAAAGACTGAAATGTGCTGCGGAACAGATTTACCAGAAATACCCGGAAAAGATCATGAGGAACCTGATCTGGGTGATATTCGATGAACTGGACAGGCTTGCAGGAGTAAAGAACAATGGCAAATAGAAAAAAAAGAAGAGAAACCGGAAACACATATCTGCTATCTGTGCAATAGAGAGATAGACCCGGGAGAGAAGTTTGAATTCATTCAGACAAAGAGAAAAAGTAAGTTATACATCCATGCAGGGTGTATGGGGAAATTCAGGAGGAAATAAATTGGAACCAGTAAAAGTAAAAATAGATCATGAAAAGCTGATAGAAGCTCTAAGAGAACAGCAGAAAACGCAGATACAGTTAAGTAATGAGCTTGGGATGTCAGACCAATATCTGGCCACAAGGCATAAACGCGGAGACGAATACCCTGTATCCATGGAAATGGCGATATGCCACCTGCTGGGGAAGGAGAAAGGGTATTTTATCCGGGAAGAGAAAGTTGAAACGGATCAGGAAGCACGGAACCCGAAGATATTGGAAAATATCTACCGGGAAAACCGGAGACAGATGGAGCTGCTTGAAAATATCGGGGAGAAGCTGGAAGACCTTTTCCGGAAAGTCAATGCGAATACGGTGCAGTTGGAAAAGATCAAAGAGAGCGTCGGACAGATGGCGAAAACAGATCTGGACATAGCGGTTGAGTTTCTGCGCAAAATGTTGTCTGGTGGCCGGGTGGACGGAGGCAGCATACTCATGGAGGCGGAAAACGCAGGCATCAAGCGCAGTGACCTGATGAAAGCGAAGAAGGAACTGAATGTGCAGGTGGAAGTATCTTACGGGAAGAACCAGAAGAACTGGTGGTATATGAAGTATTAAAGGAGGAACATCATGATCGAGATTGTAGGACAGCCTAGGGAAGCTACGGATGAGGAAATAAAGGAGCTGGGTGAAGATACCCAGCAGGAACAGACAGACTGGCGGGAAGCGGTGATGAGGACGTTTCTGGCGGGGCATTAAAAGGGGGGGGAGAAATGAGAGAAATACTTTTTAAAGCAAAGCATAAGAGTTGGGAAGGAATGCTAAAAAGAGATTGGTGGGTAGAAGGGTATCCGGTTAGAATTCAGTCATGTGCAAGTAAAGATGAGTACGATTATAGAATTGTACCGGACTACGCAAGGGCATTATACACTACCGGAATCGACACTAAAACCCTCTGCCGGTACACCGGATTGAAAGATAAAGACGGGAAGCGGATATGGGAGAATGACATAACAAAGCTATTATTGGATGGCGGAGAAGCAAGATATTTCAAAGTTTCCTTTAAAAAAGTAATCAGAAAAGTTGTGAGTTATCCCGATTTTTGCGAACCGGTTGCAAAAGTAGAGTTAAATGCAGTCTGCTTTGAGTGGGATGGCTATGAGTTATTCCCTTGCGTGGATGAAAAAGGTGTATCTGATGTGGCAAAGATGGAAGTTGTCGGCAATATCTTTGACAATCCAGAATTATTGAAATAACAAGAAAGGAGCCAGCCTCCGGCCGGGGCAAGGGTATACCGGGCTTCTTAGGAAAATGGATTATTTAGAGTTTTTGAACAATAAGAAATTTATATTGGAGAGCAGTGGATTTGACATTGATAAAGCAGAATTAAATCCAAAACTGTTTGAGTATGAAAAAGATATTGTGCGTTGGGCACTTGCGAAAGGCAGGGCTGCTATATTCGCTGACTGTGGCCTTGGAAAAACAGCTATGCAGCTTGAGTGGGCGCATCAGGTAGCACTTCATACTGGTGGGAAGGTGCTTATCCTGGCACCGCTGGCAGTAGCACATCAGACTGCAAAAGAGGGTGAAAAATTCAGAATAAAAGCAGTTGTTGCGGAATGTCAGTCCGGGACGGATGTTATAAGCATTACAAATTATGAAAAGATGGATAGATTTGTAGCAAATGAATTTACAGGGATTGTACTTGATGAAAGCAGCATCCTGAAATCCTTTACTGGAAAAGTGAGAACATCAATCATAGAAAACTTTGCGAGGGTTCCATATAAATTGGCATGTACGGCTACTCCGTCGCCGAATGATTATATGGAGCTTGGAAATCACAGTGAACTTCTTGGAGTTATGACACGCTCAGAAATGCTTGCGATGTTCTTTGTACATGACGGAGGGGAAACATCAAAGTGGAGGCTGAAAGGCCATGCAGAAAACATATTCTGGCAGTGGATGGCAACCTGGAGTGTGTTTATTGGAAATCCAGCAGACCTGGGATACAAGATAGATGGCTTTGCTCTTCCAAAACTGAATATGCAGCAGATTATTGTAGATGGACAGTCTCCGGTGACGGATACGCTCACACTTACGGAGCGCAGACAGGCCAGAAAGAACAGCTTAGAGGAACGATGCAAGGCGGCAGCTGCACTTGTAAATAATTCAGATGAGCAGTGGCTTGTATGGTGTGATCTGAATGACGAGAGCGCGAAGCTCCATGAACTTATTAATGTCTCTGTAGAGGTAAAAGGCTCCGATAAGCCTAAACATAAGCGGGATTCCATGATTGGTTTTTCAAATGATGAAATCAAATGCCTAGTGACAAAGCCGAAGATAGCCGGGTTTGGAATGAACTGGCAGAACTGCCATAATATGATTTTCGTAGGGCTTTCCGATAGCTATGAAGCATTTTATCAGGCGGTACGGCGATGCTGGCGGTTCGGACAAGAATCGGAAGTAAACGTATATATCATCATTTCATCGAAAGAAGGCTGCGTACTGGATAATATCGAACAGAAGCAGAAAAAGGATGAAAAGATGAAATCACAGATGATAGAGCTTACGAAAGAAATAACCAAGAAAGAGCTGCAGCACACCTGCCGGATTAGTACGCCATACAATCCCACTGTAGAAATGGAGCTGCCGGAATGGAAGGAGTTTAAAACAGCATGAAGATATTAGGACAGGTAGTAACTGAAAAATTTTCTATATACAATGGGGACTCTTGCGAAGTAATCAAAGAAATACCGGATAACAGCATTCATTACACTATTTTTTCTCCGCCATTTGCAAGCCTTTATACATATTCCAATTCAGACCGTGACATGGGAAATAGCCGCGGAGATGACGAATTTTACCAGCATTTCAAATTTCTTGCAGGAGAATTATACCGTGTAACAATGCCGGGAAGACTGCTTAGTTTTCACTGTATGGATTTGCCTTTGATGAAGGAAAGAGACGGCGTGATTGGACTTAAGGATTTCCCTGCAATTATCCGGCAGGTATTCGAAGACTGTGGGTTTATCTACCATTCAAGAGTAACTATCTGGAAGAATCCAGTAACGGAAATGCAGAGAACAAAGGCTCTTGGACTGTTATGGAAACAGATTAAAAAAGATAGTTCCATGAACCGCCAGGGAATACCGGACTACATTATCACAATGAGAAAGCCCGGAGAAAACCAGGAGAGAATCACACATACAGATGAGACATTTCCTTGTGATGTGTGGCAGAAATACGCGAGCCCTGTATGGATGGATATCAAACAATCGGATACCCTGCAAAGAAAATCAGCCAGAGATGAGAAAGATGAACGGCATATATGTCCGTTGCAGTTGGAAGTAATCCAGAGATGCGTGGAGTTGTGGACGAATCCCGGGGATATTGTACTTGACCCGTTTGCAGGAATTGGCAGCAGTCCATATGTAGCAGTAAAACTCGGACGAAGGGGAATGGGAATAGAACTGAAAGAGAGTTATTATCGGCAGGCGGTAAATAATCTTGAAGCGGCAGCAGGAAATATAAATGAATGTGATGTAGTCGGCCAGATGAGTATTTTTGATATGGAGGCGATGCCGTGAGATATTTAATAATTGACGCTTTTGCCGGTGGCGGCGGGGCAAGCGTAGGAATAGAAATGGCTCTGGGACGTCCAGTTGATATTGCAATCAACCATGATTCCCAGGCTATCCGAATGCACCAGACAAACCATCCGGGAACCCTGCACCTTACAGAAGACATTTTTAAAGTAGACCTGCAGAAATATGTTGGTGGCCGCCATGTAGCCCTGATGTGGGCTTCCCCGGACTGTACCAGTCACAGCAAAGCCAAAGGAGGACAGCCCCGGAAACAGGGGTTACGAATCCTCCCATGGGCGGTGTACAAGCACGCTAAAAAGATTCTGCCGGATGTCATCATTATGGAGAACGTTGAGGAAATCCAGCAGTGGGGACCATTGGATGAAAAAGGCAAGCCAATACCGGAGAGAAAAGGAGAGGAGTATCAACGATTCATCAGTAAGATGGAAAGCCTTGGATATGAATTTGATTCCCGTGAACTGGTGGCAGCAGATTACGGCGCGCCCACAACCCGTAAGCGCTGGTACGCAGTGTTCCGACGGGACGGAAAACCAATTGTCTGGCCAGCACCAACCCACAGCAAGACGGGCGGTGACGAAAAACAGAAATGGGAGCCGGTATCAAGTGTTCTGGATTTCACAGATCTGGGTAATTCCATTTTCGGCCGGAAGAAACCGCTGGCAGAGAATACCATGCGTCGGATCGCCAGGGGATTGGAGAAATTTGTATTCAATAATCCAGAGCCATTCATTATGCAGATAGGACAGACGGGATTCACAGGCGACAGGAACAGAGAAATACACAGCCCATTGTCAACAATTGTTACAAAAAATGAACATTGCCTTATTTCGCCGGTAATTGCTCCATATATGCTCAGAAATAACCACGGGGCACCAGGAAGTGATGTCAAAGACCCGATACTAACTATCACGACAGGAGGACATCACGGGATGCTCTCACCCTTGCTGATCCAGTATCACTCCGAAACCACCAGAAACGGAGTAAGAGGTCAATCGGTCGGAGAACCAATCCAGACCATAGACACCAGCAACCGCTACGGTCTTGTGAGTGCTTTCCTCACAAAGTTTTATAAATCCGGTACCGGACAGAGCATGGATGAACCCTTACATACTATCACCACATCACCGGGACACTTCGGGCAGGTATCCATCTATGCGGTGGATTGGAAGTATCTACAGGAAGCAGGAGTGGATGAAGAAACCGCCCAGAAAGCCACATGGGTAAGTCAGTTTATTATGGAATACTACGGGTCAGGTACGGGGCAGCAGGTGACAGAACCCTTACATACTATCGTCACTAAAGACAGATTCGCTCTGATAACCATTCTGGGAAATCAGTACGCTATCCTGGATATCTTCCTACGGATGCTGACACCAGAAGAATTAAAGCTGGCACAGGGATTCCCGAAAGACTACATCATAGATCGAGATTACAACTGGAAGAAATATCCTATTTGCGAGCAGGTAAAGCGGATTGGGAACAGTGTGGTGCCGATTATGGCGGAAGCTTTGGTAAAGGCAAATTGTCCATATCTGAAAGTAGGGGAACGCCAGCCAGCACCGATGATCTATATGAAAAAGAATGGTCAGGTGGCGTTTGGATGAGAAGGAGGTACAGAGAAAATGAGCAGATTAACAGAAAATCATGAACATGAAAAATGGTGTTTGAGAGGTTTAAATTGGTTTGAACTGAATGAAGGCAGACTGTCAGTTAAATCAATACAGCTTATCTACGGGGCATTATGCAAATTGAGGGATTATGAGAATACAGGCATGACCCCTGAAGAAATTATCAGTCTGAACGAGTTTGAGAACAGCAACGGCGAAAATCTGCAGAAAGAGATAGCAAAGCACAGATGGAACCCAGTGGAAGAACGGCTGCCAGCCGATAGCAGGTACATATTGCTGTCATTTGAGAATTTCTCCCTTCCGCTGGTCGGACGGTATGAAGACGGTGCATTCTATATCGGAGACTGTGATGAGGGAGACACCTGCGTAGCGAATGAACTATTTGTGAATGCTTGGATGGAGCTGCCGAAAGCATATAGGCCGGATAAGGGAGGAAATGCAGAATGACCAGACCTAAATACGAAACCTGCAGATACGTGGAAACGGTCGGACAGATCGCAGTATATGTAAAACCCGGCTGTCCACGGTCGAATCTGATAAAAGGACATTTCGTAACTTCGAAACGCAGATGTGAGGACTGTAGAAGTTACAGAAAACGTGTGGCAACAGTAAATCCAGATTTTGAAAAAGCAGTAGAGGAGATGGTGAGAAATGGAAAGAATTAAATTATTCCCAGCACCACACATTGAGCTGAGAGTGTCTGTAAGCGATGAAATGATCGCAGACTACAAAGAGTGTGCGAAAATGGCGGAGCAGATAGGGGTTGACGGGAAAGATTGTGATACTTGTAGCTGGAACGATGCGAAAATTGGCATTGCACATATATGCGGAATGAAAGAATTGGAGCGGATTTTAAAGGACGGGGAATGTGACCGATGACAGCACTGGAGTACTTCGAAAGGAGAAAGGCTATGAAGAATGGCGAGGGATATCCAGATCCGACACCGGGCGAGGCAATCAGCCGACTGCCGCATCTTCCGGACAAGATCTGGGAGCCGATCAAGCTGGTCAGGGACACTCTTCGGCTGATTAAGCTGGATTTGGTGGAGATAACGATGGAGGACCGGAAGACGAGGAAAAGGTATACGTGGAGGAGGTAGAGAAACATGGTATCTGAGCAGATAAAATCCTTTTTGGATTTTGTGGACGAGAGCAGAAAAACTTACAGTATGTCACTGGATTCCATGCACCTTGAAGAGAAGAAACTACAGGATTTCCTTCATGCGATTGAATTTGAACCATCTGCAAAGGAGCGGAGTAAGATCTGCACGAAGCTGCATACAAGCCGGAAAGAGCGCCGAAGGTATAAGGATATCGTGGAAGAGAGGGAAGAAATCGTGAAGTTCTTTCAGGATCCACAGCATAAAAAGACGCTGGATCAGATGACGCAGCTCCTTGGCCGGGTGAGGAAAGTAGAAAAATATCATCGTGACAGGACATATTATCCGAGAGTGAAGGAGGGGTGATTCCGATGCACAACATCAAAGAAGAAAATGACAAGAAAAAGGAGTACCTGTGGGGCTACCGGGATGCCAGCAGACAGCTGAAACGTCTGGAGGAGGAACTTATGGAGCTCCGCCTGAATATCCTGTGTCCATCCGTGAATCAGGACGGGATGCCGCACGGATCAGGAGAAAGCGATCTGTCCGGGTATATGTCTAAGGTGGATGAACTGGAGAGAAAAATTCTCAAGGCAAGGTATAAAAGGATTCGGAAGTTTAAGGAAATCAGAGACCGGATTGAACGGCTGGAGGATGAGAATGAGAAGGATGTGTTGGTGTACAGATACATAAAGGGAATGAAGTGGGAGGATATTTGTACGAAAATGCAGTATAGTTGGAGAAGAATCCATTATATTCACAGCAAAGCTTTAGAAACTTTTGAAATTGGAAAGAGTGCATAGAAGTGCACACTCGTTCTGTGATATTGTTACACTAGGTTTTATGGCAGAATCACTCATGGAACCTTCCCCCAATACGGCTGCCGGGTATTACAGCCCGGCAGCTGGTTTAGGCTCTGACGGTAGCGCCTTTGCATAAGCATAAAGACCGTCATACTCATTATAACCTGTGGAAAAGGCGAACCCGACCGCTGGGGGAGCTGACAAGCGATATCCTCTCCGATCAACGGATGGAAGGCGTTGAGGACCTGCCGAATGATCGATAAGTACGAAGCTGTGACAACCAGTAAAGAACATGAGAGACGTCTCTGGATGGAGTTGCGAGGGGGTTCTGATATCAAAGCGGAAAAAGGTTACGGGTGTAGAGTTGTCCTAAAAACTAGCACGCCGATTTTTACTTCTTTTCGAGATGGCCTAAAACAGAAAAGAGCGCTTAGAAAGCAAGAGTTGTTGAGCGATATCAACCCTAGGAAGCTGTGCGGATGCTGAACAATATCAGATCCGACACACTCCGGAATATTCCTCCGATTGGGAGAGGACATGAGCCGTAAAAGCGAGCCGCAGGTTCGAATCCTGATATTCCGTTTGGTTACAACAGCACGTAACCGCCCTGCCTGATCTGGGTGATTCGATCAGGAGCGGCCGGGGCTGATCCGGTAAACTGTATCGTTTCTCCCCTGAGACGATGATGTGAAAATACCCGGTAGAAATACTGGGTATTTTATTGCAAAAAGATTCCTTATGATGTAAAATTTAAGAGATACGGAAGAAGGAAGTGATGAAAGTGGAAAATGATGAATTATTGTTAAAAGCCAATGCATTTACAGCTGGATTCAAGAATATAAAAATAGAAAATGGAAAGGTTATTTTTATAAATACAAATGAGCAATTTGACGGTAGAAGCATAAAAAAACTGTTATCATTTGTCAATATGCTAAATATTAAATATCCTAGAGTAAAAATGCCAATTGTTATAAAAATTGGTAATATCGTTTTTAAGGATAAACTAACATATGTATTTTTAGAAATTATTTGTTATCTGCTTATAAAAAAATATGGACATTTAGTGCAAGTAATTTTTAGATGTAAGCATAATATTCTGATTGAAGGAATAGCTTCATCACCATTATTGCTATTAAATTGTTTAGAGCGGGATAATATGATGAAGTTTTTAGAAAAATTTGATGATGAATTGTATAAGAATCATTATCGAAAAATCATGCGTAAAAAGGAAGATACCGCTGAGCTTTCAAAGAAGATGGATGAGATTTCATATTTTTTGAAATTTTCTGGAGTAGAAGAAGAATGTATTGATGAGCTATCTGAAGTCATTGTGGAATTAATCGGAAATGCATGGGAGCATGCTTCATCAGAATGCTTGGTAGATATTGATGTGACAAATTCATATTTTAAAGAAAAATCTGTCGAACCATTTTTAGGTGTCAATATAGCAGTACTAAATTTTTCCAATGATTTGTTGGGAGATTCAGTAAGAAGAAAAATATTAGAAGATCAGATTGAATTGCCGGAAAGATATAATCTAGTCAAAAAGTCATATGCAAATCATGCGAATTATTTTGATGACAATTACAAAGAAACAGATTTTTTTAATATAGCTTCTTTTCAACATAAAATATCCGGAAGAAAAAATAAAACTGCAACTGGTGGTACGGGCTTAACAAAATTAATATCTTCTCTTGAGAAACGGTCGGATGCTCATCATTGTTATTTAATTACAGGAGATAGAGCATTGTGGTTTAGGCACCAATATCTTGAGTATGATGAGGATGGGTGGATTGGCTTTAATGAAAGTAATAATTTTATCGAAGATATCCCCGCACATAATACGTTGTGTCCTAATTCAATCTATATGCCAGGAACAGCATATAATTTAAATTTCGTTATGAAGAGGAGAAAAGAAAAGTGGATAATGTAATTATATTAAAATTTGAAAAATCTTTAAGCGGTCTTGCAGGATATGATTTCGGAATGGAAACATATAATAAACAAGTGGAGGGGAAAATAGACTTCAGTAAAAAGGCTACTCTCATATTTCCTGATAATATTCAAAGGATAGCGTCCTCTTTTGTGCAAGGATTTTTCGAAAAGATTATACAACAGATAGGTATTTCGGGTATAAGAGATAGTATCATCATAGAGTCGTCTAGAGCGAATATGAAAGAAAAAATAGTTAACAATTTGATGTGAGGTGAAAAATGTTGGCTAATATACTGTCGATAATAGCAATTGTGATTTCCGTATTGGTAATGATAGTAGAGTACATTAAAGATATGAAACTTAGCAGATTAAATCTGGAATCTGAATATTTTAAGGATATATACAAGGAACACTTAGTATACAAAATACCAGTTGCAAGGAAGTGCGTTAAATTTGATGTGATGAACAAATTGTCAGAGACAGACGGCTTGATAGATGAATTGCAACAGCTCAGACAGGATTCTTTATATTTTCAGTACAATAATATAACATTTTATAAAAATTTAAAAGAAACTATTCAGCGGTTAGAAGATTATCTGGTAAAGAATACGGGAAAAGAATTTGTTGGAGAAGAGCAAACGCAAGTATATAATATAATAAAGAAGGATATTGATGAAATATATAAATTGATATCTGACGGTTTTTTGGGAAAAAAGAGATTGAAACGTCCCAAAATAAAATTTGAATAAAATACATAGAAAAAGACTAACAGGCACCCTCCGGGGTGCTTTTTCTCTACAAAAATTCACAGATAGGAAGGTGAGGTGATGGCCTTCCAAAACGACGAATCGAGGTGATACAGCATGGCCAGAGCGCCAGATCCACGAATCAAACAGGCGAAGGCCATGTACCTGCAGGGCATGAAGTTAGTTGAGATTGCAAGTCAACTAAACCTGCCGGAGGGGACGGTCCGCCGATGGAAATCCACACATAAGTGGGAAAGCGAACGTTCGGATAAGAATAACGAGCGTTCGGTAAAAAAGAGAGGCGGCCAGCCCGGTAACCATAATGCCAATGGACCGCCCGGAAATAGCAACGCAGAAAAATTCGGTTTCTTCCGGAAGTATCTTCCAGAGGAGACCGTTTCTATTATTCAGGAAATGCCGACAGACCCGCTGGATGTTCTGTGGGATCAGATACAGATTTCCTATGCAGCCATTATCCGGGCACAGCAGATCATGTATGTCCGGGACAGGGAAGATACCACAACAACGCAGATTCAGGAAAAGAACGGTGATTCCGTTACGGAAGAGCGCTGGGAAGTACAGCACGCATGGGATAAACAGGGGAACTTCCTGAAAGCGCAGGCCAGAGCCCAGAGTGAACTGCGGTCAATGATTAAACAGTATGACGAGCTGTTGCACAAGAACTGGGAGCTGGCCAGCGAAGAGCAGAAAACGCGTATTGAGCAGATGAGGGCGCAGACGAATAAAATCAATCTGGAGACCGGAGCAGATGAAGAAGAGGAACAGGTGGTAATTGTAAATGACATTAAAGAAACAGAAAATAGTCAGAATCAGTGATTTAATCATTCCCAAATATCACCGGATATTCAATGACCGGGAGCATATGCACCACATCCTTACGTCTGGCCGTGCCGGCACAAAGTCCAGCTACATGGGAATTAAGGCGGTACACAGTATTATTTCGGACGATAGTTGCTCTGTCATCGTATTCAGGAAACGGCACAATAAACTGCGAAAGACAGTGTATAAGGAAATCCTCAGAGCAATCAAACGGCTGGGATTGAACAAAAATATGTTCAAGATTACCACGCACCCTATGCAGGTGACCTATAAGAAGAATGGGAATACCATTTATTTTACCGGATCTGATTCTGTGGATGATACAAAAGGTATCATTGACGAGGAGAAGCCTATCAAGCTGGTTATTCTGGACGAACTGACAGAGTTCTTCGATCAGGGCGAAGGCGCTGATGAGCTGTCAAATATTGAAGCAACATTCGTCAGAGGAAATGATGAAGATTTCCGGATGCTTTATCTTTTCAACCCGCCAAAGAATCCGAATGCACCAATCATGGATTGGCTGAAAAATATGAAGGAGAGAAAAGATACCATACACCTTCATACAGATTACCGTGATGTTCCGGTAAGCTGGCTGGGAAGAAAGCTGATTGAAACGGCTGAAGCTATGAAAGCTTTGGATGAGAAAATGTACAATTGGGTCTGGCTGGGATTATGTACCGGAATCGATGAACTGATTTATTACATGTTTTCTCCGGAAATCCATGTGTACAATGCTGGACAACTGATGTCCGCTCAGAAAGAAGCAATGGGTGAGATCGGTGTTGGTGTGGACTATGGACAGAAGAATGCAACGACATTTCAGGCAGCCGGGATTGACTATGAAGCGAACTGCTTTCGGGGATTGAAGGAATATTATCACTCGGGAAGAGATTCCGGCCAGAAGTCTCCTTCGGAATATGCACAGGATCTGAAAGATTTCTGTGATGAAATCGAAAAGGAATACAGCCGGGTAGTAAGTTATGTATTCATTGACCCGTCGGCAGCAGGACTGAAAGAGGAAGCAAGAAGAATCATGCCGAATATAGCGATTGTAGATGCAAAGAATGATGTAAAACTCGGAATCAGCAGAGTGCAGAAATTTTTCTCTTTCCGGAAGCTTCTTATTAGTTCTCAGCAGAAGATGCTCATAAAGGAATTGGGAATGTACCAGTACGATGAAAAAAGTGTGGAAAAAGGAAATGAAGTGCCGCTGAAGGTTGAAGATCACGCAGCTGATGCCTGCAGATATTTAATCATGGGTATGTGGCGGATGATTGCATATATGCTTCCGGCAACAGAAAGAGGTGAGAACCAGTGATACAGTACGAAAACATACAGAAAGCCATGAAAACAGATATTGCTATTTCTACAGATATGGCCAATGCGATTTACCTGTGGGACCGGATGTACAGGAATAAAGCCCCATGGCTGAATGAGGAAGTCAAAAGTCTGCAGCTTCCCGCAGCGATCTGTTCAGAGATGGCCCGGCTGGTAACAAATGAGTGCCGGATCAAAATTACCGGAAGCCCCATGGCGGATTACCTGTATGAACAGACGGAGTTTTTCCGGGAAGACCTGAAGAAATGGGTAGAATATGCCTGTGCTTCCGGCGGTGTAGTATTAAAGCCGTACATAGATAGCAGAGGAATCAATATCGATGTGGTGAAGCAAGGTCAGTTCTTCCCTACGGCGTTTTCGGGCAATGGGAAACTGACAGGCGTTATCTTTCCGGAATTCAAGCGAAAAGGAAAGAAACTTTATACCAGGCTGGAATACCATAACTGGGAAGGCGATACCTATACGGTAATCAATAAAGCTTTCATGAGTGAAAAAACAATCGTAAAAGTAGACAATGTTATTAAACTGGGAGCTGAGATCAGTCTGGACAGGATTCCGGAATGGGCCGATCTGGAGCCGGAGGCAACATTGAAGAATGCGGTGTGCCCGCTATTTTCTTACCTGAAGATGCCTATTGCCAACAATATTGATACAGACAGTCCATTAGGCGTATCGCTGTTTTCAAGGGCTGTCAATCAGATTCAGGATGCAGACGAGCAGTATGGAAGGACGATATGGGAATTCAGAAGCAAAGAAACCGCCATTCAGGCAGCAGATGAATTCTTCAAAAAGGACAGACAGGGGAACCCCATCATCCCGAAAGGGAAGAAACGAATGTACCACGCTATGGGGCCCGGGATTTCAAATGGGGATAAGCCATTTTTCAACACGTATTCACCGGAGATCAGAGACGAGAGCTTGTTTAATGGACTAAATAAAATCAAGCAGGAGATCGAGTTCAAATCAGAACTCGCCTACGGGACGATATCAGATCCGCAGATCGTAGAAAAGACAGCAGAAGAAATCAAAGCCAGCAAGCAGCGTTCTTATTCTACCGTAAAAGCGATCCAGAATGCTGTGCAGAATGCATTTGGTGATCTGCTGGATGCCTGCGTGGCCTGGATGCTGATCGAGGGTACGATTCCGCAGGGAAGCGTAGAGGTTGGATATGACTGGGATGATTCCTTGATTGTGGATAAGAAGTATGAAAACGAGCAGCTTCGTGCAGATCTGAGCGTAGGTGCTGTCGGGCTTGTGGAATACCGCATGAAGAGATTTGGCGAGACAAAGGAACAGGCGATAGAAATGTTGAGACAGGCAGCAGAGTTTGACCTGGAACAGGGAGTGGATGAAGAGTGAGTACGATCCCTATCATAGTGGAAAAACTGTTTTATGATATGCAGAACCGGATATTTGCGGATGTGGTGCGCCGGATCCGAAAGACCGGGGGAATCACCTCTACTGCTGATTATCAATTACAGAAGGTGCAGATTCTGGGAAATTCAACAGAGTTCATCGAATCCGAAATCAAACGGATCACGGAGATGACGGATGCACAGCTTTGGGAACTGTATGATAATGCTGCAAATGAGGATTATACCCGGAATCGTGATTTGTACGAACAGATCAATGGAAATTTTATCCCATATGAAGAAAACTTAATCCTTCAATCTTGGGTATATGCTGCCATCAGTCAGACCAGAGGGGAGATTAAGAATATCACAAATTCCATGGGTATGACGGTAAATATGGGGGCGGGAAAGAAAGCGTTCACGCCTTTGGCAGAATATTATCAGAAATATCTGGATCAAGCCTGTGTAGACATCGTAACCGGTTCGTTCTCCTACGACACAATTCTGAGGCGTGTTGTAAAGGAAATGACAGCTTCCGGAATCCGTACTGTAGATTATGCAAGCGGGTGGAGCAATCGGGTGCCAGTGGCCGCCAGGCGGGCTGTTATGACAGGCGTACACCAGTTATCCAATCAGATCAATGAAAAGGTGGCAAAGGAACTTGGAACGAATGATTACGAAGTCTCCTGGCATTCCGGTTTCCGGCCGGATCACTGGTGGGGCGGGCTGGTATTTAGCTATGAAGAACTGAGAAGCATCTGCCGTCTGGGGGAAGTAACAGGATTGTGTGGAGCCAACTGCTATCATTCTTATACGGCTTTCATCAAAGGCGTATCGGTAAGGACATACACTGATGAACAGCTTGCGGAAATGAATGCGCGGGAAAAGGAAACACATTCCTTTCAGGGGAAACAGTACAATGCATACGAAGCCAGCCAGCAGCAAAGAAAATTGGAAACATTGATGCGGCAGCAGCGGGCAAATGTGAAGAATCTGAAAGATGGAAAAGCAGATGAAGAAACCGTCATGGCAGCCAGAGCAAAATACCTGAATACACTTCACCAGTATCAGGCATTTTCAAAGAAGATGGGGCTTCCGGAGCAGATGGAGAGGGTATACATGGATGGCCTTGGGCGGATTGCTCCATACAAAGAATCTTTGTCAGGTACAGGATATGCTTCACGGACTTCCAGAAGTAGAAAGAAAGCAGCGGAAAGTATTTTTAACATTCAGCCCAAACAACAGGGAGATGTGGTGTCTGCCCAGAGCTTGTACAAGAATTTGCAAAAATCGGATACCGGAAAAGGAGTATTTGAGTACATTAAACAAAAAAATACATCGGTAGAAATTTTTTATAGCGATACATCTATTAACGAAATGAATTTGGAAGGATGTAAGGGGCGTGCATTAGGGAATCATATCTATATAAATGGCAAAACAGCGCAATCCGTAGAAGAGATTACAAAAGCTATCATTCATGAAGAAAAGCACATTGAGCTTGGAATCGGCGGTGATCAGCATTCGGAGGCGGTCTGTGATTATTTTGCTGAATTACATACAAAAGGACAATTGACTGGGAATGATATGAGAAGTATAATAAAATCAGTTAAAGAAAGATATCCGGAGTATAAGTGGAGGTGGAGATGATGAAGCCACAGGAAATAGGGAAAATGATGCGAGATTTACGTTCAGGTAAAGATGTTGTATGTCCGGAATGCCAGAAAGGGCGGATTCGTACACCATATAATCCGCAGACAAGCAAATTCTTTAAGTGTGATAAGTGTAATTTTATGATAAATGAGGATTGATACCACCCATTCTTCGGAGTGAGTGGTATTTTATTACTCATTTTTATCCGGCTCGACGTCGAGCCAGAAAGGAGGAGCCATGAAATACAGGAAAAAGCCAATAGTAGTAGAAGCGTTCAAGCTGACTACAGATGTGGAAACAATCGCCCCTGATTGGTTCATACAGGCAGTTGTAGATGAAAAAGTCTGGATTGACCGTAGCATGGTGGACGGCCATATTTCAGTCTATGGATGTACGATTCAGACGCTTGAAGGGAAGCTGCATGCGAAAATCGGCGATTACATCATCCGTGGGCTGAGGGGCGAGTTGTACCCATGTAAAACGGACATTTTTCAGAAAACATACGAGAGGGTAACCTAAGGAGGTGATCCAGTATCTCCCAGTCATGGGTTAAATGGCAGCAGTAAGCACGCAGGAATCTCCTGGGTGTTATTTTTATGTCCAATATTCTTACGACAATAAAACTGTGGAGAATACCCCCTGTGGTACGGGAATAAAACTGCCATGATCAGCGGAGACACCGCAATTATAAACTGTGGTCAAAAGAAAGGAAATGATATGGAATTAAGAGAACTTTTAGGTGAAGAACTGTTCAGCCAGGTAGATGCAAAGATTCAGGAGCATAACAGTGGAGAGCCGGACAAGCTGAAGCATGTGCGTTATGCAGATCTTTCAGAGGGCAATTATGTAAGCAAAGAAAAATACACGAGCCTGCAGACAGAAGCAAACGGATATAAAACCCAGCTTGGAGAAGCAAACACCACGATCCAGTCTTATAAAGATATGGATATGGATATCGATGGGATCCGGCAGTCAGCAAAGGACTGGGAGACAAAATACACTACAGACATGCAGGCTCTGCAGCAGACGCTGGAAAACGAAAGGATGATGCATGCAGCAGAACAGTTCCTGTCCGGCCAGAAAATCAAATCCCCGTTGTCCAGAAAGGCGATTCTTCAGGACTTCATGGCTCAGAAGCTGGAATTCAAGGACGGCAAGTTTACCGGAGCAGACGAGTACATGAAAAGAGTACGGGAGCAGTATCCGGACGAATTCGAAAAGGAATCGGAAAAACCCGATAAACCCTTTGTGCGTACGACAAAGAGCGGTTCAGGGAGAACGAATCCGGTTTCGGATGAAGCCGCCTACATCCAGCAGAAATATGGTAAAAACAAATATTGTACAGTAAAGGAGTAAAAAGATTATGGAATATGGTAACGTAAACGTATCTGAGAGATACAGCGCAATTGTAGCGCCAAACTTTTATTTTGATTCAATCTTCCAGCCGGGTCTGACCTACAGCGATCAGTTCCAGGGTGATGCAGATGGAGCAGGCGCAGTTAAGATTTTCAGACTGGCGGCCAAATCCGCAAAGGACCCGAAAGCCCCGGCATCCGATTTTGAGCATGGAAAAGCAGAAAACGAGCTGATTCCGTTGATGCTGAACAACCTGCAGCAGGAATCTACAAAAATCTATAATGTACAGGCTGAAGCAGTTCCGTATAACATGGCAGACGAGCACCTGTCCCAGTCTACTTTAGTGTGTAGAGAAGGCTGGCAGATGTCTGGTATTGCCTGTCTGGTACATGAGGGAACGGTACTTAAAGACACAGAGGCCCTGACTGCGGCAAATATCCGTTCAAAAATTATTTCCGGAAGAAAGGCGATCCGCAAACAGAAAGCTTCTGCAAACGTTGTTCTGGCTTCAGTGGATACCTACAGCACCATGCTCGAGCAGGCCGGTGATAAATTCACCCCGGTAACCAATGACGAGATCGTAAGAACCGGACAGATGGGATACTGGCTGGGTATGCTCTGGGTAGAGTGTAACATGATGGATCTGTCTGCGGCAGCGAAATACTTCGACTACACCGGAACTCTTCGTACGGAAGACCTTACTCAGGTAGACTACATCATGTATGACTGGAGAGGCCTGCATATCGTGGATCTGTTATCCATGGCCCGTTTGAAAGATTCCGAGAACTTCAACGGAACACTGGCACAGGTGGAAATCTGCACCGGTTACCGTCTGGGCGATAAGAACTATGCAGTGGTAAAAAAACACAGCGCTTGATTGACTTAAAGGTTGCTTCAGTAGCAGGCAGCACGAGCGGTTCCACGGCGGTCACTGTGGAGCCGGAGCTTTCAAGCGGTAACAGCTACAAATACAAAGTTGCGGCTAATCCGACAATCCCGGCAGCGGGTCAGGAATGCAAAACGGGTTATACGGCGTGGGACGGTACATCAGAGATTACAGCAGCCACGGGACAGAAGATCGTTGTTGTGGAAGTCGATGCTGACAGCAGATGTGTTGGCGCTGGTCTCGCAGTCGTAGAGGCTATGGCGTAAGGAGGAATTCGGATGCAGTTATATGTGGGTTACCAATATTATGCAGAGACGTACAACGGAACAATGATTCCGGAAGAATTCTTCCCGAAAGCAGCCCGTGAGGCATCCGCATTTATCCGTGAAATTACCCATGACATGATTGTTGAGGTGACAGATGATATCAGGGATGCCGCCTGTGGCGTCGCAGAGGTATATTATTCGGAAGATAACAATCAAGGTGAAGGAAATGATCACCGGGAAGTGAAAAGCGAAAATACGGACGGATACAGCATTTCCTATGTGACAGAAGGAAAGGACGGAGAATCCAGAGAGGAAACCGTCAGGAGAAAGATGTATCTTGCTGCGAGGAAATATCTTATTCATACAGGGCTTTTATATGCGGGGTGGTATGATGGTGACTAATGCAAGCCTTACAATTTATAACCGGAAACTGAATCCGGAGACAAAAATGTATACATGGTCCCGGACGGTTCTTACGGCTGTCTGGTGGTATACCGACCAGAAGGTTCAGATGCTGGCGGGAGATAAAGGACTGAGCAGTGCGGATCTGTATAAAATCCGCATACCGAAAGAACACTTTTCGGAAGGATATCTTTCCCCGGAAGAATATGCAGCACTTTCGTACGGAAAGCATAAGCAGTATTGGACGGTAGAAAACGGTGATCTGTTTGCAAAAGGGACTGTCATGGATGAAATCGAAAAGGAATCCGATCTGAAGAATAAGCGGTATCTTACAGGAAAGGTACTGAGCCATTCAGAGAACTTTTTCGGAAGGAATCCCCATATCCGGATCGGAGGTGCGTAATGGGTACCAATGTAAAATTGAATATTGATTCAGTGGATAAAATTTTGTTGAAGCGGTATCTAAATGAGAATGGAAAAGCACAGCAGTTTTTTACACATGAAGTAAGGAGACTGAGTAAACCATATGTCCCGCGCCAGACAGGAGTGTTGGAAGATACAGCAGTAGAAAACATTGATTCCATCGAGTATGTCCAGCCCTATGCAAGAAGACAATACTATGAAAACAGCGGGAAGAACAGAAGCAAAGCACCTCTGGCTGGTAAGAAATGGGATAAACGTATGTGGGCTGACAGGGGAAAAGAAATCGTACAGTCTACAGCAAGATTTTGCGGAGGTAAAGCTGAGTAAAGGGATGTAGCAGGATACTATGTCCTTTTTTGATACCTAAAAGAAAGGAACAGATTATGAAACTAAAACTTGTAAAACAGGGAGAATTTTTAGGAACAACATGTGACTTCTATGTAGATGAAAAAGAAAACATTTACATGAGCAGGACGCAGATCGGATATGCCTTACAGTATAAAGATCCGGCGAATGCGATTTTGAGAATTCATCAAAGGAATCATGAAAGACTTGATAAGATGTCAGTAGATGTGAAGGGGTGTCAATTTGTCACCCCTTATATCAACAAGGACAAAAATGCACATACCTATATGTATAGGGAAAAAGGAATCTACGAAATCTGCAGACATTCTAAGCAGCCATTAGCAGATAATTTTTACGATTGGGTTTATGAAACGATTTCTGCAATCAGGAGCAATGGTTATTACATAGCTTCCGAAAAAGACAACAAATGGCTGGGGATCCGGGAAGAATCCAAACAGGCCAGACGATATGAGACTGACCAGATTAAACTCTTCATTGAGTATGCTAAGGATCAGGGGAGCAAGAATGCTGATCGGTACTACACAATCATAACGAAGATGGTTAACGGTAAACTGGGGATTGGCAGTGGCCAGCGTGATTCCGTGTCGCAGGAGACACTGATGGAAATAAAAGCATTGGAAACTCTTGTGAAAATGCGGATGCGTAAGCTGATGGATGAGAAAGTACCGTACAAGGAAATATATCGGGATGTGAAGAAAATGGTGGAGGAATTTTGAAAATATAAAGTCACTCTATTGTGAAAATACGTGTTAATAAGTACGGAAAGTTGTTGACACACGTATTTGCACGTGCTATAATAAAACCATGAAAGGAGAAAACAATGAAAACATCAGAGCTTGTTAAGATACTCAAGAAAAATGATTGCTTCTTCGTTGAACATGGTAAGGAACATGACAAATGGCACAGTGACCGGACGGGAAAAGACATACGCATTCCAAGACACGGAGGTAAAGAAATCCCAACCGGAACAGCAAACAGAATTTTAAAGGATGCAGGGCTGAAATAAGCCCTGCGGCATTAGGAGATATAGGGAGGTCAACAACATGGCAAAATATGTATATCCAGCAGTTTTTTCACCAGAAGAGAACGGTGCTTATTCGGTATTTTTTCCGGATTTAGAAGGATGTTATACGTGTGGAGATAATTTGCAGGATGCAATTATAATGGCAGAAGACGTATTAGCGTTTGTACTGTATGATCAGGAAAGAGATGGGATAAATATTCCAGAACCATCGGAAGTAAATTCCATTCGTTTAAGCGAAGGAGAATTTGTAAATTATATTGCGTGTGATACAATAGGGTATGCAAAGATGCATAATAATAAGGCGGTAAAGAAAACATTAACGCTTCCAGAGTGGTTAAATGAGACAGCAACAAATGCAGGACTGAATTTCTCACAGGTGCTTCAGGAAGCCTTAATGGCAAAATTAGGAATTTCCAGATAGACATCGACATAATTTAGAACAAAGAGAGTCGGAGACGGCTCTCTTTTAATATGGTGATTTATGGGATCGATGTCGATCACGAAAGTGGGTGAGATCAATGAGCGTAATATCATCAATCCGAGATTTCATATTCGGCTGTCCATATCTGAACGAGTTCGAAGAAACGTTTTCAAAACTTGATCTGGACAAGCTGGAAGAAGACGCTACCAGTTACATGGTAGAGAGTGTTCCGGCAGAACCAATCGTAAAGCGTTATACCAACGGTGATACCCGGCGCCGTGTGGCTTTCGCTTTCTGCAGCCGGGTATTTTACGGAGATGTTGAGAATATCGACACCTCCGATTTTTATGAGAAATTTTCGGACTGGCTGGAGGAATGTACACGAAACAGAAGATTCCCAAAGCTGGATGAAAGCAAGGAAGCAATAAAAATCCGGGCAACAACCAATGGGTATCTGATGGATGCAGAGACCCATACAGCCCAGTACAGGATACAATGTGAATTTATTTATTATCAGAAAAGGAGACAGTGATTATGGCAGGAGCAAAAGCAAGAAACATGGAAGCGGATTACCTGAATATCGGAACCAAAGAGGAAGAAAAATATGTGCTGATGGGATTCGGTTTTACAAAAATCGATGATGCTCCCAGCGCACAGGTAAAATCCAGACGCTACGTGAATGATAAGGGCGCATCAAAATCTATCGGAAGCTATGACTGGAACGCACCTTATGAACTGGAGTTAATTGAGGAAGAAGAAGCCATTAACTTTATTGCAGAGATCGGCCGCAGGGAAAAAATCGGTACGGAAGCAGAAGCGGATTATGTCAAAGTGGATTTGGCAGGTACAAAAGGAGAAAAAGGTTATCCTGCAAGAAAACGCAGAGTGGCTATCGAAGTGGCAGAATTCACGGACAGCGACGGGGAAATCACCGGATCAGGAAATCTGCTCGGAAAAAGTGATTGGAAATTTGGCTTCTTTGATGTGAAAGCAAAAACTTTTACAGAAGAAACTGCAGCAGTAGCGGGAAACTGACAGCCAGCCACGAAAAAGCTGCAGAGGCGGCTGGAGATGACGTAGCAGCAGAAAAGATGGAGGTAAGTGGAAATGAAGATTAACAGTGTAGAACTGGAACTGAATTATATGGAAGAACATACGAATAAACGCACGATCAAAGCTATTAAAAAAGTTCGTGAGGAAGCTGGAAAAGCAGATCAGACAAAAAAGCTTGATGAAAAAATTGCAATCATGTGCGGTGCCATTAAAGACACATTTGATTCTGTTTTTGGTCAGGGAACAGGGGTATCTGTATGCGGTGCAGAAAATGACCTGCAGAAGCATGCGGATGCCTATGCAGAATTGATGGAAGAAATCGACCGGCAGGGCAAGCGCCTGAATGAAACTACGGCCCGAATTGCAAATATCTTTCCGGATGCAGGAGAGGAATGAGTTTCCTGACAGAGCTTCCTCCAAAGAGTTTATATGTTGATGGTGTGGAACATCCGATAGATACGGACTTCCGCACCATTTTACGTTACAGTAAACGACTGGATGAGGCAGAGAAAAATGATATGGGGCAAGTATATGAATGTCTGTCCATGGTGTATGTGAATGTTCCGGATAATATTCTGGAAGCAGCTTCCGCTTTGAATTGGTTTGTAAGATGCGGGAAAGAGGAGAAGAAAAAGAAACCATCAAATAAAGTGCTGGGGATTAATTCGAAAGAGCCTTTTGATTTTACAATTGACGGGGAGCTGATCTGGTCGGCATTCCGTAGAAATGATGTATACGGAATTGACCTTCATACGATTGAATATCTGCATTGGTGGAAATTTATAGCGATGCTCAATGATCTTCACGGGAATACAAGGCTGAGCAAGGTGATGGATTACCGGACGATTGATACGAACAATGGAAATTATTCAAAGGAAATGAAAGCATTTTACGGGGCAATGCAGAAATATTATGAGATCCACAGGGAAGATGAACGGAATGAAGAATTGGTGGCGGCTCTGAAAGAAGGGCGCGACCCTACCCCATATCTGTAAGGCAGGTGAGTTTAAATGGCAGATGGAAAGATTGTAATTGAAACGGGGCTGGACACCAGCGGGATAGAAAAAGGAATAAAGAGCACACAGAAATCAATGAAATCACAGGCTGCAAGCCTGGCGGCAGAGTATAGAAAGCAGGGGATGTCTGCTAGTGACGCTTTTAAAAAGGCTTGGGCTGAAATAGAAAGAAGCTCCGGGAATTCCTCCCAGGCTGTAAAACGAGAGTTTAGAGGTATTTCACAAAGTGCAGAGCAGGCGGCCAACAATGCAGAAAAAGAATGGAAAGAATCTTCTGCAAGTATAGGAATGTCCCTGGAAAAAATCAAAAGTCTCGCATCTGCTGCACTACATACAATAGGTGTTGCAATCGCCGGAGTTACAACAGCACTAACAGGAATCGGCGGATACGCTGCCAAAGTAGGCTCTGATTTCGAAGCGGGAATGAGTAAAGTCTCCGCTATTTCAGGAGCTACCGCCAGTGAACTGGACAAACTGACGGAAAAAGCAAAAGAAATGGGAGCAAAGACAAAATTTTCTGCTTCTGAGGCTGCCGCCGCCATGGAATACATGGCAATGGCCGGATGGAAAACAGAAGATATGCTGTCCGGTATTGATGGAATTATGAATCTGGCGGCAGCGTCTGGAGAAGATCTGGCGCTCACTTCGGATATCGTGACAGATGCATTGACTGCGTTTGGATTAAAGGCAGATGATGCTACGCATTTCGCAGATGTATTGGCGGTTGCTTCGAGCAGCACAAATACAAATGTAGCGATGATGGGCGAGACCTTTAAGTAT
Source organism: Clostridiales bacterium (assembly GCA_018374355.1). Lineage (GTDB taxonomy): Bacteria > Bacillota > Clostridia > Lachnospirales > Lachnospiraceae > Oliverpabstia. The sequence goes on from JAHAFI010000014.1 coordinate 58,301, forward strand.
GTTGCTCCTGTTGCCGGAGCGCTTGGATTTTCGGCGGAGGACTGCGCTGCAGCCATTGGTCTGATGGCGAACAGCGGTATTAAAGGCAGCCAGGCGGGCACTGCTTTGCGTTCCATGCTTTCACGGCTTGCAAAACCGACAGAGGAAGTTCAGACGGCAATGGATCAGCTGGGTGTTTCCCTGACCGATTCGAAAGGGAACATGAAGTCTCTGGATACCATTATGCGGGATCTCAGAGAGGGATTTTCAGGACTGTCAGAAGCCGAGAAGGCTCAAATGGCTTCTGCTCTTGCAGGACAGGAGGCCATGTCAGGGCTTTTAGCCATCGTAGCTACATCGGATGAGGATTTTGACAAACTGCAGGTAGCGATCAGCAATGCGGATGGTGCAGCCCAGAAGATGGCGGAGACTATGCAGGACAACCTTCAGGGAAAGGTAACCATCCTGAAGTCTTCTTTGGAAGGTCTGGGAATTGAAGTGTATGAGGAAATAGAAGAGCCTCTGAAGGATGCCGCAGAAGAAGGAACAGACTGCATTAACCGCCTGATTGACACCTTGAAAAAAGGCGGTCTGGAAGGCGCTGTTGACGAGGCTGGGGATATCGTGGCTGAACTTGCTACAAAAATCGCACAGTCCGCGCCGAATATGGTGGAAGCATCTACAAATCTGCTGAAATCATTTGTCAACGGCCTGAAAAAGAACAGGAGACAGCTAAAAGTGGCTGCGAATGATATGGTAGATACGCTGTGTGACGGCCTGATCCAGTTATTGCCAAAGAAGATGCAGGAACCCGTGAAAAAGGCACTGGATTCTTTGCGGAGGACGTTTGATACCGGAACAAAGAACCTGCTGGATATGGGACGTGGAACTCTGGAAGTCCTGGGAAAGATATTTGAAAAACTTGCGGATCATATGGATGTGGTTGTACCGTCTGTAGCAGCTTTAGTGGCCACATTTAAGACTTTCCAGATGGTTTCCGGTCCTGTAGGATCTGTGGTATCCGTTGTACTGAAGTTGAAGGATGCGTCGAAAAACGCAGGGCTGGCAGTAAGTGCTTTGAATGCAGTGATGAACCTGAATCCTGCAACGCTGATCGCCGGCGGGATAGCTCTTTTAGTTGGTGCTTTGACTACTTATGCCCTTACATCGGGCCGCGCAGATGAGGCACAGGACGCATTTAATAAAAAAATGGATGAACTGGGGGCGTCTATTGAAAAAACGCAGAATGATCTGGACGGCCTGAAAGAATCCATGGAAAATACCAGTTCCTCAATTGATGCTTCAGCGGCGCCTATTGAAAAGTGGCGGGACGATCTGGGGAAATGTTTTGATTCCACCGGAAAAGTAAAAGAGGGCTGTGAGGATATGGCAAGCTATATCCTGAATGAACTGAATACGGCCATGGGTACGGATTATCAGCTTACCGCAGAAGGATTTATTGAGAATAATGAAGGCGTGAAGCAGTCTATAGATGATGTGAATAAAACCATTGACGAATACATACGCACATTAAAACAAAAATCTCTGCAGGAGGCTACATCGAACCAGTACACAGAGGCTATTCAGAAACAGGGGGAAGCTCAGGGACAGCTAAATGAAGCCCAGAAAGCCTATAATACTGCACTGGAAGACTATTCTAAAGCAATGGAGCAGTATCTGGAAAGCGGTGATTTGGAGGGGCTTGAAAAAGCGCAGAAAAATCTGGATAACACAAGGGAGAAATTTGGTGAAGCCAGTAAAGCGGCAACAGATGCCAATGTGCAGGTGAGCGGTCTGGATGCAGTTATGAGTAAGCTGGCAGAGGGAACCCCGGAGAGTGTTCAGGAAGCTCTGGATATGTATGCACAGATACCAGTGCAGGCCGGTGATGCCGCAGACGGCGTGGCTTTCAGTCAGGAGATCATTAAAAAGGCGTTATCTTCCACCGATTATACAAAAATGTCGGAAGGATTCCAATTGGCAGTTCTGCAGATTGAAGAATCCGGAGGGAAAATAGCTCCCAGTCTCCGGGATTCTCTTGTAAAGGCATTGAATGAATTTGAAAAGATGGGGCCTGAAGGACAGGAACAGATGCGGGCTTCCATGGGACAAATTCTGGAGGCTATGAGTGAAAAAATCCCCGAATTCAAAGATATTTCTGTAAAATCTTCGGAAGATGTCATCAGTACATTTAGACAATACCTGATTGACAGCGGAGCCATGGAAGGTACGGGAAAAGAAAGCGTAGACAGTTTTGTAAGCGGAGTGGAATCCGGCAAGCCGCAGGCTAACAACGCTGCGGCGGAAGTAGTTGAGAGCAGTGCAGATACGACAAAGAAAAAAGCAGCAGAAAAGAAACCGGAAATCAAAGCGGCCGGAGCAGAAATGGAGAAGGGAATCCCCGAAGGGGCTGCTACAGTCGATACATCAACCGTACCGGGGCAGAAAGCACAGGAGGCTTCAGACAGTGCGGTTCGTGCAGTGATGGCTGGTGTACCTCTGGTACAGCAGGCAGCGCAGATAAGTGCAGGAGGAATCAATACCGGTTATCAGAGTACAGATGTAACTTCTGCAGCGTCAGCAACAGGGATGGATTCTGTACAGGCTCTGATTGAAGCCATCAATTCCTTGAACGCATCTGTTCAGAAGGCAACGGCAGGCATCGGATCAGCGGCGATGCAGGGACTCAGCTCCATGGATATGCCGGGAGAATTTGGCAGACAGGGAACGGAAGCCTCCAGCCAGTTCGGCAGCGGTATTTCAAAGAATGCACAGACCGTAAGTGCAGCAGCTTCCACATTAGGAAATGCATCTGCAAAGGCTTTGAAAGGAGTAAACCTTACTTCAAATTTCCAGTCACAGGCCAAAAACGCTGTAACAGGATTTTGTGCTGTCATCCGCGGCCAGACTTCCACAGCGGCAAGCGCAGTCAGATCACTGGGAACAAGCGCAGCCAATGCATTAAAGGGGCTAAATCTGGGAACAAACTTTCAGTCGCAGGGAAGAAGTGCAGCAATCATGTTCATTACTGCGATTAAGTCACAGACATCTTCGGCAGCCAATGCATCGACAGCACTTGGTACAGCAACTACACAAGCCTTGATACGATGCAATATTGGTGCATCGGCACAGCTACAGGGACGTATGTTTGGAACATCCTTCAAAAATGGAATCACTGGGCAGACAAATCCTGTATCCTCCGCGGCGAAAGCACTGGGGAGTTCAGCTCAGAACGCTTTGAGCGGATTTTCCAGTACCGGACATGGCATCGGAGCACAATTTTCCTCCGGACTGGCAAGAGGAATACGGGCAGGGGAGCATGGAGTAGTATCCGCAGCAGCGGCGGTGGCAAATGCTGCAGCAAAGGCGGCAAAAAGGAATCTGGAAATCCGTTCTCCGTCCGGAGTAGGCAGATATATCGGTAAGATGTTTGATAAAGGAATCGAACTTGATATGCTGAAGAATTCCAAAGGCATTGAAAAAGCGGCGAACAAGGTTACTGATCTAATGAAAATCAATCCCGGAGAATTACTGGAAGGTATGCGGGGAGCGTTTAGTTCAAACCTGAATCGACTGACAAATGAAAGAGCTGTAGGAAATATCAATACCATCACAGCGGATTCTTCACGGGATGCCGGAGATGTATATCAGGAAATCCATTTCCATCAGGAAGTAAAAACACCCGTACAGATGGCAAGGGCTGTGCGAAGGGAAGGAAGGAGGCTGGCATTTACATGATAAAAGATATCTTTTTTACATTTGTCTGCAATGGAATGACATTACTCCTCCGGGAGCCCGAATACGGCGTAACTGCCTACGAAGGTCTGGAAGCAACCGACTATGAAATCGAGAAGGAAAACAACGTAAACCATATCGGCGCGCGGATGAAGCGCAAGAGAGCCCTCTCCCGGCCCATATCGGTTGAGTTTGATTATCTGGGCCCGGAGGAGAAGAAATCAGAAAAACGACAGGAGCTGATCCGGTTCTTCTCCCCATTCCGATCCGGGAAACTGACAGTGAATTACATGGGAGTGGAACGGCAGATTGAATATGAAGTGTCCAGTTTTACCTGCAGCAGCCAGAGTATTTATGATCCGCTGTCCTGTCTGGTAGAGCTGGACTGCATGGATCCGGCCTTCCGTGATATCCTGCAGTCCGGTGAGCGGATTTCTACATGGATCGGAGGATGGAAATGGAAGTTCACACTACCCTTCAAGATGAAGGAGCGCGGGGAGCCGCGGAAAAACATCATTAATGAAGGGCATGTGGAAACGCCGATTGAGATTGAATTTCACGGCCCGGCAGTCAATCCTAAGATCACAAACCAGACAACAGGGGAATTTATCCGGATCAAACGGGAACTGACGACAGATGATACATTATATATCAATACAGCTTTCGGCCAGAAGAAAGTAGAAATTATCCGAAATGGAATAAGGGAAGATGCCTTTGATTATATTGATCTGGCATCTTCTTTCTTTTCCCTGCAGGTAGGGGACAACGTGATCGAGTATTACAGTGAGAACGGTTTGGATCCCCAGTCCGTGGAGATTTATTACTATAACCGTTACATAGGAGTGTAGAGAATGGAACATTATGGATTTTTCAATGGCGGGGATGAATACGGGCAGGAGGAATTCAACCGCTACTTTGATAACATTTATGAGAGCGGCATTGCGGTAAATACCGACAATGCCATGCAGTATCCGGTGACAGCAGGGAGCAGACAGGTAATGGTAGGGACAGGGTTTTCCATCCTGCGGGGCTTTTACCATTTTAACGATTCTGAAAAAATTTTGACGCTTACACCGGACGCAAACCTGCCAAAGATTTACCGGATCATTCTGCAGCTCAACATAGCACAGGGGAAAACGCAGCTTCTTGCCAGAGCCGGATCAGCGGCCAGCACTCCGAAACCGCCAGAACTGACCAGAAATGAAACGGTGTATGAATTGTCTCTGGGACAGTATCAGATCGATAAGTCAGGTGCAGTAAAACTGATCCGGGATGAACGCCCGGATGTGGAAGTCTGTGGAAGCATCCGGCCAAAGACATTGAATGAGTATGATCAGGCAATGAAAGAATACCAGCGGCGCTGGGAAGAGTGGTTTGATTCCCAGCAGGCCAAAGGCTGGAGGAACATCTTTGTGCAGGAAAGTACACCGGAAGGAGCGGTGAGTGGGAGCATATGGATAGACGAATTAACGTAAGGTTCTTTGACAAGGAGCTGAAGTTTCTGGGAGAAATGGATGCGTATATCGGGCTGGAATTTGTAAGACGCTGGACAACCTATGGGGAATTTAAGCTGTTTGTGTTTGAGATTACGCAGGAAATGAAACATGGCCATTACGTCATGCTGAATAATGATCCACGGAAGACCGGGATCATCAAGCGTATACAGAATGGTGATGCGGATGATACGACGGCGGAAATCGATGGTTTTACCCTTGTCCATATCCTTACCCAGCGTTTGACATATCCGCCGGAAGGGAAAGCTTACCATGCTTTTCATGCCCCCGCAGAAGATATTATCTGTTCCTTGGTAACGGCGAATGCGGTAGATACTTTGGACTCAAACCGGGTCATCCCATTCTTAGAAGTGAAACCATCCCTTAGCCGGGGGGACAGGATATATTATCAGACGCGGTATGATAACCTGTGCGATGCCGTGAAAGAACTCTGTGAAGCCTCTGGCATGGGTGTTGCCATAACACTTGACGCAGACCGGAAGAAACTGGTATTTGAAGTTTTGGAGGGCATAGACAGGTCTTCTGATCAGGAGAACCTTCCGCCTATGGTATTCAATAAAGATTATGATAATGTGACTAACCGGGAATATATTTCCGATATGTCGGAATTTAAAAACTGTGCAGTCACGGCAGGGCAGGGGGACGGCGCTGACCGGAAGATTGCGGTGGTCGGCGGTGAAAATACCGGTATGGAGCGTTATGAAGTATTCGTGGATGCGAGAGATATCGAAGACGATACGAAGCTTCCGGACAGAGGAAAATCCAAACTTGCGGAATATGCCAACACGGACAGCTATTCCAGCGATGTGGATTCCGGGAAGTATCATGTGAAATGGGATCTGGGGGATATCGTTACCACTATTGACCGGGAATATGGCGTGCTTCTGAATGAGCGCATCGTAGAAGTAACAGAAACTTTTGACAGCAGCGGCTATGTTGTTTCACCGACTTTCGGCAGTATCAGAAAAACAATTCTGGATAAGGTGCAGGATGTGGGAAAAAATGAACCTCTGGTAGAAGGGATTAAGGGTGATCAGGGTGACCAGGGAGAACAGGGGATTCCGGGACCGCAGGGCTACAGCATGCAGTACCATTGGGATGGTACGAATCTGGGCGTGAAGAGAGAGGATGAGGCATCCTATAAATATTCGAACCTGCAAGGCCCTCAGGGGGAACAGGGAAGTGCGCCACAGATGCTGATCAACAGCGATGGACATCTGATCGCAATTTATGATTAAGGGAGGAAATATGGCAACTACAGTTGATTTGGGAAAAGTTATCGGTCCTCAGGGCCCGAAAGGTGAACAGGGCCCGCAAGGCATTCAGGGCATTAAAGGAGAAAAAGGGGATCCCGGAGAGCCATTTAAAATTGCAAAGATTTACAGTAGCGTTTCTGAGATGAATAGTGGATACGCGACAGACGGTATATCAATCGGGAAATTTGTAATGATCGATACAGGGAGCGTTGAGGACGCAGATACAGGAAAACTGTACTGTAAATCCGTGACGGCGTATCAGTACATCTGTGATCTGTCTGGAGCTATGGGTATTCAGGGGCCAATCGGGCCCAGAGGACCGCAAGGCATTCAGGGGCCGCAGGGTATTCAGGGAGTAAAAGGTGACAAGGGAGATACCGGAGCTGCCGGCCCGCAAGGGCCTAAAGGCGATACAGGCCCGCAGGGCGTACAGGGGCCAGCGGGAAGCACGCAGAGCTATATTGTATTCCAGAAGGAATTTGTATCGACAGAAGGACAGAAAGTATTTTCTTGGAAAGACTATACATTTCCTCTGGGTGTCAATGCGCTGTCTTTGTATGTTAATGGCGTACGCCAGAATGGGAATACGTTTACGGAAAATACAGGTGGTCAGGGGATCACATTGAAAAGCGGTCTTCCGGCAGGGTACAGGGTATTTATTGTCGGTTTTCAGATGGTAGTGGACCTGCAGGGACCGAAGGGAGAAAAAGGTGACACAGGGGCACAGGGAGCTGTCGGACCGGCAGGGCCTAAGGGGGAACAGGGCTTGCAGGGAAAGACTGGACCGCAAGGAGCTCAGGGTATACAAGGCGTAAAGGGGGATAAGGGTGACACCGGCCCACAGGGGGCAAAAGGAGCTACAGGAGTAAGCATGCGGTTAAAGGGAGCATGGGTATCTGGGACGGCTTATGTAAATAATGGGAGTTACATCGATGTGGTGACTTATTCCGGAAATACATATGGCTGTAAAAGCAGTCATACGGCTTCCGGTACAATCCTTCCGACTAATACTACCTATTGGATTCTGCTTGCATCCAAAGGGGCTACAGGAGCTAAAGGTGACAAAGGAGCTACCGGGGCGGCAGGTCCTCAGGGGCCCAAAGGAGATACCGGACTGCAGGGGCCGCAAGGAGTGAAGGGAGCTACCGGGGCAACTGGTCCGACCGGGCCGAAGGGGGCAACCGGAGCACAAGGAGTGCAGGGCCCAAAAGGGGATAAGGGCGATACTCCGGATTTCGAGATTGACAGCAACGGGCATCTGATCGCAATCTGGCCATAGGAGGTGACGCTGTGGCAGTCAGAATTGATTTAGGAAGTGTTGTAGGCCCTCAGGGTCCAAAAGGCAATACCGGCGCTGTTGGTCCGCAAGGGCCTCCGGGAGCGAAGGGAGATACCGGCGCCCGGGGGCCTACAGGTGCTACAGGTCCACAAGGGCCGCAAGGACCAAAAGGGGCAGATGGGACAAAGATTTATGCTCAGACAAGCGCGCCAACGGGCGTGTCTTCTGGGACTGTGTGGATAGATATTTAGGAGGTAGTAAATGAATATCAAGAAAAGCATTTTTAAGATTTTTAATGGAACCAGTTGGGATGAATACTATCATAAGACCAGCGCAGATCAGGTAGTATACACAAAACCGGACGGTACGGCATCGACGGCACAGGCGGAGCTGGATGCACAAAACTCCGCTTTGAAAGAGTATATAAAAATTATTGAGGTCACAACAGAAGAAGCAACCATTCCTGCTAACAGTGGAAAAAATTTTCCCAGACCCATAAAGAATATTGATGGCTACAAATATTTAGCAACTATAGAAGCTGTGCCGAATGGACAGGCATCAATCATTTCTCAGACAAATGGTTGGTCATACAACCCAACCTCGACAGACAAAACAATCTCGGTAACATATGTGTATTTATACATAAAATCATGATTTTGTGTAAACACATTGCTTCCGCTGACCAGAGTTTTTGGCAAAGCGTAGCTCAGGATAATTCTTCTTTAAGTTTCTGTATTTCGCACTGTTGAATTTGTACCATTTTGATCAAATATGGTACAAACTTTGAATAGTCAATACTCGGGACACCATTTTTTACATCAAAGTTGAGTTCATCATAGTCTTCTGGAATTGTTACTGCGAAAGGTATAATGCTTTCTACTTCTTCAGCAATAAGTCCATATTGATTTTTCTGTCCACCTGCATCATCTTTGTAATCAAAGGACACAGGGCGTAAATTTAAGAGTTTTTTAGCTTCTTCATCCGTGAGTTCAGCAATGTTTTCTTTTACCGTTTTAGATGATGTAACATTAAACGCGCTAGCCGAAATAGGCAACCATTTATTTGCATCAGTATGTGATTTTACATTAACTCCGCTGGTTCCTGCTCTTAATGTAAGCCATGTGGGCGTGCTGGCATTAACCTCAACAATGCCGCCCTTTAAGTTCAACGCGCGAATGTCTTCAATAAAAACCTCGTTTTCTGAATTTTTACGTATAATCCATGTACCGTTTTCCATATCATACAGTCCTTTGTTACCAGCCGTTGATATTTCTAATGATACTTGCCCATATTTGTTTTTTACCAAAAATCGATTGGCTGCATTGAGAGACTCATCACCTGATGTTAATTTTCCGGATAACGTTCCTCCTGTTAAAGGGAGATATTTTTTTAACTCGCTGGAATTCGCCTTGTTTATCAAAGCGGAGTTTTGCGAAGTAAGCAGTATCGGTTTGCCGGATATTTTGGTATGCTCAAAACAAAAAGGAGGTATCCGGGATGGATATACGGACACAAATCATTGAGGCGGTGATAATGGCGCTGATCGGCGTGGATCAGGAAGTCAAGGACAGAGTAGAGCGAGTGCTGCACATCCAACTTAGTAATTACGAGGTACAGGAAAGATGCACAGAAATAGTGGTGCATGATGGCAGCAGCATTGGACTGGTAAGGAAATTCATAGCCACAAAGCGATTGGAGGGAAAGAGCGAAAGGACGTTGCGGAAATATCAGCCGGAACTGGAGCAGCTGGTGGAATTTCTGGACAAAAAGCTATATGAGGTGGAGACATACGATCTCCGCCTCTACCTTGCCTTGTACAAAGAAAACAGAGGAGTGAGCAACCGGACACTGGACAATATCAGGAAAACGATATCCAGTTTCTTCGGATGGCTGAATGATGAGGGACACATAGGGAGGAATCCGGCCAGAGCATTAAAGCAGATCAAATATCCGCACATCAACCGAAAGCCATTTACTCCAGTAGACCGGGAAAAGCTGAAAAATGCCTGTGAATTTCTCCGCGATCTGGCACTGACAGAATTTTTATATGCTTCGGGTCTCCGGGTATCAGAAGTGGCGTCACTTAACAGGGACAGTATAAACTTTATCACCCGGGAAGCTACCGTGATTGGTAAAGGGGCAAAGGAAAGAAAATTTTATCTATCTGAGGTGTGTGCGGAGTATCTACAGCAATACCTGAAAAGCCGGACAGATAACAACCCGGCGCTGTTTGCAAGTGTAAAATCACCATACAATAGACTGGGAAAAGAGGGAATTGAGGTGGCCGTGAAGCGTTTGGGACAAAAAGCAGGGGTAGAAAATGTCCATCCACACCGCTTCCGTCGGACACTGGCAACGGATCTTGTCCGGAAGAATGTACCAATACAGGATGTGGCGGAGATTTTGGGACACGCAGACCTACGGACAACACAGGTGTATGTCTGTCTGGATCAGGAATCAGTAAAATATCATTATAATAGAGCTGTAGCATAATTATGTAAGAACGAACGTTTGGAAAACGACCCGATTTTAGGCGGGTCTATTTGTCGTGGAAAATGAGAAATGCCGGACAGAAACGAGTATGCTTCATAAAACTCCGCTTTCACGGTTGAGATTAGCAAAAATGAAAAACAGAAAACAATAACCGTTGTTCCGGGGAGTCAAATAATGGCTGATACGTTCACAATCTCAGAAAACGGGATTTATTATTTTTGTGCCAGTGTTTCAGCCACACAAAAAGACAAGGATAAATATATCTCTGTTGTTATGATAAAAAATAAAAATCAATGGACACCTCTTGAAATGTCAACAGATGCCGCTTACGCAAGATTGAACGGATCATGCATTCTACGGTGCACCAAAGGAGATGTCTTTGAGTTGACTCTATCTAGCAATAATAGTAAAAACTTTGAATCGCTGGTAAGGTTCGAAGTTGTGCAGCTTATGAAAATATGATTAAAAATTCACGTAGCAGCCACTGAATTGTAAATATAAGTTGGTTGCGTCTATTTCGGTGCACATTTTTATTTCTCCTTCTGGAGTAAGCGCCAGAGTGCCAGCTAATATGGTGTTTGCCATGACAGGTAAATAATTAATAGATTGTGGCTCATATCCGTCTGGTATATATCCTATCGTTTGGAAATTTTTACCGGGATTTACTTTAATTCTCATCTCGAAATTATTTATTTGAATAACGCCATCTCCTAATCTGTAGAATGCTATGTTACCAGTATAATAATAGTCTCCGCGAGCTAATGTATATGTTTTTTTAGTTGCATTTGACAAAGCGGAGTTTGTCGAATCAAATATAGAATATATGCTAAAGAGCAGCCAATGAGCTGCTTTTTATTATGTATTTTATCGGAGGAAAAGAATATGAGAGAGATTAGAGCAAGACCGTAACAGAACAGTAACCCGTAAACGAACATAGAAAAGGAGAACAAGGATATGGGAAAAATCAGATTAAGCAATAATCAGGAATTGGAAATCATCAAAGATGGAATTCAGGAATCAGGAGACCATTTAATGATTGGACTGACAAGCTCTGATATTCTACAGATGGACCAAATTTTTTCAGATGCAAAAAATACAGAAAAAATATGGGTGCTTGACTGGCAGGGCGAACTCTTTAAGGAGTACACAGGATTTACGCAGCTTCAGGAAGTGGCAAAAGAGTATGATGCCGTAATCTCGCAAGAAGCAGGGAAAGAGCCCGTGATTGGTGCTGCTGTCCGTGTGCGTCTGTATAGACCAAATGATATTGAGAAACGTGTATCCGATCTGGAAAAGAAGATTGATCAAGGAGACATCGGGGTAGATCAGGAGCAGTATAAAGCATCTATGGTAGTGGCCAGATACAGCGCACAGGCTCTTCCTGACGCAGATGCATTACGGGCTAAGGTATTATACCCAAAATGGCAGGAACTGGTAAATTTAGGCTATATAGCGGCTAAAGAGGGATACAAATTTACTCACGAGGATGTGCTGTATAAAACCATCAAAGTCAACCAGGAGTTTCAGGCACAGTGGATTCCGGGAGATGGAACAGAATCCATCTATACGAGGATCGATGAGACACATGCCGGAACTATAGAGGATCCCATCCCATGGCATACCAATATGCGGCCAGAGCTGAATAAATATTACATCGAAGGAAGCCTGCTGGCCAAATGCATCGAGGATCCGGGACAGGCATTGCATAACGGTTTATCGGAGCTCTGCCCAGGACGTTATTTTGAAAAGGTAGGGTGAAATGATTAATATGGAAATCAGGGCAGGGCCGTAGCGGGCCTTATTTTAGTTGCATAAAAGTTGTCTAAAGAAAGGAAAGTGAGGTATATGAAGAAGATGAAAACGTTTGAATATGTAATCAGCACAGCAGTAGGTGCGTTCTTTAGCTTTTTCGGTGTATTGGCCATCCCGCTGGCACTGCTGATTCCATGTAATATCATTGATTATTTTACCGGTATGGCCGCATCAAAGGTACATGGGGACAAAATCACAAGCCATAGATCATGGATCGGCATTGTAAAGAAGATTACCATGTATGTACTTATTTTTGTTGGCTTTGGCATCGACTGTATGATTAGTTATGTAACAGCCACCCTGCATGTGGAAATGAAATTTCCCCTGCTGTTCGCCGCCATTGTCGCAAGCTGGCTGGTAATCAATGAACTTATAAGTATTACGGAAAACTGCGAAGCTATCGGCCATACAGTGCCAATTCTGGGTCCGGTGCTGAAATTTGTAAAGAAAAAAATTGAAACTACAGTTGAAGTTGATACGGATCATTCAGAGGGCGAGTAAGATCGCTCTCTTTTTATTTGGCTCGACATCGAGCCGGAAAGGAAAGTTACATGAATATCATCAACAACATCAGTTCTCAGAACGTCCCCAAATGGGGCAACCAGAAAAAATTTATCGCCGTACACTATCTCGGCGTTGATGGACAGAATAACAAAGTATCTTCAGGGGGTTATGGAGCCCACTACTATATCTACTGGGACGGTACAGTCTATCAGGCAGCTTCCCACGATGCGATTCTCTGGCAGGTAGGCACAGGCGGTTATTACACCCAGAAACATCCGGAAGCCCGAAATAGCAACACCATCGGTATTGAGATGTGCTGCCATTGTGACGGTGATGCATCAAAGGCCGGAGCTGACTGGTGGTTTACAGAGGCCACCCAGCAGGCGTGTGTAGAGCTTGTTAAAAAGCTCATGAAAGATCTGGGTATTCCAGCAGACCACGTTCTACGGCATTACGATATTGTAAACAAGACCTGCCCGGCACCGTATGTATATAATAATAAATACAGGGATAGCTGGACATGGAACGAATTCAAAGCCCGGCTGACTGGAGATGTTTCAACATCACAGCCAGATACAAAGCCAGAAACAGGTAAATGGTACCGGATCCGGAAAAGCTGGTCTGATCCGGCCAGCCAGATTGGTGCCTATGAAAGCCTGGAGAATGCAAAGAAAGCCTGCAAAGCTGGCTACACAGTATTTGACTGGAACGGTAAAGCTGTCTACAGCCCAGGTGGAACTGCAAAATATCCCTACGTGGGAAAATGTACCGGCAATGGCGTAAACGTCCGGAAAGGCCCGGGCATGGGCTACGGAACAATCAAGAAATGGCCGAAGCTGAACAAGGGCAACCTGGTGGATGTCCTGGACAAGACTGGTGCCTGGTACAAAGTCCGGATTGCTGGAAAATATGTGGGATATGTCTTTGAGGATTATATTGTAAGGGCATAAGAAAAGCCCCGGTGGCGAGCCGGGGCAAGTATCATCTTCGGATTTTTGTGTTGCATTTTGTGTTGCATGGATTTATATTACATGATAATGGTTAATCAAATACGGGATATATCAATGTATATAAATACCATAAAGTGCCATAAAATCTACACTTCTATCATAAGTGATAAAATCCTATTATAATAGGAAGAGTTTAATTCCGGTTCGATTCCGGTCTGCGGCATTCTAGCAGATGCTTCAAATGCTTATAAAATAGGCATTTGGGGCATTTTTTCTTTTCGAAAAAGTTGTACAGTTTTGTACAATCCATAGATTATAGGCCATACAAGTAAATGAGCTATCTGTTCACAATCATATTTTGGTATATATTGTCCAATGGAATGCTCGGCCTTAGTGGGATTTTTGACTACCGTGAGGTTTTAGGAATAGCAAGCGAGAATCCTCGGTTATTCAATAGCCGAGATGAAAGCGTAAAAAAGTGCATTTCTGCACAAGGATAGAAATGGCTGTGTTCAGCCCGAAAAGCAAAAAACAAACACATATTCGACAAAAGTGTTGCTTTATTTCACATAATCGCGTATACTATATGTATGAAGGAAAATCTAATACATG
>JAHAFI010000015.1 GCA_018374355.1 Clostridiales bacterium
TACTTTGTGACTCAAGCGGGAATCCAATCAAGGATAATTCAAATAACGCAATTGAGGGTAAAACGGTGTATCGGAAAGTGTAGAAAAGTCGTTTATTTCTTGACTATTCCTACATTTGACCGATACAACCCTTGAAAATACTGGATTTTGTGTTTCTATTATAGAAAATAATTTTGCGGCAGGAGCAATTTTGACAATTGATCATGTCCCTCACTGTATTGCCTTTTGGAGCAAATGCAGAGAGGAACATGATTCAAATAGTGCTGAGTTGATCTGCATTCATAGCTTATGTGATCAATGGCATAAAGGATTTGGCTCAATGATGATGAATTATATTTTTACAGAAGTAAAGGCGGCCGATTATAATAAACTGGTGTTATGGGTTTTCGAAAAAAATATAAGGGCTCGCAAATTTTATGAAAAACATGGATTTCAAGTAACAAATGCTTACAAAGATTCGTTTGGCTCTACAGAAGTGATGTATACAAAATCACTGTAAGGAAAGATAGAGGAGACATTGATAATGAATGGGAAAAGAGTACGTGTAGGCATGGGTCTACTGGTTGGAGACATAGAAAATATGGTTCGATTTTATAGAGATCTTTTAGGTTTTCGAACTCAATGGAATGGCGGACCTTTTGCAGAGTTTGAAACTGCAAGTGGCGAATTATCCCTATTTATGTATAGCAGGGAAGAATTTGTAAAGGAAATAGGAGAAGATTATCTTCCACCAAGAGGTATTAACCAGACCTTTGAAATTGCCCTTTGGCTGTCCAGCTTTGCTGAGGTAGATTTGGAATACGAACGTCTGTCAAAGTTAGATGTGCAATTTCCAGCAGGAGAACCCATCACCTATCCGTTCGGTATCCGCAACTTTTATGTGGCTGATCCAGAGGGGAATTTGCTTGAAATTGGGAGCACTAGCGAAATTTAGAATTTACAGAGGAAAAAATGTGATGGAACACAAGTATAAATGTCCGTGGTGTGGCTGTGAAGAAATGGTGTATAAGGTGATAGAGGAAAAATAAAACCAGTAAAGGGTTCTATGCTGGATGTTCAGTAATACGGGCAATTTTGATGATTTCAAAGCTGTGGAGGTAATAAATATGGTAGTTTCAACTATGAAGGCAATTTTTCAAAACGATGTTCAGAAGGTTTGGGATACTGTTTTGGCGGTGGAGAATTACACATGGCGCAGTGATTTAAGTAAGGTAGAAGTGGTAAGTGAAAAGCAGTTTATCGAATATACAAAAGCCGGCTATCCTACAACTTTTACGATCACTGATATAGAACCATACGAACGATGGGAATTTGATATGGAAAACACCAATATGAAAGGTCATTGGATTGGGATTTTCACATCAAAAGGCAAACAAACGGAAATAGAATTTACAGAATCTGTTACAGCGAAAAAGTTCTTTACGAAACCGTTTGTTAAATTTTATTTGAAGAAACAACAGGTACAATTTGTTTCGGATTTGGAAAAAATGTTGTTGCGATAATTTTAACTCCCAGTCGAAATGAAAAAGGATGTGACAGGATATGAAAAGAATAGCTGCTTTTATTATCTCTCTCGTGCTTGGATTTTCCCTGAGCGCTTGTTCCGGTAAACATGACACACTGAAATTTGTCAGAGAAAATGTAACACCGGCAAGGATGCAATGTGCTGATTTTGAAGTAAATATCGGCAATGAAGTAGGTGGAGCAAAGATTATTGCTGAACTTTGGCAGGATGGTGCTTGCACAGAAAGTACCCCGGTAATTATAAACGATGAAATAAAAGAAATTCATATGATGTTCTCTGTAGATGGTTTCGGAAAAGCAGAAGAAGTTCAGGGATTAAATGTGCAAATCGACACAAATGAAAAGTCAGGTTCACTATTGACCTATTTTGAATTGCCCGCACAGATTTCAGGATATTCTTTCACAGCGTATGATAAAAATGAAGTAATTGAAGTAAATCCGGATGAGGAAGTAATTCTTGCTGCAATGGCCTTTGACACAGGGGCAGGTGTAAGAACTCTGGATTGTAGGAAGTTGGAGACTGATCCGGATTACTTAGCGAGTTATTCTTGTTTGCTTGTGATACGCTCTTTATTCACTGAAGAACAAATTTTAGATGCAGGTGAACAAATGGCAACGGACTAAGGTTTTGAATCATTTTTTAAGTTAGTTGTCTACTTACATACAGATGCACAAGTTCGCATGAAGTGTGTCCATGATCGGAAATTGGAATTTGAGAGGGAACTGAATATGAATAAGGAATGGTCTGAACTTAATAAAACAATGCAGGCACAAATAAAAAAGAAAGATACTTATAAGATGGGGATTGATACGTTATTTGATTTGCGAAGTCAGTTAATGCAAACCTTAGTATCATTCAAAGAGGAATTATGCAGAGAAGATTTTAACGCAATCCCTTTCATAAACGCTGATGGTTATCATAGTAAGACGATTGCTTATTCTATCTGGCATATTTTTCGTATTGAAGATATCGTTGCGCATACAGTGATCAATGAAGATGAACAGGTATTTTTTGCAGGCAATTATCAGGAGCGTATCCATTCACCCATCATTACAACAGGAAATGAACTCATGAAACAGCAGATTGCTGAATTTTCAAAGAAGCTTAATCTGGAAGAATTATATTCCTATATTTTTGAAGTATGTGAAAGCACTGAGAAAATGATTGAACGGTTATCTTATGACGAATTGAAAAGAAAAATACCAGAAGAAAGAAAAGGATACTTAGAATCGCTGCATGTAGTAAACGACAGTGAAAAAGCAAGTTGGCTGATTGACTATTGGTGTAATAAAGATATTCGTGGACTAATTCAAATGCCGTTTTCAAGACATTGGATTATGCACATAGAAGCCTGTCTGCGTATAAAAAACAAGAATTTTAAGAATAGGCAGACCTGAAAATCCCAGTTGATGGGACTGACAATTGTGAACAGTGAGGGATAAAATATGGGTGTATTAGAAACTGTTTTTAATTCAAACAGATTTGATTTGGATGATAATGTTTTAATGGAATTTCATAATTATTTTGATGAGGAAAGCAGAAATTATAATAGCTTTTCTTTGGATGAAGAAGAGATTGCAGCCTTACGGAACTTTGCAGTACAGGTTAAGTCTATGGATTCAGAAAGTATAATTTATGTGTGCACGTATGGTTATGAAATTACGAATAGCAAAGGAGAAAAATCAACATACGCAGATGCTCTTTGGATTGACACGGTTCTCTCAGTGTTCCAGATAGAGGAACTTATTGAAGAAACTGGTGTTGCTGAACCGAGTGATATTTCTTTTGTTGAAGATCGTGTTGAAAATGGTAATGGGAAAATTTGGCTTGTAACACAAGAGGGGCAGAGACCACAAATTGCAGAATTAACTGACAGTGAGAAGATTAACTATATGATAATACTATATTGGGATTGATGAACTACAAATCCCGGTGTGATTAAATAAAGTGCAAGAGAAAATTACAGTTTGATAAAGTATATTATGAGGAGGTAACAAAGATTGAAAATGAAAAAGACAAATATGGCATTGATGATTGTAGGAATAGGGATCATTCTGTTTGCTGTGTTCTGCCCATTGATTATTGCAGAACAACATACTGCAATCTGGAGAATTATAATCGGCTTACTTGGCTGTTTTTCACTTTTCACAGCTATTTACAAAATTGCTTATCAAAAATAAAACTTAAATTTTGATCCGGAAAGGACAAGTATCAATGAAACAGGGAAGAATCGTCATAATTACAGGTTCCCCGGGAACGGGAAAAACCACAACAGCAGCGATAGTCGCAAAAGAATCCAGTATGGAAAAATCTGTCCATATGCATACAGATGACTTCTACCATTACCTCAGCAAAGGAGCGATCCCGCCACATTTACCCGAATCCAATGAGCAAAACCTGATTGTGATCGAAGCCTTTTTAGAGGCCGCAAAGCGTTATGTGTGTGGCGGTTATGATGTAATTGTGGATGGGATTATCGGCCCATGGTTTTTAAAACCCTGGTCAAATGTCGTGCAGGAGGGATATGAAGTACACTATATCATTCTGCGGGCAGATAAAGCAGAAACAATGAAACGGGCAGTTGAACGGGCAAAATTAGACAGAGAGACAAATGTGGAACTGGTAGAAATTATGTGGGAACAGTTTCATAATCTTGGAGACTATGAGTCCCATGTGATAGACACTACGAATTACTCGATACAGGAGACTGTTTCCGTAATAAAAGAAAAAATTTCGGATAGAGCAGATTTGCTGGATTAAGATGTCCCGTCATTCTCAGATAAAATTCATTATGAGAGGAAAAAATAAATGAAATTAATATTTAAACAACGCTTTTTTTCATGGTTTGACAGCTACGACATATACAATGAATTTGGAGAAACCGTTTACACTGTAAAAGGCCAGCTTGCGTGGGGACACTGTCTGAAAATCTTTGACGCAGCTGGAAATGAAATAGGAACAGTAAAAGAGAGAGTTCTAACATTTTTACCCAAATTTGAAATGTATCTGGGAGACAAATACATAGGGTACATCAGCAAAGAACTTACCTTTTTCAAACCCAAATATAACATTGACTGCAACGGCTGGCAGATCGAAGGAGATTTCTTCGAATGGGATTATAGTATATTAGGAATATCCAGCCAGACGATCGCAACCATTTCCAAGCAGCTTCTGAACTGGACCGATACCTATGTAATCGACGTTTACAACCCACAGGATGCCCTTGGTGCATTGATGCTTGTATTAGCGATCGATGCAGAAAAATGTTCAAGAAATTAAGTAAGGCAATGATTTTGCAGTCCGGCTGTTTCGGAGGATTTGTGTCCAAACAATATTTACACCGTTTTGAAGTTTCCGAAAGCGTTAATTTTGGACGAAAATAACCTGAGTCTCCCCCTCACATCCAAAACACAGGTTTTTACGAAAAATCAAATGGTAATTCAAATGATGATTTAATCGAACCCCAAAACCAATCAACAACCCAAAAGGAGGCCCCATCATGATCGACTTATCTAACCGTGAACACTGTCCAACGCTTGAAGAAATAGCGGAATATGTGAAAAATCCTGTTTTCACACAATTTTGTCTGGACATCAAAAATCAATACCAATGCAGCGAAAAAATAGAATTCAGTTGCTGCAGTCTGGAGCGGGGATGGAATGTGAAATTCAAAAAGGCAGGAAAAGCGCTGTGCACCATATATCCCCGGGAAAATTTCTTTACCGCGATGATTGTTGTGGGCAGAAAAGAGAAGGAATATGTGGAGGCAATCCTGTCGGAATGCACGTTGACGTTACAGGAAATATACGACAAAACCCGCGAGGGAAACGGACAAAAATGGTTAATGATTGACATTGAAGACCGGGATGAAGTATACCGGGATGCGTTCCGGCTGATGAACATCCGCAGAACCTGTTAGGAACTGCGTCCTCATCCCTCATATTCAAAAGAGGCCTTCTCTGAGACAAAGGAAAAAAGTACTCTGCTGCCTTTTCGGAAACAGTAAAAAGCCCGGCATACGGGATGCTCTCGGATGATTCGGGTCATGGCTCCGTTTACCGGAGCATGGAGAGGATGGGAAGAGGGAGCATGGGAGGCAGGGCCATCGGAGGAGGGCGTATGGCGGGCGGAGTCATCGGAGGAGGCCGTATGGCGGGCAGGGCCATCGGAGGCGAGAGTATCCGAGGAAAGCAGCCGTGCCGTCAATTGATAGTTTCCCTGACGAATGGCAATCGTGCCGTCTTCCCAACGAAGAAGCCTCGCTCCCAGATAGGTTGCAAGGCGGTATTCCTTTCCCCGCCAGTGAATGACGCAGATGATACCATTGAAACGGATACATCCCAAAGGAATCTGTGCCACAGAAAGAGACAGGGAGCCTTCGGGAAAGAAACAGTGGGTCCATGCATAGGCTTTCGGGAAGGAATATCCCCGGTCTCCCTCGATATAACCGGAGCCGTCACAAAAAGTATAGGTTTTCCCGTTAATATTAAGGGCGCCGTTGACCGTATGGTTCATACTGAGAATCCTATGGCGGCATTCCATAAAGGGAACCAGAGAAAATGGTCCCATGATATCGTAGGAAATAGGAGCAAATGGCCCGAAATTCAGAAAACCGTAAGCGGTAAAGCCCTTTTGGCGGATGTCCAGACGGATTCCGTTTTTGGTGA
This sequence comes from Clostridiales bacterium, assembly GCA_018374355.1. GTDB lineage: Bacteria > Bacillota > Clostridia > Lachnospirales > Lachnospiraceae > Oliverpabstia. The sequence continues at coordinate 6,193 of JAHAFI010000015.1, forward strand.
ACCGATTTCTGCCCACAACAAAATAATTCCCGCCTTTTCCCAGACGGACGCTGGAAAAGGGAAAGGTAAGATTTTGAACCAGATCGGAGGTTATAATCTGGAGGGAGGCAGAAGCATGTTCTCCGTTCATGTGAAAGGCAGGTATAAGGGCAATGGTATGGGAATCGGTCTGGCATTTGAAATACCAGCCGGAAAAATATTTATGCATAATATTTCCTCACATTTCTTCTTTATTCCCGCAGGCAACGAGCCATGCGGATATGCTTGCATATCCATTTGGCGATTGCTGTGAGGCTTTTGAATTTCCATTTTATTTTTTCCATTTTTTACGTTACTATTCCCCGAAAATCCGTTATAATAGAAATCAGTGAAAACAGGTGAAACAAAAATTACGAAGAAGGATGAACCATGATTAATAAACAGACAATTAAACAGATGACCAACAGCAAAACCTATCAGCGGGGAATGGACTTATATTTGAATGATGCTGTACTGGAATTTTCTCCAACCAGCTTTATTGACGAACAGGGAGACAAAATTACAGCGATTGATGCTGCTGTGGAGGGCAGCAGCTACAACCGGGATTATACGGTGGAGATTGAGATTAATGAGACAACCTCGGAGATCGTATATATCGACTGCGAATGTCCTGCCTTTGAAACGTATGATGGAATCTGTAAGCATTGTGTGGCGGTGCTTCTGGAATATCTGGATAAGAAGGTTCAAACGCAGCCGGAAGAGGACATGAAGGCGCTGGAAGAATTTTTCCAGATGATGGGGGTAACAAAAGGAAATGTATTTAATAATTCCCAAAAAAGAATGCGGCAGACCAGCCCTCTTTTGAAAAAAGTTTTGTCCCAGTATTCCCTGCGGGAAAATGCGGCATTTCTTCCGGAAACAAAGCCGGGGCAGGTGCATCTGGAGCCCTATGTCATGTATAGCGGATACGGGCATTTCAGGGTGAAATTTAAAATTGGCATTACCCAGATGTATGTGGTGAAAAATATTTCCAAACTGATCCGCGATATTGAAGAAATGAATACGGTTTCCTATGGAAAAAAACTGGAGTTTCTGCACTGTATGGAGGCATTTGACCGGGAGAGCAGGCTATTGGTGGAATTTTTGATGGAGACAAGGGATACCCAGTCCTATCAGTATTTCAAAAGCTTTAACATCATGTATACGGGAGATAACAGAGACATTTCGCTGGAGGACAATCATCTGGATCTCTTCATGAATGCCATGGAGGACAGGGAATTTTCTGTGGAAGTGGAGAACGATTGGAGCGGACACAAAAGCGGCATGTACCGAATCTGCCGGGAAAAACCTGCGGAGAAGCTGAAAATCAAAGGGGAAGAGGACGGAATCACGGTTTTTTCCCGGTTGATGGACTGCATCGAAGGACGGACGTATCGGTATTATATCCGACAGTCAGAAGAAAAGCTCATCTATATGATTCCGAAAGCAGAAATGGAAGAAATCGACGAATTTGTAAAATACCTCTACAACGAGGGGCGGGAAGAAATGTTTATCGGCAAAGAGGAGCTTCCTGTTTTTTCCAGAACCCTCCTTCCGACCCTTCAGAAGCATTTTCAGGTGGAGTGCGAAGATTTCTCTCCCCAACAGTATCTTCCTCAGGAGGTAAGCTTCGAGATCTATCTGGATGCGCCTCAGAAAGATATGGTAGTCTGCAAACTGCTGGGCTGCTACGGGGAGAAAAAATACAACCTGTTCAAGTCTGATACCATCCGGGCAGGAGAGCAGGGAAGAGATGTGCGCCGGGAGATACAGGCGAAAGGCGTGGTGGGACAGTTCTTCTATGCCTATGATGAAGCCACGGAAAGCATGGCCATGCAGGGTGAGGAAGAAATCTACCGTTTTCTCACCCAAGGAATGGAGTCCCTGAGGGAACTGGGAGAGGTTTTCGTTTCGGAGGAATTGAAAAAAATCAAGCTGGTTCACAAAGTTAAAATTCAGGTGGGCGTAAGCCTCAGCGGAAATCTGCTCCAGATGCAGATTAACAGCGAGCAGTTTACCAGAGAGCAGTTGGCGGAAATTCTTTCCCGCTATGAGAAAAAGAAGAAATACTACCGCCTGAAGACCGGGGAATTCGTCCGCATGGATGAAGAAGGGATTCAGGTTCTGGACGATTTGAGAGAAAATTTCCAGTTGACGGATAAACAGATGCGGCAGGAGGAGATTGCCCTGCCGAAATACCGTGCGCTGTATCTGGACGGACGGCTGAAGGGAGAAGGCTTTCAGGTAAAGAAAAGCAGCGAATTCAAGCGGTTGATCCGAGATATGAAAACAGTGGAGGACAATGATTTTGAGCTTCCCGAGACTCTTTCGGAAACCCTGCGGGAATACCAGAAAATGGGCTTCCTCTGGATGAAAACTTTGTGCCGGGCGCAGTTTGGCGGTATCCTTGCCGATGATATGGGATTGGGGAAAACCCTGCAGACCATTGCCTTTTTGCTGTCCGAATATCAGGAAGCAGAGGAGGGGGAAAAGAGAAGAGCTCTGATTGTCACTCCGGCTTCATTGGTGTATAACTGGAAAAACGAGTTTGAAAAATTTGCTCCGAAGCTTCCTGTGTATACGGTGACGGGAAATGTCAGAGAGCGGAAGGAAATGCTGGAAAATATCAAAGACAGGGCGGTATTGATTACCTCCTACCAGCTTCTTTACCGGGATGAAGAACTGTATGAAAAGATCAAATTTGATTATCAGATCATTGATGAGGCGCAGACCATTAAAAATCAGGGAAACCAGACTACGAAAGCAGTAAAAAGTGTGGAGTCTGCATTTCGTATGGCCCTTACCGGAACGCCTGTGGAAAACCAGTTGAGCGAACTGTGGAGTATTTTTGACTTTGTGATGCCGGGATTTTTATACAAATACCAGAGATTCCGCAAGGAAATCGAGCTTCCTGTTGTGAAAAGTCAGGATGAAGAGGTGATGAAGCGGCTTCAGAGGATGATTCAGCCATTTGTCCTTAGGAGAACGAAACAGGAGGTATTAAAAGAGCTGCCCGATAAAATTGAAAAATGCATGTACGCGGGAATGGAAGGGGAACAGCAGAAACTTTACACAGCCCATGCCCAGAGGCTTCAGATGCAGCTTGCCAAGCAGTCGGAGGAGGAGTTTAAGACCTCGAAAATCAAGATTTTGTCGGAGCTGACCCGGCTGCGGCAGCTTTGCTGTGACCCGGCGCTGTTCTATGAAGGTTACCGGGGAGAGTCTGCAAAGCTGGAATTGTGTATGGATCTGATTGCAGGAGCCGTTGCGGGAGGCCACAAGATGCTTCTGTTTTCCCAGTTTACCGGGATGCTGGATCGGATTACCGAAAGGCTTCAGGAGAAGAAGATATCCTATTATCTGCTTACCGGAAAAACCTCCAAAGAGGACCGAATCCGTATGGCCGATCAGTTTAACACGGACGATACCTCAGTATTTTGTATCTCCCTGAAAGCGGGGGGAACGGGACTGAATCTTACGGGAGCAGATATGGTAATACATTACGATCCATGGTGGAATGCGGCGGTGGAGACACAGGCCACAGACAGAGCCCACAGGATCGGGCAGAAACAGGCTGTGATGGTATATAAGCTCATCGCAAAGCATACCATTGAAGAAAAAATCGTGGAGCTGCAAAGCAGGAAAAAGGAGCTGGCTTCTCAGGTTCTCGGGGGTGAGGGAATCGGGCAGATTTCCTTCAGCAAGGAGGATCTTCTGGAATTACTGGATACCGAATAAGGTTCGAAGCCCCTTTTGCGCAGGATTGGATAAAAGATTGCCGTCATAATCAAACCGGGAGCCGTGACAGGGGCAGTCCCAGCTTTTTTCATCGGGATTCCATTCCAGTTGACAGCCCATATGGGGACAGCGGATATCTACCACATGAAGAAGGTGATGCTCGTCCTTGTATACGCCCAGCTTTTCTCCGTTGGAAAGGACAATGCCTCCGTGACCGCAGGGCAGCTCGTCAATACTTTTATCCGGAACTCTGAAAACCCTCCGGGTCAGCCCTTTTGCCGCATGCCCGGTCTCATGAGCCACTGCTTTTCCTTCTCTCAGGGAGAAGCGGAAGGGTTTCAGGATGGGGGCGACGGCATTTTCTTTTCCGGTGAGGGCATCGCAGAGGATAAGGGAGGCGGTCATGGAAGCGGTCATCCCCCATTTTTGAAAGCCGGAGGCCACGTACCAGTGGGGATGGGTCAGAGCGTAGGGACCGATAAAAGGCAGATGGTCTCCGGTGATGCAGTCCTGCGCCGACCAGCAGGCAGTCTCCCTGCTGTTTGGAAAAAGCTCCCGGGCTTTTTTTCGAAGGGATTCGTAACAGCCGCCCTCCGGGTTTTCTCCGGTGCGATGGCCAGCCCCTCCGAACAGAAGGAGATCATGGTAGTTTCGGAAGGAGTAGGTAAATTCCCCCTCACCGATAAACATCCCGTCCGTTTTCATTGCGTTTTCCAACGCCAGCACATAGGAGCGTTCCTGATGCATCCGGGCAAAATAAAAACCGGGCACATTGCGGATGGGATAATGGCAGGCGAAAATCACGGCTTTTGCGGTAACAGCCCCGTTTTCGGTGTAGACGGTAAGATCTTTGACCTCTTTTACCTGAGAATGCTCGTAAATGGTCAGGGAAGCAGCCAGAGCTTTGATAAACTTCAGGGGATGAAACTGGGCCTGATGCTGGAAACGCACCGCTCCTGCAGCGGGAAGGGGCAGAGAAACGTGCTCTGTAAAGGAGGCAGGAAGCCCCAGACTGGCGGCTGCCTGCACTTCCTTTTTTAAAAGGACGGCGTCATCAGAATAGACGTAGCCGTCGGTTTCCTCAAAATCACAGGAAATTTTTTTCAAATCAATGATCCGCCGATATTCCTGAAGGGCAAATTCATTTGCTTTTCCATATAGGGCGGCCTTTTCTTTTCCGAGGCTTTCCACAAGGCGGTGATACAAAAGACCATGCTGGGAAGTGATTTTTGCAGTGGTATTGCAGGTCTGCCCGGAGGCGATGCGCCCGGATTCCAGAAGAATGACTTTGATTCCGGCACACTGCAGCCGGTAGGCAGTGAGGATTCCGGTCATACCTGCACCGATGATCACGGCATCAGCTTCCAGATATCCTTCCAAAGATGGTCTGCTGTCGATAGTACATGTTTTACTCCAGATAGATTCCATGATTTCCTCCCAAAATTCGTTGTGTCATGAGGATAGGTTCTGCAAAATCTGAGATTTTATACGGAATAAACGTTAACCTTATAAAAATGTAAGTTGACAATCAAAAACTTCTGTGTTATCTTGAATATCGGATAAAGTCGTCATGGAAAACATGACACGCGCCTTTCAGCGCTAGGCCGGGGCGTACCTGCAAAAGGGAGGTATAGAAGAAAATGACAACGATGACAAGAGAAAGAAGCAAGACCTACGATATGGTATACATAGGAATTTTTGCGGTAATTATCGCAATCTGTTCATGGATTTCCATTCCCACGGTGGTACCGTTTACCCTGCAGACCTTTGCGGTTTTTCTTTCCGTGAGCGTCTTGGGTGGAAAACGAGGAACGGCGGCAGTGCTGGTTTATATTCTTCTGGGAGCAGTGGGAATTCCTGTTTTTGCCGGATTTAACGCAGGAATCGGATATCTGGCAGGAAATACCGGGGGATATGTGATTGGCTTTTTAGCTTCTGCGCTGGTGATGTGGGGAATGGAAAAGGTGATGGGAAGAAAGACATGGATGCTGGCGGTTCAGATGGTTGTGGGACTTTTGGTATGCTATGGTTTCGGCACCGTCTGGTTTATGATTGTATACGCAAACAATACCGGAGCCATCGGGCTGGGCGCTGTACTGGGCTGGTGCGTGATTCCGTTTATTATCCCGGATTTACTCAAAATCGGTCTGGCTCTGGCGGTTGGGAAAAAATTATCCCGAATTTTAAACAAAAGTGTCTAAGAATGTAGTATAATAATAAAATATGGAGTGGGGAACCACATAGCAGGAAGGAAAGATCCGCTATCGTCAATTGGAGTGTCCATTGCGATAGCGGATTTTTATCTTCTTCCAAGGCGTACTAGAAAAGACATCAGGAAAAGGAAAACAAAAATATGAAAATGAAATACCTTCATTCAAGACCGATTTTCGTACAGTTGGTTATATTTTCTCTGTTGATCAGTCTGATTCCCATTGGGATTGTGGGGACGTATTTGTTTCGCAGGCTGGAAAATATGGTGGTTGAGGAAATGGTTGACTATCACAGTCAGATTGTGTCCCAGTACACAAAGAATATAGAAGAAAAACTGGACCAGTATCAGGAAAGTCTGCAGTTTATTGCCAATAATACGGTGATTTTGAATACTCTGACCGAGAAGGACGGCAATGCTTATATAAACGGCGGGATTATCAGTGAGGAGGTAGCAAAGTCCCTGCTTCTGGAAAAGCAGAGTGAAATCCGAAATTGTATGATTTATTCCCAACTGGAGGAAAATCCCGTTTACGGTAGATGCGCTTCCATGTTTTCGGAGGCCCGTTTGGAAAGCTGGTATCAGGAGGATTTTCCGGGACGGGACGGGTGGTTCACCTATCAGACCAGTGAGGATAAGCAGCCGATTCTGTCTCTGGTAAAAACTATTGAACAGGCGGATGTCAACCGCTTTAGAGTGGATAAGATGGGTTTTGTAAAAATGGATGTGAAGATGAACCGGCTGTTTGCTCCGGCCCCTCAGGGAAATGGAAAGGATACCGCATACGATGTAATCATCTATGAGGAAAACAGGGGAATCCTCTATGCAACCGATATACAGAAAGAGAAAGTCTTGTGGAAGTATTTGGAACAGAATAAAGGTAAGCTGGAGGGGAAAGGGGAGACGGAGGGCCCCCGGGAACTGGAGGCCTATGTGATCAATCAGGCGGAGCTTGAGAACGTAGGGCTGAAAATGCTGTTTTTATTTGATAATCAGGAACTGCTCAAAAGAAAGATGGAGATAAAAAATCTGGTGTTTCCGTTGATTCTCGTTGTAATCCTGCTGGTGGTGGGATGTTCTTATCTGTACAGCCGGGATTTCTCTTCCCGTATCGAAGTGCTGGTAGGAAAATTTAAGGCCGCCGAGACGGGAGATCTGGCCATCCGGATGCCCATAGAGGGAAATGATGAGGTGGCGGTTCTTGACCAGAAGTTTAATCACATGCTGGTGCGGCTGGACCAGCTCATCAAAACCAACTACATCCAGCAGATGGAAAATAAAGAGGCCCAGCTTCGCAATCTCCAGCTTCAGATCAATCCTCATTTTCTTTATAATACGCTGGAGACCATAAGCTCTATTGCGGCGGTGAAACAGGCTTTTGTGGTCTGCGATATGTGTCAGAGACTGGGAGATATTTTCCGCTACAGTTTAGGAAAAGATTACGGCGAATTTGTGACGCTGGAGCAGGAGCTTTCCCATACCCAGAACTATATTTTTATCCAGAAAATCCGCCATGGAAATCGTTTTGAAGCATTTTACAGTGTGGAGGTAGATGTGACCCGGTACCGGGTTCTGCGTTTTATTTTGCAGCCCATCGTGGAAAATGCGATTCTTCACGGATTGGGAGAACTGACCGGTACGGGGACACTGGAGATTTCCATATATGAAGAGGATGAGATGCTGATGATTCGGATCACCGATGACGGCGTGGGAATGGGAAAAGAAAAGGTTGAAGAACTGAATGAATATATCAACAGTGAGAAGAGAAATGATGATTCAAAGAAAAGCATCGGTATACGAAATGTAAATCAGAGGATCAAGCTTTCCTGTGGTGAAAGATACGGTGTGACGATCGAAAGCCTGCCGTATCAGGGAAGCTGTTTTACACTGCGTCTGCCGATGATCGAGGGAGGGGAAGGAAATGAGACATAATTTGCTGATTGTTGATGACGAGGAATTGATTCGTCAGGGACTGAGGGCCAGACTGGATTATCTGGAAATTGAGACCGATGAGATTTTTGAGGCTTCTAACGGAAAGGAAGCATTGGAAATTGTAAAGAATCATCCGGTGGATGTGGTGATTACCGATATCCGTATGCCGGATATGGATGGACTGACTATGATCCGGGAGATACAAAAATTTCAGGAGCATATTCAGTTTATGGTGTTAAGCGGTTATGCTGAATTTTCCTATGCGGAGACAGCCATCAGTCTGGGAGTCAAGGCGTATCTGCTGAAACCAATCTCCAATGAAGAATTGAAGGAAAATTTTCAGAAAATTTACACCTCGCTGGAAAAAAAAGTGAATATTTACAGGGCGGTGCGGATGAAGGACCGGTTGGACAGGGAAAAACAGGAGTACCATCTGGAAAAGGAGATCAATGCCTTCGTTTCCGGGGCATCCGGCGGCATGATTGATGTGGAGCATTTGTGTCAGGCAAAAGGGATTTCGCTTCAGGGATACAGCCAGTCAGACCGCAGGATGTTTCTGGCAGTCATCGATGTGGACCGGAAAAGCTATGAGGGGGAAGGCTTCAGCCATACGGACCACGAACTGATTCGTTTTTCTATCAAAAATGTGTTTCATGAGGCGGAGAGCTCCTGTCAAAAGCTGGTTGTAAACAGTTTGTATGATTACAACCGTCTCTATGCCCTGTTCTTTCTGGAGGATGAGAGAAGGCTGCATAACGAAATCGAAAAAATTTTCCTGACCATGCGTTCCGTTCTGGAAAAGATGAACATTTATATCACTATGGGCGTAAGCAAATGTACCCGGGAGCTGAAAATGCAGTCGGTAAATGAGGCGAGGGGCGCCCTGAAGCAGAGAATCATCTACGGGGACTCCAATCTGTACTTTTATGAAGATATCAAAGTAATCCGGGAACCGGAGCTTTCTTCCGCCCAGCTTCATCTTTTGAACCGTTATCTGGAAAAAAATGAACTCCATAAGATCAAGGAGCTCTTAATGGAAATTTTTTCGGAAGAGAGAGTACGGAAGTATGGAACTCCGTATCTGAGGATTATGTGGGTACGGATTATGAATGCCATTTACCATTACTATGAAAAACGGGCTGATAAACGGGCAGGAATCGAGAAGGTACTGCTGAATATGGAGCTTTTGGAAAAAATCCGGTCTGTGGAGGAAATCAGGGAATCCATCATCGAGATCATCATGGCATGTGCCAGAACAGACAATGTGACGGAGGTGGATGTAAAGAGCAGGATTCAGATGGCTGTCCAGTATATCAAGGAACATTACAATGAAAATATTACTATCAATGAGCTTGCAGAACGGTATGAGATGAGCCCCAACTATTTTTCTTCCATGTTTAAAAAAGAGGTACAGCAGTCCACGGTGAACTATATAACGGAGATTCGTATGGAGGAAGCGAGAAAGCTTCTGGAACGGTCCCAGCTCAGTGTGGTGGATATTGCGAAAAAGGTGGGCTATGAGGACAGCCAGTATTTCTTCCGTGTGTTTAAAAAATATACAGAGATGACGCCCCTCCGCTACCGGGAGAAAAACCGGATACCGGGGTGAAAAAAGAAAAACAACCGGAAACTTTCGTTCCCCGGTTGTTTTTCGCAATTATAGAGAAATGACAGGACTGACACACACAAGATGTTCCATCTTCTCCTCATCCTCGTAAAGCTTTGGAATGATGATGGAATCTTTCCCAAAGGAAGAGAGCGGAATACGGTCACCGAGACGGCAGGTTTTTGTCCCGGAAGCGGACCTTAGGGTGATCAGATAGCGGTCATCAGCCACGGGCTCATAGCCGGGCTTTTCTGTCTGATGGATGGAGAAGGTCAGAAATCCCTCCTGAATTTCCGTCTGAAGCAGAGGTCCCCGGCATACCCATGTGCGCTGACTGTGAATCGCATCTGCGATTTCCTGTGCAATATCTCCGTCCTTTTCCCCTTCGATATAAGTGGAATAATGTCCGTGAAGGGTGCTGTTTCCGTGGAGGTCCATACCGCAGGTAGCCGCCAGTGGATTGCCGGCAAGTACCAGTTCTTCCCACAGAAGGAGCCCTTTCCGGTTCACTTCCAAAGGCTCGGGATTGTTGGAAATCTCGATGAAATCGCAGCAGGAGTAATCATTAATGGTCATCTCAAAACGGCAGCCCTGCGCAAAGGGCCAGCCGAAGGAGAAGGGATGGGCAACACCCACCAGCGCGCCTTTCTCCCGGGCTGCATGAAAAAGCAGCTCCGGTTTGTGCTTGTTGATATTTTCCCAAGGCACGTATTCTGTCAGGTTCAGGCAGAGGATGTGTCCGTAATAGGTGGTGTATTCCATGCCGTAGATGCAGGAAATAGGAAGATTTTGCTCTTCCAGAATTTTTTTGATTTTCCGATGACCGGAGATAGTGTTATGGTCCGTCAGAGCAAAAGCGTCTACTTTATCTGCAGCCATGAAGTCGGTCAGCTCCTGACAGGTAAATACGGCATCGGATTCTGTGGTATGATTATGTAATTCCAAACGTTTATACAAGCTTGAAAATCTCCTTTCTCTATCTTGCCCGTACGGTAAGTTTATATTCTGTGTTGTCCAAAAGAACGGAGAAGGCGATGATGGTAACCTTTAACACGCCTTCGATGGGTGAAACCGGGATGCAGCCTTCCGTGGCGTCCTCTGCAGTAAAGTGCATATGACGGGTGGTAAGCTGACGGTGGATATTGCCGATAAACTCATCATTCAGTGTGGCGAGGGTATGGATTTCCGTTTTCATTTCATTGAAAATGGCATGATTCAGCTCCTCTTGGGAGGAGGGAACCAGATCATACTCTTTTTTACAATAATCCAGAAGCTTCTGTTTCAGCTCCGGGGTCACATCTTCCGGCCGGAAATGCTGGGGGCCGAAAGAAAATTCGATATCAAGCTCTTCATAAGTCTCTTCCAGACATACAGTGTAGGAAATCTGGCCCACAAAATCTTTGGACAGTTTTCCCTCTGCCTGATAGATAGTTTTCATGTTGTCCATGATAAATCTCCTTCGTGTGTAATCGTTATGATTCCGTATCATAACGGCTTCTTTTTTAGATGTCAATAGGATAGAGAAAATCGTAGAATTATCCAGTTAATTTAAAAGTTATTTCCATTTATGGAGAAAATGGATTTTGCTATAGTGGAGACTGAACAGTTATGGAAACAGAACCTACAGGAGGACATGGAAGATGGAAAAGAGAACACTGTATGCCGAAGGGACTTTTAAAAAAGGAAATCTGCATACCCACTCCACATGGTCAGACGGTGCCAATACTCCCCGGGAGATTGCTGACCGCTATAGAGAAAAAGGATATGATTTTCTGGCAATTACGGATCACTGGGTTTATGGAATCCACCCGGAGCTGAATAGAGATGATTTTCTTGTATTCCCGGGAACGGAGCTGGATTTGGAGCTTCCGGGGAGAAAGGATCATCATATCGTAGCTTTCGGGCTGCCGGAGAGCAACCGGATTCCCGAGCGCTATACATTTGAAAAAGAACAGATTGGAAATACCCTTTGCACAGCAGAGAGAATTATTGAATATTTCGGACAGCGGGGAAATGTGACGGTGTACGGACACCCCTACTGGTCCAAAGTGGATTCCACAGATATCAAATATCTGCAGGGAATGCTGGGAATGGAGATTTATAATCACGGATCGGAATTTGAAGGAAATAACGGAAATTCAGAGACGTATTTTGATCATTTTCTTTTTGTGAGAAACCGTACCTTCTGCTTTGCCACCGATGATGCCCACAATGTGGAGGACCACAGCATCGGCGGCTTCGTAATGGTAAAAACAAAAGAATTTACCCATAAGGGAATTCTGCAGGCTTTGATTGACGGAAGTTTTTATGCGTCCTCCGGCCCTCTGCTTCATGATTTTCACGTGGAGGACGGAAAGGCAAAGCTGGTCTGTGAGCCCTGTCAGGATATTTACTTTCAGACGCCTCACCGGGGAAAACATCTGCACAGCGATACAGAGGAACTGACGGGAGGAGAGTTTGAACTGAACGGAGATGAGGAATACGTCCGGGTGACGATCAAAGACGGGAAGGGAAGAAAGGCATGGACACAGCCGATCTGGCTCTGGCTGTTTTAAGACTGATGAGTGATAGAAGGAGGAAACAAATGAAACTTGTGACATTTAATATACGCTGTGATTTCAATCAGGACAAAGAAAACTGCTTTTGTTTTCGCGCACCTCTCGTTAAGAAAAAAATCGAGGAAGAAAAACCGGATTTGATCTGTTTTCAGGAGGTACTTCCTCATATCGCAGGGTGGCTGAAAAAGGAACTGACGGACTATTATGTGATTGGCTGCGGAAGAAGCGCGGAGCTGCGGGATGAGCAGATGGCGGTGGCTTACCGGAAGGACAGACTGAACCTGATTCAGATGGAAACCTACTGGCTGTCCCCCACACCCTTCGTACCGGCCAGCAGATATGAGCAGCAGAGTATCTGCCCCAGAGTCTGTACCGAGGCTGTATTTGAACTTTTAGAGGAGCGGAAAGTATTCCGTATTGCAGACATCCATCTGGATCATATGGGAGCCAAAGCAAGAAAGCTGGGACTTACGCAGGTGATGGAAAAGGTGGAACATCCCCATAGCTTTTGTGAGGTTCCGGTGATTCTTGCCGGGGATTTCAACGGGGAGCCGGACAGCGAGGAGCTGGCTGTGATGAAGCATTATCCGGAATATGTAAATTTTACAGAGGGAATCGGAATTACCTACCATGGATTTACTCCGGAGGATGAACCGGAATCTATCGACTATATCTTTGGAAAGAAGATTAAAAGCTGGGGAAAGGTTGAAAAATGGGAGGACAGGGAAGGGGAGGTCTGGTTGTCTGACCATTATCCCATCTGCGTGGAAGTGGAGATTTAATAAACGTAGAATTATCCACTTTTAAAAATAGTTTTTTCCATTGTTGAAATTTTTATAAATTATTATAATCTTTTTATAAACTTAATAAGGAGGGAGCAAAAACCTATGGGAACTGTAAGTGTTGCGAGGCCACAGAAGTATAAGCCGCCGAAACAGCCCCTTAAAAAAAGGTTACTCCGCTATTGGCCGCTGTATGTGATGCTGATACCCTGTATCATATACTACGCATTGATTTGCTATGTGCCGATGGCAGGTTCAGTGCTGGCTTTTAAGGATTATTCTTTCAAAAAAGGAATATGGGGCAGTCCATGGATCGGTTTTGATTATTTCAAAACATTTTTCCAGACTTATGACGCTCCAAGGCTGATTAAAAATACACTGACGATTGGTTTTATCAAGTGTATTCTTGAATTTCCATTTGCGATCATTCTGGCTCTTCTGCTGAATGAGCTGCGCAGTATGAAATTCAAAAAGGTAGCGCAGACGATTACGTATCTGCCTCACTTTTTGTCTTCTGTAATCATTGTAACAATGTTGCAGAAAATCCTTGCCCCGGACGTAGGTCTTTTGAATCAGTTGATTGCAAAATTAGGAGGAGACGGAAGTACTTTCTTCCTGATGGAAGCGGATTATTTCTATCAGATTTTGTTCTCAATGGATTTGTGGAAGAATATCGGATGGGATTCCATTATCTATCTTGCAGCTATCAGCAGCGTGGATATTGCACTGTACGAGGCAGCAGAGATGGATGGATGCGGCAAGCTGAAAAGAATGTGGCATATTACATTGCCCAGTATCCGCGGAACAGTCGGATTGCTGTTTATCATGGGAATCGGAGGATTGTTATCTTCCGGTGTAGATCAGGTATATCTGCTGCGTTCACCGGGTAACATGGCTCTGGCAGATACCCTCGATATCTATGTACTTCGAGTTGGTCTGCAGGGAGGGCAGTTCGGTTATGCGACTGCGATTGGATTGATTCAGGGTCTTGTAGGTCTTGTACTGGTTGTAACCTGTAATAAGATATGCAAGAAGATTACTGAAGTAAGTCTGTGGTAGGAAATATGAAAAAGAAAAATCGGGAGGTTTAAGTATGAAGAAGAACGTTGTAAAAAGATTACTTGCAGCTTCTATGGTCGGAACAATGGCTATCGGAACGCTGGCAGGCTGCGGCGGCGGTGAAAGCAAAGATGCTGCTAAAAAGGAAGAAGCAAAAACAGAAGATACTTCTGACAAACCGGAGACATGGATTGCGGATCGTACAATTACCGTACAGGCATACGTAGACGATATCGGAAATTCTCTGCCGGAGGATTTCAACGAAACACCAACCATGAAGAAAATCACAGAGCTGACAGGTATTAAACTGGATGTAAGATATACACCGGGTGACAGCGATGCGAAGGTTCTGGCTTCCCAGCTTGCAGCAGGAACGATTCCGGATGTTATCATTTCCTATCTGGACAACTCCACAAGACCGGAGTTCCCACTGCTTTTAAAAGCTGCAAAGGAAGAAATGTTTGCAGACGTTTCTGAATATATCAAAGATTCCAAAGTGTTCTCCAGATATCTGGAAGACGGATATCTGCCATATGACTCTTATCAGAACGTTTCTTTCCGTGAGGATCTGGAAGGAACTTATCTGTGGCAGATGAACGTGGATGCAGAAGACAGATCTCTGGAATGGGATCCGGAAGAAAGATACATGGGCGGTCTGTACATCCAGAGAGAGATCGCAGAAGATCTGGGAATCGATGTAAAAGAAATCAAAACACAGGATCAGTTCTATGATCTGCTGGTAAAAATTAAAGAAGGCGGCTACAAAGACGCAAACGGAAACGACGTATATCCGTTGGGACCGAAATTCTGGGGCGGATCTATGGATACTATCCAGTACATCTGTCCGGGATTACAGTGGGGTATCAGTGATGGCTACAACCTGACAGCAGACGGAAAAGTAAAACATGAAGCAGAGATGGATACCATCTATGATGAAATCAATTACGTTAGAAAGCTGTTAAATGAAGGCCTGATGAACCCGGAATTCTTCACCATGGATTCAACCCGTGCAGAAGAAGTTTCCAGAAATAAAAACTCAGCAATCATGGCTGACGTACATAACTATGTAGACATTATTTATGACAGTGATGACTGGATTCCGTTGGGACCGCTGAATGATATCTCCGGAAACAACAAAGGAATCACAACCGGAAAAGGTGCAAGAGGATGTATGGCAATCTCTGCTGAAGCAGAAAATCCGGAAGAAATCTTCAAATTCTTTGACTGGCTTTCCACTCCGGAAGGACAGCTCATCGCAACCTACGGTGTAGAAGGCGAAACTTTTGATATGGTTGACGGAAAACCGGTTCTGAAAGAGGAAGTTCTGGAAGCAATCAATAACAACGATACAGAAAAACTGGTTGAGTACGGCGCAGCTTTCGGTGGTTCCGGAAATTACTTCTTCGAGTTCGTTCTGACAAACAGAGATAACAAGAACTACTTCGGAGAATCCCGTCCGGGAGCAAGCTCAGCTACTACATTTGAGCGAAGCGTACAGCTTGCAACAGATTACCAGAGAGAACTGAAACTGATCCCCGGTCTGAAAGCAACCGCATACCTGTCTGCAGAAGAACTGGCTCCTGTAAAAACCCAGTTGGATCTGCTGAACTGGAATGAAGTTCTGTCTCAGACATTCTTCGCTAAAACAGATGCTGATGTGAAGGAGATTATCGAATCCTTCCGTGCTCAGTTGAAAGCAGCAGGTGTTGAACAGTTCGAAACTTATGTAGAAAACATCTACAAAGAAAATCCGGAAGCAGTATACTTCATT
The DNA here is from genome assembly GCA_018374355.1 of Clostridiales bacterium. GTDB lineage: Bacteria > Bacillota > Clostridia > Lachnospirales > Lachnospiraceae > Oliverpabstia. The sequence goes on from JAHAFI010000015.1 coordinate 21,866, forward strand.
CAGAAATAATGACAGCGTGGCTGCGGATCTCTGATCTGCAGCCATGATAAGAAAGGATTGACAATATGAGCGCAAAAGCAAGAACTCATAGCAATAAAATAAAGACGAATAAAGTGGATGCAGCAGTCCAAGTTATCATTTATCTTTTGATTATCGCATTGTGTTTGGTCATTCTTCTGCCGTGTTTAAATGTCCTTGTGTTAGCATTTAATGATGGAAAAGATGCAGCCCGGGGTGGAATCTGGTTCTGGCCCCGTGAATTTACGCTGGACAACTTCAAAGCAGTATTTGAAGATGGTAAGATTAAGGATGCTTATGGAATTACCATCGCGCGTACAGCAATCGGAACATTTTTAAGTCTGATGATAACCACCTTTGCAGGCTATGCATTAAAAGAAAAAGATCTGCCGGGAAGAACTGTAATTACTGTGTTAATTACCTTCACCATGCTGTTCGGCGGCGGAATGATTCCCACATATATTCAGTACAAGAATCTTCATCTTTTGAACTCTTTCTGGGTATATGTAGTTCCGGGACTGATCAGCGTTACTTACCTTTTGATGATCCGAACGTTCTTTGAAGGGATACCGGACAGTCTGGAGGAATCGGCAAAACTGGATGGATGCGGATATTTTGGAATTTATGCAAAAATCATGCTGCCCCTCAGTAAGCCGGTTATCGCTGTAGTAGGTCTTTATACGGCAGTAAACCATTGGAATGACTGGTTCTCCGGTGCCTTTTATATGAGTGATACCAGTAAATGGCCGGTTCAGACAGTAATGCAGAACATGCTGACACAGGCTATGGCCGCACAGCAGCAGGTTACTTCTGTTGCAGAAGCGCTGGCACAGAATGCAAGTAATACAACTTCAGACTCTCTGAAGATGGCGGCGGTAGTCGTAACAACCGTACCGATCTTATGTGTTTACCCGTTCGTACAGAAATACTTTGCGAAGGGCGCAATGATTGGAGCCGTAAAAGGCTGATTGTTTGTAACTGTGAAGCCTGAAGGCTGAATAGTTACGATTGTTTGAGAAATTTAGATTCTCTGCTTCGTTTCATAGAATATTACTTAATATGTATGAGCGATGTGGAGAATCTTTCTTGATTTAAGGTGTATCTGAAAAGAAAATTGATATTGAGGTAGTGGGAATGAACGGAAAAAAATGGGATGTATACGTTTACGGTGATGTAAACATTGATATTGTAATACCGGGAGTGGAAAAATTCCCTGAACCGGGACAGGAAGATGAAGTGGATACCATGGAGACCTTTGTGGGGGGCGGAGCAGCACTTTTCACACTGGGAGTCGGTAAACTGGGACTGCATCCGGTGTTTCAGGGAGAAGTGGGAGATGACTGTTACGGAGAACTGATCCGGAAAAAATTCCATGACAGCAATGTGGACGATTCGCTTCTGGGAACCAGCACAACCCGGAAGACAGGGATTTCTCTGAGTTTTACCAATGAAAAAGACAGATCATTCCTGACATACCGGGGGACCAATGAAACAATCTGCATCGATGCAGTAGATGTGGAGCAGGTAAAAAATGCCTCTCATATTCATGTGACAGGATATGCAGGTTCCATCAATCACGATTCCTATCTGAGACTTCTGAAACGTGTGAAGGAAGAAACAGAGGCAACAGTATCCTTTGATGTGGGATGGGATTCCACGGGGGAATGGAAACCGGAGATTTATGAGCTGTTCCCCTATATTGATGTGCTGTTTATGAATGAGACAGAGTGTGTACATTACAGCAGAAAAGAAACGGCAGAAGAGGCAGCAAAAGATTTTGCAAAGCATTGCGGATTGGTTGTCATTAAAATGGGAAAACAAGGTTCCCTTGCAGTTAAGGACGGGGAATTTTACCGGGCATCTTCCTATAAGGTAGAAGCTATAGATACCACAGGAGCAGGAGATTCCTTCAATGCAGGATTTGTATATGGATTTCTGCGGGGAAAATCTGTGGAAGACTGTTTAAAATGCGGAAACAGCTGCGGCGCGCTGTCGGTAACTGCATTGGGGGGAAATACAGGATTTCCGGTGGAAGAACAATTAAACAGATTTATCGCTGAAAGGGATGCATAATTTAAAGGAGGAAAAATACTATGAAAATAGCAGTAATCGGCGGAGCAGGCGTGCGTACCGTTATCTTTATCAACGGACTTCTGGAGAGATACAAAAAACTGAATATTGATGAAGTTGTATTATACGATATTCAGGAAGAAAAACAGAGAGTCATCGAAAAGCTCTGTAAACATGTAGTAAACAGAAAAAATGAAGAACTGAAGGTATGGGCAGTTTCTGATCCTGTAGAAGCAATCACAGGGGCAGATTACATCGTAACAACACTGCGCGTAGGCGGAGACCATTCCCGTGTGGTAGATGAGACCATCGCTCTGGATTTAGGGGTGATCGGACAGGAAACTACAGGTGTAGGCGGATTTTCCATGGCAGTGCGTACCATTCCGGTGCTGATGGAATACTGCGAGTTAATCAAAAAACATGCGCCTAACGCATGGATCTTCAACTTTACAAATCCGTCCGGTCTGGTAACACAGGCACTGAGAAGCGCCGGCTATGACAGGATCATCGGTATCTGTGATGCTCCCAGCAGCACAAAATTCCGCATGGCAAGGGATCTGGGCGTTACGGAAGACGAATTATATGTAGAATTTTTCGGACTGAACCACCTGTCATGGATCCGCAGTGTAAAGAAAAAAGGAGAAGAGATTCTGCCGGAGCTTTTGGCAGATGACGCATTCTTAAAAGGCGTACAGGAATTTTCCATGTTTGATCCTGAACTGCTTCGTTCTATCGGATTTTTGCCAAACGAATACCTGTATTACTACTACCACAGAGAAAAAGCGCTGGAAAATATCATCAAATCCGGTGCTACCAGAGGAAAGACCATCGAATCCGTAAACGTGAAGATGATGGAGGAACTGAAGGAAATGGATATCGATGCAGATCCGGAAGGAGCGCTGCAGATTTTCCTGTACTATATGCAGATTCGTGAAAATTCCTACATGAGCATTGAATCCGGTCTGGCAAAACGCCCGCTGCTGGAAAAAGGCCAGTTGGAGGTTCCGGACGGCATGGGCTATGCAGGCGTTATGCTTGACTGTATCGAAGGTATGCAGAGTGAGGAAGGAAAATATCTGGTTCTGTCCGTGGAAAATAACGGAAGCATTCCGGGACTGGCTGACGAGGATGTGATTGAAACCACTTGTCTGGTATCTAAAGACGGTATCAAAGCGGTAAAAGTGGAGGAAGTACCGGAACACTGCTACCTGCTGATGAGAACAATTAAAATGTACGAAAAACTTACCGTGGAAGCAATCAAAAACAATTCGAAGGAAACAGCAGTGAAAGCGCTGATGCATCATCCGCTGATTAACTCCTATTCGCTGGCGAAAACTCTGGTAGAAAAATATGATGAAGTGTACGGCGGAATTTTCCGGTAAGAGAAAAGAGGCTCAATAATGAGAATACAGATCAGTAATTGTCCGATAGAAAAGGGGAAAACAATTGCTCTGGAAACAACCCGGGATATTTCCGGGTTGTTGCGGAGATTGGGGAAAGAACGAGGAGAAGACTGTCAGATTTTGGCAGACGGACTGGCTCTTTCCAAAGAAGAGTTGGAGGCGGTTCTGGAAACAGCGGCCTGCGCGCTCTATGATGGGGCGTACCGTCTGGAAAAAGAAGCGCTGCGGGGGTTAAAAGGGGAAGAAGTGTATGAAAAGAGAGACGAACTTACCGGATTCGGTGAGACGGTCTATACGTTCGTGACCAGCCAGCTCAGTGAGGAAGAGGGGGAAAAGATTATCGGGAGAGGAGCCCAAATTGGCCTTTGTAAAGGCTATGCCAGAACGTTGGGCAACCTGCCGAACAATTATCTTCACACGGAAGATCTGGCAGTATACGCTGAAAAGCTTTGCAGGGATGTGGGGATTTCCTGCGAGGTGCTGAAAGATCAGGAACTGGAGGAACTGGGATGCGGCGGACTTCTGGCTGTAAATCAGGGAAGCCGCAGGGAGGCAGCCATGGTGGTTCTGAGATATGAAGGAGCGCCGGGTGAAAAGATATTTGGTCTGGTTGGCAAGGGATTGATGTTCGATGCGGGCGGATACCACTTGAAATCCATCGACGGAATGAAAGGTATGAAGTTTGATATGTGCGGGGCAGCCGGAATTCTGGAAACGATGGAAATTCTTGCAAGAAGAAAAGTGAAGAAAAACCTTATCGCGGTGCTGATGCTGGCAGAGAATGTCATCAGCCCGGACGCTTTAAAAATGGGGGATGTGGTGACTACACTGGCGGGCAAAACCGTGGAAGTATACAATACGGACGCAGAGGGCAGGCTGGTTCTCTGCGACGGAATTACCTATGTACAGAATCAGGGAGCAAAAGCGGTCCTTGATCTTGCCACTCTGACATATTCTGCACAGGCAGCATTGGGGGATGTGATGACCGGACTGTTTGTAAATCAGGAAGAGACCTGTGCAGATTGGCAGAATGCAGCGAAAGTGACCGGAGAGGGATTCTGGCGGATGCCTTTGGACGAGACGTATCACCGGATGCTGGAATGGTCCATCTGTGCAGACTTTGCCAACTATGCGCCGGGCAAGGGAGCTGGGGCCAGCGTAGCGGCATGTTTTCTGGAAAATTTTGTGGAGGAGAAAACCCCTTGGGTTCACCTTGATATGGTAGGGCCTTCCGTGGTACGCTCCGAAACTGCCGAGATGGCGGAAGGAGCCAGCGGAGCAGGGATTTCCACCATCGTAAGATTTGTAGAGCAGTACAGATGGCAGTAATTATGTGACGGAAAAAGGAGAAGAATACATGAATTTTACATTCGATGAAAGAATTTCAAAGGAAGTGCTGGAAAATTACCTGTCCCGTTCAGTGACAGCCGCAGGTTTATATGAGAGTAAAACGCTGGAGGATGATCTGCGGGCAATCAAGGAAATGGGGGCAAAGTTTTTGGGAAGAGCTTCCGGAATCTGGTATATGATGGAGGATGATGAGGAGCATTTCCGCCTTTCCCGGGAACTGGCAGAAAAAGTACACGGGGTTGACCCGGAAATCATTCTCCAGTCCTGCGTATTTGAATGGATCACAGGACGGATCGAGGAAGTGAAGATTCCGGCATACGTATTTGAAGCGTTCGGTCTGGAACCGGAAGACCGTACCTTCCGTCTGGTAGACACCCTGTTTCTGGATGAGTCCTCAGGCTATATCGACCGGAGAGACGATCAGAGAAAGAACGGAGGAATCCCGGATCTGTCCCGTCAGGAGGCAAGAATGTGGTTTTATTACAGGGCAACCAGATACATTGACTGCGGATATGAGGCCCTGCATCTGGGTCAGGTACATCTGTATACCGCAAATGATACCGGAATGGCTCTGACCGTGGAACTTTTCGGCATGATCCGGGAATATGCCCGCACCCATGCAAGACGCCATAAAGTCCTGCTGGATGCCCATACCCACGGAGTTAATATCCGCGGCAGACTGCTGTTTGATTACCATGCGATGCCGTTCACCGCAAAACCTCTGCTGGAAGTACCGGGCGAAGAGGTGGTATTGGTTCGGGAAGGCTACAGTGAGGGTGGTGAAAATATCAACGGCTGGTCCGCAAAAACAATGCCTCTGCTGATGGAATACGACAACTGGGGCGGTCTGGTAGTGGAAAGCAGAGAGGCCCTGCCCAGAGAAGAACTGGCATGGAGAGACTGGTGGGGATATGACCAGATTGCATGGTTTGCAAACCAGCCGAAGGAGAGCAGGGAGCATTTTCTGGAATATACCTATAAATGGGTGGAAATCAACAATCCAAACGCCTACTTCCAGATTCCCTTCCGCAGAATCCTCAGTGATGCGTCTATAATGATGAAACGGGCCGACAACGGGGAAGAAGAACTGCAGACGTTCTATCAGATCAATGATCCAAGTGAAAACTGTCCGTTGGGATTCGGAGAGGAAGCTCTGGTAAAGAAGCTGTGGGCGAGAAACCATGAATTGCGTGAAAAAGCAGCAAATCCGGAGATGCTGATCCGTTACGGGGCAGAAGAAGTGTACGATGAAGCTACAGGCATGAAACTGCCGGAGAAAATCGTTGTTTATGGAGGCTTCCAGTCCCATGTGGGAACCTTTAAAAACGATTCCAACAGCGAAGTGACCCGGATGTACTACATCGGTGACAATACGTATGCCCTGTCAGTGGTGATGCCGTTTGCGGGAACCTATGATTTCTCCGTGGCAACTTATGGTACGCTGTCAGCGACCTATCAGGGGGATGGGTACCCACGGAGCGGTTCCAGCAACAAGGGCCATTTTACTACGGAAAAGGACAACATGGTGGTGAGATTTTGCTATCAGTTTATAACAAATAAAATTGCAGTGGAAACTTTTGAATAATTATTCGAAAGTCCGGGAAACGGAGAAGCGGAGGATGACAATGGAGAAAAACAGAATAGTACCGGAGAAAAAACAACTGGATTTTTTGGATTGGGAGTTCGGAGCATTTTTCCACTTCGGAATCCGTACATTTTACGAAGGGTATGAGGACTGGGATGGAAAGGAAATGTCTGCGGATGCTTTCTTTCCGGACCAGCTGGACTGCGACCAGTGGATTCGTACCGTTTCAAGAGCCGGAGCCAAATATGCGATTCTGGTCTGTAAACATCATGACGGATTTGCCAACTGGCCTTCTGCCTATACAGAGTATTCCGTAAAAAATACCCCGTGGAAAGAGGGAAAGGGGGATGTTGTAAGAGAGTTTACGGATGCCTGCAGAAAATACGGTGTCAAAGCAGGTTTATATTACTCCCCGGCAGATGCTCAGCAGACTGAACGGACAGACGAAGAGCATGATGACTATTTTATCAATCAGATTAGTGAGCTTCTGACAAACTACGGGAAAATCGACTATCTGTGGTTTGACGGATGCGGTTCAGAAGGTCATGAATATAACAAGCCCAGAATTATTGATGCGATCCGCGGGATGCAGCCGGAGATTCTGATTTTCAATATGTGGGATCCGGATACCCGGTGGATTGGAAATGAAGTAGGTATTGCGCCTTATCCCAACTTTAATATTGTAAGCGATGTGGATTTTTCGGTACTCACAGAGGAAAAAGAAGCGCTGGACGCGGCAGCCTATATACCGGGTGAGTGCGACTGCCGTATGCGGGAATCCAACTGGTTCTACAGCGATTCCGATGAGGATACGGTAAAGAGCGTGGATGAGCTGGTGAGTATGTATTACTATTCCGTGGGACGGGGGGCGAATCTGCTGATCAATATCGGACCGGACAGAAGAGGCCTGCTTCCGGAAAAAGACTGTGAGCGGCTCATTGCTTTCGGAGATGAGATCAGACGGAGATTTGCAAATCCGCTGCCGGTTCATACATGGAAAGAGGGGAACAGCTATTTTTGTGAATTCGAAACCCCACGGCTGGTAAATCATGTGGTGATGGCGGAAAATCTTCTTACAGGAAGAGAACTGAATGGATTTACGATCTATGCTTACGGTTATCCCTGTCACAGCGATACACTGTTGGAGGTGTATCAGGGATCTACGGTTGGTCACAAAGCCATCTGTGCCTTCCCGTCTGTGACAACAAAAAAACTGGAGATCAGATTCCGTGAGGAAAATCCGGAATTGACGGATGTGGCGTGTCACTATATTCTGCAGTAGCTATGCAGTCTTTTATAGTTGAGATCCCTGTGTATAATTTCCGGAGTATGCAAGTTCCTTCTGCACACCTGTGTATTGGATGAACCAGATCTTTAGGCGTTTGGATATGCACAGATAGATGAACTTCCAACATTCTACTTTTTGTACAAAATAATTGACAAATTTCGGAAAATATGATAGATTATAACTATAAATTAAACGGATCTGAGTACTGACGGAATGTTTGTGGGGTACCACAGGGGAATCAGATTTGTTGATAGCCGACCGTCTGGGCAACATTTGTTTGATTACAAATGTTGCCCTTTTTTCAATGAAAAATTGGAAAAGGCCAAAAAAACTTTATATCAAGGAGGAGACAGGTATGTTTAAAGACGAGTTTCAGGCGGTATGTAATGCGGGGGCAGCAAAAAGTAATTTATTGAAGAAAAATCCATTGGGGTATTTCGTATCTACCATGGTAGCAGGCTTATTTATTGCGTTCGGGAGCTTCATTGCATTTACGCTGGGTCAGAATGTAGCCGCAGGGGGTGCGGCATCCTTCACGAAGCTGGCATTGAGCGCAGCATTTGCGGCAGCGCTGAGTCTGGTTGTGATGGCGGGGGCAGAGCTGTTCACCGGAAATAACTTCGTGATGACAGCGGCATCTATCAGAAAAACGGTATCATGGGCTGATACCGCAAAGGTGTGGGCGGTATGCTGGATCGGTAACCTGATTGGTTCGCTTCTCAGTGTATTTGCATTCCAGTTAAGCGGAATTCCAACGGCAAATGATGGAGCTGTGGCTGAGTATTTTATCACGATTGCTACAGGAAAGGTATCTTTGACCCCGGTGGAGATGATTTTCAGAGCAATCCTGTGTAACATTCTGGTATGTCTTGCTGTATGGTGCGGAATCAAGATGAAATCCGAATCCGGAAAACTGATCATGATTTTCTGGTGTATTCTGGTATTCATGGTATGCGGATTCGAACACAGCATCGCAGATATGAGCTCCATTGGTGTGGCTCTTGTAAACGGCGGTGTCAGTGTCGGCCAGTATATTTATGCGGTGGTGCTTGCGACGGTGGGAAACATGATCGGAGGAGCTATTTTCGTGGCGGTTCCTTATCATCTGATTTCCAAAGAAAAATAAAAATAACGGGAAAGAAGGCGGTTCGATCAAGATTTTTGGTTGGCCGCTTTTTTCTTGGATATTATTTACGCAAATGGAATTCCGTGATATCATGATACTAGAGATTTCGGGCGTACAAAGTGCGGAGAGCCCCGGTATCGAATATGACTTTGAGTAAAGAAACGGAGGAAATGAATATGTTATTTATAGAATATCCCAAATGCAGTACCTGCAAAAAGGCGAAGGCATGGCTGGAGGAAAAAAAGATTTCTTTTGACGACCGGCATATTGTGGAAGATAATCCCACGGAGGAAGAATTGAGGGAATGGATCGGAAGAAGCGGACTTCCGCTGAAACGTTTCTTTAATACCAGCGGGCTGAAATATAAGGAACTGCAGTTAAAAGATAAGCTTCCTGAAATGACGGAAGAGGAGCAGATCCGGCTTCTCGCTTCGGACGGAATGCTGGTAAAGCGTCCCCTCCTTGTCAGTGAGGAATTTGTGGTCCCGGGATTTAAAGAGAAAGAATGGATAGAAAAGCTGGGGCTTGAGAAAGCAGAATAGGGAGAAGTGTTATGACAGAAGAGAAAATGCAGCAGGAGGCGCTGGCAAAAGGCTTTACCCATGCGGTGTTTATGGATGTGAAGGATTTTGTTTTTAAACGGGAGTTAAGAAAATACTGTGAGGAAAACCTCTGCGGAAATTTCGGGAAAAATGTTTCCTGTCCTCCAATTTGCGGAACACCGGAGGAGATGGAGGAAAAAGTAAAAAAATACAGCCGGGCGCTGGTTTTGGAAACCGTCAATCAGGTCAATAATATGTATGATGCTGAGGAAATCAAGAAAGTCCGGAAATTTCATAACGATATTACAAGGGAATACATCGAAAAACTGCGGGCGGACGGCGTAGAAGGTTTAGCTATGATGGCAGGTCCCTGTGCGGCCTGTGAACACTGTGCAGGAGAAGCGGGCGGCGGCTGCCGTTTCCCGGAAAAGCTGGCCTCCTGTTTATCGGCTTACTGCGTGGAAGTGGAAAAACTTGCAAATTACTGCGGTCTGCCTTACTGGTGTGGAGAAAACAAAGTTGGTTTTTTCAGCGTTTATCTTGTAAACAGATAAGAAAACCCCGAATATAAAAATACAGAGAAGAGAGAGGACAGCGGATGTTAGTACAGGCAGAACACATCATGGAAGGAATACTGGAGAATATCGCGGGGATAGCCATTCTGCTTTTTGAATTTATCGGTGTGGCGATCATCATTTGGAGCGGTATCAAGGGAATCGTCAAATGGCTGAGACATGCGGGAGATACAAAGATTTATCTGGCGAAAGGTCTTGCCATGGGGCTGGAATTTAAGATGGGAAGTGAAATCCTCCGGACAGTAATTGTGCGTGAATGGGAAGAAATCGGAATCGTGGCAGGAATTATTGCCCTGCGGGCGGCGCTGACATTTCTGATCCACTGGGAGATCAAGGAAGAAGAAAAAGCAGTGGAACTGGAAAAAAAATTAAATGAAAGCCGGGAGGAGGAGCTGTAAGGATGCTCCTCCGTTTTGAATCCGGCGAAATTTTTTAAGACAAAGCGGTTCCCGTTTGGGGAATAAAGAAGTTTTGAAGATCAACTTCTTCTAACCGGAGAAGATGGCATTTTTTATCAATTCCTCCGGCGTAACCGGTCAGACTGCCGTCTGCCCCCACAACCCGGTGACAGGGAATCAGGATGGAAATGGGATTATGCCCCACAGCACCGCCTACTGCCTGAGGGGACATGGTTGGTCTCCCCAGTTTTTCAGCCATGATTTTGGCGATATGGCCATAAGTGATGACTTCCCCATAGGGGATGTCACAGAGGATTTCCCAGACGGATTTGCGGAAATCACTGCCTATGGGAGCCAGAGGAAGGGTCATTTTAGGATTTTCTCCCTTAAAATAGGAATCCAGCCACCGGAATGTGTCCTGAAAAACAGGAAGCATCTTTTCCTGAGTCTCAGCGCCCAGTGTGGAACCGTAATATTTCTGGTCTTTCATCCACAGCCCGGTGATATTTTTGCCGTCGCTGGCAAGGGTCAGAGGTCCTATAGGGGAAGGATAGATGGTAGTATATTGTATGGGATTCATGATGGCAGCTCCTTTCCTGCGTCTGAGGAGATTATTGAGTATTCGTAACTATTCAGTCAAAAACCACGCTGCAAACAACGGGGCATCAAATTATGAACGCAAAAACAGATTGATCACATGGAGGATCCCGTCCTCATCGTTGGACTTCGTGATAAAATCCGCCGTTTCTTTGACGATGGGCTGTGCATTTTCCATGGCAACGCCCAGACCTGCATACTCAATCATAGACAGATCATTGAATCCGTCTCCGCAGCAGATCATGGAATCGGCGGAAAGGCCGATGCTGTTTAAAAGCTTCTGAAGAGAGTGAGCCTTGTCAATGTTCTTAGGCATGATTTCCAGAAAGAAGGGCTCGGATTTGTAAATATTCAACTGCTTGTGAAAACGCTTTTTAAGAACAGGAATAATTTCATCTAAAACGGAAGGCTCTCCCGGAACCAGCAGTTTATTGATGGGGAAATTCAGGTGGGATACAAAATCTTCCCGATGGATGATTTCCATTTTATTGATGAATGATTCCTTTTCCGTGTATTCATTGGTATGCAGACCGGAAAAGATGGAGTGATCATCGTAAGTTACGATGTCAACGCCCGGGTATTCCCGGACGATATCAAATACCGGCTGAATAACCTCCGGGGGAATGATTCGGTTATAGACATTTTCTCCGGTAGCGCACTGGGTAATCCGGGCGCCGTTGAAGGAGAGCATATATCCTCCGAAACGGGAAAGCTCCAGCTTCTGTGCCAGAGGAACAATACCATTGATGGGACGGCCGCTGGCAAGGACGACCTTTTTCCCGTTTTCCTGAATCTCAAGCAGGGCCTTTCTGGTAGACTCGGTGAGTTCTTTTTTTGAATTTGTTAACGTTCCGTCTAAATCGAGAACGAGCATCTGATAGTTCATAAAAAAATATCCTCCTAGTTCGTTATGAATACTTTAGCATAGATTTTGGGAAAAACAAATAGGAAAATCTGAAATATTTTTGCTGTGTTTTGTGAAGTTCTCTACTGATTGGCAAATGGAAAGTGACTGTCCGGAAGTCCGCTGTGCATTCGTGAATATGAAAAAACAGGTTTAAATATTATACCGGAAAAAATAGGAATAAGAGGTTGAAAAGATGAATTTTAAGGACAAAGTAGTAGTTGTAACAGGAGGAGCGGGGGGAATCGGCAAAACCATTTCCCGCGAATTTCAAAAACAGGGAGCAAAGGTCTGCGTGATCGATCTTCTGGAAAACGAATATTTTACGGGGGATATCTCTAAAAAAGAACATCTGGAAGAGTTTGCCCGAAAGGTTCTGGAGGATTACGGAAGGGTGGATGTACTGGTGAATAATGCGCCGCCTATGATGAAAGGCATCGGTGAATGCTCCTATGAGGAATTTGTTGATGCATTGAATGTGGGCGTGACCGCTCCCTTTTATCTGAGCAGTCTGTTTCTGCCGTATTTTTCCAAAGGGGCATCCATCATAAATATTTCCTCATCCAGAGACCGGATGAGCCAGCCGCAGACAGAGAGTTACACGGCGGCAAAGGGCGGTATAGCAGCTCTTACCCATGCCCTTGCGGTCAGTCTTGCCGGAAAAGTCCGTGTAAATTCCATTTCTCCGGGCTGGATTGACACAAATGATATGGTTTATGAAGGGGCAGATGCCATCCAACAGCCGGCAGGGCGCGTGGGAAATACCATGGATATTGCAAATATGGTATTATTTCTCTGCTCTGAGCAGGCAGGATTTATCACCGGGGAAAATATCTGTATAGACGGAGGAATGACAAAGCAGATGATTTACCACGGAGATCACGGCTGGGAACTGCATGGATCCCGCAGGAAATGAGCTAAGCGGATATGCTTGCAGCGGGGGTTTTGACTTTTGAGTGGCAGCCGTATATAATGATGTACAAAGAGATAAAAGGAGTACGCCTATGCCAGTATTTGATTTTAGCAGTACACCGGACAGCAAAAAAGATCCGGAATGTACGTATATGATTTTTTATTCCAATGAATCGGAAGCCTCACCGGAGCACCCGATCATGGTTCTTGACAACAGCCAAAAAGAGTGGAAGCATCATTCCACAGGAATTTTTACCAATCCCATCAAGCGGACAGCCTTTGAATTTAAGGAAGAGGAGGGGACGGTCAGCGCCGATATTCTGCAGATTGACGCCCGTTTTGTCAGCCTTCTTCGGTGGCTGGGGGAAAATCATATCAATGTACGTCTCTCAGGCAAAAACCGGGAGGATGGTTATGCAGTCTACAAAATCCGTGAAATCGCATTTGGCGGGGGAACAAAGCTTTCAGCGGAGGATGGTTTCCTTCAATTTATGATTGACCGGCTGCTGGCAAGCAATGCGCCGGCAGAAGAAGCTGAGGAGGAAGAGCGGGAGGAAATCGGTGACAGCATGAAACTTACCAGTCTCCAGAGCATCACGGATTTTATGAACTGCGCCGGAAAGACCCTGCCCGATAATATCCGCCTGTGGGCTCAGAGAAATCTGGCAGTTGCCCGTTCCCATGAGGTTTCCCCGGAAGAGCGGCGTCACGCCCAGCGCGCCCTTTCCATTATGATGAATATCCAGTGGAAGAGTAATTATTTTGAATCCATCGATCCTACGGAAGCCCGCCGGATTCTGGATGAGGAGCTGTACGGAATGGAACGGGTGAAACAGCGGATCATCGAAACGATTATTCAGATCAACCGCACCCATACCCTTCCGGCCTATGGACTTTTGCTGATCGGTCCTGCGGGAACAGGAAAATCCCAGATCGCTTACGCAGTTGCCCGGATTCTGAAACTGCCTTGGACAACGCTGGACATGAGTTCCATCAACGATCCCGAGCAGCTCACCGGAAGCTCCCGGATCTATTCCAATGCGAAACCGGGAATTATCATGGATGCATTTTCCATGGCAGGAGAGTCCAATCTTGTATTTATCATCAATGAGCTGGATAAGGCGGCATCGGGAAAAGGAAACGGAAATCCGGCGGACGTTTTGCTGACTCTTCTGGACAATCTTGGTTTTACGGACAACTATCTGGAATGTATGGTTCCTACGGTAGGAGTTTATCCCATTGCCACGGCAAATGACAGGGAACAGATCAGTGCGCCGCTGATGTCCCGGTTTGCAGTGATCGATATTCCGGATTACACGCCCGAGGAGAAGAAAATTATATTTTCAAAATACGCCCTTCCAAAGGTGCTGGGACGTATGGGGCTGGAAAAGAAGGAGTGTATCGTGACAGAGGAAGCTCTGGATACGGTGATTGAAATGCACAACCATACCAGCGGAATCCGGGATCTCGAACAGGCAGCGGAACATATGGCGGCCAATGCATTGTATCAGATTGAAGTGGATCATGTTTCGGAAGTAGTCTTTACGGAACATATGGTGCGGGAATTATTTTTATAAAAAAGGCGGAGCTTTTGGCGGGGAAATGAAATGGAAATCCAAAAGTTGACGGAAAATTGACAATTTTGTGATATACATGATATTGGGAGCAAAAGGTATTTTGACCTGAGTATCATAGGAATGTCAACGGATTTGTACGAGGAGTGACCCGGATTGAAAGAAACATATAAAATTTTAATCGTAGATGATGAACAAACCATTTTAGATATGCTGAAGCTTCAACTGGAATTTGAGGGATATGAAGTTTTTACCGCCAATCATGCAAAGGAGGCATTAGATAAATTATCCTGTGCTCCCGATATTATTTTGCTGGATATTCAGATGCCGGGGATGAGTGGTTTGGAATTGTGTGTATCTATCCGGCAATTTGTATCCTGTCCGATTCTGTTTCTTACGGCCAGAGTATCGGAACAGGATAAGATCAACGGCCTTATGATGGGCGGGGACGATTATATTACAAAACCATTTTCCATGGATGAACTGTTAGCAAGGATCGCAGCCCATCTGCGTCGGGAAAAGCGAAGATGCCATAAGACCAACAGCAGATTTTCAGAGGAACTGGTGATTGATTATGGGGAGAGAAGCCTTTACATAAAAGGTAATCCCATAGAGCTGTCCAATAAGGAATTTGAAATCATCAAGCTTTTGTCCTCCAATGCAGGTCAGGTATTTGACAGAGAAAAAATCTATGAGATTATTTGGGGATTTGACGGCGCCGGGGACAGTTCAGTAATCAAGGAGCATATCAGAAAAATCCGGCTGAAGCTTTCTGCATTTACAGAGAAAACTTATCTGGAGACGGTATGGGGAGTTGGTTATAAATGGATAAAATGAGAAAAGTGTTTCAAAGGATGTCACTGAAAAAGTCATTGATGTTGCTTGCAGTATGCTGTCTGGGTTTTGTAAGCATACTTTCGTTTATAACGATTTTCACATTTTCAAATTTGCAGCGGAAAATACTGGATACCCGTCCCATAGTCGTTACGTCTTATATACTCAGCGATACAGAGGAAACCCGCAGGGAACCGCCCGGGGGAGTCACCGTTGTGCCTCAGGAATATGTGCATGGAGAACTCTCGAAACAGAACCAAATCTATTTCGGTTGTGTGACCGCCGGTATGGTAATCCTTCCAGTCCTCTACATGATAGCCGCTTCGGTGCTGGTTGCGAAGTTGTATTATAAGCTGAAGCTGCAAAAACCGTTGGAAAGTCTGAGAAAGGGAATGGATCACATTTCCCGGCAGGATTTGGATTTCCAGATACCGTATATTTCGGAGGACGAACTGGGAAAATTATGTACTACCTTTGAGAAAATGAAAAATGAAATTTACCAAAGCAACTGCGGGATGTGGGAGCTGCTGCAGGAAAGAAAGGCGCTGACAGCCTCCATTTCACACGATCTGCGAACGCCGATCACGGTGCTCAAAGGGTATTTGGAGTATTTGGACAAAGCGGTTAAAAAAGAAAGGCTTACGGAGGAAAGCCTGCAGACTACCGTGTCAAATATGACAGCAGCGGTAAACAGGCTGGAAAGATATGTGGATTGTGTGAAAGACATACAAAAAATCGAGGAAATTACCATAAAAAAGGAAGTTTGTAATTTCAAAGATTTTACCGCCAAAATGACAGAAGAATTTTCCATACTGGCAAACCAGCATAAGAAACAGCTTGAAATACAGGATTACGGGGAAGTCCGGTCAGTGGAAACAGACCCGGATATGCTGTCCAAAATTATGGAAAATATTTTTGACAATGCCCTGCGTTTTTCGGTTGACAAAATTGTACTGACCATTGATGAAACAAAAGAAGAAATTCTCTTTATCGTAGAAGATGACGGCGCGGGATTCACCCCGGAGGAATTGCGCACGGCAGTTTCTGCTTTTTACAGCTCCGATGTAAACGGTGGGAATTTCGGCATTGGTCTTACAATCTGCAAGATACTTTGTGAAAAGCTGGGCGGAGCTTTGGGTCTGGATAACAGCTCTCATGGCGGGGGGAAGGTTATGGTAAAAATAAAAAAATAGCTAAAAGTTTTCGAAAACTTGACGTTTCAATTGTAGAATCTCCTTACAGAGTAAAGTAAGGAGGTTTTTTTATGGAAATCAAAGTGGAACATTTGAGCAAGCGATATGGAAAACAGGAGGTACTGAAAGACATTTCCCTGCGTATTCCCATAGGCCTGTATGGGCTGTTGGGAGAAAATGGAGCAGGAAAAACGACGCTTCTGCGTATTTTGGCAACTTTGGAGGAGCCATCCTCCGGGAGCATCCATATAGACGGGACAGACATAAAAAACAAGAAAGAAATCCGCAAAATCATCGGGTATCTGCCGCAGGAATTTTCAGTATATCCGAACATGAGTGTCTGGTCAGCGCTGGATTATCTGGGGATTCTGGCAGAGCTTCCCGGGGACATCCGTAAGCAGCGCATCCCGGAATTGTTATGCAAAGTGCATTTGGAGAAGGAAAAAAACAAGAAATTTAAAAATCTGTCCGGGGGTATGAGGCGACGTTTTGGGATTGCACAGGCTTTATTGAATAATCCGAAAATTCTGATTGTCGATGAGCCCACCGCAGGGCTTGATCCAAAGGAGAGGGAGCACTTTTATCATCTCTTTTCAGAACTTGCTGCGGACAGAATTATTGTATTATCTACCCACATCACAGAAGATATAGAAGCCACCTGTTCCCATGGGGCAGTTTTAAGCGCGGGTTCTGTGATTTTTGATGGAAAAATGGGAGGTGAAATCCATGCTTTTTGGAAAAGAACTGAAAAAAATCTGTTTTAGCGCTGCCTATCTGGTGTTTATCTGTTTTTTAGTGTTTAGCTGGTACAAAAATTTCTATGGAGTCACTGAAAAAGAAATTGCTGCTGCCAAGAGAGGGGACACTGCGGTTTCCCAACTGCTGTCCGGCGGTTCCATTTTGGAAAAGCCGGAAGAAAATGCGGAGAGCTACGGAACAAAACAGAAGGAGGTACCGGAAAAAATCATGTGCGGCGGTACCGATATGCTGATTATAGAATATTTGAATAATGCTTATGCAACGTATCCCTATACCTATTACAAAGAGGTTACTTTAAGTGAAAAAGAACAGGAGGAAATATTGGCTGTCATCTGCGAGATCACAGGATTGACGAAGGAGGAAATCCATAATCTTCCGGCGGACTATTTTCCTGCTGTCAATGGAAATATCATACATTATGGGGAAAAAGCAGAAGAGGGAGAGCAGGGGGGCTTCACTTTTCAAATGGGAAGCTCTGAAGATGCGGAAACTTATGAGGACTCGGGGAAGCATTTTACGGCTCAGGTATCTTATGAGAGATTTCAGGAGCTTATGAAGCAGGTGGAAAAGATTGTGGGAAAAGGTTCCAATTATTCCATGGAAAGTTTATCCCAATATTACGGTCTGGCAGAAATGACTTATGAAGAAGCTACGGAGGAGTACCGTAAGACAATTTATGATGACAAGGTAAGCAGAGCCTTTGCCAGATTATTTTGCGATTATATGACAAGAGTATTGGGACTGTATCCTGTGTTCCCAGTTGTTATTTTCTGGATGAGGGACAAAAGAAACCATATGAATGAACTGATAAACAGTAAACCATGCAAAACGGCAAAACTTGTGATCGCTCGTTTCTTGGCCATGCTTACGGCGCTCCTTCTGCCAACAGTCATTTTGAGCATGGAGTCTTTGATTCCGCTTTTAGGATATTCTGCGGATACCGGTATCGCCATCGATGCATTTGCCTATCTGAAATATATTGCATGGTGGCTGCTGCCCACGGCGATGATCGTCACTTCTCTGGGAATGTTTTTAACTATCCTGACATCCCTGCCCATTGGAATCTTCGTACAGTTTATCTGGTGGTTTGTGGATGGGTCTGTTACAGGTCTGTCCGGGGATACAAATATTTTCACGCTGATGATCCGTCACAATCTGCTGACGGGTTCTGAAATCATTCGCCGGGATTTCGCTCTGCTTTGTATAAACAGGGGAATGTTTGTGATCGCATCGGTGATGCTTTTAGGATTTTCGATTTTGATCTATGACAGGAAAAGAGGTGGAAAATTAAATGAAGAGTATTTTTGGCAGAAGAAATTGGGAGTTTTTAAAAACAGATTTTCCTCTTACCTTTCGAAATAGCATACTGCTGGGAATTATCTATCTGTGTTGTATTCCGCTGATCCGGGGGATTTCGAATCTGGATTCCCTGCGTTCCGCAGGGGTTCTGGAACAGTCTGTGGCTTTAATCGGTGTGATTTTTCTGCTCCCGGTAACAAAGCGGGAATTGGAACCCGGAATAAAAGAAATCATCGGTACAAAGCCTTGGTCCTATAGAAAAACCGTGAGCATCCGGCTGATTTGCAGTGTTTTTCTGATTACCCTTTCGGTTTTTGTCTTTGCTCTTGCCATGAAAATGAAAAATTGTGTGTTTCCGTTTTGGGACTATGTGGCTGCAGCAATTTTTTATGCTGTGTTTCTGGGACTTCTTGGGCTTTCATTTGCGCAGGCGGGGCAAAATGTGATTGTTGGGTATTTAGGGGCGCTGGGATACTGGGCTTTGTGCAAGATGGGGATTTTAATGGAGGGAGACTGGGGGTATCTGTTTCCGGTTATTCATGGGAGTATTGAGGTTGGGAGGATGCTGGGGGGTTTTTGGGTGGATGGAGTGTTGATGGTGATTTTTCTGTGGCGGAGTGGGAAGAAGTGATGTAGAGGATTGGGTATTCAAATCGGAAGGCTACAAAGCAGAAGAAAAATTTTCCCGGGGTTGACTTTTGCTTTCCGACTGACTATAATAAAGAAACGATGAACGTCTGCAAACCGTAGGGCTCTTCGGGCTTGTACTGGTTTCGACGGGGGTTTTGAAGTTTGGGAAGCCATCCGCGGCCCCGGAACCGCGTCACCAATCTGGAAATTAAATTTAAACGCAGACGAAAATTTAGCGTACGCTGCCTAATGGCGGCTGTCGTCGCCTAGACCTCCCGCTGTTTAGGCCTCGGCATCAAATTTCGCGGGGCACTTTTTCTTCAAAGCTTTGAGAAGAAAAAAGAACTTATGAAGCTACTGAGGCCAACAGCCTGTCATCCGGCGGTTGTCTGAGGGAATGTCAATAGAATGACTGTGATGGGAGATGCCTGAATGGATAGGCTTTCGGACGCGGGTTCGATTCCCGCCAGGTCCATAGGAAAGAGTGCTGATTTACGGCACTCTTTTTTCTTTGTGTTGCATTTTGTAAGAGATAATCGTAAAATAAAGATAATAATTTTTTTTATAAAGGGGGGCGCTATGAACGCAAAAAAGAAAAAACTTGTAATGCCGGATACACTGATTATCGTAGCAACAGTTGTATTACTGGTAGCAATCCTTTCATGGTTAATTCCATCGGGAACTTACGATTATCAGGAAATGGAAATCAATGGAAGAATCAGAAACGTTGCGATTGATGGAACTTATCACACAATCGATAAATCCGAAGTGACAACAACCGGTTTCTTAGGTTTCTTCAGTGTACTATACCGTGGCTGTGTGGAAGCGGCAGATGTCATCTTCATGATTCTTTGCTGCTGCGGTACATTCGGTGTAGTAGTTAAGACCGGAGCTTTCCACGCAGGGATTGGAACAGTCCTGAGAAAGCTGAACGGCAAAGAGATCCTTTTAGTTCCCATTATCATGATAATTTTTGGACTGGGCGGTTCTGTATTCGGTATGGCCAGTGAATTCTATGGTTTCTATCCACTTATTGTCGGACTTGGCGTGGCACTTGGATATGATGCAATGTTCGGCTTCGCCATCATTGCAGTTGGTGAGTTTGTAGGATTCATGGGTGCTACTTTAAATCCATACTCGGTTGGTATTGCGCAAACCATTTCCGGGGTTGAGCTTTACTCAGGTACTCCATTCAGAACGGTATGCTTTTTAGTATTCATGACCATTTCCATTGCATATGTGATGTTTTATGGCAGAAAGATCAAGAAGAATCCTCTGGCATCTGTAGTTTACGGAGAAAAGAACATTCACGCATTCAACAGAAAAGAATTAAACGAATACAAATTCACCACAAAAGACGCGTTAGTTCTGTTAGACGTAGTTGTCGTATTAGTTATCCTGATGATGGGTCTGATCAACTGGGGCTGGGATTTCCCTCAGCTTTGCGGATTATTCCTGATTATGTCCATGATTGCCGCAGGCGTATGCAAATGGTCACCAAATAAATGGTGTACGGAATTTATCGACAGCGCAAAGACGGCTGTCTGGGGCTGCATCTTAACGGGTGTTGCGAAAGCGATCACCGTGGTTATGCAGGATGCGATGATTATGGATACCGTAATTTACGGATTATCCAATCTGTTAAAGAGTGCTCCGGCTGCATTGTCTGCGCAAGTTATGTTAGTGGTTCAGACATTAATCAACTTCTTCATTCCATCCGCAACAGGTCAGGCTTCCGCTACCATGCCAATCATGGCTCAGCTTGCCGATCTTATCGGAGTATCAAGACAGACTGCGGTTCTTGCATTCCACTTCGGAGACGGATTATCCAACATCTTCTGGCCGACAGCCGATATCGTGATCATCTGCGGTCTTGGTGGAATTTCGCTCCAGAAATGGTACAAGTGGTTCACACCGTTATTTTTAATGCTGTTCTTAGCACAGGCTGTACTATTAGGTGTAGCAACTGCAATCGGATTCTAAGTTCAGTGGCTCTACATATTTTAAGAAACAGGTTCTCGAAGAGGAGAACCTGTTTTCACATAAAAACCAAATATTTTTGCGAGGTATCATGATGAACGAAAAGGGAAATTTAGTACGCCTTCTGGATATTGATGATGATTTTATCATCGACTTAAAGTATGCAACAGAGGATAATTTTACAGGACAGAAAGTATATCAGTCAGCAGAGTGTTATATGGATCGCCACACTGCGGAGATATTAGTGAAAGCCAGAGATTTATTCAGAAAAGACGGATATTGTGTAAAAATTTATGATGCGTATAGACCAATCAGTGCACAGGCAAAATTCTGGGAAATTCTTCCCGATGAAGACCTGATTGCAAGACCGCCGGACATGTCAAAAATCACGAAGTTCCGACCTACCCATATGAACGGTCTTTGCGTTGATATTACCCTGACAGATCTGAATGGAAAGGATATCGAAATGCCTTCCCGTTTTGATGACCTGACAGAACGGGCAAAACTGGAATGTCCGCTTAACTCTGAAACAGGCAAAGCAAATGGAAGATATATGAAAAAAATTATGGAAAGCGTAGGTTTTCTTGCTTACGAAAATGAGTGGTGGCATTTCTACGATGTAAGTACAGAGCCGACACCTTTCATGGATTATCAAATTTGAGATTGGGAAATTTTTATAAGCGCCCGTCCGGATACTCAATCCCTTCCGGCAGCGGGTCCCATTCATTAAGTCCCAGACTTTGTTTGAATCGGGCCTGCTCAAGAGTCAGTTGAACCGGATCATCCATAAGATATTCTAACAGCTCATCAATTCCCTCCCGGGTCACATTATTTACGAGAAAAATCCGTGTGCAGCCGATATCGGTAAGCCATTGCTTTACCATGGGGATATTGGCATAGGGAGAATCTGTTTTGGTGATGATTCCGATCAGCGGCCGAAGGATAAAGGAACGAAGACCGGGGCAAAACAGATTGTACGGTTCATCAGCAGCCTGAACGATCGCGATAACATCTGCTTCAAAAGAAAAGCATGCAAGGCCGACGCTGAAGCGTTTTGACTCAGCATATTCTCCGGGAGAATCTATGGTATCGTTATCTGAATGAACATATTGAGTTTTTGAATAGTGAAGCTCCTCCCCCTTTAAGGCCTGAGTCAGGGAGGTTTTTCCGGCCTCACTTCGTCCCATTAAAAATAATTTTTTCATACGCTATTTCTCCGATTGGATTAACTTCTGTAAATCTGACAGACTGAGAATCCCAGATCTTCATGAAAAAAACGAACAACCTCTTCTACGGCAGCCTCTACCTGAGACAATCCTCCGGTAATGATAAGGGAACCACAGAAACGGTCCATAAATCCGATTTCTATATCAGCGCTTTTTATGGCAATATCAGCGGCAGCAACAACTGCCTCCCATGGGGTAAAACGAAGCAGCCCGATGGACTCTCCGGTATGGTCTTCGCCCTCGTGTACGCCGATATGCAGTCCCAGATTTTGATAAATACAAGTCTGGGATGATCTTATAATATGTGCCAGACAAATCTCTTTTCCGGGGACACGCACCCGGGTCATCCGCAGCTTTTTACCTTTCAGATTCTTGTAATCGTCATGAAACAGTTTTTCCAGCAATTCTTCCGTCTTTATCATGATTACCCTTCCTGCTATTTTCTTGTGACATTGCAAACCACATACCCGAGAGAATCCCTGAAAAAGTTCACGATTTCAGTCAGTGCGGATATAACATCTGCAATCTCGCCTGTAATAATTAAAGTTCCTGTAAAACGGTCTGCAAATCCGAGATAAATATTTCCGCTTTTTACTGCGATATCGGATGCGATAACAGCGGATTCCGGAGGAGTCATATTCATAATTCCGATAGCGGAGGAGCGGTAATCGACCTGTGGATTTAAGCCCAGCTTTTGATATACAATTGGAGCAGGACCACCCATAACATGGGCAAAGGTAATTTCCTTTCCGGCTACGGTTTCCTGTACAATTCGAATTTGATTTTCTTGGTTGTTTGACATTCCACAATCCCTCCTTTTTCTGTCATAAATAAATCATACTATTGGTGGATTTTTCTGTCAAGAGAAGAAGGAGATATGTGATAAAGTCACAGTAAATCCACAAATATTCTGCTATCCTACAATTATATACAAACACACAAAAACGGAGGAAATCATATGAAGGTAGTGATTATCGGTGGTGTTGCAGGAGGAGCAACAGCGGCAGCCAGACTGCGCCGTTTGGATGAACATGCAGAGATTATTATATTAGAGCGAAGCGGATTTGTGTCTTATGCCAACTGTGGCCTTCCCTACTATATTGGGGGTGTGATTGAGAGAAAAGAGGCGCTGACCCTTCAGACTCCGGAGAGCTTTTGGAGACGGTTCGGCATTGAGGTGAGGGTAAAACAGGAAGCAGTACAAATAGATACAGAAAAGAAAATGATTACGGTGCGCAGACTGGAAGATGGAAAGGAATATACAGAGACTTATGACAAACTGATTCTTTCGCCCGGGGCGAAAGCGGTACGTCCACAGCTTCCGGGGATAGATGATGAGCGAATTATGACTCTTCGTACGGTGGAGGACACCTACCGGATTCGGGAATATCTGGAAAAGCGCAGGCCGAAGCGGGCGGTTGTAATCGGCGGTGGATTTATCGGGCTTGAGGCAGCAGAAAATCTGATGGAAGCAGGGATAGAAACGGTTCTCCTACAAAGAGGCGAACAGGTACTGCCTCCGATAGACTATGATATGGCTGTTCAATTGCATGCATATCTGCGGGGAAAGGGACTGGATCTGCGGTTGCGTTCCTCGGTGACTGGATTTGAGAGCAGCGAAGAAGAAATCCTAGTACATGTAAAAGAGGAGTCCCAGCCCATCCATGCGGATCTGGTTCTTATGGCTATTGGCGTGGCGCCGGAAACAGGCCTTGCCAAAGCAGCAGGGTTGGAGTTGGGAATGAAAGATTCCATTTTAGTAAATGATAAGATGGAAACTTCTGCACCGGATGTATATGCAGTGGGAGATGCAGTGCAGGTAAAACATTTTGTTACAGGGGAAGCGGCGCTGATTGCGCTGGCAGGTCCTGCAAATAAACAGGGAAGAATCGCAGCAGACAATATCTGTGGGCTGGACAGCCGTTTTCGTGGGTCTCAGGGCTCTTCCGTGATCAAATTATTTGATATGACGGCAGCATCTACGGGAATCAATGAGAAAATGGCAAAAAGTCAGGGAATTACTTATGATAAAGTGATTACATTTTCTGCTTCCCATGCCACCTATTACCCGGGAGCCTCCAACATGACCATAAAGACGCTGTTTGATCCGGAGAGCGGAAAGATTCTCGGAGCACAGATTTTGGGATTTGATGGGGTGGATAAGCGGTTGGATGTGATGGCGACAGCTATCAGGGCGCGGATGACGGCGCAGGAGCTGACGGAACTGGATCTGGCCTATGCGCCCCCGTATTCTTCTGCAAAGGATCCGGTAAATATGGCAGGATATGTAATTGAAAATGTACGCCGGGGGACGGTTCGCCAGTATCACTGGGAAGAATTGGAAGAGCTTTTTGGAAGAACGGATGTGACACTTTTGGACGTACGTACCGATGGCGAATACAGAGCCGGACATATGCCGGGAACGAAGCATATTCCGGTAGATATGTTGAGAGAGCGTTTGAAGGAGCTGGATATATCTAAACCGGTATATGTAAACTGTCAGAGCGGGCTGAGAAGTTATCTGGCCTGCCGGATTCTGCAGCAGAAGGGATTCACCTGCTACAATTTTTCCGGGGGCTATCGGTTTTATGAGTATCTTGCAAAAGAACAAGCCTGCATGGGAGTGAATAGAGGAAATGACCAAAATGAGCTGCGTGCGGCTTCTTACGATGAGGCAGCAGCACATCCTTGTGGATTAGAAATAGAATAGTTTACCACCTTTAACTGGAGGGTGCAGTCACGGGATGGGTGAATGGCGCCTGATTCAGATAAAAATATTTGAGAAAAGTGAGGGAATAAACAGTGGACAAGCAAAAAGACAGTGAGAGGCATTCAGAAGAGCAGCATTTGCAGTCATGTCTGGAGATTATCCGGGAAAACATCCGCAGATACGAGGAAAAGGAAGCAGACTACAAAAGAGAAGTAACCGAATTATTTCAGGCTGTCCGAAAAGGAGAGGGGGATTCCTACGGGCAATTGGCTGCAGGAAAAAGTATTTTGGAACATACCCGGAATGCATTGAGAAAGAACAGGGCGGCCCTTCAAAAGGCGTATTTCGGCAGAGTAGACTATGAGGATAAGACCTTCGGCGCTTTTGAAAGCCGCTATATCGGAAAAAATGGGGTGACCCGAAATTCCGACGATGTGGTTGTTGTGGACTGGCGGGCTCCGATTTCCAGCGTATACTATGAAAACGAAGCCGGAGAGGGAAGCTACGATGTTCCGGGAAACGATCCGGTGGAAATAGACCTGAAGAAAAAGAGAACCTTTGATATTCAGGGAGAAGAGCTTTTGGGCTTTTATGACGATGATGTGGCGGCAAATGATGAGCTTTTGGTGAAATATCTTTCCCAGAATAAGGAGGCCGTGCTGGGCGATATCATTGCAACCATTCAGAAAGAACAGAATGAGATTATCCGTGACATTCCCTATAAAAATATTATTGTACAGGGGGTTGCGGGGAGCGGAAAAACTACAGTGGCCCTTCACCGGATTTCCTATCTTCTGTACAACTATGAAGACAAATACAAGCCAGCCGAGTTTTGCATTGTGGGAAGCAGTGATATGCTTTTAAATTATATCAGCAGCGGACTGCCGGAGCTGGATGTCAATCATGTAAGACAGATGCGTATGGATGTATTTCTGCCGTATCTGATGGGACGGGCTTGGAAGAAAAAATATCAGATGACGGGGGATGACGGATTGGCTCCGGTAAAGAGTAAGCTATCGTTTGTCCGGAAACTGGAGCAGTTTTTAAGTGAATGGATCGGGCAGTATCTGAAGCTGGAAAGTGTTAGGGACAAGCAGTTGGGATGTATTTTGTCCGAGGCAGATATGCGGGATACCAAACAGAGGAATCCGCAAATGTCCCTCCTGCAGTTGGAAAGGCTGCTGAACCAGAGGCTTGCGTCCAGAATCCGCTTTCTGACAACGGGAAAAGACGAAAAATTCCGTAAGACGAAGCTGGAGCAGTATAAAAAGTACTTTGATTCTTCAAAATATAAATGGACAGAGATTCAGATTTATCACAAATTTTTGCAGTGGTTTGCCGAACAGTATCCGTCTGAGGAGACAGGGATACGCTGGGAGGATACCATGAACCGGATTGTGAAAGGTGAATTGGATCTTTACGATACAGCGGCTTTAGGACTGATCTGGAAACGGATATTGATGAAGAAAGAGATGGATGAATTCAGTCAGATCATCATCGATGAGGCTCAGGATTTCGGAGAGATGATTTATTATGTAATGAAAGAGCTTCTGCCGGAATGTTATTTTACCATTATGGGAGATGTTTCCCAGAATATCCGTTACGAGACGGGAATGAATGACTGGGAAGGGCTGAAAGCGGTCATGTTTCAGAAAGAAAACGACAGCTTCTATTTGCTGGCGAAGAGCTACCGTAATACTATTGAGATTTCCCGGTGTGCGGGAAAGGTACTGGAAAAGGCATCTCAGGGAAGCTATAAGATTCAGCCGGTAATCCGTCACGGGCCGGAGGTACAGGTTTTATGCCGGAAGCCGGAGGAGCTTTTCGGGACCCTAAAGGGTACGGTACAGGAAGTGACCCGGAAAGGATTCGAAACCATTGCCGTGGTATGCAGGACGGAAAAAGAGGCGGAGAACATAAAAGAGGTTCTTGAAATCTGTCAGAATGATGCGGATTTTCACAATGGGGTGATGGTACTTCCGGTGATACTGACAAAAGGCTTGGAATTTGATGCAGTTATTCTGTGGAAGCCGGATGGGGAACATTATGGTGAGAATGCGAAGGAAGCGAAGCTTTTGTATGTGGCAATTACAAGGGCGCTTCACGAGCTTTATATGATCGGTGACAGGGAACTGACGGGATTGCTGCGGTGAAAAGAAATACAGGATTGACCTGTAAATGCAAGTCAACATGTTGCTGAAGAACAGAAGGCTGAATAGTAATCAGATTATCAGAAAACTGAAGGATAAAACTGGAAATTACCGTCTGGGTGGAGTATAATTAAGGAAAAATGGAATTAGAGGAGGATATAAGCATATGAAAGTTTTATTGTTAAACGGAAGTCCGAGAAAAGAAGGCTGTACTTACACAGCGTTGAACGAGGTTGCCAAAGCGCTGCAGGCAAACGGTATGGAAACCGAAATTTTTCAGGCGGGAAACCCGGAAAAGGAAAATGTGAAGGCAGCGGCAGAGAAACTGAAAGAAGCGGAAGCTTTAGTTGTGGGTTCCCCGGTTTACTGGGCCTCTCCATCTGGACAGATCATCGAATTTATGGATAAACTCTGTTCTCTGGCCGGAAAAGATATGTTGTACAAGCCTGCAGCAGCGGTTGCCTCTGCGAGACGCGCAGGAACCTCCGCTACACTGGACGTTCTGCTGAAATATTTTACTTATCATCAGATGCCGGTAGTTTCCTCCAATTACTGGAATATGGTTCACGGAAACACACCGGAAGAGGTGATGCAGGACGAGGAAGGCATGCAGATTATGCGGACGCTGGGAAACAATATGGCATGGCTTTTAAAATGCTTAGAGGCAGGAAAAACTGCAGGAGTTGAGCGGCCTTTGCAGGAAGAGAAGATTAAGACGAATTTTATACGGTAGTATGACTTTTTTGCAAGGCCATCAAGGTAGGATTAAAAATTATTGAAAGCGCCGTGTACCGAAGGGTACGCACGGCGCTTTCAATAATTTATTGGCTGAACGGGAATGAGGCGGAGCTTCTGGCATTTAGTTTAATGGTAAAAGTAGTTCCGCCTCCCTTGGCATCACTGACAGAAATTGTACCTTTATGAGCATGGCATATCTCTTTGGCAATGGATAGACCAAGTCCAAAATGTTCTTTATTGTTGTGGGAGGCATTTGCCTGATAAAATTTGTCGAAAATTTTATCTTTGTCTGCATCGCTGATTCCGCAGCCATTGTCACGGACATAAATTGAATGTCTGGTACGGGAAGATTCCAGTCCCAGAGTAACCAGTCCTTTCGGCGGTGTATAAGTGAACGCATTGTCCAGAAGAATAATAATAACCTGTTCCATCCGCTGAGAATCACAGACGCACCAGAGTTCTGAAAAATCTTTGGTATCAAGGGTCAGAAGAATCTCTTTTTCTTCAGAAATCGGAAGATATTTTTGATAGACACGATTCAGCAATTCCGGAAGATTCACCGGGGCAAACTGATAATTCAGGGATGACTGTTCCGCCTTTGAGAGAAAAAGAAGATCATTAATCAAGCGTTCCATCCGTTTAATTTCATCTCCCAGCATATGATAGAACCGATTAGCCTTTGCGGGTTCCGGACCGCTTTTTAAGATAGAAAGTCCTGTCTTGAATACAGCCAGCGGGGAGCGGAGCTCATGGGAAGCCAGAGCAATAAATTGTTTTTGCTTCTCCTGATTCTGAATCAATGGCTTCAGCGTATGGGCTGTAAAATAAAAAGAAAATACATACAATACGCCAATAGAGGCCAGCCAGATAAAAAAATAACAGATTCGCTGTCGGAAAACCTTTTGATTAAGACTGTCAAGAGAATGCAGATACAGATAATCAATGGAGGCAGAGTTTTTCTCAATACCGGAAGCCATCACAAGATAGGAATGGTCAGGGGTTTTATAGGAAAATGTTTTTTCCGTCAGACTGGAATCGTAGGTATAGACAGGCGACGAATCTGTGCCGTTTTCCTGACGAATCTGTTCCGCTTTTTTTTTGACTTTCCCAATCAGAGACATTTGAGAGTCTGTCAATAAAAGGGAGGACAGGGTGGAGGGATTTCCGTTTACTTCAATATAAAGGAGATCACTTCCGGACTGGATATTTTTTCCATACCATGCCCTGTCGATTTCACGGGAAGAAAGAAGATCAAAAGAAATTGCATTTGTTTTGAGTAAAAATAGTGCTTCTTCTTCATTTCGCATATTTTTTTCGGACAGCGACAGACAAATAAGAATAATAAGCAGTACGATACCGGATGTAATAAGACAGCAGATAAAAACCAATTTGTGATGAATTTTTCGAAACATAGTACAGTCCTTTATTTTTCAACAAGGCTATAGCCCTGACGGTGAATAGTGACAATCTGAACATTGGTATCCAGTTTTGACAGTTTCTTTCGCAGCAGATAAATATAATTATCCAGATTACCGTCTTCAATATCGGTATCGGCACCCCAGACATTTCCGATGATCTGCCATCTGGTAAGTACCTGATTAGGATGACGGAAAAAATAGGCCATCAGAGCCGCTTCCCGTTCAGATAGAATCAGGGAGCCGTTTTTATAAAGCAGTTTGGATTCTTTTTCCGAAAACTGCAGATCTCCGAATTGAAGGAGGGAAGTCATGTTGTGTGAAAATCTGCGCATTACACTGCGGATACGCGCCATCAACTCGCCAAAATCAAAAGGTTTGACAAGATAGTCATCAGCGCCGATATCGAGACAGTTGATTTTTTCGGAAGAGTCACCCAAAGCAGTAATAAAAATAACCGGGGTGAATATTTCTTTTTCGCGAATGCGTTTCAGCACGTCCTCTCCGGGAATACCGGGAAGCATCCGGTCAAGTAAAATCATATCATGCATATTTTCCAGTGCAAATCTCAGTCCTTCATTTCCGGTAGAACAGGTGTCCACGGAGAAGCCTTCAGCTTCCAGTCCATAAGTCAATAATTCGGCCAGACTGGTATCGTCTTCAATCAGTAATATCCTCATAGAAATTCTCGCTTTCCTGATAATTAAATTCTTTACCTATTATATCATGAAACGGGTTCACAGTTCCTCTAAGAATTCTCTAAACTTCTCTTTTTCGTTTAGAGAATTCTTAGAGGACTTTCTTTTACAGAGATGATATCATATGAAGCATAATAAAGAAAGGCAGGAACTGAAAATGAACAGACAACGAATAAAAAAATGTTATATCAGTATTTTACTGATCTTGTCACTGACAATCTCTATGATGTTAACAGCATGTCAGAAGGGTCAGAAAGATCAGGATATGAAAGAAAATGGGAACAATTCGCAGACGGAAAATTCTACCGGCGGCACACAGACTGTAGCTTTGCAGGAAGGACGCTATATGGAAGAAAAAATAGAATTTCCGAACACATTGAAAAATTTGTATGATGTAAAAAAGAAAGACGGCGTTATACAGGTGGTGTTTGAAGGCGAACCCGGCAGTCTTTATTTTTACGAAAGCAGCGATCAGGGAAAGAACTGGCAGAGCAAAATAGAAATTGCTGCGGGAGGACTGCCGGAAGGTTACCGGGCGGCAGACGCCTGTATCGGAAATGATGGAAGTGTAACTATTTCTGTAGGAAAAATGTCCGTAGATGCAGCAGCAGCAAACTTTCCCATAGGAAAGTATGAATATTATAGTTTTCCGGCAGATACCCAGACTCCTCAGCCGCTGAATCTGAATCTTCCGGAGGGAAATGAAAGCGCTCTTGAGAAAGGCTATGGCCTGACGAACCTTAAAATGTCAGAGGATCAGACTCTTTATGGTACTTTGGAAGTAAGAGAAGGAGAATCCCATCAGTACACAGTATATGGTTTTAACATCACTGACGGAAGCAAGAAATGGGAAAAGAAAACAGCTCAGGGGCAGTTTTCCTTATATGGTGACAGGATTTATCTGAATGAAAACGGAAAAAATGAAAGTGATACAGGCAAATCCATCAAGACATTAAACGCTCAGACCGGAGAAGAAATGGAGGATATGGTAATTCCTTCCGGTGTACTTTTTATGGAAAGCGTAGATCTGGATGAGACAAACCAGAAAATGTATTATGGCAATAGCGAAGGAATCTTCGCCGTTGATTACGGGATGACCCTTCAGGAAAAATTGGTGGATGGGAAAATTACCGGATTAAGTGAACCGGGATACAATGTGTATGGACTGTATATGCTCAGTGAAAAAGTATTTCTGGTATTTATGAGAAATAGTCAGGGGGAAGGTGTACAGGTTCTGCGCTACGAATATGACGGGGAGGTATCTGTACAGCCGACAAATCAGCTTACCATCTATTCCCTGAAGGAAAACAGTGTTATGGATAAAATGGTTTTTGATTTTCAGAATCAGAACCCGGATGTCTTGGTAAATTATGAGGTTGGCATGAAAGGCCAGAATATTACATCCGTATCGGATGCAGTCAATATTCTGAATACAGAAATTATGGCGGGAAAAGGCCCGGATGTGATTGTTTTAAATGGACTTCCTTGGGAATCTTACAGTGAGAAAGGTATCTTGAAGGATGTAAAACAGGAAGTAGCCGACCTGACAGGACAGGAAGAATTTTTCACGAATCTGTTTTCTGCTTATCAGAAGAACGATGCACAGTATGCGATGCCGGTATCCTTTAAGATTCCGGTGATATTGGGAAAAGACTCCTCTGTAGAAAATATAAATTCTCTGGAGGGACTTGTGGAAGCGGCAAGCCAGTCAGGAGATATTCCCGCTTTTTACAGACGGGATCAGGCGCTTCTTCGTTATATCACCAGTGTATGCTGGGATTCTGTACAGGAAGAAGGGCGTATTTCAAGGGATAATTTAAAACGTCTGCTGGAACTGACAAAGGCGATGAATGACCAGTTGAAAAACTATGAGGTTTTCAATAATATGATTTCTGATGATTGGGCATCTGATAAGACAGTTGATGTTTTTGAGGCAGATACACTGCTGGATATGTTTGGTATCCGGGACGGTTTGGCAGCGATGGATTTGGGATATTTAAGCTATCTTAAAAACTATGCAGACATTTACAATCATCAGTTGACGATGGGGCATGTTTCAGAAAATGTATTCAGCCCTCTTCTGGTTGGTATCAATGCAAAAACCGCATCAGAGGATTTGGCGAAGCAGTTTTTGAATTTTATACTCAGCGCCGAGGAACAGGGAATTTTCTCCGGAAGCTCTTTTCCGACAATGATGAATCTGCCTGTGAATAAAAATGCATTCAAAAATATGACTCAGAAACCTTCAGATGAAGAGCTGGCAGCACAGACTGAAATATATCAGGCGATAGGTGAGGAATTTGTCTGGCCGGAGGAAACGTATTTTCAGCAGTTGGAAACGGAGATTACACAATTGACAACTCCTTCTATGGAAGATTCTGTGGTGATTGATACGGTAGTAGAATGTGCATGGCCTTATATGAATGGAGAAAAGGATATTGAAACAGCAGTCAATGAAATTACGCAAAAACTGGAATTGTATTTCGCGGAGTAAAAAAAACAATCTGAAATATTTTGCTTTTATCCTTCCCAGCCTTCTGGGGGTTTCAATTTTCGTGTTTGTTCCTTTTTTTGATGTCATTCGGAGATCTTTTACAGATGTTTCGGGAGAAATATTTACAGGTCTGGATAATTACAAAAATTTGGTGGGAAATACAGCATTTATGATTGCAATGAAAAATACAGGGCGGTTTATAGCAGTTTGTGTTCCAACGCTGCTGGTTATATCGCTGGGGCTGGCAAACTTCATTTTTTTCGGAAAGTATCATTTTTTGAGAAAAATATGTCTGCTGCCCATGGCAGTGCCCATTGCGTCTCTGGTTTTCATATGGCAGATGGTGTTCCACAAATATGGACTGCTGAATTCATGGTTTCATCTGGATATCGACTGGATTCATTCTTCCTATGCGTTTTGGGTTCTGATTTTCAGCTTCCTATGGAAAAATACAGGGTATTATGTAGTCCTGTGGATTGCAGGACTTCAGGGGATTCCGGATAGTCTGTATGAGGCTGCTTCGGTGGACGGAGCAGGAGCAATGAGAAAATTTTGTCATATTACGATGCCCGGGCTTATGCCTGTGGCATCCATGACCATCGTTCTCGCGCTGACAGGAAGTTTCAAATCCTACAGGGAAGCCTATCTTTTGGCAGGCGAATATCCGGATCAGAGCATTTACATGGTTCAGCATCTTTTTAATAACTGGTTTAGGGAAATGTCATTTGAAAAGATGGCTGCTTGTGCGGTGATTCTGGTCTGTATTTTCGGGGTGGCAGTTTATCCTTTCAGGAAGAAGGACGGTGATGAACTTGAAAAGTGTAGTTAGTAAAAAAATCGTCTCGCTGATGATGGGACTGACGGGTGTTTTAATTTGCTTTCCGGTATTCTGGCTGTTGATCTGTTCCATTACGGGAAAACAGGAACTGGCACTTTATTTAAATGGGATTCTGGCGGGAAGCGGAAAGACATCGTTCTTTCTCTTTCCGTCTTTTCCCACGTTAAGAGGATATGTGGAAGTATTGCTGGATGAGCCGGAATTTTACGTTGTTTTCTGGAATTCCATCAAGCTGACTGCATGGATCGTGGCAGGGCAGATGGTAGTTGCTGTTCCGGCGGCTTTCGGATTTTCCCGATGGCGGGGGAGATGGAGCGGTATTGTCTTTTACCTGTATATGCTGCTGATGCTTCTGCCTTTTCAGGTGACTATGCTTTCCAACTATCTGGTGATCGACGGATTGGGAATGATGGATACAGATTTTGCAGTGATACTGCCGGCAATATTTTCCACATTTCCGGTGTTTATCTTATACCGTTTCTTTTCGGCATTGCCGGAAGAAGTATTTGAAGCGGTTTCTCTGGATACCAGCAGTATTTTTCAGACATTCTGGTATGTCTGTGTGCCCATGGTCAAACCGGGAATTACAGCGGCGGTTCTGCTGGGAGTGATCGAATACTGGAATATGATTGAACAGCCGCTGATGTTTTTGAAAACACCTTCCCGGTGGCCGTTTTCACTGTATATGCCGGTGATGAACGGAAGTAATATTCCTTATGTATTTGTATTTTCTTTTCTGGTGATGGTACCGATGATGGTGCTGATGGCACTGGGAAAGGATGATCTTGAAAATGGTATTGGAACGATGATTTCAAAATAACGAATGAGCAGAGGTGACAGTAAGATGAAAATTTTTCAGAATAAAAAAGCGGTTGTTCTGATGACATTTGCAGCGGGAATGATTGTCCTGACGATCGTGGCAAAAATAGCAGACTCTTATATGCTGCCGGAAGTAACCGCAGGGGATTTTGAACAGATGAGCCTGCAGTATCCGGTGAATATTTCAGGGGAGATAACATCACAGGGGATAAAAACCGTGTACGGCACAGAAGATCTGAGAATCGGAGACATTAAGGTACAAGAGGGTGACCTGATAGAAATAGGGGATGTGCTCTTTACATATGACATGGCTTTTCTGGATGAGAAGATCAGTGATCTGGAGACGGAGATGGAGAAGCAGAAGCTTCAGATTGAGAGCGGGCAGAGCAGCCGGCAGATGCAGGAAAATAAGAAGAACCAGAGCATTCACAGAGCGAATAGGGATTATCAGGATACCGTGGAAGAAAATGCTGTGACACAGGCGGAAGCTTATCAGGATATGGAAGCGGCTAGGGTAAAGCTGGAGGAGCATATAAATAATCCGCCACAGATGCCGACGGAAGACAACACAAAAACGATGGTTCCGGATGAGGAAATTCTTCAGAACGAAACGGAAGAAATTACCGGAAGCGGAGAGGAAACTGTGCAGGGTACAGCAGAAGAGACCACAGGAGGCGGAGAAGAAGCTGTGCAGAATACAGCGGAAGGAGCCGCCGGAAGCGGAGAAGAAGCCGTGCAGAGTACAGAGGAAGAAGCTATCGGAAGCGGAGAAGAAGCTTTACAGAGTGAAACAGAAGAAACTACCGGAGCCGGGGAGGAGACTGGACAGCCGGAAGATGGAGCGGGGCAGGAAGCAGAAACAGATCCTATGGAGGAGTGGAATGCCCGGATGGCAGAATGGGAGCAGGAAAAGGAAGCGCTGGAACAGGATTATGAGCAAAAGAAGCGGGCATATGAGGCTGCTGTGAGAACAGGAAATGAAAGTGAAAAAAATGCGCAGCGCCAGGTAGAGGATGCAAAAACGCCGCTGGAAAAAGATAATTCCATAAAATTGCAGGAGATAGACAAAGAAGATCTGGAAGAAAATCTGAATGTTTTGAAGCAGATAAAAGAAAGCGGCGGAAGCGTCTGCTCTGAGATCAGCGGAAAAGTTCAGCAGCTCAATGTAGGAATCGGTGACATCATCGGCACCGGTGTGGCTGTATTTCTGGAAGATTTCAGTCAGTCTTTTCAGTTTGAGGGAATAGCGGATGAACAGACGGCAGAACATTTAAAACAGGGCGATATCTGTACCATCAGACTGACGGATGATCCCAGTGTATTTCTGGAAAATCAGGAAATTGACCGGATAACGGAAGTAAAAACAGAGATGGCGGGCGCAGGAGAGGGACAGGAAACGGCTGCAGGAAATAAAATGTATCAGGTACGGTCAAAAATTCAGTCCGATCAGGTGAAAAAGTCCGGCAGAGCGCAGTTGGAACTGGTCACAGAGAGTAATATGTATCAGAATTGTGTTCCGGTGTCAGCTTTGTATGGAAACAGCAGTGAGCAATATATTTTAATGGCGAAGGAAGAAGCCACCACTCTGGGTATGCAGACGGTTGTTGTGGAAGTTCCGGTGAAGGTTCTGGAAAAAAATGATACCTATGCAGCAGTGGAGGGAAGTTTTGAACAGAACAGCAAAGTAATTTTACGGGCAGGGAAGAGTATTAGTGACGGTGAGAGGGTAAAGGTTGTAAAAGATAAATGATAAATATTCGCTGGAAATATGTGGGAGCATTTATGATAGGACTGTTTTTTCTGCTGAGTTTTTCAAAAGCAGTTTCTTGTCTGGCAGAGATGGACAGCAGGAATGAAAAATTTATGTTCATTTTTGAGGACAGCGAGACAGCAGAGGACTTGGCAGAAGGAAGTTCCTTTTATGGGATTGCCTGCGAAAGCCGGATAACGGAGGAAGAAAATTTAACGGAAGCCTCCGCAGACAGACAGGAGAGGGCAGGTTTGGTAGTGATGAAGGAAATGGATTCCATGAGTTATCCCATAATCATGGATTATTTTCAGAACCATGACGGAAAGCTGGAAATGGATTTGCTGAAATGGGTGCAGAGGGCTGCGCTGCTTCTGTTTATTGGGGGAACTATCATTTTGTTTTTGACAGCACAGGGAAAGGAAAAAGGGAAAAGAAGCAAAGGGATCTGCAGCGGTGTACTGATTCTGATATGGCTGGTCTATATGAAATGCATCCCCGGATCCTTCCATTTTCCGGCGTGGGCATTTCCGGGAAAATGCTCCGACTTTGAAGGATGGAAGGAACTGGGAGAGTCCATAGGAAAGCAGATGTTTTCTATGAGACAATACAAATCTATAGAGGAAGTGGGACAATGCAGTGAGGCAATGTATGGAGCTTTGGGATTCCTTTTGCTGTCACTGGCGCTGCTTTTTCTGTATAGATTTTTATGTGCAAAGCTGCCCTATGAAATGCTGCTGCATATTGCATTGAGCGTGCTGGCAATGGGGATTTATATTTTTGGCTCGAATCCTCAGATGAAAGGAATCATTTATTTCTTCCCTTGTTATCTTTTGTCCGGAGAAATAACGAAAAGCAGTCTTTAAGGAGGTTTCTTATAAAAATCTAACATATCTTTTGTTATAATGGTAAGAATGAATTGAAAAATCAGGAGGATATTTATGAGAATACTTCTTGTGGAAGATGAAAAAATGCTTTCAGGATACATTGCGAAAGGACTTTCCAACAGCGGCTATGCTGTGGATGTGGCGTATGATGGTGAGGAGGCCTTATACGAATACGAAGTAAATGACTATGACCTGCTTGTGCTGGATCTGAATTTACCCAAAAAAGACGGGCTGGAGGTTCTGCGGGAAATCCGTCAGAAAGATGCAGATATTAAAGTCATTATTTTATCTGCCAGAAGTACGGTGGAAGACCGCATTACCGGACTGGATGAGGGGGCAAATGATTATCTTGTAAAACCCTTTGATTTTGGAGAACTGGAAGCGCGAATCCGCAGTCTGCTGCGCAGGGAATTTTCCCAGATGCCGACGGTGCTGGAAATGGGTCTGCTGACAGTGGACACAAAATCAAAAAGTGTGGCATTCGGTGATGTGAGAATCAACCTTACGCGAAAAGAATACGGCATACTGGAATATCTGATGCAGCATAAGAATCAGGTAGTCAGTGCGGAAGAACTGACAGAGCATGTCTGGAACAATGAATTTGATCCGTTTTCCAATACCTTTCGGTATCATATCCACAGTCTGAAAAAGAAATTAAATACAGCATCGCAGATGGATTATATCAAAACCGTACGCGGACAGGGATATATCATGGAGGAGACTATATGAAAAAACTGACCTTACAATGGAGAATTACAATCCTGACAGCGCTTGTTCTGGCTGTCTGCTCTGTGGTGCTGACGATTGCATCCATCATCAATGCGGACAATTCCTTTGCTGCGGTGATGGAGCCGGCTCATATGACGGAAATACCGGAAGTTATTCCGGAAAATGAAAGAGAAGAAAATGCTGCGGAAATGCCGATTGCAGGAACTCCGGCACAAATGGCGACAGGGGAATTCCGCAGCAACAGTATAGTATTTTGCGTTCTGATCATAATCTTGGGCACAACAGCCGTTTATCTGGCAGTCGGAAGTGCGCTTAGCCCCTTGCGGAAACTGAGCGCAGAGGTGGAGAATATAGATGAACAAAGCTTATCAGAAAGACTGCCGGAAACAACGATGAATGATGAGGTAGGGAAGCTTACCCATGGCTTCAATGAAATGCTGAACCGGTTGGACCATGCATTTCTCAGGCAGAAAAGATTTAGCGCCAATGCGGCTCATGAATTGAAGACGCCGCTTGCAACACTGAAAACAGGCGTGCAGGTTTTGGAGGCGGATTCTGCCGCAACCATAGAAGATTACAGAGACAATGCTCAAAAGACTCTGCTCAGTGTGAATCGGATGTCAAACATTGTAGATGACTTACTCCTGTTGGCTTCTGTGGGAGAAAAAAGCATTGATGAAAAAGAAGAGATTATGCTGGAACCTCTGTTTGAGGCAATTGCGGATGAACTGTCATTTTTACTGGAAGAGAAAAAAATAACCTGTTCGGTGCAATGCGGAGAACTTTCGGTTGCTGGAAATCCGGAATTTTTCTATCGGATCTATTTTAATCTGATTGAAAATGCCTGCAAATATGGAAAGCAAGGAGGCAGCATCCGGGTAAATGCCTTCAGGGAAGATGATTCCACATATATTACGGTGAAAGACGATGGACCGGGGATTCCCAAAGAACATCTTCCGTTTATTTTTGACGCCTTTTACCGGGTGGACAAGTCACGGTCAAGGGAGATGGGCGGTTCCGGTCTGGGGCTGTCTCTGGTAAAAACCATGGTCGAAGCTTCGAGGGGAACTGTCACTGTTGAGAGTGATGGGAAAAACGGTACCTGTTTCAAAGTCAAATTTCCGGATGAAAATTTGCGTCTAACAAAAATCTAACATTTCATATGATATTCTTGCGTTAGCTCAGTGGAAAGGATGATACATAACATGCAAAAAATATGGAAGCACAAAAAAATTTTCATGGGTATCGCAGGAAGCATCATAATTCTGGTGATTGCGATCTGGGCGATTCCCTCCAAAAAGGATGCGGATGAGGAAGTGATCTGGCGTGAATATCCTGTCACCTACGATGACATAACGGCTTCTCTGGATGGCGGCGGCACTCTGGAAGTGACCGGAAATCCTCATACGGCGGGGGTGGAACTGAAAATTGAGGAGGTTATGGTAAAAGAGGGCCAGGAAGTTAAAAAGGGCGATATCCTTGTGAAATTTTCCGTTGAAGATCTTCAAAAAAAGGTGGATGAATTGGACAGATCACTAAAAGCGGCAGAACGGGAAGCTGAGGATGCTAAAAATAATAAGACGAAAGAGCAGATGCAGGACAGTCTGAATGCAGTGGAAAAACAGCAGAGCATTCAGTCAGAATATGAAAGCAGGAAGCGTGATGCGGCAAATACAATCACAGGTTTGGAGCAAAAAAAACAGCAGATAGAAAAGAAACTTGCAGAGCTTCGCAAGAATCTTCAGGATGCTGAAAACGCTGCAGTGGCTTCGGCAGAAAGTATGAATCAGAAGAAAAGTGAATTATCCGCCAGACTTGAGGAAGTAGTCCGTCAGATGGAGGAGCTTCAAAAGCAGTCAGATGAATCAGAGACACCGGCAGAACCGGAAACAGAGAATGCAGAAGCAGAGAAACAGCAGGCGGAATCGGAAGGACTGGCAGAAGCCGAGAGACAGTCGGAGGAATCAGGAAAGCTGGCACAACTGGAAGCGGAAAAAGCCGATCTGGAAAAACAGATTGCGGATTTGGACGCACAGATGGAAGCCGGAGAAGGAAAAGAA
The DNA here is from genome assembly GCA_018374355.1 of Clostridiales bacterium. Lineage (GTDB taxonomy): Bacteria > Bacillota > Clostridia > Lachnospirales > Lachnospiraceae > Oliverpabstia. The sequence continues at coordinate 61,414 of JAHAFI010000015.1, forward strand.
ACTATTGCTGCACTGGAAGAGCAGATTCGTCAGGCAGAAAGCGAACTGGAGGGTGCAAAAGCAGAGCTGGAAACACAGCAGCGGTCGATGGGAGCAATAGACAGTGATTATGCGTCCAAGCAGGAGCAAAATAAGAAAACTCAGGCAATACAGGGCGGTATCGACGCGCTGGATAATGCTGCGCTGGATAATGTTATCGAAAATGCAGCAGCAGAAACAGCCAAGATTACGGATGAGCTGGAAGCTGCAAAAAAATTGCTGGAGACACCGATACTTAGATCAGAACTGGATGGAATTGTGACTGCCATCAGCTATACAGAGGGTGATACCGCACCGGGCGGCAAATCCATTGTTACGATTGGAGACAGCGATGAAAAACTGGCGGTGACACAGATCTCAGAGGAAGAAATCTGCGACATCGAGGTTGGACAGGAGGTTGAAATGCAGTTTGCCGCCAACCCGGATGAGACTTTGAAGGGAAAAGTAAAGGAAAAAAGTCTTGTACCCACACAGGGAGGGGAAGGCGTAAACTATAAAGTGTCCATTGCCTTTGACGAACCCCAGCCGGAGCTGTTGCAGGGAATGACATGCAGCATCAAATTTGTCCTGAAGCGAGTGGAAAAAGTGTTGACACTGGACAATAAAGCGGTCACCCAGAAGGACGGGAAGCAGGTGGTTACTCTTTTGCTGCCGGATGGATCCCATGAAGAACGGGAAATCAAAACCGGTTTTTCCAATGGCCGTGTCAGCGAAATCACCGGAGGACTTAAAGATGGTGATGTTGTGGTGATTGAGGGGTGATCGTATGCGGCTGACGGAGACTCTGCGCATGATCGGTGTCAACCTCATGCAGAACAAATTTAAGGTATTTCTGACATCACTGGGGATTATCATTGGCACACTGACCATTATTCTGGTCATTGCCATCGGAAGAGGCGGAGAGGAACAGATTGCAAAGCAGTATTCGGATATGTCTGCCGAGACCATCTATGTGAATCTGGGGTATACGCAGGATATGGATTTTGCATCGATTCCCCGTATCACGCAGGAGCATCTTTTGACAATCCGGGAGGAAAATCCCTACCTTTCCGACATTTATCTGAGGGCGACCTTATACGAAAATATAAAATTGGGAAAAGAAAAGAAAATGACGGCAATAGTAGCGGTAACAGCGGGATATGGCGATATTTCTCACTTTTATATCGATACGGGTACGGATTTTTCAGAAGAGGATCTGGAAGACGGGCGCCGGGTGGTGATACTGGGAAATAAAATTGCCGGTGAGACCTTTGGCGATGCAAATGCGGCTGTCGGTGAGAGCATCCGGATCGGGAACTACCGCTACGAAGTCATCGGCGTTCTTCAGAAAAAATCAGAAGGATTACAGGGAGTAAATCCGGATGAAAGCATTTTTCTCCCGCTTCAGACAGCCCAGGACAATAATCTTCTGGATGATTACACAATTCCCCAGGCGGTAGGACTGGCGGTCAGCACGGAAGCGGTTGACAGGGCGATGGCGCGCTTAAAAAGTTCACTGGATTATCTGCTGGAAGACAGCACCATGTATGTGATCGAGGATGCCGGAGGACGTATTGATGCGGCGATGGAATCTGCCCGCACGATGAAGATGCTGCTGATTTCGGTGGCAGCCATTGTATTTATTGTTGGCGGAATCGGTATTATGAATGTTTTGTTTGTTTCGGTTAAGGAACGTACAAAAGAAATCGGTATTTTGAAAGCGATAGGAACATCAAAAAGGGATATACTGATGCTTTTTTTGATGGAATCTGTGGGAATGGGACTCTTCGGCGGTATGATCGGTGTGATTTTGAGTTTCCTTGTACTGCCATTGATGAGATACACGAAGATTTCCGTGGCGCCAAGTCCGGAAGGCTGGATTGCGGCATTGTGCTTTGCTGTGTGTACGGCTGCGCTGTTTGGCTTTTACCCGGCCTATAAGGCATCGGAACTGAAACCTATTGATGCGTTAAATTATGAATAAAAAAATAGAAACGAAAGGAAGTTTTAGAAATGAAAAAATTCTTATCATTGATTTTAGCAACTGTATGTGTCTGCTCGTTTGCAGCGTGTGGAGCAAAGGAGGAAAAGACGGAAAAACAGGAGGAACCGGAAACATTTGAGGAGGTTTACGGTACAATCACAAATATTGTCGGAAATGAAATCGAAGTGTCTCTGGTAAAAATGCCGGATGTGGAAGATGCCAAGGAGGATACCGGTAAAAAGGAAGAGTCTGCCGGCGGCGAGACGGAGGCAGTTATGATGGCTCCGGCAAATGAGGGCGAAGCGATGTCAGCCGGAGAAGGACAGAACATGGAATACACAGGAGAAACCATCACCTTTTCCCTGCCGGCAGGAGTGAAGGTATACAGTATGGGACAGGAAGCAACGTTGTCGGCACTGAAAAAGGGCAGCCTGATTGCTGTTGCCGTGGATAATCAGGAAGACAAAAACGTACAGTCTGTTCGTATTATGGAATAAGAAAGATGAAAGATGAAAGAAGATTACATTGTAACATTAAACAATATCAATAAATCCTATGCCACCGGTGTTGAAAAACTCCATGTGCTGAAAAATGTCAGCCTTTCCGTGGAAAAAGGAGAGTATCTGGCGATTTTGGGAGCTTCCGGATCCGGTAAATCAACGCTGATGAATATTATCGGATGCATGGATACGGCAGACTCGGGCGAGTACCATCTGGATGGGGTAAATGTCAGAGAATGCAGCGATGCACAGCTGACGGCCTTGCGTAATCAGAAAATCGGGTTTATTTTTCAGAAATATCATCTGATTCCCCAGTATACGATTTTACAGAATGTGCTGCTCCCGCTGCTGGTAAGAGGAAAAAGCAGAGCGGAGGCTGTCGAAATCGCCGAAGAGTACATCCGGATGGTAGGGTTATGGGAACGTGTTTCCCACAAGCCGAATGAACTTTCCGGTGGTCAGCAGCAGCGGGTGGCCATTGCCCGCGCGCTTGTGACCACTCCGGCATTACTTTTGGCGGATGAACCAACGGGAGCGCTGGATTCCCAGACCGGGCAGGAGATTCTGGCATTATTCCGGAAACTGAATGATATGGGCAATACGATTCTTATGATTACCCATGATTTGCAGGTGGCACGGCATAGCGGAAAAATCGCACATTTGACAGATGGGGTTTTGTCATTGTGATTAATTATGACGTAAGGTTGTATCAAAAGATGATGCAAAACCCCCGGATGGGGATGAAGTTCGGAGAAATGTAAGAAAATTGCCTGAAAAACCGATAAAAAAATTTTTGAAAAAAGTATCCCGGGGGGAGGCTTGCGGGATAGAAAAAAGAATACTATGATAATTGCATAAGTAATGTCAATGCTTTTTGCACTCCTCCACAAAACGCAAAAAGCAGCTTATAAATCCTATAATAACATCCTTAAAGTTTGTACAAAAACCAGCCTCTTTGAGCGGAGGCTGGTTTTTGTACATTATTTCATGAGAGTATGCAGAGGAGAATATCCTGCGGTAAGGAAGCGAGAATATTGTATAAAAATTAGAACATAAAATTAACCCCCATGGGGGCTTACGAAAAGGAGAACAACTATGTATAATAAAAAACGAAAACCAGAAAATACGGGAGGAAGAAGAGACATGAAGAAGAGAACAAGAATTTTGACTGCATTGTTATGCGCATCTGTCATGCTGGCAGGCTGTGGCGGAACGGGAGATTCAGGAACAGCCTCTGTGAAGACAGAAGAAACGAAAGAAGCTTCTGAAGATGCAGGGAATACAGAGGAAGAAAAAAAGGATACGGAAGAAAGGAAAACGGAAGTCACCATAGGCTTTTCCAGTGAGGGAGACTCCTTTGATCCCTGTACAGGATTCGGATATGCAGGTTCCCCTCTGTATTCAAGTCTGGTGCGGATCAACGGCGACGATCAGGTTGAAAATGATTTGGCAACAGAGTATACGGTTAGTGAAGATTCTCTGACATGGACTTTCAAGGTGAGAGATGATGTAAAGTTTACAAACGGTGATTCTCTGAAAGCATCGGATGTCGCATTTACTTTTAATACGGCAAAAGAAAAAGCTACCTATATGGATTTGACAATGATGGAAAGCTGCAATGCATTAGACGATACAACCGTAGAATTTAAGCTGACAAAACCATGCGTAACTTTTATCTATACAGTTGCCCAGATGGGAATTGTACCGGAAAAAGCATACAGTGAGAAGTTTGGTCTGGAAGCAGAACAGATTATCGGTTCAGGTCCCTATAAAATGGTACAGTGGGACAAAGGGCAGCAGTTTATTTTGGAAGCAAATGAAAACTATTATGGAGAACAGCCGCAGATTCAAAGAGCAGTTGTCTTAATTCAGGAGGAAGATGCCAGACTTGTGGCAGCAAAGGCGGGAGAAGTAGATATTGCATTGACTTCTGCAACAATTGCTACGACTCCCATAGAAGGGATGCATGTAGAGGAGGTAGAATCCGTAGATAACCGTGGAATCACCCTTCCGACAGTTCCTGATGAAGGGAAGACAACAGAGGACGGATATAAAATCGGCAACAATATTACCTGTGATGTCAATGTAAGAAAAGCACTTTGCTATGGTATTGACAGACAGCAGATTATCGATGAAGCTTTAAACGGTCTGGCAAAACCGGCATATACGGAATGTGACGGCTTGCCATGGTGGAATGAAGAAAGCAAAATTGAGACAGATGTAGATTATGCCGTTGAACTTCTGGAAGAATCCGGATGGAAGGATACGGATGGGGATGGAATCAGAGAAAAGGACGGCACAAAGCTTGCATTTAATCTGATGTATTTCGCAGGGGATTCCATGAGACAGGCAGTGGCAATGTCTGTAGCTAATCAGGCGAAAGAAAATATGGGATTTGACATTACGGTAGAAGGCGTCAGTGCAGATGACACAATCAAGAGAATGTTTTCTGAACCGATGATTATGGGATGGGGTTCTGACAGTCCTATGACATCCTACATGCTGTACCACAGCAGCAATGCAGGAAAAACGGACTGGTACAATCCGGAGTTTTATACCAGCGAAAAAACGGATGAATATCTGGATCAGGCCATGAATTCTCTTACCATCGAAGATTCCTATGAATGGTGGCAGAAAGCGCAGTGGGATGGAGAAACCGGCACATCCATGCGAGGTGAAGCACCCTGGGCATTCTATGTGAATATGACACATCTTTATTATGCAAAAGATGGACTGAATATTGGAAATCAGAGAATCCATGCTCATGGACAGGCTTGGCCGCTGATTGCAAATCTGGAAGAATGGACTTGGGAATAAGAGAAAGATATTCCGGCTCCGGGCAGATTCTGTCCGGAGCAATTGTGCGTTTATAAAGAGAGATGGAGACATACATATGAAAAATAAATATTATCTGAAATTTACAGGTAAGTATCTTCTCAGGGGGATTACGCTGCTGATCGCAGTCAGTATCATCAGTTTCGTGCTGGTAAGCCTGTCACCGGTGGATCCGGTGCAGCAGTATGTGGGTTCTGTACCAAATGTCAGCGTGGAACAGAGAGCTAAAATAGCAGAATACTGGGGGTTGAATGATCCTCCTGTAGAACGTTTTTTTGCATGGGCGAAATCGATTCTTCATGGGGACTTCGGAGTATCTCTGATCTACCGCCGCCCGGTTCTGGATATTATCAAAGAGAAATTTGCAACATCTCTGGCACTTATGATGACAGCATGGGTTTTTTCGGGAATTATCGGCTTTGCAATGGGATGCGTTATGGGAGTGTTTAACGGAAAATGGGCAGACAAAATTCTGAAGAAAGTATGTCTGGTTATGTGTTCGGCACCTACCTTTTGGATAGGAATTGTATTTCTCATGGTTTTTGCGGTACAGCTTGGCTGGTTTCCTATGGGAATGAGTGTGCCAAAGGGAGTGCCTGCGGATGAGGTTACTCTTTTACAGCGGATTCACCACCTGATTCTTCCGGCACTGACTTTGAGTTTTTTGTCTTTTGCCAATGTGGCTCTCCACACAAGAGAAAAATTGGTGGATGTGCTGGAAAGCGATTACGTTCTTTTTGCGAAAGCAAGAGGGGAATCCACCTGGAGCATACTGAAAAGACATGGCTTGAGAAATATTATGCTTCCGGCAATTACCATGCAATTTGGTTCTTTCAGCGAATTGTTCGGAGGATCGGTACTGGCGGAAAATGTGTTTTCCTATCCGGGACTTGGAGCGGCTGCATCAGCGGCAGGAATGGGATCGGATATTCCGCTGCTTTTGGGAATTACTTTATTCAGCACCCTTTTTGTCTTTGCAGGAAATATGATAGCAAACATTATTTATGGAATTGTAGATCCGCAGATCAGGGAGGGATATCGGAATGAATAATACAGGAGTAAACAGCAGCATTCTGCGGAAAAAGAAACAGTTTTTTAATCGGCGTACAAAAACAATCCTTTGGGCGGGTGTGATTTTTGTAATTCTCTTTGGCGTATATCTGTCAGGGGCATTGCTGAGTGATGATCTGATCGCAGCAGATTTTTCACAGAAAGCATTGAAACCTTCATGGGAGCATCCTTTCGGAACGGATATGCTGGGCAGGGATATGCTGGCAAGAACCGTAAAAGGACTGTCTGTCAGTATCGTGGTAGGCACGGTGGCATCCAGTGTCAGCGCAGTGATTGCATTGATTGTCGGAGTGGCAGCAGCTACAGGAACCTCATGGCTGGATCACTTTATCAACTGGCTGATCGATTTGGTTATGGGAATTCCACACACCGTACTTTTGATATTGATATCCTTTGCATGCGGCAAAGGGCTGAAGGGGGTACTTATAGGGGTGGCGGTTACCCACTGGACAGGTTTGGCGCGTATTATCCGCAGCGAAGTGCTTCAGATTCGTTCCCAGCAGTATATAGAAGTATCAAAAAAACTGGGGCATTCCAGCTGGTGGATTACTGTGAATCATATCCTTCCTCATATGGTGCCACAATTTATTATTGGTCTGATTTTGATGTTTCCCCATGCAATTATGCATGAATCCGGCCTTACCTTTCTGGGCTTCGGACTTTCACCGGAGCAGCCTGCAATCGGAATCATCCTTTCGGAATCCATGCAGTATCTTTCGACCGGTATGTGGTGGCTGGCATTTTTCCCGGGGCTTATGCTGGTAATTATCGTATTATTATTTGACAGGCTTGGGGAGAATCTGAAAAAAATTATAGATCCATACAGCGCCCATGAATAGGAGTAGAATATGAAAACAGAACCGATTTTATCAGTAAAGGATTTGTCAGTATCCTTTCATATGTACGATACCTTGCTGGAACAATATGATTTAAAAGTAATTTCCAATCTGACCCTTGACGTTCGTCCCGGGGAAATTGTTGCAATTGCAGGCTCCAGCGGATCAGGAAAAAGTCTTCTCGCCCATGCGGTGATGGGACTTCTTCCGGGAAACGCCACAATAAGCGGCGAAATTACTTATAAAGGGAAAGAGCTAAGTCAAAAAGACAAAGAAAGATTACGGGGAAAGGAACTGGCTCTGGTTCCCCAGTCTGTGTCTTATCTGGATCCGCTGATGACGGTAGAAGCACAGGTAAGAGGCGCAAAGCCCTGTCATAGGATGATAGCGGCACAGAAAGAAATTTTTGAGAGATTTCATCTGGATGAAAAGACGGAAAAACTATATCCATTTCAGCTTTCGGGCGGAATGGCAAGAAGGATTTTGGTTTCGACAGCGGTTTTAAGCGGCGCCCAGGTTGTTATCGCAGATGAGCCCACACCGGGATTGGATTTGGAAATGGCGCTTGAGGCATTGAAGATCTTCAGGGAGATGGCGGATGAAGGAAAGGCTGTGATTTTGATTACCCATGATATTGATCTGGCTTTTCATATTGCTGATCGTATTGCCGTATTTTATGCGGGAACCACGGTGGAAATGGCAGATGCAAAAGATTTCCTGAAAGGGCCCGAGGCGCTGCGCCATCCCTATTCAAAAGCATTATGGGAGGCACTTCCTCAGAATGGGTTTAAGCCTATTGACGGATTCCAGCCCTATGCCAGATATCTGCCCAAGGGATGTCTGTTTTCACCGAGATGTCCTCATAAAACCGCGGAATGTGAAAAAAATATACCCATGACAGAGGTGCGTGGGGGATACGTGAGGTGTATTCATGCTGATTGAGGCGAATCATATTAGTTTTCGATATGGAGAAAACAGGCCATGGATTTTAAAAGATGTAAGTTTAAAAGTAGAAGAGGGCGAAAGGGTAGGCCTAGTAGGACCAAGCGGATACGGGAAGAGTACATTGGTAAGGATTCTTGCAGGGTATCTGCAGCCGGTTTCAGGAGAAGTTCTGCTGGATGGGAAGCCGCTTCCGAAAAAAGGGATATCTCCGGTACAGCTGATTTATCAGCATCCTGAAAAAGCAATTAATCCCAGATGGAAGATGAAAAAAGTGCTTCAGGAATCAGGGATGTTCCGTGACGAGGTAATGGAAGCACTGGGAATTGAGAAAGACTGGCTGGAACGGTATCCAAGAGAACTTTCCGGAGGTGAGCTTCAACGTTTCTGTGTGGCGCGCTCTCTTTTTCAGGGGACGCATTTTCTGTTTGCGGATGAAATGAGTACGATGCTGGACGTGATCACACAGGCACAAATTTGGAATCTGATGCTGAAAGAGGTAGAACAGAGAAAACTGGGACTTTTGATGGTTACCCACAATGCGGAACTGGCAAAAAAAATATGTACCAGAACAGTAAACCTGGCAGAAATTAATCACCGGGAGGAATTCAGGTAAACGGAGTCATCATTGGTTGAAATAATTGTTGTAACGATATACAAAAAATCCTCAGAAGCGGATGAAAAACACTTCTGAGGATTTTTTGACTATTCCTGTTTCAGGCATCGCTTTTCGATCAGATTCAGAATGCTGTAAAGAATCATGGCGATGATGCAGAGAAGGACGATGGACATCAGCATCCAGTCCAGTTTAAAGAGATGGAGAGGCATTCTGATACCATATGATATCGTAATACGAAAGAAACTCGCCGGATAGGGACAG